>NZ_BNBS01000004.1 GCF_014656075.1 Streptomyces hydrogenans
CGGGCTCCGGTGACGGTGGCGATCCGGGCGAGCAGGGCCTCGGCGGTGGCCGGGGCGCTCGCCGCGTGGGTGCCCGAGAGGCAGTCGGCGACGAGCTCCCGCCAGAACGGCGGCACCGCCGGGTCCAGGCGGAGCGGCGCACGGCCGGCCGCGTACTCCTGCACGGCCGCGCCCCGGGCGCCGGGGGTGGCACCGGGGAACGGCGGGACGCCGGAGCCGAGGAGTTCGTGGAGGACGATGCCGAGGGCCCAGATGTCGGCGGTCGTCCGCACCTGGACGCCGCGCTCGCCCAGTGGCGCCCGCCAGCGCTCGGGGGGCAGGTAGTCGAGGGTGCCCATCGGAGGCATGTGGCCGTGGGTGCCGGTCAGTTCGGTGGCGAGACCGAAGTCGGAGAGCTTCACGGAGCCGTCCTCGGCGAGGAGGACGTTCTCCGGCTTGAGGTCGGCGTGGACCCAGCCCGAGCGGTGGAGGTGGGCGAGCCCTTCGCAGATGCCCTCGGCGAGGCGGGCGCGGTGGTCCTCGCGGTCGGCGTCACGGTCGGCCTCACGGGGGTGGGCCCCGTCGTCGGGCGTCCCGTCGTGGCGGTGCCCGCGGCCGGCCGCGTCGAGGAGGTCGCGGAGGCTGCCCGTGGCGCGCTCCATGACCAGGACGAGCGCGCCGTCGAGGGAGGGCCGGTCCGGGGCGGTGAGGGTGAAGGTGTCCAGGAGCGCGATCAGCCGGGGGTGTCCGGCGCGGCGGCCGAGCGCGGCCTCGCGCCGCGCGGACTCCACGAGCCGGTGGAGCTGGCGGGGCGCGAGGCCGGCGGTCGGCATGACCTTGAGGGCGACCCGGGCGGGGCCGGCCGTCGCGGGCACGGCGGGGCGGGCGGCGTACACGGTGGACCAGCCGCCCGCTCCGATCGGTTCGACGACCTCCCACGCGCCCACCCGGTGGCCGGGCGGGAGGAGTTCCGGGCCCTCGTCCCGGTCGGCCGCGGCGCGCCGGTCCTCCAGCGGCGTCACCGCGCGGCCTGCCCCTCGCGTCCGCCCGCGCCCGTCACGGGCGGGAGGAGGGCGAGGTGGTCCTCCCGGACGAGGCCGAAGCGCAGCGCGAGGCCGACGATCTCCTCCCGCTTGCCGTTGCGGCGGTCGCCCTTGCCCGGATCGGCGCCGCCGGGTGCCGCGATCCGCAGCTTCTCCTCCGCGAGGTAGTCGATGTGCGAGCTGACGGCCCGCGCCGTGAGCCCGGCGCAGCCCGGGTGCGTCCGCAGCCTCTCGACGATGCTGGGCGTGGTCGGGACCGCGACCCGCGACTGGTCGCGCAGCCTCGGCTCGCAGAGCGCGACGAGGACGAGGAAGTAGGTGGCGGTCTCGTCCAGGGAGTACGCGGTGACCGTGCTGCTCCCCCAGGGGACGCCCATGGCCTCGGGGTCGAGGTACAGGTGGTCGGGCGCGAACACCTGGAAGGTGACCGGGTGTTCGCCGCGCGTGGGCAGGACCACCCGGGCGAACTCGAAGGGCACGGGGGCGCCGAGCCGGCGGGGCGGGACCCGGAGGTACTCGCCCGCTCCCTCCGGGTTCTCCACCAGGTAGCTGTGGGTGCTGCTGTGGTTCGTCAGCTGCCAGTGGTCGTCGGTCACGCGGATCTCCCCGGCCAGCCGGGAGATCGCCGCGTCGGCGAGCCGCAGCTCGACGGGGGTGCCCGGAGAGCCGCGCCCGAAGCGCGCGACCTCGCCGGGCCCGAGCCGCAACGTCACCGCGTCGGCCCGCCCTTCGTCGCCGTCCGCGCCTCCGCTGCCCCCCGGCAGATGCACGACCACGCCGCTCATCGCTCCCCCGATCCGCACGTCCCGGTTCCCGGACGAGCGGAACCCTACCCACCCGTACGAGTCGTGCACCGGCACCCTTCGGCCACGTCGGCGACGCCTCCCGGCGGTGCGCGGGGGCACAGGCCGCATTGTGACGGGGGACACCCTGACGGATCATCAGGAAGAGCTTTTTAGAACACATTTCCAGTTATCTGGACGGGGGTCGGCGATGCTCCACCCCGCCCGCAAGGTGGGCAAGGTCACTGCCCGGAGCGCGCTCCGGGGCCCGGACCGACCCCCGGCGTCCCTCCTCGCGTGGCGCGATCCGTTCGGCGGCCCTCCCTCAGGGCGCGGGCGCGCCGGACACGACCGGGGCCACGAGGCGGTCGCCGAAGTCGCCCCACGGGAGCCAGTCGCCGCTCGGCCGCGCCTGGACCCGGACGCGCACCCGCCCTTCGGTGGTCACGGCGAGGACGTGGATCCGTCCGGTGGCGTCGGCGACGGCGGCTGGGGTGGCGGCGAGCCGGAGGCCCGGTTCGCCGAACTCCCGCCCCGGGTCCCACGCCCCGCCCGGGGTGAGCTGCCAGCGGTGGACGAGACGGGCGCCGCCCGGCGCGAGGGAGACCGCTTCGAGGCGGCCGTCGGCGTTGGCGACGAGCACGGGGGCGGTGGCGCTCCAGCCGAACAGCGGCAGCCAGTCGTCCCAGCCGCCGCTCGGCACGGACTGCCGCCGGGCGAAGGCACCCATCCCGGACGGCCCGGCGGCGGCGACGGTCAGCCGCCCGCCGCCGTCCCGCGCCACGCGCGGCGGCCCGCCGGCCGCCGTGCCGAACGGGTGCCACCCGGCGGTCCACGCCCCGCCCGGCGACTCCTGCCAGCGATGCCGGACGCCGGCCCCGCCGGGGCTCAGCGCGAACACCTCCAGGCGACCGTCGGCGTTGGCCGCCACCACCGGCGGCGCACCCGCCGCCCCGCCGAAGCCCGGCTCCCACGGATCCCAGGCGAGCGACCCCGGCGACCACTGGCGGCGCCGCGCGAAGGAGGCCCCGCCGGGCGCGAGCGAGAACACCTCCAGGCGGCCGGCGGCGTCCCGGGCGACGGCGGGGGCCGCGCCTGCCGGGCCGCCGAACTCCTCCCAGTCGTGCCAGCCGCCGTCCGGCCGCTGGACCCGGTGGTGCAGGTTCGCGCCGCCCGGGGCGAGCGAGAACACCTCCAGGCGGCCGTTCGCGTTGCGGCCGAGGGTCGGCACCGCGCCCGCCGGGCCGCCGAACGGCTCCCACTCCGACCAGACGCCGGCGGCCGGGTCGAGCTGCACGCGCTTCAGCATCGAGCGGTCGGCGGCGTCGAGCGCGAGGACGGTGAGCCGCCCGTCGACGTCGAGCCCGGCCACCGGATTGTCCGGGCTCTGCCAGGACGGCGGCGTGTCACGCCACTCCAGGGACGCCACGTACAGGCCCTGCCGGAACCAGCCGGCGGCCGTCGCGTACCAGGAGTCCCCGTCGGCGACCACCTCGACGGCGTGCCCGGCCACGTGCCCCGCGTAGCCCGCGAGGTCGAAGCGGAAGGGGTCGCGCGAGGCCAGGACGTCGGTCCCCTCGTAGCCGCCCCTCGGCCCGACGAACAGGTAGTACCAGCCGTCCCGTTCGACGACGTACGGCGACTCGGTCACCGAGACGGTGGCCTCCGTGCTCGCGTCGGTGAAGGCGGTGCCCGGCGCGCTCCAGTGCACGAGGTCGGCGGAGCGCCGGTACGCCACGACGTGGTGACCGCCCGGACCCGACAGCTCGGTGTAGTACATGACCCACTCGGCCCCGACCCTCAGCACCATCGGGTCGCGGGCGGCGAGGCCCCGGAACAACGGGCCCGAGGGCTCGCGGGTCCAGGTGGACAGGTCGGTGGAGGTGGCGAGGTTGATCGCCGCGCCGCCGGTGCCGCTCGCGCCGCCCGCCGCGTAGAACATCCAGAAGCGGCCGCCGGCCTCGATGACGTGCGGCGCCCACAGGTGCTCCTCGCCGTGGTAGGCGGGGTCGACGGTGAGCGCGTCGGCGTGCGTGGTCCACGGGCCGTGCAGGGTGGGCGCGGACGCGTGGGCGAAGGACGTCTCGGCGGCGCTGTCGGGGGACTCGCCGCGCGGCGCGCTGTCCCCGACGATGCTGAACAGGTGCCAGCGGTCGCGCGCCTTGATGAGGGTGTGGTCGTTGAGGTAGCGCGCCCTCGTGGCGGTGGACGGGTCGTACACGTGCGTGAAGGGACCGGCGCCGATCCACCGCGCGGGCGCGACGGAACCGGCGGCCGCGAGCGCGGCGGGGCCCGCGCCGAGGAGCGGGACCGCCCCCGCGCCCGCGACGGCGCCCCGCAGGAGGTTCCGTCTGCTGATCGGTCGCATGGGGGCGTCTCCAGGAGGGCGAGTGAGGGGGTGGCGGTCGGGCGATGGCGGCGGTCGGCCCGCGTCGGTCAGTCGAGGCCCGGGCCCGGGGAGTCCTTGAGCCAGCCCCAGTCGGACCAGGTGGAGAAGCCGGTCTGCCACCGGTGGAAGGTGCCGGTCGGGTTCGCGCCGAAGACCTCGATGCGCCCGTCGGCGTTGGCGGCCGCCGCCACCTCCGTACCGCCCGTCCCGAAGGTCTCCCACGGGCTGTAGGGGGCGTTGACCGCCGTCTGCCACATGTGCGCCGCCGTCCCGCCGTTGATGGCGAACACCTCGACGCGGCCGTCGGGGCTGCGCTCGCTGCTCAGCTGGGAGTCGGCGGGCCCGCCGGTCGGCTCCCACTCCGACCAACTCGTCGCACTCGTCTGGTACTTGTGGAAGACACCGACCGGACCGGAGGCGAAGACCTCCAGACGGCCGTCGGCGTTGTGGTCGACCGTCAGATCACGACCGCCACCGCCGAACCCGTCCCACTGCGACCAACCACCGTTCGGCGCCGTCTGGTACAGGTGCTGGAAGGTACTGCCGTTCAGTGCGAAGACCTCCAGCCGGCCGTCCCGCGACTTCTCCATCTCCACCCGGCTGTCGGCCGGACCGCCCCCGGTGGGCTCCCAGTCCGACCAACCGCCGTTCGGGGACGTCTGGTACTTGTGGAACAGCCCGACCGGACCCGACGCGAACACCTCGATCCGCCCGTCGGCGTTCACCCCCGCCGCCGTGTCCTTGCCGCCCCCGCCGAACGTCTCCCAGTTCGACCAGGCCCCCGACGGGGAGAGCTGGTAACGGTGCTGGAAGGTGCTCCCGTTGATCGCGAACATCTCCAGGCGACCGTCCGCGTTGGGCGCGATCGCCAGCTCCGCGCCCGCCGGGCCGCCGAGGGGCTCCCAGGCCGACCAGGCGCCGTTCACCTCGGTCTGCCAGGCGTGGTGCACGCCGTCCGCTCCGGCCGCGAACACCTCCAGACGCCCGTCCGCCGAACGGGCCGACACCACCCGGCCCGACTCGGCGGGGTACACGAGCGGAGCGGGCCCCGGCTCACCCGGATGTCCGAGCCGGTCGGCGGCTGCCCGTGCCTCGTCCAGGTGCCGCCGGTGCAGCCCCTGGTTGTAGGTGGACCAGGGCTGCCAGTCGGTCCCGCCGGAGGAGATGTCGAAGGCCGCGTTCGCGTTGCACTGGGCGTCGTACGCGCAGGCGTCGCCGACCTCGGCGTGCCAGTAGTCGTTGATCTGCCACAGGCCCCGGTCGGTGGAGGCGGGCGAGTTGTTCTGCACGTTGGACGCGGACGGGTTGCAGCTGGACTCCGCGAGGGCCACGGCGATCGCGGTCACCAGCGCGTCGCCCCGGAAGCCGGCCTGGTAGCCGACCTGGGCGCAGAGGTCGCTGGGGGCGGCGTACGCGGGCGAGGCACCGGCGAGCACGCCGCCCGCGACGAGCAGCGACGTCACGAGCGGGACGGCGAGCCGGCGCGGGGCACGGAGCCGGGCCCGGGGCCTCGCGTCGGTGGGCGTACCGCTCGGCGCGGACGGGGGAACGCTGGTCACCTGCTGCCTCCTCGGGCTGCCAGGACGGGTCGTTCGGGGGCGGGGCGGTCGGCCGGTCGAGAGGCCGACCGGGCGAGGGCGCGGTCCGTAGAGGGTGCGGTCCGCAGAGGGTGCAGTCCGTAGAGGGTGCAGTCCGTAGAGGGTGCAGTCCGTAGAGGGTGCAGTCCGTAGAGGGTGCGGTCCGCAGAGGGTGCGGTCAGTCGAGGGCGGGGCCGGCGGTGCCGTTGACCCAGCCCCACTCGGACCAGGTCGCGAACCCCGTCTGCCACTTGTGGAAGGTGCCGGTGGGGTTGGCGCCGAAGACCTCGATGCGCCCGTCGGCGTTACTGGCCGCCGCCACCTCCGTCCCGCCCGTCCCGAAGGTCTCCCAGGCGCCGTAGGGGGCGTTGACCGCCGTCTGCCACATGTGCGCCGCCGTCCCGCCGTTGATGGCGAACACCTCGACGCGGCCGTCGGCCGTCCGCTCGCTGCTCAGCTGGGAGTCGGCGGGCCCGCCGGCCGGCTCCCACTCCGACCAACTCGTCGCACTCGTCTGGTACTTGTGGAAGACACCGACCGGACCGGAAGCGAAGACCTCCAGACGGCCGTCGGCGTTGTGGTCGACCGTCAGATCACGACCACCCCCACCGAAACCGTCCCACTGCGACCAACCACCGTTCGGCGCCGTCTGGTACAGATGCTGGAAGGTACTCCCGTTCAACGCGAAGACCTCCAGCCGGCCGTCCCGCGACTTCTCCATCTCCACCCGACTGTCGGCCGGACCGCCCCCAGTGGGCTCCCAATCGGACCAACCGCCGTTCGGCGCCGTCTGATACCTGTGGAACAGACCCACCGGACCCGACGCGAACACCTCGATCCGCCCGTCGGCGTTCACCCCCGCCGCCGTGTCTCTGCCGCCCCCACCGAACGCCTCCCAGCCCGACCAGGCCCCCGACGGGGACAGCTGGTAACGGTGCTGGAAGGTGCTCCCGTTCAGTGCGAAGAGCTCCAGGCGGCCGTCCTCGTTCGGGGCGATCGCCAGTTCACCGCCGCCCGGGCCGCCGAGGAACTCCCAGGGCGACCAGGCTCCGTTGCGTTCCGTCTGCCAGGCGTGGTGCACGCCGTCGGCTCCGGCCGCGAACACCTCGAGGCGCCCGTCCGCCGAACGGGCCGACACCACCCGGCCCGACTCCACCGGGTGGACCGGCGGCCGGGGCTGCGGGACGCTGCCCGGGACGCACGGCAGGGTCACGCCCCGCTCCGCGAGGTAGACCTCGGGGTCGACGCCGTACGAGGTGGAGGGATCGCCCCAGATCCGCAGGTGCAGATGGGGGCCGGACGAATCACCCTCGGAACCCATCAGGGCGATCCGCTGACCGGCCACGACGTGCTCCCCCTCCGCCACGTCCCGCTGGTACATGTGCCCGTACTCGGAGATCGTGCCGTCCGGGTGCTGGATGCGGATCCACTGGCCGTAGCCGCTCTCGTAACCGGAGATGGTGACCTCTCCGTCGGCCACGGCGTGGATCGGCGTGCCGTAGTCGGCGGCGATGTCGACGCCGTTGTGGCCCGAGTGGTACGGCTGGCTCACGAAGCCCGCGGACGGGCAGGCCGCCGTGACGGCGACGGGCCTGGCCGAAGCCGGCGCCGTCACGGTGAGCGCGGACACCAGGGCGGCGGTCGCCGCGAGGACCCGGGTCAGCGCGCGGCGGGAAAGTCCGAGGGCCACGAGCCACTCCTCCTCTTGATCATGTCGTGGTGCCGGTCGGGCGGGTGGGCGTCACGCCTTGCGGAGCCTGCCGATGATGCCGTCGATGTCGCGCTGCATCATGTCGTGGCGGATGAAGTGGCCGCCCGGCGGCTCGTGCCACTCGTGCGGGATGCCCGCGTTCCCGAGGAGAGAGCGGAACTCCCGCTGTCCCCACAGGACATGGCCCTCGTTGGCGGAGTCGAACCAGTTGACCGGGTCCGGGCTCGTACCGGCGACCAGGAAGACGCGCTTGTTGCGGTAGCTCTCGATCCGCTGGACCGGGTTGTCGGCGTTCACCCGGGCCTCGTCCCAGAAGGGCGCGCCGTAGACCGTGCCGCCGCCCAGTTCGAGGGCCGCGGAGGTGGCGTTGGCCCAGTGGACCACCATGCCGTTGTCGCGGCGCAGGCTGGCCGGGCCGGAGTGGGCGCTGACGGAGGCGAAGTGACCGTAGTACTTCGCGGCGTACTTGAGCGCGCCGAAGCCGCCCATGGAGAAGCCGGACACGGCACGGCCGTCGTACTCGGCGTAGGTGCGGAAGTTCGCGTCGATCCACGGGATCAGCTGCGCGATGTGGAAGTGCTCCCAGTTGCGCGGGCCGACGTTGGAGCTGACGGGGTTGGAGTACCAGCCGGTCCGGCCGCCGTCGGGCATGACGACGATGAGCGGCTTGCCCGCCGTCCAGGCGCGGATGCCCTCGCGGTCGAAGGTGATGAAGTCCTGCTCGCCGCCGTGGAGCAGGTAGAGCACCGGATAGCGGCGACCGCTCCAGTGGTAGTCGTCGGGGAGGAGCACGTTGACGGCCGGGTTCCAGCCGATCGCGCTGGTGGCGAAGCGGTAGTACCACATGCGGTGGTCGGCCTCGCCGCGCTCCACGATGCGCAGCCCGAAGCCGTCGCCCACGGCGGCGGCCGGCGAGGCGGCGGCGACGACACCCGCGCCGCCCAGGGCCATCGCGGCCGTCAGGCCGCCTGCGGACTTGAGGATGTTCCTGCGGGAGGGGCGGTGCTGCGCGCTCAACGGGTCCTCCTGGTCGGGGCGTGAGGAAGGGCCGGGCACGACGGACAGCCCCGCCGCACCGCTCCGGACCGCACGGACCCCTCGGAGCGGGCCACGCGGTCAGGCGGTGGGGAACGTAGCAACGGAGGCGGGGGCAGCGGACCCCGGAAGGTTACGGAGGGACAGGCGGCGGGTGCGTGGGCTACGAGGCGGGGGCCAGGGGCGGGAGGCGCCGGGGCACCGGGCACGAGACCCGGAGGCACCGGGCACGGGGCACGGGCACAGGCGCGGGATCTGCCGCTCGGCGGACGCGTGAGGGTCCCGCCGCTCCGGGGTGGTGCGGCGGGACCCGAGTGGGCCGGAGCCTCAGGCGCGGCCGGCGGCCTTCTGGCTGCGGCGGGAGAGGGAGTCGACGACGACCGCGGCGAGCAGGACCGAACCGGTGATCATGAACTGGACGGCGTTGCTGACGCCCATGATGTTCATGCCGGACTGGATGGAGCCGATGACGAGCGCGCCGAGCAGCGCGGACCAGACCGAGCCGCGTCCGCCGAACAGGCTCGTCCCGCCGATGACGGCGGCGGCGATCACGTTCATGAGGAGGTTGCCGCCGCCGGAGGTCTGGCTGGCGGACTGGATCTGGCCGGCGAGGAAGAGGCCGCCGACGGCCGCCATGGTGCCGGCGATCGTGAAGACGCTCATGCGGACGAACGGCACGCTGATGCCGGCCCGTCGCGCGCCCTCGATGTTGCCGCCGACGGCGAAGATCTGGCGGCCGTAGCGCGTGCGGCGGAGCACGAAGTCGAGGACCACCAGCAGGACCAGGAAGATCAGCAGCGCCAGCGGGAGGCCCTGGTACTGGTTCAGGATGTACGCGGAGGCGAAGGCGATCGCCGCGATGACGACGGTCCGCAGCACGATCTCGGCGAGCGGGCGGGACGGCACCCGCGCGGCCTGCCGGCGCCGGGCGTCGAGCAGCGAGGCGAGCAGGAAGAGCCCGACGCCCACCGCCGCGGTCACATAGGCCGCGGCGGGGCTCTCGAAGATCGTGGAGTACAGCTCGGCGACGATGCTGTCGCCGGGGATGTTGACCGTGCCGCTGGTGCCGAGCACCTGGAGCATCAGCCCGTTCCAGGCGAGGTTGCCCGCGAGCGTGACGACGAAGGCGGGCACGCCCACCTTGGCGAAGAAGAAGCCGTGGATGAGCCCGACCGCCGCTCCCCCGGCGAGGGCGACGAGCAGCGCCAGCCACTCGTTCATGCCGTTGATGACGTTCAGCACGGCGAAGATCGCCGCGCACAGTCCGCTGACGGAGCCGACGGAGAGGTCGATCTCGCCGAGCAGGAGGACGAAGACGATGCCGACGGCGATCATGCCGGTGCCGACGATCTGCTGGCTGAGGTCGGACAGGTTCTGCGCGGACAGGAAGGCGCTGTCCAGGCTGCCGAAGACCGTCCAGATGATGATCACGGCGATGACGACGGGCAGGGAGCCGAGTTCGCCGCTGCGCAGCTTGCGGCGGAACTCGCCCACGTAACCGCGGAAGCCCTCCTCGCGGACGATCAGCCGGCTGTCGACGGCGGGCATCGCCTCGGGGGCCGTCTGCTGGGCGGCCGCGTCGCCGGGCTCGGACGGGCGGCGGTCGTCTCCGGCGCGCTTCACGGCGATCCCTCCCCGCGTGCTTCCCGCTCCTCGCGTTTGCGGGCCTGGCGCCGGGTGACGGCGCTGTCGCTGGCTCCGGTGATGGCGGAGATGATCTCCTCGGTGGTGGTGGAGCGCTTCTCGAAGAGGCCGTTGTTGCGGCCGAGGCGCAACACCGCGATCCGGTCGGCGACCGCCATCACGTCGACCATGTTGTGGCTGATCAGGATGGTGCCGAGGCCGCGCTCACGGAGCCGTTCGACGAGGTCGAGGACCTCGGCGGTCTGCTCCACGCCCAGCGCCGCGGTCGGCTCGTCCAGGATGACGATCCTGGGGTCGCCGATGAGCGAGCGGGCGATCGCCACGGTCTGCCGCTGGCCGCCGGAGAGCGACGCGACCGGGATCCGCACCGACGGGATCCGGATGGAGAGCGTGTCCAGCAGCTCCCGGGAGCGCTGCTCCATGCGGACCTCGTCGAGCACGCCGAAGCGGCGCAGTTCCCGGCCGAGGAAGAGGTTGCCGACCACGTCGAGGTTGTCGCAGAGCGCAAGGTCCTGGTAGACGGTGGCGATGCCGAGGCTCTGGGCGTCGTGCGGCCGGTGGATGGTGACCGGGCGGCCCTGCCACTCGATGACGCCTCCGTCGGGCGGGTTGACCCCCGCGATCGCCTTGACGGCCGTCGACTTGCCGGCGCCGTTGTCGCCGACCAGGGCGACCACCTCACCGGCGCGGACCTCCAGGTCGAAGTCCGACAGGGCCTGGACCGCGCCGAACCTCTTGGACACCCCCCGCAGGCTGAGCACAGGTGCTTGCGTCACCTTCGACCACCGCCTCCTCGGCGGGAGCGCGCACCACCCGGCGCGTCGCACGGAGCGCGCGTCGGGCGGCACGCGTCAGGGAGCGTGCGTCAGGGGGCGCGTCACTCCAGTCCGGCTTCCTTGCAGGCGTCGGCGTAGGCCGGTGTGCAGATCTCGTCGACCGTGTACAGCCCGTCCTTGACGACCGTGTCCTTGATGTTGTCCTTGTCCACCACGACCGGGGTCAGCAGCGTGGCCGGGACCTTCTGGCCGCTGCCGCTGGTGACGGTGACGGGGGTCAGGTCGTCGGGCAGCTGCTTGCCCTCGGCGAGGTCGACGGCCATGGTCGCGGCGATGTCGGCCTCCGGCTTGTACGGCTTCTCGACCGTGATGGTCTGGGTGCCGAGCAGGATCCGCTGGATCGCGTCGAGCTGGGCGTCCTGGCCGGTCAGCGGCACGTTCATGCCGGCGGCCTTGAGGGCGGTCGCGATGCCGGCGGCCAGTCCGTCGTTGGCCGAGTAGACCCCGACGATCTTGTCCTTGCCGAGCGCGCTGATGGCGCCGGACATCTGCTGGTTGGCGTTGTTCGGGTCCCAGTTGGGGGTGTCGTACTCCTTGCCGATCTTCACCTTGCCGTCGAGGACGCTGTGCGCGCCCGCCTTGAACTCGGCGGCGTTCGGGTCGGTGGGCGAGCCGTTGTGCATGACGATCTCGCCGCTCTCCGCCTTGTCGCCGAGCGCGTCGAGCAGCGCCCTGCCCTGGAGCTCGCCGACCTTGCGGTTGTCGTACGAGACGTAGGCGTCGACGGGGCCCTGGGCGAGGCGGTCGTAGGCCACGATCTTGACCCCGGCCTTGTTCGCCTTCTCGACGGAGGACTGGATCGACTTGGCGTCCACGGCGTCGAGGATGAGCACCTGGTCGCCCTTGGCGAGGGCGGTGTTGACCTGCTGCTGCTGGGTGGTCGCGCTCTCCGCCGCGTTGTAGTAGTCGATCTGCGCGTCGGGGGCGAGTTCCTTGATCTTCTGCTCGATGTACGGACGGTCGAACTTCTCGTACCGCGTGGTCTTGCTCTCGGGCAGCAGCAGTCCGATCTTGATCTCCTGCTTCGCCTGACCGGGCGACGTACCGGTCGCGGTCGCCACCACGCCCATCGACAGGGCCACGGTCGAGGCCACCGCTATCGCGCCTCGCAATGTACGGGTCATGGGAGGCTCCTTTCGCGCGCCCTCGACCCGCCCCCGCGATCCGCACGACCGCGGGGGCGCGAGCGCACCTTCGGCCTATCCCTCGACACTAGACCCAACGCGCGGAGGGGACCTCCCGAGCCTCAGGACCCGCCCCGCCGCTGCCGGGGTACGGCCCGCGCGGGCGGGCGCGCCGCGGCGCCGAACCGGACGGGGACCCCGGGCGAGTAGAGCACGCTCGCGGGCGGTCCGAGGGGCGCGTCGAGGCCGGCGGCGGTGAGCAGGGTCTCGTCGCACGCGAGGAGCCGGGCACGGTGCAGCGGCCAGCGGGGGTGGGTGTTCGGGAGGTAGAGAGGCCGTCCGGCGAAGGAGCTGTGCATGCCCCAGCGGGCGGTCAGGAAGTGCTCCAGGTCCGTGGGCTCCGCGACGGGTTCGCCGACCTCCACGCGGAGCGCGCTGCGGGCGCCGCGCGGCCCGGGCCAGCGGCGGTCGCTGCGGTACGTGACGACGGCGCCGTCGCTCCGGACGCTCATCCGCGACCAGACGTAGGGGAGCCGGAAGGCCCACCGGCCGACGGCGACGGGCAGCAGCCGGGAGGCGTCGAGGGAGCGGAAGACGACGCCGCGGCGGCCGTGGCCGTCGACGGAGTAGAGCCGGACGTTCGTCTCGGGGAAGGTCCCGAGGTAGGGCAGCCCGGGCAGCCGGAACCAGCCGACCCGGTGCATGCGGAACGCGACGAGCCCCACGTACGTGACGCCGTCGAAGGTGTCGGGGACCGTGCCGGCCGGCAGCAGCGGGGCGACGGCGGCGGGGTCCGCGGCCCAGTGGAGGAAGGCCAGGTCGAGCCAGGACTGGGTGAGCAGGGTGCGGTCCGTGCGGTGCGGCGGGTCGGCGGTGATGGGTTCGGGCTGCACGGCGGGCGGCGTCTGCGGCATCGCAGCAGTATCCGGTACGGGGACCGGGGGACGGGCCGGGGCGCGGGAAGGGGTGGCCTTCCCCACCTCGGAAGGCCACCCCGGTGTCGCCCGGCTACCCGCCGCGCTTACTCCGTCACGTTGAGGAGCTTGTTCGGCGTCCCGGAGGACGGGTTCTTGATGGCGCCCTCGGTGGCCCCGCCGGTGAGCGCGGCGGCGACGTCGGCGGGCGTCGCCGACGGGTGGCCCGCCAGGTACAGGGCGGCGGCGCCGGCGACGTGCGGGCTGGCCATCGAGGTGCCCGAGATGGTCTTGACGCCGGTGTCGCTGTCGTTCCAGGCCGAGGTGATCTCCGAGCCGGGGGCGTAGAGATCGATCACGGAGCCGAAGTTCGAGAAATCCGACTGCTCGTCGTCCTTGGTGCTGGACGCCACGGTGAGCGCCTCGGGCACCCGGGAGGGCGAGCCCTGTCCGGCGTCGGAGGTCTCGTTGCCGGCCGCGACGGCGAAGGTCACGCCGGAGTCGACGGCGCGCTTGACGGCCGCGTCGAGGGCCTCGTCGGCGCCGCCGCCGAGGCTCATGTTCGCGACGGAGGGGCCCGAGTGGTGCTGGGTGACCCAGTCGATGCCGGCCACGACCTGCTCGGTGGTGCCGGAGCCGTTGTCGTCGAGGACCCGGACGGCCACGATCTTGGCCTTCTTGGCGACGCCGTGGGCGGTGCCCGCGACGGTGCCGGCGACGTGGGTGCCGTGGCCGTTGCCGTCGTCGGCGGTGTCGTCGTTGTCGACGGCGTCGAAGCCGTGGCTCGCCCGGCCGCCGAAGTCCTGGTGCGAGATCCGGACGCCGGTGTCGATGACGTACGCGGTCACGCCCTCGCCGCCGGCGTCGGGGTAGGTGTACTTCTCGTCGGCTGCCGTCTCGGCCTGGTCGATCCGGTCCAGGCCCCAGGACGGGGGCTTCTCCTGCGTCTCGCTGATGGTGAAGCGCTTGTTCTGCACGACCGTCCCGACGGCGGGGTCGGCGGCGAGGCGCTTGGCCTCGTCGACGCTCAGGCCGGACGCGGAGAAGCCGTTGACCTCGGAGCCGTAGGAGCGCTGGAGGGTGCCGCCGTACTTCTTCGCGAGCTCCGCCTTGTTCGCGGACGCGTCGAGGATGACGACGAAGCTGCCGGCGACGGCGCCCGGGGCGCCGAGGCCGTGCACGGTCCCTTCGGCCGGGGCCGCCGCCCCGGCGAGGCCGCCGGCGAACAGTGCGCCGGCGGCCGCGACGGCCGTACCTGTGGCTATGGCCGCGTTGCGAAGACCGTGGGGTCGCTTGTGAGTTGCCATGAAAGGGGATCTCTCCTCGTGTTGACGTGTGGGGCGTCAAACGTTCGAGAGAACCCTGTGCGGCTTGGCAGGAGCAAATCAAGTACGAACCGGGGGTACGGGGTTATTCAACAAGGTTTCTTAAAAAGCCCTCCGCATCGTCTCCATCCCGCACACGGTCTCTCTCGAACTCCCCCGTGGAACGCGCACGTTCACGCGAGTACGAGGTCTCCGACCCCAACCGCGGCCGAGCGCGGGCCGGTTGGGCGCTTTCACGTGTCACGTCCTCCTCCGACTCGTTACGCTTCCTCCACAGCAAGCCCACACAGGGGGACCACCGTGCGCCACCGCCTCACCTCCGCCTTCGCCCTCGTCGTCACCGCCACCGCGTGCGCCGCACCGGGCACGGAGCGGCCCGTGGAGGACCCGAAGCCGTCGGCGACGGCGGCCGGGAAGCCTCCCGCGCCGGCCCCCTCCCCCGCCGACCCGACGCCCGACGCGACGCCCGACCCGGCGACTCCGACCCCGGAACCCCGGCTGCCGGACCTCACGCCGGTCACCGTCGACGACTGGCGGTACGGGTACGCGTGGACGGGCTTCGCCACGGACGTCGGCGGCCGCGAGGGCGAGCCGTACGACAAGCCCGGCGAGGTCCACGCCACGTTCACCGTGCGCATGACCGCCACCGACGACCGCCGCCCCGAGATCCCCTCGCCGAACAGCCTCTGGGTCGGGCACAACTACGGCTTCACCTTCTTCGTGAAGCCCTCGAAGTTCCCCGACTGCCTGCCGCTGGACGACGTCGGCCTGTGCGAGCTGACCGCCGGGCCGTTCTACTCGGGCTGCGAGACGCTCCGGAACGACGGTGACGGCACCGCCTTCCCCTCGGGCGGATCCCTGATCATGAGCTGCCGCGTCGACGCCGTCCTCCCCGCGTCGGTGGGGCCGGGCGACTTCAAGGTCGCCGTCCGCCACGACGAGTGCTGCGAGACCGACACCGAGCACCGCACCTGGCTCCCCTTCCAGGACCTGCCCGCACCGGAACCCGCCCCCGAGACGACCGAGGACCCCGAGCGGGAACGGGTCGAACCGCCGGTGGACCAGAGCCCCCCGCCCATCCGGTACCTGTAGCGTCGGGGAAGGCGACGACCGTGGACCTCCGCCCCGCACCGCGCCGCCCGGACCTCCGAACGGCCGGAACCCCGCCCGTGCCCCCGCGCCTCGGCACCGCGCTCGCCCTCCTGGGCCGGTACGTGGAAGGACGCCGGGTCACGGAACGCGCCCGGTCCGGGGTGGTCCGGCTGACGGGCCTGACCCCCTCGGAACGGACCCGGTTCGACCGCCTGCTACGGGAAGCGGGCATCGAGGTCGAGGCGCCCGGCGCGGCCCGCGAGACCCGCCCGCCCGAGACCGCGGGGCCCGCCCGGCGCGCACCCCGCCCCGTCGCGGCGCCGTCCCGGTCCGGATCCGCCCCGGCGTCCACACCGCCCCCGCCTCCCCCCGTACCGCCCGACCTCGCGCGATCCCTGGCGGTGGCGCGGCGGGTCCTGGACGAGGACCGGAACTCCGCCCGGCCGGACGCGCGGCTCCTCGGAGCGGCCGCGGAGGTCGGGCTGAGCGTCCTCCTGCGCGGCGGCACCGCCCGCATGGGCGTCGAGCCGTCGGCCGAGGAGATCGCCGCCCTGCCCCGCGACGACCTCCGCCGGCGGGCCTACGACTGCCTCGTCCTGCACAACCAGGGGCTCTCCCGCGCCTGCCTCAAGGGCTTCACCGGCCGGGGCCTGGAAGACGAGGACCTCGTCCAGCACGGCATGCTCGGGGTGATGCGGGCCGCGCGGAAGTTCGACCCCTCGAAGGGCTTCCGGTTCTCCACCTACGCCTGGATCTGGGTCCGGCAGAGCATGAACCGGGCCGTCGCCGAAGAGAGCACCGCCATCCGGATCCCCATGTACCTGCACGAGAGGATGCGGAAGGTCGCCCGCGCCGAGCGCGCGCTGCGGCACGCCGGCCGGCCGCGCGGGGCCGCGGACGTCGCCGTCGCCACCGGCCTGTCGGTGCGTCAGGTGGACGAGGTCCACCGGATCAGCCGGGTCACCGACTCGCTCGACCGGGAGGTCGGGGACGGGGCGAACCTCGGCGAGCTGATCGGCGCCCGCCGGCCCGTTCCCTCGGTGGTGGAGGACGTGTTCGCCCGGCTGGACGCCGCACGGCTCGCCGGCCTGCTCGCCCGCCTGACGGAGCGGGAGGCCCTCGTCGTCCGTCGCCGCGCGGGCGTCTTCGGGGAGACGGAGGCGACGCTGGAGGAGATCGGCAGGGACCTCGGCCTCAGCCGGGAGAGGATTCGCCAGATCGAGGCCGGGGCCCACGCCAAGCTGCGCGGCTTCGTCGGCGGGCCCGAGACCGGGTCCTCGAAGAGACCCGCCCGCGCGGATCGCCCCCGCCGCGGGACGCCCGGCAAGGCGACGCGGGAGACCCCGTCGCGCCCCCGGCCGAAAGCGACACCCGGAGGCGGCACCGGGAGAGCGACCCGCTCGACACCTCTGCCCCCTCCCCCGCCGTCTCCCCGCCCCGCGCCCCGACGACGCACCCCCGCGCCCAGGCCGCCCTGGGTGTACGAGGGCGCTCCGGTGCTCCTCCTCGACGGAAGCCGTGTCTACGTCGCCCGGATCGACGAGGAGAACTCCCGCGTCTGGTGGCGCAGTTCGCCCGCGTCGAGCACGCGGCACCCGGCCGGCTTCCACGTGCTGCGCCCCGCCCCGTGAGCCCTTGCCGGGCTCACGGGGCCGCGCCGGAGTCCGCGGACGGCAGGGGTCCCGGCTCCGTGTGCGCGGCTGAGCGTTCGGGACCCGGTCGCGTCCGGATCAGGCTTCGTCCGCCGCGCCGGCCAGGATCAGGCGGCCCGTCTCGCGGGTCAGCACCGCGCGGGCGTCCTCGCCGAGGGCGTCGTCCGCGACGAAGTAGTCGATCTCGGAGAGCGCGGCGAAGCGGCTGAGGCCCACCACGCCCCACTTGCTGTGGTCCGCGACCACGGCCAGGCGCGCCGCGGACTCGATCAGGGCCCGGTTGGTCTGCGCCTCGGCGAGGTTCGGTGAGGTGACGCCCGCGCGCTCGGACACCCCGTGGGCCCCCATGATCAGGAGGTCCACCCGGAGCGAGCGGATGGTCTGGTCGGCCAGCGGCCCCACCAGGGCGGCCGACCTCGTCGGGGCGCCACCGGTGAGGAGTACGGCCGGGGCGCCCGCGTCCGGCTCGTCGGCGAAACCGCGCAGGAGTTCGGCGACGGGCAGCGAGTTGGTGACGACGGTGAGCCCGGGGACGTACCGGAGCCGGGAGGCCACCGCGAAGGCGGTCGTGCCTCCGGAGACGGCCACGACGCTGCCCGGCTTCACGAGGGCGGCCGCCGCCCCGGCCACCGCGGCCTTGGCCGTCGACTCCAGACCGGCCTTGGCCTCGAAGCCGGGTTCCTCTCCGGTGGTGGAGGAGGAGGTGGCGACGGCCCCGCCGTGCACCTTCTCCAGCGTGCCGGTCCGGGCCAGCGCTTCCAGGTCCCGCCGGACGGTCATGTCCGAGACACCGAGCCGCTCGACGAGCTGGGTCACCCGCACGGCGCCGTCACGGCGCAGGAGGTCGAGGATCACCGCTCGCCGCTGCAGCGCCAGCACCGGGTCCTCCGCCTCCGTGTCGTCCGTCCCGTGGGGGACCCGGCCGGCGCGAAGCCCACCGAATTCATCAGATTCGAACAGGATACATACCTCCGTGTGAGGGGCGGTGCCCGCCGCCCGGGGCGCGGGACGTGCCGGGGGCCGGTCCGGAAGGCGGGCCGCCGTCCGGACCGGCCGGGCCGTCAGGAGGTGCCGAACTGCTGGTCGGCGGTGGTGCCGCAGGCGTACTGGACCGCCACGGCGCCGTTCGCCGTGGAGGCGCCGTTCACGGTGAGGCACTTGCCGCTGTGCCGGGCGAGCAGGGTGAGGTACCCGTCGGACGACCGGTGGACCGACCACTGCTGGTTGGCGCCGCCGTTGCAGCCGTACTGGAAGACGACCGCGCCGTCGGCGGTCGACTCGTTGGTGACGTCGAGGCACTTGCCGCTGTGCCGGGCGACGACACTGACGTAGCCGCCGTCCGCCGGGCGCAGGGACCACTGCTGGTTGGTCGCGCCGCCGCAGGTGTACTGGAGGACCTGGGCGCCGTCGGCGCTGGAGGCGCCGCTCACGTCGAGGCACTTGCCGCTGTGGCGCAGGCGCAGGGGCGTCCAGGTGTCGGCCGCCGCGGAGCGGAAGGTCCAGGACTGGTTGGAGCCGGTCGTCGGGCGGTAGACCGCGACGGGCGCGCCGTCGGCGGTGGACTCGCCGCTGACGTCCAGGAGCTTGCCGGCTGCGGCGTTGACGAGCGTGTGGTGCCCGTCCCCGGTGGTGGACAGCAGCCACTTCTGCTCGGCGGAGGTGCCCGGGGTCACCAGGGCGAGGGCGTCGCCCTGGGCCGCGAGCGCCTTGCCGTTGGCGACGCTCGTGACGCGGTAGGCCGCGGTGTTGCCCCAGTCGGCCGCGTCGAGCTTGGTGAACTTCCACTGCTGCGCCGTGGTGCCGGGGCTGGAGGTGCGCTGGACCAGCGTGGTCCGGCCGTTGGTGGTGGCGACGGCCAGGGCCTTGCCGCTGTGGTCGTTGAGCAGCTGCCGCGCGGCGCCGGTGGGGGCCGTGGTGTCGGCGTTGTTCACGCCCGTCGCACCGGGCAGGACGAAGGTGGTGACGGAGCCGGGACCGACGGTGGCGGTGAGCGTCTTCCCGGCGGGGGCGAGGTCGCTCTCGCGCTGGAGGTTCTTGGTGCCGTCGGTGGTGTAGCGCTCGACGGCCCCCGTGCCCACGGACTGGAATCCGCCGAGGTTCAGGGTGAGCCGCTGGGACGCGCCGGTGGGGTTGGTGTGGACGACGACCGCGCCCTGCCCGGCCGGCCGCAGGGCGGCGAAGGTGTCGGCGTTGTCGGTGTTGATGACGCGGGCGCCCGGGCGGACGAACTTGGTGTAGTTCGCCATCGCCCAGTACTTCTTGTTCTTGCGGAGGGGCTCGGTGGTGGCGTCGGCCGGGGTGAAGTCGGTCTGGATGAGGCCCCAGTTGGAGTTCTCGCGCCCCGGGGTCATGTTCTCGTAGTCCTCGACCGCCTGCCACAGGACCCAGGCGCGGGGCTCCAGTTCGCGGAAGTCCTCGTTCACGCGCTGGGTGAGGTCGAGGGCGGGGCTCATGTCGGTGAAGCTCTGCCCGACGCTGCCGCCGAGGTCCACCTCGGACATCCACAGCGGGGTGGCGGTGCCCTTGGCGATGTCGCGGACACCGGTGCGGCCGCCGGTGCTGTACGTGTGGGTGTTGAGCCGGCCGAGCGCGGCCTTGGTCGCCGGGTCGTAGGCGTCCCAGTTGGTGCGGAAGGTGTTCGGGTTGGTCTCGTCCATGCCGGCGACGCGCGTGCCGACGCCGTCGGCGTTCAGCCGGGCCCGCATGGTGGTGACCATGCGGGCCTGCGAGGCGGGGTCCCAGTGGGAGCCTTCCTGCCGGCCGCCCGCGCCCCAGTAGCTGGTGTTGGGTTCGTTGACGGGGGAAAGGGTGTCGAAGGTGACGCCGGTGGCGTCCTGCGCGCGCTCCATGGCGCCCGAGAGGTACGCGGCGAACCGGTCGTACTGGTCGGAGCGGAGGTTGTCCTCCCCGGCGTTCCAGTTGCCCGAGACCAGACCGCTGCGGGTCATGAAGTAGGGCGCGGAGTTGGAGAAGGCCTCGAACGTGTCGGCGCCGCGCGCCTTGGCGGCGGTGAGCCACCAGCGTTGGTTGGCGTCGGCGTCCGGATTCCAGTGGGTGGGGTTGTTCGGGTCCCACCAGTCGGGGGACTCGGACCCGGGACGGTTCCACCAGCCGGGGACGGCGGCACCGGCCCGCATGTAGGGGGTGGTCTCGGGGCTGTCGCCGCCGCCGATGTTGTAGCGGGCGATGGTGAAACCGAGGCCGTCCGCGCCGTAGAGGGCGTCCGCGAGCGCGTTGCGCTGGGCGTCCGGCCAGCCTCCGGTCACGTTGGCGAACCAGGCGAGCGCCGTCCCCCAGCCCTCGAACGGCTGCTGCTGGTAGCTGGGATCGGGGCGGACGGTCACGGCCTGTTCGGCACTCTCCGCCGCCGCGGAGGCCATGGGCGTGAGGCCGGTCGCGAGGAGCGCGGCCACGGCGGCGGCGCCCAGGAGCGCGGCGCTGCCGCGCATGCGGTTCGGGGGGCGTACACGGGTGGGGGGCATGGTCGGTCGGTCTCCTTGAGTGCGTCGTGGAACCGGGGGCCGGGATCCGGGGCCGGAGCGGGGCCTGGATCCGGGGGCCGGGGCCGGAGCGGGGCCTGGATCCCGGGGCCGAGGTCCGAGGTCCCGGGGCCGAGGTCCAAGATCCGCGGTCGTGGATCCCGGCTCCCGGATCACCGGAGGGGCGGAGCGGTGCGGCGGGCCGAGGTACGGCCCGCCGCGGTCGGGGGAAGGTCAGACGGTCGCGCGGAGCCACTTCTGGTTGGCGCCGTTGTTGCAGCTCCACTGGATGAGCGGCGTGCCGTCGTTCGTGGAGGTGTTGGTGACGTCCAGGCACTTGCCGCTCTGCGCGGCGGACAGCTGCACGGCGCCGCCGGAGGCCTTCACCGTCCACTGCTGCGCGGTCGTGCCGTCGCACGCGTACTGGACGATCGCGGCGCCGTCGGCCTTCGACGCGTCCCTGGGGGCGAGGCACTTTCCGCTGTAGCGGCTCACGATCTGCACCCGGCCGTTGCCGGCGGGCTTCAGCCAGAACTGCTGGTTGACTCCGCGGGAGCAGCTCCACTGGATGAGGGCGGCGCCGTCGGCGGTGGACCGGTCGGCGACGTCGGCGCACTTGCCGCTGTGCGAGGCGGTCAGGGTCTCCCACGTGCCGAGGCCCTGCACCGTGCCGGCGGCGGTGTCGACGGCGACCTGCGGGAAGTAGTCCATGGTCATGGTGGTGTCGGTGGGGAACTTCAGCGGGAGCCAGACGTACTGGGAGTCCTGGACCATGCCGCCCATCGAGTTGCCCCAGCGGTCGCCCATGTAGAGGTACGAGGTGCCGGACGTGCCCTGGACCGGGAGGACGTACGCGGTCTGGGAGCCGTAGGTGTTCCAGTCGCCGACGTCCTGGAGGCCCGTCCAGGTGCCGGTGATGCTGGTGGCGGTGGCGTACTTCTGCTGGTTGGGGGACCAGCCCGTGGCGCCGGAGGTGAGCAGGAAGTAGACGCCGTTGCGCTTGAACATCGCGGGTGCCTCCCGCCACTGCCCGGACCACAGCTTCTGCACCTGGGCGTCGACGGCGGTGTAGTCCGGGGTCAGCCGGTAGACGTGCAGGTCCGCGTTCTCGTTCGCCGCGGAGATCATGTAGCCGGTGCCGTCGGTGTCGACGAACGTCGTGATGTCCCGGGACATGTGGCCCAGCGGGCGGAAGCTGCCGCGCCAGGAGTAGTCGCCGTCGACGGTCGAGGAGACCGCGACCGCGGCGCGGGCCTCGGAGTAGTCGGTGGCGCTGCCCTCCTTGTGCATCCACATCACGAACTGGCCGGTCGAGGCGTTGTGGACGACCTTGGGCCGCTCGATGTTCGCGCCCGCGAGTTCGGGGTCGGTCTCCTGGGTGAGGACGTGGTTGCGGAACTCCCACGTCTTCAGGTCCGTGGAGCGGTAGGCGGAGACGTACCGGAAGCTGTTGTCGGCGTTGCGGTCCTCGCCGAACCAGTAGTAGTACGAGCCCACCTTGAGGACCCCGCCGCCGTGGGCGTGGACGGGGTTGCCCGCCGGGTCGGTGAACTGGGTGGCATTGGTGACGGTGACGGCTGCGGCATGGGCCGTGCCGGCGGCGCCCAGCAGGGACAGGAGGACGGCGCAGAGTGCGGTGAGCACGGTGGCCGTTCTCGAGGACGTACGTCGCATGATCGCGTACCTCGCGGTCTGGGGTGGGGGCGGGGAGGGGAGGGGGCCCGGGAAGGCCCCGCGCGGCGGTCGGGCAGGCGGGGCGTGCCCCTCGGGTGGGGGTGTCCGCGACTGCCGAGGCGGCACGCTCAGGGATCGCGTGCCCGGCCGGGGACGACGGCCGGGAAGTTCCGGCATCGCCGACGGAAGGTGATCTCCCGTTACGGGAAGGTGTCACCGGATCGTGTTCGCGTAAACATCGCGCTTCGGAGGAGAGTTTGGGAGGGGCGGGAGGGGCTGTCAAGGATTCCGACACGATCCGACGGAGTTGGACCGGCTGGTATGTTTGCGCCAACACGCTCCAGGGTCTCCGCGCGGGCGGCTCCCGATGTCTCCGACGGAAGGGCACGTGATGGCGACGGACAACACGACGCGGGCGCGCCGCTCCCGGCCGGCCCGCCAGTGGCCCTCCATGGCGGACGTCGCCGCGATGGCGGGCGTCTCCTCGCAGACCGTCTCCCGGGTGGCGAACAACCGCCAGAACGTCGACGCCGGCACCCGCGAGAAGGTGCTCTCCGCCATGCAGTCCCTCGGCTACCGCCCCAACACGGCGGCCCGCGCGCTGGTCACCGGCCGGTTCGGGGCGCTCGGCGTCGTCAGCTTCGGCATGGGGGCGCACGGCAACGCCCGGACGCTCGGCGCGATCGCCGACGCCGCCCGCGAGGCCGACTACTCCGTGAACTTCATGGGCGTACGCGCCCAGACCGAGGCGGCCGTGCGGCACGCCTTCCAGCACCTGATGCTCCAGTCCGTGGACGGCATCGTGCTCGTCGAATCACAGATGCTGGACACCCCGTCGCTGCGGCTGCCGCCGTCGATGCCGGTCGTCGTCGCGGACGGCGACACCGGGCACGCGTACCCGAACGTCGACTTCGACCAGGCCCACGGCGCGCAGAGCGTGGTCTCCCACCTGCTCGGCCTCGGCCACCGCACCGTCTGGCACCTCGCCGGCCCCGCCGACTCCTTCGCCGCGCGCCGGCGCGCCGAGGCGTGGCGTCGGACCCTGACGGACGCGGGCGCGCCCGTCCCGCCGGTCGCGTACGGCGACTGGTCGGCCCGGTCCGGCTACCGCACCGGCCTCGACCTCGCCCGGCGCCCCGAGGTCACGGCCGTCTTCGCCGCGAACGACCAGATGGCGATGGGGCTGATGCGCGCGCTGCACGAGGCGGGCAGGAGCGTGCCGGGGGACGTCAGCGTGGCGGGTTTCGACGACATCGCCGAGGCCCCATACCTCCAGCCGCCCCTGACGACCGTCCACCAGGACTTCGAGGTCGTCGGCAAGCACTGCGTCGCCCTGCTGCTCGACCAGATCGAGGGCCGTACGGACGGCCCGCGCCGCCGCGCCGTCGAACCGGTCCTCGTCGTCCGGTCGAGCACGGCACCACCCCGCCCCGGCTCCGGGACAACCTGAGGCCGGGCTCCGGGGCCGCCGGGGCCGCCGGGGCCGCCGGGGCCGCCGGGGCCATGGAACCGGCGCGCTTGCGACCTGCGCCTGGGCCGCCTGGGCCTGGGCCGCCGCCTGAGCCTGGGCCGGGGCCTGCACGTGGACCGATGCCCGGCCTGGGCCAACGCCCGAGGACCGGGCCGACGCCAGGGCTTGGGCCTGGGCCCGTACCTGAGCCCTGACCGACCCCCGCACCCGAACCGGCCCCGGCCCTACCCGGTCCGATCCCAGTCCGACCGGGTCACGGCCCGACTGGCCCTACCTCAACGGGGTCCGCCGCGACGTGGGCCCGCACCGGGGACGGGGATCGGGCCGGAGCCTGGGCCCGCCCAGAAAGCAGGTCGGCGTCCGTACGCAGGGCGGCACCCACACCTGGGCCGGTAACCGAACCGGCACAGGTGCCCGCACCCGTACCCGAATCCGTCCCGGCGCTCCCCGGTCCGACCCCAACCCGACCGGGTCACGGCCCGACTGGCCCCGATCCAACCGGATCCCGACCGGACCGGAACCCGCAGCCGTACCCAGGCCCACTCACGCCCACGCCCACGCCCACGCCCGACGAGCCCGTTTCAGCGCGTCGTCCGGTCCTCGCCGGGCGGGGGTGCCGTGCTGGCGCGTTCCTTCAGGGTGGTGGCGACGAGGCGGACGCCCGTCACCGTCTCGCCGGCCAGTTCCCGCAGGACCGCGTCGACGCACAGGGCGCCCACCTCGGCGAAGTCCTGGTGGACCGTCGTCAGGGGCGGGATGAAGGACGCCGCCTCGGGGATGTCGTCGAAGCCGACGACGCTCACGTCTTCGGGGACGCGGACGCCCCGGTCGTGGAAGGCCCGCAGCACGCCGAGGGCCATCTGGTCATTGGCCACGAACACCGCCGTGCAGGACTCCTCGTCGGCGAGCCTCAGGCCCGCCTCGTACCCCGACTCGGGGGCCCAGTCCCCGCGCAGTACGGGCGGGACCGGGCAGCCCTCCTCGCGCAGGGCCGCCTCCCACGCCTCTGCGCGGCGGCCGGCGGCGAAGGACTCCTCGGGGCCCGCTACGTGCCAGACCGTCTCGTGGCCGAGTCCGAGCAGGTGGCGCACCGCGGAGCGGGCGCCCTGCCGCTGGTCGGTGTCCACCACCGGGAAGCGGCCCGTGGCGTCGGAGTCCACGACGACCACCTTGACGTGCGGCGGCAGGGTGAGGGCGACGGCATCGAGCAGGTGCACCTCCATGATCAGTACGGCGGCGTCGACCGCCAGTTCGTCGAGGCGGGTGAAGGCCCCCTTGACGTTGTCCTGGGTGGGCGCGTCGAGCGGGATGAGGGTGACGGCGTAGCCGGCGCGGGACGCCGAGCCGGTGACGGCGTCGAGGGTCCGGACGTTGCCGGTGCTGCTGAGCCCGCCGATGATGACGCCGATGGCCCGGAAGTCCCCGCGCTTGAGGGCGCGGGCCGCGCTGTTGGGGCGGTAGCCCAGCTCCTTCATCGCGTCGAGGACCTTCTGCCGGGTCGCCTCGACGACGGCCCCGTCGCCGTTGGAGACGCGGGAGACCGTCTGCGCGGACACCCCCGCCCGCTGGGCGACGTCCGCCATGGAGACGCGGCGCGGTCTGCCCCGCGCCCCGCGCCGTCCGTCGTCCGCGGCCGCCGACCGACCGGTCGCCTTCTGCTCAGTCACCCGAGTCCCTCTCATTCGCCGCCCCTTCGTGCTTGACGGCCCTCAGCGGCAGTGTCACCATCACCCTACCGATGATTGCGTAAACATTCCTCGTCGGCCAGCCCCTCACAGGGGCGGTTCTCGGCCACAGGCCCCATTGCCTCGCACCCCGTCTCCCGACCGTCCGGTCAACGACGCAAGGACCCACCATGACGCTCCTGACGACGTCAGCACAGGCGGCCCCGCCGCCGCCCCGCCCACGCTCCCGGTTCCGCCTCCGCAAGGAAGCCTGGGTGGGGTGGGGGTTCGCCGGCCCGTTCGTCGCGGTCTTCGGCCTGGTGTTCCTCGCGCCGATCGGATACGCCCTCTATCTGAGCCTCTTCCGGGACCGGCTCATCGGCGGCACCTCCTTCGTCGGCCTCGACAACTACGCGGACGCGCTCACCGACCCGCGCTTCTGGGACGGCCTGCTGCGCGTCGGGCTCTTCCTCCTCGTCCAGGTGCCGGTCATGCTGGGCATCGCCCTGCTCGTGGCCCTCGCGATCGACAGCGGCCGGCTCTACGGCGCGAGCTTCTTCCGGGTCGCCGTCTTCCTGCCGTACGCCGTCCCCGCCGTCGTCGCCAGCCTGATCTGGGGCTTCATGTACGGGACGCAGTTCGGGCTGGTCGGGAACGTCAACGACGCCCTCGGCGTCACGCTCCCCGACCCGCTGTCGCCGTCCCTGGTCCTCGCCTCCCTGGGCAACATCGTGACCTGGGAGTTCGTCGGCTACAACATGCTGATCTTCTACTCCGCGCTGAAGGTCGTCCCCCGCTCGCTGTACGAGGCCGCGGCGATCGACGGCGCGGGCGAGTGGCGGGTCGTGCGTTCGGTGAAGCTCCCGGCCATCCGCGGCGCCCTGGTGATCGCCACGATCTTCTCGATCATCGGCAGCTTCCAGCTCTTCAACGAGCCGAGCATCCTGCAGAAGCTCGCGCCCAACGCCATCACCAGCGACTTCACCCCGAACCTCTACACCTACTCGCTGTCCTTCGCCGGACAGCAGCACAACTACGCGGCGACCGTCGCGATCGTGATGGGCGTGATCACCGCGATCATCGCCTACACGGTCCAGCTGCGCGGCATGCGGAAGGGCTGAGCCGATGACCACCACCCTCACCAGCGCCACGGCCGGCGGCCCCGCCGACGCCCCGCGGCCCACCGCCGCCCGGGCCGCCTCCCGGACCACCGTCCCCACGCGCCGCGGGCGCCTCCCGCGGACCCCGCTCAACCCCCGCCCCAGCATCCCGCTGACCCTGGTCGCCGGGCTCGTCCTGCTGTACACGCTGCTGCCGCTGGCCTGGCTGCTGATCAACGCGACGAAGGACCAGAAGGGCCTGCTGGACTCCTTCGGCCTCTGGTTCGCCGACGACGTGAACCTGTGGGACAACATCACCCGCACCCTCACGTACGACGACGGGGTCTTCGTCCGCTGGCTGCTGAACACCCTGCTGTACGTCGCCGCCGGCGCGGGCGGCGCCACGGTGCTGGCCGTCCTCGGCGGCTACGCCCTCGCCAAGTACCAGTTCCCCGGCCGGAAGGCGATCTTCGCGGTCGTCATCGGAGCCGTCGCGGTCCCCGGCACCGCGCTCGCCGTGCCCACCTTCCTCATGTTCAGCGGCATGGGCCTGACCAACACCCCCTGGGCCGTGATCATCCCCTCGCTGATCTCGCCGTTCGGCCTCTACCTGATGTGGGTCTTCGCCGCCGAGGCCGTCCCCACCGAACTCCTGGAGGCCGCGCGGATCGACGGCTCCGGCGAGCTGCGCACCTTCTTCACGATCGCCCTGCCGCTCCTCATGCCGGGCACCGTCACCGTCCTGCTGTTCTCGATGGTCGCCACCTGGAACAACTACTTCCTGCCGCTGATCATGATCAAGGACCCGGACTGGTACCCGCTGACGCTCGGTCTCAACGCCTGGAACGCCCAGGCCCAGACCGCCGGCGGCGAGGCCGTCTTCGACCTCATCGTCACCGGCTCCCTCCTCACGATCGTCCCGATCGTCGCCGTCTTCCTGCTCCTCCAGCGGTTCTGGCAGTCCGGTCTGGCCGCCGGAAGCGTCAAGGAATGACCGGCCCGCGCCCCCACTCCCCCGCGCGACCCGCCGCCCTCCCCTCCCCCCTTCCCTCCCGCTCTCTCCTCTCGCCCTCTCCCTCCCTTCCCTCCCCACCGACCAGGAGCACCTCCATGGCCACGCACACCACCCGCAGACTGCTCGGCGCGCTCGCCGTCCTCACCACGCTCAGCCTGACCGTCACCGCGTGCGGTGCGGACGGCGACGGCGGTGACACCGGCCCGAAGGACGTGGCCGCCGCGCTGGAGAAGGGCGGCAAGCTGACCGTCTGGGCCTGGGAGCCCACGCTGAAGAAGGTCGCGGAGGACTTCGAGAAGAAGTACCCCGAGGTCGACGTCGAACTGGTCAACGCCGGCACCGGCGACAAGCAGTACACCGCCCTGCAGAACGCCATCGCCGCCGGCTCCGGCGCCCCCGACGTCGCCCAGGTCGAGTACTACGCCCTCGGTCAGTTCACCACCGCCAAGACCGTGGAGGACCTCGCCCCCTACGGCGCCCAGAAGCACGGCACCGGCTTCACCACCGGCCCGTGGAACGCCGTCACCGAGGACAAGGCGGTCTTCGCGCTGCCCATGGACTCCGGTCCCATGGCGTTCTTCTACAACAAGAAGGTCTTCGACAAGCACGGCATCAAGGTCCCGACGACCTGGGACGAGTACGTCGAGGCCGCCCGCGCCCTGCACAAGGCCGACCCCAAGGTCTTCATCACCAACGACACCGGCGACGCGGGCGCCACCACCAGCCTCATCTGGCAGGCCGGCGGCCGCCCCTACGAGAGCCGGGGCACCGACGTCACCATCGACTTCGGCGACGCCGGCACCCAGAAGTACACGGACACCTGGCAGAAGCTCCTCGACGAGAAGCTCGTCGCCCCCGTCAGCTCCTGGAGCGACGCCTGGTACAAGGGCCTCGCCGACGGCTCCCTCGCCACCCTCTCCATCGGCGCCTGGATGCCCGCGAACTTCACCTCGGGCGTCGCCTCCGCCTCCGGCGACTGGCGGGTCGCGCCGCTGCCCCAGTGGACCAAGGGCGACACGGCCAGCGCCGAGAACGGCGGCAGTTCCCTCGCCGTCCCCAAGGCCGCCAGGAACAAGGAACTCGCCTACGCCTTCACCGAGTTCGCCACCACCGGCGCCGGAGCCTCCACGCGGGTCGCCGCCGGGGCCTTCCCCGCCACCCGCGCCGACCTCGAAGCCGACGCCTTCCTCAACGCCGAGTTCCCCTACTTCGGCGGCCAGAAGGCCAACCAGGTCTTCGCCGAATCGGCCCGCAACGTCGGCGAGGACTGGACCTACCTCCCCTACCAGGTCTACGCCAACTCCGTCTTCAACGACACCGTCGGCAAGGCGTACGTCTCCCCGACCAAGCTCGCCGACGGCCTCAAGGCGTGGCAGGACACGAGCGTCAAGTACGGCCAGGACCAGGGCTTCACCGTCAACAAGTAGTTCCGCGAACCGCGGGGCGGAACCGCACCTCGCGCCTCCTCCCCACGCGCCCGCGCACAGGGACTGGCACGCCCGGCCTGTTTGCGCAACCATCCTTCTCGCGCAAACAGGCCGGGCGGCGCCGGCCCTCGCACCACCCTTCACCCACAGGAGCACCCAGCGCATGCCCGAACTCCAGATAGACAAGGCCGGTTTCCTCCTCGACGGCCAGCCCTTCCGCTTCCTGTCCGGCGGGCTGCACTACTTCCGCGTCCACCCCGACCAGTGGCGGGACCGGCTCCGCAAGGCCCGGCTCATGGGGCTCAACACCGTCGAGACCTACGTCCCCTGGAACCTCCACCAGCCGCGCCCCGACCGCTTCGTGCTGGACGGCGGCCTCGACCTCCCCCGCTTCCTCGAACTCGCCGCCGCCGAGGGGCTGTACGTGCTGCTGCGGCCGGGCCCGTACATCTGCGCCGAATGGGAGGGCGGCGGCCTGCCCTCCTGGCTGCTCACCGAACCGGACATCCGGCTGCGCTCCCGCGACCCCCGCTTCCTGGCGGCGGTGGACGACTTCTTCGACCGCCTGCTCACCCCGCTCCGGCCCCACCTCGCCTCGCGGGGCGGCCCGGTCCTGGCCGTGCAGGTGGAGAACGAGTACGGCGCCTACGGCGACGACACCGCCTATCTGGAACACATCGCCGACTCGCTCCGCCGCTGCGGCGTCGACGTCCCCCTCTTCACCTGTGACCAGCCGGTCGACCTGGAACGCGGCTCCCTGCCCGGCGTCCTCGCCACCGCCAACTTCGGCAGCCGCTCGGCCCGGCACCTGGCCGACCTGCGCGCGCAGCGCCCCGAGGGGCCGCTCATGACGACGGAGTTCTGGCTCGGCTGGTTCGACCGCTGGGGCGCCCGCCACGTGGTGCGCGACCCCGACGACGCCGCCCGCGAGCTCGACGAAGCCCTCGCCGCCGGCGCCTCCGTCAACCTCTACATGTTCCACGGCGGCACCAACTTCGGCTTCACCAACGGTGCCAACGACAAGCACACCTACCGCCCCACCGTCACCTCCTACGACTACGACGCGCCCCTCGACGAGGCCGGCGACCCGACGCCGAAGTACACCGCCTTCCGGGACGCGATCGCCAAGCACGCGCCGTTGCCCGCCGGTCCCGTCCCCGCCCCCGGTGCCAAACTGACCGTCCCCACCGTGGCGTTGACGGAGTCCGCCGGGCTGCTGCCGTGCGCGGACGCGCTGGCGGAGCCGGTCGACTCGCGACGACCGCTCACCATGGAGGAGCTGGAACAGGACTTCGGCTTCGTCCTCTACGAGACGACGCTGCCGCTGCGCGGCCCCGCGCTGCTGGAGATCGAGCACGTCCGCGACCGCGCCCAGGTCTTCGTCGACGGGCAGCCCGTGGGCGTCCTGGAGCGGGAGAACCACGAGCACGCGCTGGCCTTCACCGCGCCCCGGGCCGGCAGCGTGCTGTCGATCCTGGTGGAGAACCAGGGCCGGGTGAACTACGGCCAGGGCATCCACGACCGCAAGGGCCTGCTCGGCACCGTCCTCGTCGACGGCGTCGCACCCACGGCCTGGACCAACCGCCCGCTCCCGCTCACCGCGCTGGAGGCCGTCCCCTTCTCGGCCACCACCAGCACCCCCGTCGGCCCGGCCTTCCACCGGGGGACGTTCGAGGTCACCGAGCCGGCCGACACCTTCCTGCACCTCGACGGCTGGACCAAGGGCAACGCCTGGGTCAACGGCTTCCCCCTCGGCCGCTACTGGTCCCGCGGGCCCCAGCGCTCGCTGTACGTACCGGCCCCCGTCCTGCGCTCCGGTACGAACGAGCTCGTCGTCCTGGAACTCCACGCCGGCCCCCGGGCGCGCACCGTCGACTTCCGCGCGACGCCCGACCTCGGCCCCACCGAGGAGTAGCCGGACCCCGAGCCGCCGGCCCGGACGCGTCCCCCGGCCGTCCGGGCCGGTCCCCACCCCGGGGAGGCCGGAGCGGTGGCCGTCGGAGCCTGCCCGGGCGGAGCCGGTACGCGGTCAGACCGCGGCCCGGGCAAGCAGGTCCCGGGCGAGGAGGCCCGCGCCCAGGCACCCGGCCGTGTCGCCGAGGGCCGCGGGCACGATCGCGGGGAGCCGCTGGAACGTGACGCGTTCCGCCACCGCCGCGCGCAGCGGCGCGAGCAGGGTGTCGCCGGCCTCCGCGAGCCCTCCGCCGAGGACGAGGGCGCGGGGGTCCAGGACCGTGACCGCGGTGACCAGGCCGTCGGCGAGGGCGGCGACCGCCGCCCGCCACACCCGGGACGCGGCCTCGTCTCCCGCCGCCACGGCCCCGGCGCAGTCGGCGGCGTCGGCGGACGGGTCGCCGCTCGCCGCGGCCCAGGCGCGGCCGACCGCGTCGGCGGAGGCCAGCGTCTCCAGACAGCCGCGCCCGCCGCAGCCGCACGCGGGGCCGCCGGGGCGGACGACGATGTGGCCGATCTCGCCGGCGCAGCCGTGGGCGCCGGCCTCGATGCGGTCGCCGATGCCGATGGCACCGGCGATGCCGGTGCCCAGCGACACGAAGAGGAACCGTCCGGTCCCGCGGCCCGCTCCCAGCCGGCCTTCGGCGAGGCCTCCGGTGCGGACGTCGTGCCCGAGCGCGACGGGCACGCCGCCGAGCCGGCGACCGAGCAACGCCCCGAGCGGGACCTCGCGCCAGCCGAGGTTGACGGCGTGGACGGCGACGCCCCGCTCCGCGTCGACGATGCCGGGGACGGCGAGACCGACGGCCTCCGCCGCCGTCCCGAGACGCTCCCGTCCGAGGACGCCGAGGTCCTCCGCGAAACGGAGGACCGACTCCACGACGGCTTCGGGCCCCCGTTCGCGCCCGGTCCCCCGCCGCTCCTCGTACAGCGGGGTCCCGTCGAGCCCGGTCAGGGCCGCCTTCATTGCGGTGCCGCCCACGTCGAGGGCGATGACATGCCTCACGGAAACACTTCCACTGGTGACGTCCAGCGGGCCGAGCCACTGGGTGGTGCCGACCGCCGGCGCGGCGCGCCACGGCGGTGCGGGACGGGCCCCCTCCCGGTGGAGGGGTCCCGCCCCGGCTGTTCTCGCCTCTCCCCGGGAGGGGTCGCTCTCATCCCTGGGAGAGGTCCAGGACGCGGATGTCGTCGTGCTGGACGATCCTCGTCGGTACGTCTCCCTTCTCCAGGCTCTGGCCGGGCCGGTAGAGGCCCCACTTGAGGTAGCCGAAGTCCGCCGGGTTCACGGGGTGGAAGGTCTTCACGTTCTCGTACGTCTTGCGCAGCGTGTACCGCGTCTCGCCGGGCAGCTTGCTGGAGACCTTGTAGTAGCCGGTGCTGTCGTCGGTCCAGCTGACGTCCACGCGGAAGTGCATCCACTGGTCGATGTGCGGGCGGAAGTCGTCGACGACACTGACCTGCAGCCCGAGGACCGGCGAGCGGAAGGCGATGCTGTTCCGCTTGGTCATGAGGTAGAAGGACGGCTGGTTCCCGCCGGCGTGCTTGCCCTGGAAGATGATGTCGCCGTTCTCCGAGTCGCCGGGCTCGAAGGGCTTCCAGTCCTTCAGCAGCACGCCGAACTCGTAGCGCTGCTCGTCGCCCACGACGAACTTGCCTTCGTGGACGTCGTTCGTGGCGCTCTCGCTGCGGGGCGCGCCGTCGGAGACGTAGGCGGGGTCGCCCAGGGTCACCTTGTGGGCGACGGCGTGGTCGTTCCCGGACGTGACGACCGACGACGCGTCGGCGGCCGTCGCGTGCGTCGTGGTCAGGTCCGGGATGCCGGAGTCCAGCTCGCCGTTCGCGTAGTCGATGGTCAGCAGGGCCGAGGGGCCGCTGTCATCGGCGCACGTACCCGCCACGGCGTTGTTCCCGTCGTTCTGGCCGGCCTGCGCGGCGGTCAGGCCCGTCAGGGTGAGCGCCCCCGCCGCCGCCACCGCGATGACGGACCGCTTCGTCGACTTCTTCATGATCAGATCACCGGCCTGTCTTCGACGCGGACGAGGTTGCGGCCGCGCATGGTGTACAGCCGGCCGCGGTGGTCGGCGTTGACGTGCGGGCCGCTGTACCAGGCGCCGTTGATCTCGGCGACCACGGTGCTGAGGGCGAAGGTCCTGGGATGGAAGCGGAAGAGGGTGGTGTCGGAGACGCCGTAGACGACGCCCCGGCTGGTGACCATGGCCGCGAAGCCGGGGCAGACGGCGCGGTGGTCGGCGGTGTGGACGACCCGGCGGATCGTGAGGTCGACGACGAAGAAGCCGCCCTTCCTCGTGAGTCCGTACAGGTGGCGTCCGCGCACCGCCAGCGCGGCGGTCCCGGTGGTCAGCGAGCCGGGGAGGTCGAGGCGCCACAGTTCGCGCCCTGCGACCGGGTCGAAGGCGACGATCGTGCCGCGCGGCCCCTGGGCGGTGGGGTTGTCGCCGCCGAGGTACGCGACGCCGTCCCGGGTGGCGACGGCGCGCACCAGCTGGGTGCCGTCGACCGGGTTGATGTGGGCGGCCTTCTCGCCGGTCTTCGTGGAGTACGTCCACAGGGAGCCGCCGCCCTCGGTGTCCGACTGGACGCCGACCAGCAGGAGGGCGTTGACGGGGTCGTGACAGACGTCGAGCGGCCGGTTCTGTTCGGCGGGGAAGTCCGCGAGCTGGTGGGGCTGTCCGCCCTTCAGGGGGTCGTAGGTCCACATGCCCTGCGAGCTGTACTGCCCGGTGTACAGGACCCCGTCCAGCACCTCGGCGTCCTTCGCCTCGCCGGGCGCCCGGAGGTTGACCACCTCGCCGGTGCGCAGGTCGTGGCGGGCTATGCCGTTGTTGCCGCCGACGTAGGCGTACCGGTGGTCGGCGGCGATGCCCATCGCGGTCTGCGCGATGACGGGCGCGCCCGCCTCCCCGAGATCGGTGACGACGGCCCGGCCGGTGGCCGGGTCGAGTTCTCCGACGAAGCCGTATCCCGAGACGACGGTCAGTCTGCCGCCGACGGCGTCGAGGCCCCAGATCTCGCCGAGGTCGCCGTCGAACGCGACGGGGCTGATGACCTCGGTGGCCGACGAGTAGGAGTGCAGCCCCGTGTCGGTGGCGAAGTAGACGGTGTCGGCGTTCGCCGTCAGGTTCTTGACGACCTTGCCGGTGGTCGGCGTCAGGCTGTACGAGGAGAGGTCGGCGAGGTCCATCACGGCCAGCTTGGCGGGCTCGGTCGATCCCGAGGTGCTGACGACCAGGCGGTCTCCGACGACGAGAAGGTCGCGCAGGCTGGGGTCCTTCTCCATCTCCGGCGGCGTGACGTTGCGGAATGTGCCCGCCGCCCGGTCGTAGGCGAACAGCGACGCCTTGCTCGCCCCGTCCCCGCCCCCCAGGGTGCTGCCGGCTCCGAAGAAGACGGTGGTGTCCGTCGCGGCGACGGCCCTGGCCAGGGTGGCCTTCGGGTCGGGGACGCCGAGCTCGGTCACCTTGCCGGTGCCGGGGTCGTACCTCCACAGCGCGGGCGCCTTGCCGGGGATCCCGCCCACCGCGTAGACGGTGCCGTCCGGGGCGACGGCGAGGTCGCGGATGTCGCGGTCCTCGGTCCGGCCGACGCCCACGGCGGGCTTGTCCGGGGTGGTCAGGTCCCAGCGGAAGAGGTTCGGCTTCCCCTCGTCACCCTTCTGCAGGATGCCCGCGTACAGGTACCTGCCGGTGGGGTCGGCGGCGAGCGCCTGGATCGAGTGGCCCACGCCGAGGACGGTCTGCGCCACCACCTTGCGGGTGGGCAGGTGGAAGGCGAGCACGCGGGTCGGTTCGAGGTTGCGGGAGCCGATGTAGACGGTGTCGCCGACCTGGAGCGCGCTCATCAGCGCGAACTGCTCGATGCCGGGGCCGAGATCGGTGACGCGGGTGCAGGGCCCGGCGGCCGTGGCCCTGGCCTGCGCCGGTGCGGTGAGCAGCGGGCCCGCGGCTGCCGCGAGCCCGAGGGCGCCGCCTGCCATGAGCAGCCGGCGTCTGGCCATGGACGAAGTGTGCTGCATGGGGGAACTCCTTTGTTCGTCGTGCGGGGACACGGGGCGGGAGGAGTGGTTGCCGTGGCGGGGGCACGGCTGGTGCCGGCCGGTTCCCGGGCCGTGGGGGCGGCCGGGACCGGCCGGAGTCGTCAGGCCGACGTCGCGAGTGCGGCGTGGTGGACGGCGTGCGCGAACGGTTCGCCGGCGCAGTAGCGCTCGATCTCGTCGAGGGCGCTGCTGGTGATCCGGTGCAGCTCGCCGCCGAGCGAGCCGGCGATGTGCGGGGTGAGGAGGACGTTGGGGAGGGTGTAGAGCGGGGAGGCGGCGGGGAGCACCTCCGGTTCGGTGACGTCGATGACGGCGTGGATGCGGCCGGTCGCCGCTTCGGCGGTGAGGGCGTCGGTGTCGACGAGGGAGCCGCGGGCCGTGTTGATCAGCGTGGCGCCGTCCCGCATCAGGCCCAGTCGGCGGGCGTCCATCAGGTGACGGGTCTCGGGCAGTTCGGGCGCGTGCAGGGAGACGACGTCCGAGGCCTCGACCAGTTCGTCCGGCTCCACCAGCCGGACGCCCATCGCCGCCGCCCGCAGGGTGCTGACGTACGGGTCGGCGAGAAGGACGTCGAGGTCGTACGGCCGCAGCAGTTCGATCACCTTGCGGCCGACGAGCGACGCCCCGACCACGCCCACGGTCCGGCGGTAGTTCCCGAAGCCGGGGAAGCGGCGGGACCAGTCGAGCGGCGCGCGGTGCTCGCGGTAGAGGCCGCCGATCTCCAGGACGCGCTTGTTGGCGAAGAGGATCGCGGCGACGGTGTACTCGGCGACGGGGACGGCGTTGGCCGCGGGGGCGGAGGAGACCAGGACGCCCCGGTCCCAGCAGGCCTGCGTGACGTGGTGCTTGACGCTGCCCGCCGCGTGGACGATCGCCTTCAGCGCCGGTGCCCGCGCCAGGACCTCCTCGTCGAGGACGGGGCAGCCCCAGGACGTGATCAGGATCTCCACGTCCGCCAGGGCCGGTTCGTCGGTGAGGTCCTCCGCGACGTGGTCCGGGTCGATGTCGACACAGGCCGTCAGGCGCTGGATCTCGGCGGGCGGGAACATCGCGTCCCGGTGGCGGCGGCCCATGGCGAACAGGGCGCGGGGGCGAGTGGTCGGGGTCGGGTGCATGGGTGGATTCCTCATGGTCGCGGCCTACTTGACGGCGCCGGCGGTCATGCCGGACTTCCAGAACCGCTGGAGCATCAGGAAGATGGCGATGAGCGGGGCCACGGCCACGAGCGAGCCGACGACGGCCAGCAGGTAGTCCTCCGGGTGGCCTTGCGTGAGCGCGGACGAGTACCAGACGTACAGGCCCAGGTTGACCGGGTAGAGGTCCTGGTCGGAGAGCATCACCAGGGGCAGGAAGAAGCTGTTCCAGATCTGGGTGAACTGGAAGAGGAAGATGGTGACGAAACCGGGCGCGATCATCGGGAAGGCGATGCGGCAGAAGGTCCGGAACTCGCCGGCCCCGTCCATCCGCGCCGCCTCCAGGACCTCGTCCGGCACGTAGGAGGCACTGAAGACCCGGGCCAGGTAGACGCCGAACGGGAAGACCAGGCCGGGGATGAACACGCCCCAGAACGTGTTCACGAGGCCGACTTTCGCGGCGAGCAGGTACAGCGGGATCGCCATCGCCGTGCCGGGCACCATCACGCCCAGCAGCACCAGCGAGAACAGCCGCTCCTTGCCGGGAAAGGCGAGCTTGTCGAAGGCGTAGCCGGCGGCGACGCCGAACACCGACGCCAGGAGCGCCCCCACACCCGCGTACAGCACCGTGTTGAGCAGCCAGCGCAGGTAGACGCCGTCGTCGGCCGTGAACAGGTGGCCGAGGTTCTCGGTGAGGTGGATCTCGTCGCCGAGCGCGAAGCCGTTCGTGCCGAACAGGTCCTCGCGGCTCTTGGTGGAGGACAGCAGCAGCCAGGTCAGCGGCAGCAGCGTGTAGAGCGTGGCGAGGCCCAGCATCGCCGTGACCCCGGCCTTGGACAGCAGGACGGACGGTGACTTCATGGCGCCTTTGCGTCGACGTGCCGCCGGCCGGCGGCCGGGCGGTGGCGGTGTCACGGGGGCGGGGGCCGGAGCGTCGAGGGTGGAGGTCTCGGTCACGACTGGCTCCCGCGGCGTGAGATACGGGTGACGACGAACGACAGCACGGCGGCGAACAGGGCGATCAGGAGCGAAGCCGCAGCGGCCAGGCCGAAGTCGTTGTTCTGGAAGGCGGCCGTCTGGACGTACATGTTCGGGGTGAAGCTGCTGCCGATCGCGCTGGAGGCGTTGTAGATGACCTTCGGCTCGGTGAAGAGCTGGATCGAGCCGATGACGGTGAACAGGACGGCGAGGGCCACCGCCGGGTAGATCATCGGGACCTTGATGGACAGCGCCGTCCGTACGGCTCCGGCGCCGTCGACCTTCGCCGCGTCCAGGGTCTCGCGGGGCACCGCCTGGAGGGCGGCGTAGAAGATGACCATGTTGTAGCCCGTCCACTCCCAGACCGCGATGTTGGCCGCGGAGAACACGGCGTTGTCGACCGACAGGAAGTTGATGTCGAGGCCGCCGGACGCCAGGAGGTCGATCACCGGGCTCAGGCCGGGGGTGTAGAGGTAGACCCAGATCAGCGCGGCGATCAGTCCCGGCACGGCGTGGGGCAGGAACAGCGCGAGCTGGAAGAAGTTCCGGGCCTTGGCCAGACCCGAGTCGAGCAGCAGGGCCAGGACCAGCGCGCCGCCGATCATGAGGGGGATGTAGACCGCGCAGTACACGGCGATGACGAGGAAACCGTCGCGGAAGGCCTCGTCGGACAGGGCGCGGACGTAGTTGCCGAGCCCGGTGAAGACGTTCTCGGTGCCGCCGAACCCGAGGCCGGAGGTGCGGGTGGTGAAGAGGCTCAGCCAGGCCGCGTACAGCAGCGGGGCGAGGGTGACGGCCGCGAAGAGGCCGAAGAACGGGGTGAGGAGCAGTACGGCGGTCCGGCGCTGTCCTCGGGCGGATGGGCTTGCCATACCGGCCTTCCTTGGGTGGGGCGGGGTGGGGCGACTGCGGGAAGGAGCCGGGGGCCGGGGCGCGGAGCCGGGTACGGCCTTCCGGGCTGTGGGCTCCTACGGGGCGGTGACCTTCAGGCCGCGCTGCTCCATCTGCTCGATCGTGGCCCGCTCCGCGGTGGTGAGGACGCCGGGCAGGCTCACCGTGCCGTCGGCGACCTTCGGCAGCTGGTCCACGAGGGCGGTGTTGGTGGCGCCCATGACCGGGCCCCACGTCCAGCCGGGCCGGATGGCGTCGTAGGACCGCGCCATGAGGGTGTAGATGTCCTGGCCTCCGTAGTAGTCCGTCTTGAAGGCCGCCTTCGTGACCGGGACCAGCTTCGGATCGGCGGGGAACATGCTGCTGGTGCCGGACGACACCCACGCCTTCATGCCCTCGGGGTCGGTGGTGATCCACTTGATGAACTCGGCCGCGGCCCCGCTGTTGTCCGCCCCCTTCGGGACCACGAAGGACGAGCCGCCGTACATGCCCGAGGCGGGCTTGCCGTCCCAGGTGGGCACGGGGGCCACCGCCCACTTGCCCTTCTGGTCGGGGACGGTCGCCTGGTGCGCCCCCGCGCACCAGCTGGCACAGACGTAGGCGACGGTCCGGTCCTTCTGGACGCTGGTCCAGAAGGGGTCCAGCTGGCTCAGCGAGCGGACGAGGTCCTTGCGGGCGAGGTCGCCCCAGTAGGCGGCGACCTTCTTCGACGGGCCGTCGTCGACGGTGACCTTCCAGGAGTCCTTCTCGGTCGCGAACCACTGACCGCCGGCCTGCCAGGAGAGCGCCTCCAGCACTCCCGGATTGTCGGTGTACAGGACGCCGCCGCGGGCGGCGGGGTCGGCCTTCTTCACCTGCTCGGCCATGTTCCGGTACCCGTCCCACGTGGTGGGGACGTCGATCTTGTGCCGGGTGAAGAAGTCCTTGCGGTACATCATCATCAGGGGCGCCGCGTCACGCGGGACGCCCCAGGTCCTGCCACCGAGGTCGACGAGCTGCCGCGCCGCCTCCGGGAACTTCTCCTTCACGACCGGGCCGAGCGTGCCGCTCAGGTCCTCGACCTTCCCCTGCGCGGCGAACTCCGGCAGGTGCGGGTACTCGACCACCGCGACGTCCGGCACGGTGCCGGCCTTCACGGCGTTGGTGAGCTTGGAGTAGTACTCCTGGCCCGACGGCACCGTCTCGAAGGTGACCTTGATGTCCGGGTGGCTCCGGTTGAAGGCCTCGGCCACCTTGTCGGACCCCTTGAGGAAGGACCAGAAGGTGACCTCCCCGGTCTTCTTCCCCGGGGAGGCCGCCTGGTCCGTTCCTCCGCAGGCGGTGGCGAGCAGGGCGAGGGCGGTGGCGGAGCCGGCCAGGGCGGCCGTGGTTCTGCGAAGCATGAGGTACACCGATCGTTCGCGGGGGCGTTGACCGGAATCATTCGTCAGTACGCATGCATCGTCAATGCCTTTCGCTTCACTTGATGTGAAACGAAAGAAAACGAAAGCGTTCGACGTGGCTCCGCCGTCCCGCCCTACCCCCGCCGACGGGGCCCGGAGGAAGCTCCGCAGGAGTCCCGCACCCGCAGCTCCGGGCGGAGCAGCAGCTCGGCCAGGGGCGCGGCGGGTTCCGCGATCCGCCGCCGCATCAGGTCGACCGCCCACGCCCCCACCGCCCGCTTCGGCGGCGCCACGGCCGTGAGCGGCACATCGCCCAGCTCGGCGACCTCGTCGTCGTACGTCACGATGGCCAGGTCCTCGGGAACCCGCAGGCCACGGGCCTGGAGGAAGCCGATCAGGGCGACGGCGTCGAGATCGTTGTGGACGAGCGCGGCCCGGACCCCGCCCGCCTCGACCACCTCCACGAACTCCTCGAACCACTCGGCCGGAGCCGCCCCGTCGGCCGGGTCGATGGCGTACTCAGGGCCCTCCGGCAGCCGCAGGGCCCGGCAGGCGGCCGCGTAACCCTCGCGGATCAGGGGCGTGTTGGGGCTCTCCGCCCGGGCGACCAGCGCGATCCGCCCGTGCCCCAGCCCGGCGAGGTGCCGGACCGCCAGGCCCGCGCCGTGGGCGTGGTCGGACGCGACCTGTTCCAGCCGTCCGGCCTGCCCACCGACCCTGCGGTCCACGAGGACGACCGGTATGTCGAGGCCGGCCAGCCACTCCTCGGCCACGTCCGCGGGCTCCAGTCCGGCCCTCGGCATCAGCAGCAGGCCGTCGACGCCCGCCGCGATCAGCCGCCGCACCTGCTCCTGGTTGTCCGTCAGCGTCTCGCCGGAGACGGCGAGGACGACCCGCACCCCGTGCGCGCGCGCCGCGTCCTGCACCCCCCGGATGATCTCGGGGTAGTAGTAGCCCCCCGGCGGCACGATCAGCCCCAGGACGTCCCCCTGCCCCGCCGCCGGCCGTGCGGCGGCCGGGCCCGCCACGTCGGCCGCCCGCGCGGCGCCGGGCGACATGGCCCCGCCGTGCACCCGCACGACCAGGCCCCGCCCCGCCAGGTCCCGGACGTCCTGGCGCACGGTGACGGCGGAGACCCCCATCTCCTCCGCCACGTCCGTCACCTTGACCGACCCCCGGCGCTCGATCAGCCGCAGCAGGACCTCACGCCGCTCTTCAGCCAGCACGTCACGTGCCCCCTCTCTCCTCGCAAGCGAAGCCAATCGCTTTCACTCGACAAACGAAAGGTACCAACCGAGCCGCGGGGAAAGCCCTCACGTCCTGCCGTGCGCCGGCCGAGGTGGACCGAGACGGCGTCCGGTCAGTGCGGAAGCCCGACGGCGCGTTCGCCGGTGCGGCGCTGCTGGATGACGACGGCTGCCACGAGCAGGGCGCCCTGGGCGACGTTCTGCCAGAAGGTGTTGATGCCCTCGACGGTCAGGCCGTTCTCCAGGGCTCCCAGCAGGGCCACGGCGAGGAGGGTGCCGCCGACGCCTCCCTTGCCGCCCTTGAGGGCGCAGCCGCCGAGCGCGGCGGCGGTGATGGCCTTGAGTTCCAGGCCCTCGCTGCCGGAGACGGGCTGGCCGGAGCCGGTGCGGGCGGTGAGCAGGACGCCGGCGATCGCGGCGACCACGCCGATGAGGGCGTAGACGGCGACGAGGTACTTGTTGATGTCGATGCCGGCGAGGCGGGCGGCGGTGTCGTTGCCGCCGATGGCGTAGAGGTTGCGGCCGATGTCGGTGTACTTGAGCATCACGTGCACGGCGATCGCGACGACGATGAGGATCCAGATCATCACGGGCAGGCCGGCGATCTTGCCGCGGCCGAGGAAGACGAAGACCGGGTCGTTGAGGACGTAGCCCTGCGCCCGGCCGTCGGAGACCAGCTGGGAGACGCCCTTGTAGGCGGCGAGCCCGGCGAGGGTGGCGATGGTGGGGTTGACCCGTCCGTAGACGATCGCCACGCCGTTCACGATGCCGACGAGGACTCCGACGGCGACGGCGGCGCCCATGCCGAGGTACGGGTTGGAGCCGGTTCCGGTGAAGGCCATCGCGCTGACCACGGAGGCCAGGCCCGCCTGCGAGCCCACGGAGATGTCGAGGCCGCCGCAGATGATGACGACGGTCTGGACGATGGCGAGGAGGCCGGTGATCGTCACGGCTTCGCCGATGACCTGGACGTTGGACCAGCTCAGGTAGTTCTCGTTGAGGACGCCGAACAGCCCGAGGACCACGACGAGCGCACCGACGAGGCTGAGGTTCTGGCCGCCGAGGGCGGCCAGCGGCGAACGCCCGCGGGCAGGCGCCGGGGCCTTGTCGGTCTCGGCCGGTGAGGTGGTGGCGGTGGTCATCGGGGGCCTCCATGGGCGGAGTCGGTACGGGGCCGGGCGACGGCCGGGGCGGGGGCGGCTGCCAGGGGGGCGAGGTCGTCGGCCATGGCGAGGTGGAGGATCGACTCCTCGGTCGCCTCGGCGCGGTCGAGTTCGCCGGTGACGCGACCGTTCTGCATCACCACGACGCGGTCGGCCAGTCCGAGCACCTCGGGGAGTTCGGAGGAGATGACGAGAAGGGCGACCCCGTCGCGCGCGAGGTCGGCGATGATCCGGTAGATCTCCGCCTTCGCCCCGATGTCGATGCCGCGGGTGGGCTCGTCGAGGATCAGGACCTTCGGCCGCCGCAGCAGCCAGCGGGCGAGGACGACCTTCTGCTGGTTGCCGCCGGACAGCTTGCGCACCTCGTGCTCGATGGACGGGGTGCGCACCCTGAGCCGGTCGGAGAACTCCTGGGCGACGGCCTTCTCCCGGCCGCCGCGGACGAAGCGCAGCCGGCGCAGCCGCTCCAGGCTGACCAGGGAGGTGTTGTCGCGGATGGAGCGCTGCAGGAAGAGGGCCTGCGCCTTGCGCTCCTCCGGGGCCAGGCCGATGCCGGCCCGGATGGCGTCCTTCGGGCTGCGCAGCCGCAGGGGCCTGCCGTTCAGGGTGATCCGCCCGGAGCGCAGGGGGCGGTCGCCGGCGAGCGCGAGTCCGAGTTCCGATCGCCCGGCGCCCATCAGCCCGGCGAGGGCGACGACCTCTCCGGCGCGGATCCGGAGGCTGATGTCGGTGACGTCGTCGGTGGTGACGCCGTCCAGTTCCAGGACGACGTCGTCCCGGGCGACGTCCTGCCGTACGAACAGCGAGGAGAGGTCGCGGCCGACCATCATCCGCACGACGTCGCTCTCGGTGGTCCGCGCGGCGTCGAGGACGCCGGCGGAGACCCCGTCGCGGAGCACGGCGATCCGGTCGGCGAGCCGGAAGATCTCCTTCATGCGGTGGGACACGTAGATGATCGCGATGCCCTGGGTGCGCAGTCGGTCGATCAGGGTGAACAGGGCCTCGGCCTCGTTCTCCGCGAGCGAGGAGGTCGGCTCGTCGAAGGCGATGACCTTGGCCTCGCCGGTGAGGGCGCGCAGGATCTCCACCAACTGCCGCTGCGCCGGCGTCAGTTCGGAGCCGAGCTGATCGGGGTCGATGACCCTGTCGAAGCCGAGCCGGGCCAGGTCGGCGGTGATCCTGTGGCGCAGTCCGGCACGGTCGAGGCGTCGGCCGGCCTTGCGGGGCAGGGATCCGGCGTAGACGTTCTCCGCCACGGAGACGTGCGGGATGATCTCCGGTTCCTGCGGGATGATGCGGATTCCGGCCCTGCGCGCGTCCTGGGGCGCGGCGAACGAGACCGGTGCGCCGTCGAGGAGGACGCGTCCTTCGGTGGGCCGGTGGTCGCCGGTGAGGATCTTCAGCAGGGTGGACTTGCCCGCGCCGTTCTCGCCCATGAGGGCGGTGACCTGCCCGGGAGGGAAGGTCAGGGTGACGCCGCCCAGGGCCTGTACGGCCCCGAAGCGCTTGGTGATGTTCTCGACGGCGACGCCGGCACCTGGGGTCGCCGGCGAGGGGGGTCGGGTGCCGGGTGTGGTCATGGTGGCCTCACGGGCTGGAGGGACGGGGACGGACCGACGGGGCGCCGGGCAGCGGGGGAGGCCGGTGCGGCGGGGCGCCGGGCAGCGGGGGAGGCCGGTGCGGCGGGCGGGGCGGGCCGCCGCACCGGCGTCGAGGGGCCGCGGCTCAGCCGCAGGTGACTCCGGCGGACTTCCAGGTGGAGGCGTCGACCATGGTGGTCGGGGCGAAGGCCTCCTTGGGGAAGTCCTTGCCGTTCTTGAGCTTGTCGTACATCGTCTGCACGGCCAGGGCGCCGACGTCCTCGCCGTTGATGAAGAGCGCGGCCTTCATGCCGGACGGCTTGTCCGTGCTCCAGTTCTTGCAGGCCAGGTAGGCGCCGAGGCCCACGCCGATGACGTCGTCGGCCTTGAAGCCGGCGTTCTCCAGCGCGGTCACCCCGCCCTGGACGTTCTCGTCGTTGCAGCCCCAGACCACCCAGTGCTTGACGTCCGGGTTCGCGGTGATCGTGGCCGCGATCTTGTCCTGGGCGCCGGTGGGGCTGTTGTCCGTGGGGACGTCGATGTTCCGCACCTCGGCGCCGGAGCCGGCGGCGAAGGCGTCCTTGGACGCCTTGACGCGGTCGGTGCAGACGGTGACGTCCTGCTTCCAGGCGGAGAGGGTGCGGGTCTCCTCGGGCTTCCAGCCGGCCTTCTTGAACTCCGCGGCGGCGCGCTTGCCGACCTCGCCGCCCATCTGGGCACCGCTGAAGCCGATGCGGGGCACCAGGGCGTCCGCGGGACAGGAGGACGGGTCCGGGCCGGTCGTGCAGATCTGGTCGTCGGAGGTGAGCAGGGCGACCTTGGCATCCTTGGCGAGCTGGGCGACCTGGGGGCCGACCGCCGGGTCGGGGACGACGACGATCAGGCCGTCGCTCTTCTGCGAGATCGCCGACTGGGCCTCGCTGACGGTCTTGTTGGCGTCGGTGCCGAGGTTGACGACCTTGAGGTCGATGCCGAGTTCGGCCGCCTTGGCCTTGGCGCCGGCCGCCTCCCCCACGAAGTACTCCTGGTCGCCCTGCTTCTGGAGGTACGTCAGGGAGATCCTGCCGTCGACCTTGGCGACGTCCGCGTCCCCCGAGCCCGCCGCCTGCTGCCCACTGGAGCAGGCGGTCAGCGCGAGGACGGAGGCCAGGCCCAGGACGGCCGCCGTCATCGGCCGCCGGTGGTGTTCAGTGAACATGTCATTCCCCTTGCTCGGACATGCCGCACACGGCCGACCGGTGAGGCACAGAATCAGGTGGACTTGCGGAGGGTCGCGGCGAAGGAGGGAACGGGGGTTCCGAACCCGACCGACGACGGTGCGAGAGCGGACGACCGGGCGCTCCGAGGGTCGAAGTCACCATAGTCATTCGTTAACCAACGCGATGCACCACAGAGAATCGCTGTTTCCATCAAAAGTCAACATCCTTCCTCGCAGGTCAGGGATCGATACATCGCCGTTACCGGTGCTCTGCAAGGGACTTGACGCAACAAACGCCGACCAGGGGTGCGACCGGGCATCGCACCCCTGAATGTTGAAATTTGTTGGACTTGCGCCGGCTACACCACGACCGCGGCAACGCTCGCCGTATCGACCGGAAGGCCCGGGAGGGCGTCGGCGCCTGCTTCCGGTACGAGGACGCACGCCTTGACGCACCGTCCGCCGGGGTGGTGTTCGACGCGCACCCACTGCGCCAGGTACGCGACGATCTCTATGCCGCGGCCTCGTTCACACGGATCGCAGTCACGTCCGGGCCTCCGGCGCGGGGCGCGACCCGAGTCCCGCACGACCACGACGAGGCGACCCGACCCCTCCGCGAACGAGAGGTGGAGGGAGAGTTCCCCGCCCCCGTACTGGACGGCGTTCGCCGCGAGCTCGGCCACGACGAGTTCGGCGGTTTCGCACGCCTCCTCGTCCAGCCGCCACGCGCGCAGCACGGCGACCGTGAAGTGACGCACCCGCGGGACGTGCTCCGCCTCGGTCGGCACGGCCAGCAGTGCGACGCGCGCATCGCGGCTCCGGGCAGCGGGTGCGGAGGGGTGAGGTGCACTGGCGCTCAGGTACATGGCTACCTCTGGGGGGAGCAGAGGGGCAGGGGTCGGTCGATACGCGCCGACGGGCTTCTTCGGCGGCTACGACCGGGCGGGCGCTCCTGAGAGACGGAGGTGCACCACCCCTGCGGGATGTTTACGCAAACAGTACTCCTGTCCCCGGATAACACAACAGCTTCGGACGCATCGCTTCACGCGGCCGTACCGGCAGGACCCGACGGCCCTGCCTCGCCGGTGCCGGCCCCTCCTCGTGAAGGTGCCGAGGCCCACGTGTCGAGGTTCTCGACGCGGACCTTGTCGGCCTGACCGCCTGAGCCCACGGTGAAGGTCACGCCCGACAGGCCTACGGCCGTCTCGCCGGTGGTGCGGTGGTGTGGTGGTGCGGTGGAAGAAGGGGTCGCCGTCGTAGTGGCTCAGCGTGAACCGCTGCCCGTCGGGCCCGAGCCGCATGGTGAGTTCGCTCCCCTGGGCGCTCACCGTCATCGGACCGTAGGGGTCGTTGGCGTACGTGCCGGTGGAGGCGTCGTTCGCCCTCGCGGGGAGGGGGGCGGCGGCTCGTGGCGCAAGTGCTCCAGAATGTACGAGCGGTCGTAGCCCACGTCCTCCAGCAAGTCCCCGGCGTGGTCGGGCAGTCCGCTGCGGTGCGTGAAACCGGGCCCAGTGCGCCCGTGGCGCGCAGGCGTCGGGGGCACACACCGTCGTTTCGGGAGATGCCACCCGTGCAAGCCCCTCCCCCGGTGCCCGTCCTGCCTGGACAGGCCGTTCAGGCGATCCGGCACCCGCCGCCACCGGGGTCGGGGCCGGGGCCGACCCCGGCACGGCGGCGGCCGTACGTGATCCCCCGCACACGCCCACCGGTACGCACCCCCGCGCGTGCTAGCGTCCGCCCCCGTGACTTCCGCCCCTGACGTGGCCCTCTCCCCCGCCGGTACGGTCGGCACCTGCCCCTACGACCACGCGGGCCGGGACGACGCGCTCGGGCCACTGGGGCTCCTCGACCTGTTCGGCGAGGACTTCGTCCGCGACCCGTACCCCCGCCTGGACCGGCTGCGGGCCGACGCTCCGGTCCACCACGACCCCGCCACCGGACTGTGGCTGGTCAGCCGGTACGAGGACATCCGCCGGGTGCTGCTCGATCCGGCCGCGTTCCGCCCGGACAACGCCCAGCACGCGATCACGCCGCTCGGCGTCCCGGCGCTGCGGATCCTGGCCCGGGCCGGCTTCCGGCTGGGCCCGGCGCTCGCCAACAACGCGACCGAGAGCCACCCGGGACTGCGCCGGGTCGTCACGCGCTTCTTCAACGCCCGGCGGGTGGCTGCCTCGGTCCCGGTGATCGAGCGGGTGGCCGGCGAGCTGCTCGGGACGGTACGGGCGGAACTGGACGCCACCGGACGCGGCGACCTCTTCCCCGCCTTCGCGCACCTGCTGCCGTGCCGGGTCATGATGGAACTCCTCGGCGTCGAGGGCCTCGACGCCGGCACGCTGGTGCGCTGGAGCGACGCCTCGCTGGAGCTCTTCTGGGGGCGGCCGTCCCCGGAACGGCAGCGCGAACTGGCCGTGCTGGTCGCGGAGTTCCACACCTGGCTGACGGCCCTCGTCGGCGATCGGACCGCACCGGCCGACAGCTTCGTCGGCGCGCTGAACCGCCACCGGCTGCCCGACGGGACACCGGTCGATCCGCGGACCGTGGTCAGCGCCTGCTTCTTCGTCTTCGTCGCCGGGCAGTCCACGACCGGCCAGCTCATCTCCACCGTCCTGCACCGCGCCCTCGCCGAACCGGGACTGTGGCCGCGGACCGGCCACGAGGAGGGCCTGGCCGGTGCGTGGGTCGACGAGGTGCTGCGGCGGGAGCCGCCCGTCACCTCGTGGCGCCGCGTGACCGCACACCCGGTGGAGCTGGGCGGCGTCGCCCTCCCCGCCGGCGCCGAACTGCTGCTGATGCTGATGGGCAGCGGTTCCGACCCGGAGGTCTTCGACGATCCCGGCCGGATGCTGCCCGACCGGGCGAACGGACGCCTCCACCTCGCCTTCGGCGTCGGACGGCACCGCTGCCCCGGCGCCTCCCTCGCCCGTACGGAGGCGGCCGTGGCACTCCGCGCGGCCGCCCGGCACCTGCCCGCCCTGCGGCTCGCGCCCGAAGCGGACCGCGCTCCCGTCCTCGGGCTGCTGTCCTTCCGCGCCCCGCTCCGGGTCCCGGTGGTGGAACCCGTACCGGCGGACGGCCCGGACGCCCCGGACGGCCCGCGCTCTCCCTCCGACGGGCTCGCACCGCCGGGCTGATCCGACGGCACGCCGGGCCCGGAACCCGAGCCGGCCCGGTCGCCACGACCACCGCCATCGCCACGGACGTCCGGTCGCCCGCGCCCCGTCACCGGCGCTCCGTCACCCGCGCTCCGTCTCCGTGCCGCCGGCGCGCCGCACCGCGACGAGCGCCGCGTCGTCGCCGAGATGGCCGCCCGCGTACGCCTGGAGGTCGGCCCGCAGCCGGTCCAGCAGGTACCGCGGGTCGTCCCCGGCGTCCGCCCAGGCGGTGAGCCGTTCCGTCAGGGGGTAGAAGGCGCGGGAAGCGTCCCGGGCCTCGGTCACCCCGTCCGTGTGGAGGAGCAGGACGTCCCCCTCGCCGAAGGGGAAGGTCTCGACCGTCACGTCCGCCGCGAGGACGTCCGCGAGCCCCAGCGGAGGACACGTACCGGCCCCTTCGAGGGGGATGACGCGTCCCCCGCTCAGGAGCAGGGGCGGCGGGTGGCCGCAGTTCACGAGGCGCAGCACCGGTTCGCGGTCGGGGACGTCGAGCACGAGGGCGGTGACGAACGCCTCGTCCGCCCCGTCGGGCACGCCGTCGGCACCGGGCCGCGCCGCCCCGTGCCGCTCCGCCGGGCCGACCCCCGCCTCCAGCTGGGCCACCAGCTCCGGCAGCCCCGGCTCGCGGCGGGCCGTGACCCGGAAGGCGCCCAGGACCAGCGACGCCTCGCTGATCGCGTCGAGCCCCTTGCCCCGGGCGTCGCCGATGATCAGCCGGGTCCCCGATCCCGTACGGGCGGCGGCGTACAGGTCCCCGCCCATCTGCGCCTCCTCCTCGGCCGCGAGGTACACCGAGGCGATCCGCAGCGGTCCGGCCCGCTCGGGCAGGGGCGGCAGGACGACGCTCTGCGCGGCGTGCGCGATGGAGCGCAGGCGCGCCATCCGGCTCTCGTCGCGTTCCCGCAGGTGGGCGAAGAGGGTCGCGATGACCGAGATCAGGACGAGGGCGACGATCTGGTACGCGTGGTTGAGGTCCGTGACGCTCGTCCGCGCCAACGACACCACCGTCTGCGCGAGGACCGCGACGGCCCCCACGAAGGCCGTCATCCGGGCTCCCGCGAAGGAGGCCGTCACGGCGGGCGCGGCGATCAGGAACGGCCCGAGGTGCACCTCGGGCGGGACCAGGAGGTCCACCACCGTGACCGCCGCGATCAGCCCGAACGGCACGGCGAGGAGGAACCGCCGCCCGCCGCGCCGCGACGGGCGGGAGACACGGTCTCGCCGATGGGGGCACACGTAAAAGGCATACCTCAGGCGCCGGGGCCTGTCCTGTCGCGGCCGGGCGGAGGCGGGCGCGTACAGTACGGCTGGGCGCGGTGAGATCACGAGGAGTCTGTGTTGACCGCCGTCAGCCTTGAGCACGCCACCGTCCCGGCCGACACCGGCGAGGTGACCCTGCTGATAGCCCGCCGGGTGGAGCCCGGTCACGAAGCCTCGTTCCAGCGCTGGGCGCAGGGCATCCTCGACACAGCCGCGACCTTCCCCGGCCACCTCGGCTACGGCCTGTTCCGCTCCTCCGGCGGCGACGCCCCCTGGTTCCTCGTGCACCGCTTCCGGGACGCGGAAGCCTGCCGGACCTGGCAGGAGTCCCCCGAGCGCGCGGCCTGGTTCGCCGACTGCGAGGGGCACCACCACACCGAGATCGCCCGGCGGAAGCTGACCGGCATGGAGACGTGGTTCGCCGAGCCGGGCTCCACCCGGCCCGCGCCGCCCCGCTGGAAGATGGCCGTGAGCGCGACCGTCGCGATCTACCCGATCTCCGTCCTCGGCGGCCTCTTCCTCACCCCCCGCCTCACCGGCGTCCCCCTTCTCCTCGGCAGCGCGGTCACCGCCTGCGTCTTCAACATCCTCATGACGTACGTCTCGATGCCGGCCGTCAGCCGCCTCCTGCGCAGGTGGCTGACCCCGTGACCCACCGGGCGGGGTGAGCGTCGCACTCGCCGGGCGATGACGCGGAGGCATCCCGTACGCACCCGACCGGAGCGCCCCCTCAGACGCGGAGGCATCCCGTACGCCCCCGGCCGGAGCGCCCCTCACGGGCGCCGTGCCATACGCATGAACCTCCTTCCGGTTTCGAGCGTGTCGCGCGCGGGGGGCCTCGTCCTCTGCGCACGTCGTGAGCATGAGCAATCCGGTGGCGGCAGCCGTACAGGGGGCGGGGCGGGCCTGGCGGTGGGGCTGGAGATGGTGGGTACCGACCCTCGCGGCGGGGTCCCTCCTGGTGATGAGCGAGATCTCGCAGCTGCTGGGAACCCTCTCGACAGGTGGCCACTTCTCCTACGACATGGGTGCCCTCACCGGCCCGCCCGGTCTTCTCCCGGTCGATCCCGGCGAGCGGATCGACGCGATCAGGGCGTGGACCGCCTGGGCCGGACAGGCGTCCCCGGACGCGTCGAGCGGCGAGGCACATCTGGCCGGGTGGCTCGCCCTCCACCTCGCCCTCGACTTCGTCTTCTTCGCTCCCGCCCTCGCCTTCGGCCTGTACAAGCTCCTGCACCGCGTCCTGGGCCTGCGGAAGGAGCAGGGCACGTCCAGGGCCGTTCCGTGCCCGGACGGTCTCGTCAAGGTCCTGGTGCTGCTGTACCTCCTCGCCGACCTGGCCGAGACGGCCACGACCGGCGGGCTCGTCCACGCGGGTCTGAGCGGTGGGGGCGGACTGAGTGCCTGGGCGTGGGCCGTCACGGTGCTGTCCTGGTTCAAGTGGCTCGCCCTCGGGGCCGCGGTCTTCCTGGCGGTGGCGGTCCTCGTGGTCGACGTCCTGCCGGTCCGTCTGACGCGGTGGTTCATCCGGTGGCAGTGCGGCTTCTCCGCCTCCACCCGGTCCTGGACGCGGCACCGGGTCCAGCTCGTCGCCGTGGCCTGTCTGGCGGCGCTGGTGGTGCTGCCCGGCGGCGGGCCGCTGGAGCAGTTCCCCGACATCCAGCGGGCCTGGGTCCACCAGGGGGAGGACCCGTTCCGGGCCGGTGACGTCGTCGGGCCGGTGATCACCCTGCTCGGGCTGAGCCTCGCCCTGTGGGTCGCCGGGCGGTGGGCGCTCCTCGACGGTGAGCCGGGCGAGCGCCGCAGGGCTCACGGAATCGCCGTTCCCCTGGCGGTGTTCGGCGCCACGCTGCTCGTCGTCTGCTGCTTCTGGCCGGTCTTCTCCGCGCAGCACTGGAACCAGAAGTTCGGAGCCCTGGCGATTCCCCTGATCGCGCTGGTGACGGCCCTCGCCGGTCTGTTCGTGCGCGGGCCCGGGCCCGCGCCCGGCGTCGTGCGGCCACCGACCTGGAACCGCGGCCGCGTCGAGGGCATCGGACGCGCGCTCACGATCATGCCGCTGCTGATCGCCTCGCTCGGTCTGGTCCGCTCCTTCGCCCGCCCCGTCCTCCTCGGCTCGCTCGTCGAAGGCGCCGGTGTCTCCACCGGCGGCCTGCGGTTCTGCTTCTGGGCCGGAGTCGTCCTCTCCCTGGTCGTCCCGCCCGCCCTCCACGCCTTCCTCTGGTGGTGGGACCGAATCCTCTTCGGAGCGGCCGACGGGACCCCGACCTCGGGTGCGACGAGCCGCCGCGAGCTGGTGCCGATGATCACCGGCGGGGTGCTCCTCGCCGTGACCGCCTTCTTCGGCGTCCTCACCGCGGTGGACCCCCTGGGCTGGGGCTCCCGGCTGCGTACCCTCGGTGTCCTCTCCCTCTTCCTCACCACGGTCGTCCTCCTGTGCGCGGCCTTCGTCCGCCGCGCGGAGACCCGGATGCCGTACCGGGCGTTCCGCGCCCTGCGCTTTCGTTCCACCCCGATCTGGCTGCCGGTCCTCGCCGTCCTGGTCACCCAGTCGATGCTCGACACCACGGGCGTCTACCACGCGGTACGCCTCAAGGCCCCGGGCGCCCCGGCGCCCACGTCTCCCCCGTCCTTCTCCTCCCGAGCCGAGTTCGCGGACTGGTACGAAGACGCCGCGAAGTGCCGGGACGGGCTGCCCGAAGAGACCACGGGCAACGCGCTCCCCATGCTCTTCGTGGCGGCGGCCGGCGGCGGCATCCGGGCCGCGTACTGGACCAGCTCCGGAATGGACCGGCTCACCGAGGCGTCCCCCTGCACCACGCCCTCGGTCTTCGGGCTCAGCGGCGTGTCCGGCGGCAGCCTCGGCTTCTCCGCGTACGCCCTCTCCGGTCGCGCGCCCGGCGCGGGCGGTGACACGCCCCAGGACCCCGCCCCCGGGGCGGCGGCCCCCGGCGCACGATCCGGCCCCGCCGTCGAGGCCGACCCCACCGCGCCCGCGCGGAGCCGGGAGATCGTCCGCCGGCTCGCCGACGAGGACGCCCTCGCCGCGAACGTCGCCGCTCTGCTCTACCGGGACGGCACCCGCGCGTTCCACGGCATGAACCGCATGCTCGACCAGGTGGTCGGCGACCGCGCCTCGGTCTTCGAGCGCGCCTGGGAACGTTCCTGGCCAGGAGCGGACAACGCCTGGGAGAAGGACTACTTCACCGTCACCGGACACCCGCCGCACGGACGGGACCGGGCGGCCGCATCCGGTCCGGTCCTCATCCTGAACGGCACGGACGTGCGCTCGGGATGCCGGATCGCGGTCTCCGCGCACCGGACGGCCGGCGGGGCGACCGGTGACGGAGGTCTCCGCTGCCGGAAGGCGGTGGTCTCCCGCCCGGCCTCCGACCCCCAGTTCACCACCGCGACCATCGACGCCCTCGGGTACACCGACCCGGCGGACTGCCGCACCGACGACGCCGGGCTCCGCGTGTCCACCGCCGCCCACCTCTCGGCACGTTTCGCGTACGTCTCGCCCAGCGGCACGATGTACCGGTGCGTCCCCCGCGGGAACGGCGCCGGAGGCGACGCCGAGCGAGTGGCCGAGTCCGTCTCGTCCATCGACGGCGGCAATCTGGAGGGCAGCGGCATCGCCGCGCTCCTGGAGCTCTGGAGCGCCGTCGAACCCGCCGTCGCGGACCACAACCGGCGGGTCGGCACGGCCGAGGGCGCCGGCACGCGGTACGTCGTCCCGCTCCTGGTGTTCCTCGACAACCACTACTCCGTCGAGACGCCCGAGCCCGCGCTCGTCCCCGCGGACGAACTGCTCGCCCCCCTCACCGGTCTGAAGGCCGCCGAGGTCGCCGCGCGTTCGACCACCCTCCAGCAGGCCGCCCTCATGCGGTTCTCCGGACCGCTGCCCGGCCTCGGCCCGGACACGAAGGTCTCGGCCGGCCGTACGAGGCCCGTGGACGTCCGGAGCTTCCTCGTCGCCCCCCGCTCCCAGCCCCAGGTGACGGCACCGCTGGGCTGGGTCCTCTCCGACCTGACCATCGCCTCGATGGACGACCAGATGAACGCGCTCGCCGCCGCACCGGACCCGAGCCTCCCGCACCCGGCACCCGGCGGCACCTCGCTGACCGCCGGCGACCTCGCCACGGCCCGACGCCTGCTGACGGGCCCCCTCGACGTCTCGTGACCCTGCCTCGTCGCCACGGACCCGTCCGCGTGTCCTCACGTCGCGGTGCGCCCCAGGCTCCGGAGCACTTCGCGGGCGACGCGCTCGCCGGATTCGATGGCGCCTTCGATGTATCCGGCGTGCTCGTTCGCGGTTTCGGTCCCGCCCCAGTGGAGGGCGCCGACCGGCGCGGACGGCATGGGGAGGTACCCGTCGGTGGTTCCGGGGATCGCCAGTGCCGCGTAACCGCCTCCGACGTGCTCATCGAGATGCCATGACTTCTCGTGCCAGCCGGCGGGAGCCAGAGCTTGCGGGCCGATGTGCGGAACGAGCTGCCCGAGCAGCGCCCGGCGCCGCCCCGCGACGTCCATGCCGTCGAGTTCCCTGGCTTCCGCACCGGCGACGAGGACGCACAGGTGCCCCGGCCCGCCGGGCGGCGTGGTGTCGAACACGGCTCCGCCGGGGTGGGCCAGGAGCATGAACTCGGCGTGCGCCTTCCCCTGCCTCCAGAACGGGCGTTCGTAGACCGCGATCGCTTTGTACACCGATCCCATGTACGTGTGCTGCTCGACCGCTGTTCTGCTCGGGGGCAGAGGGGGGTCGTAGGCGATCCGGGCCGACATGGGGGGCGGGACGGTGATGATCGCCCCGACGGCCCGGACGGCTCCGGCCGTCGTACGGAGGGTCACTCCGTCGTCGTCCCGGTGGATCGAGGTGACCCGTCGACCGGTCAGCACCCGCTCCCCCAGGTCGGCGGCGAGTCGTTCCGTCAGCGTGCCGGCGCCCTCGGTGATCAGACTCTCCTGGGCTCCGCCGCTCGTGGACAGCATCGCCGCCAGACCGCCCTGGTGGCGGACCGCCTCGATGAAGGCGTGCATGGAGTAGCGGTCGAGGTCGGCGGTGGTGGTGACCGAGACGAGGACTTCGAGCAGTCTGCGGACGTGACGGCCCGGCACTCTGCGCAGCCGGCTGTCGACCGTCTGGGCGGCCCTCCACCGGCACCCCGAAGCTCACCTTCTGACTGAGGGTCACGACCCAGGAGTCCGGCTCCACCGCCTACGACACCCTCGGCGTCAAGGTCGACGGCACCACCCTGGCCACCTGCTCCAACGCCGACGCGAGCTCCGGACACGTCCAGAAGACCGTCGACCTTTCCGCCCGCAAGAGCCGGACGGCGAAGCCGGAGTTCACCGGCACCGAAGACGCCTACCTGTCGACCGTCTTCCTGGTCGACCGGATCGCCATCGGCTGACCGGTCCCGCTCACCCGTACGGCTCGGAGCGCGGGCGACCGCGCTCGCCCCGCGTTCGTAACGTGTGATTCTTCAGAGCTGTTGCACACTCCATCTGTAATGGATGATACTTACCGGCGGGTGGCGCGCGAGCCGCCCGAGCCGACAGCGAGGGGCGGACATGCGACGCGAAGAGCGCGATCTCATCGGTGTGCGAGAAGTGCCGGAAGACGTGTACTGGGGCATTCACACCCTGCGCGCACTGGAGAACTTCCCCCTCACGGGCATTCCGCTCTCGTCGCATCCCGAACTCGTCGTCGCGCTGGCCGCGGTGAAGGAGGCGGCCGCGCTGACCCACCTGGAACTGGGGACCCTTCCCGAGGAAAGGGCCCGTGCCGTCGTGGCGGCGTGCCGGGAGATCGGTGCGGGTCGTCTCCACGAGCAATTCGTCGTGGACGTCTTCCAGGGCGGCGCGGGCACCTCGGCGAACATGAACGCCAACGAAGTCGTCGCCAACCGGGCGCTCGAAATCCTGGGGCACCCGCGCGGCGCCCATGAGCACCTGCACCCCAACGACGACGTGAACCGCTCCCAGAGCACCAACGACGTGTATCCCACGGCGGCCAAGCTGGCGGTGTACGCCGCCGCGGGGCGGCTGCTCGACGCGATGACCGTACTGCGCGACGCCTTCGGCGACCGGGGCGGGCACTTCGCGAAGACGGTGAAGCTGGGGCGCACCCAGTTGCAGGACGCCGTGCCCATGACGCTGGGCCGGGAGTTCGACGCCTTCGCGCTCACCGTACGGGACGACGCCGACCTGATCGGCCTGGCCGCCGCCTCCCTCCTGGAAGTGAACCTGGGGGGCACCGCGATCGGTACCGGCCTCAACGCCGACGCGGGCTTCGCCCGGCAGGCCGTCGCACACCTCGCGACCGTCGCGTCCGTGCCGGTCCGGCCCGCCCGCGACCTGGTGGAGAGCACGCAGGGCATCGGCGGATTCGTCCGCCTCTCCGGCGCCCTCCGCCAGTTCGCCGTACGGCTGTCCAAGATCTGCAACGACCTCAGGCTGCTCGCCTCGGGTCCGGGGGCGGGCCTCGGCGAGATCCGGCTGCCGGAGCTCCAGGCGGGGTCGAGCATCATGCCGGGCAAGGTGAATCCGGTGATGCCCGAGGCCGTGAACCAGGTCTGCTTCGACGTCCTCGGCGCGGACGCCGCCGTCTGCGCGGCGGCCCAGGCGGGTCAGCTCCAGCTGAACGCCTTCGAACCCCTCATGGTCCACCACCTGCTCAACTCCGCGAACCGGCTTGCCGCCGCCTGCCGGCTCCTGGCCGAGCGCTGCGTCGCCGGCATCGAGGCCGACGAGGAGCGCCTGCGCGCCCTGGTGGAGCGGAGCTCCGGCCTCGCCACCGCGCTCAACCCGGTCATCGGCTACCAGCGGTCCACGGCCCTGGCGCGGGAGTGCCGCGAGTCGGGGGTTCCCGTCCGGGAGCTCGCCGCGCGGGACGGGCTCCTCACCCACGACGAACTCGACGAGCTGCTCGATCCGTGGCGCCTCGCCCGGCCGAGTTGAACCCCGGCGAGCCGCGGCACGTCAGGTCCCGGCCGAGCCGAGTCCCGGCCGGAACCTGACGTGCGATACGTGGTGTGCGGTGCGGGACGCCCGCGGGGCCATGGCGCGTGTGCGAGGGCCCCGCGGGGGTCGGCCGTCTCAGCTTCTGGTGAGGGTGCAGGCGTAGGCGGCCGTGCCGGAGCCGCTGTAGGCCTCCACGTCGAGGTGGTAGGTCCCCGTTCCGGTCGCCGTCCTGGTGAACGACAGGGATTCGTCGGCGCCCGCCCCGTCGTTCACGGACCGGGTCAGGGTGCTGCCGTTCGCGTCGAGCCAGTACACGTCGGCGTCGTAGGCGGTGGGCACGGCGCAGTTCACCGAGACGGTCTGGCCGGCCGCCACCGAGACCTTGAAGTAGTCGCGGTCGGTGGTTGACTTCATGCCGCCCGTCAGGGTGCCGGGCGAGGCGAGCGCGGTGGCGTCGTCGGCCGTGTCGCGGGTGTCGTTGGGTTCGCTCTCCGCGATCGTGGACCCGCCGCCGCCCTGGGTGCCGCAATCGGTCACGGGCGTCCCGCTGTAGAGGTTGGCGTCGGTCACGCCGTTCGTGACGCTGCGCAGGTAGTAGCCGCAGGTGGGGCGGTTCTTGAAGTCGAAGGTGGAGCCCGGCGTCAGGCGCCAGATCTTGAAGCCGCTGTAGGTGAGCGGCTTCCTCTCCACCGCCTGCTCCGGCTGGTGGTCGGCGAGGACGACGTAGGCGTCCTTGCCGTACTGCGTCGCCATGCCGTTGCGGTCGAGGAACAGGGACCCGCCGCCCTCCTCCACGCCGACGCCCCAGGCGGAGCCGCCGGGCGCGAGGCCGTCCTTCACGGCACGCGCCAGGAAGGACATGGTGCGGCCCATGCGGTCGCGGGTCACGAAGTGGGAGTCGTTGATGACCGCCCCGTAGTTCGCCCACGCGAACATGCCGGTGGTGAAGCTGACGTACCGGTCGTAGGGGTTGGCGAGGGCTTCCGCGCTGGTGACGCTGCCGTTGCAGGCGTCGTAGACGATCGGGCTGTTGATGTGGTGGCCCGCGCTGCCGCCGCCGGAACCACCGCCCTTGGCGACGACCGCCTCGACGGAGGCCTCCAGGGCGGTTCCCTTCCACGCGGCGTAGCGGCACTGGTCGCCGCCGGCGAAGTAGACGAACTCGGCGTTGCGGACGTCCGTGTTCATCTGGCCGTTGTCGCCGTCGGACGCCGTCGTCAGCGTCCATGTCGTACAGGAGTTGACGCCGGCCAGTCCCGTGATCGTGTCGCACTCCGGAGTCCTGCTGCCCGACGTCGGTGCCGAGCCGGCCAGGACGACCACGTCGAGACTCCCGGCGCCGCCGCGGATCTCGTCGATGGCCCGGGTCATCGAGGCCGTCACGATGCCGCCGGCCCCGTTCATCGTGAACGCCGGACCGTTCCACGTGCTGCGGCTGACGTCGGACGCGCTGCCGAGCCGGATGCGGTCGGCCGCCGCCTGCGCCGGCTGATGCGCCATCAGCACGGAGGCCATCACGGCGAGGACGACGGCGGCTGCCGCAGGGGCCCTGAAGGAACGGTGTGTCATGCGCACTCCTGAGAAGGGGGCTCGATGCCGCGGCCGTCGGACGAGGGCTGCGGGGTTGGTAGCGGAACATACAAGTAACGGCCTTGATGGGGAAGATGTACGTCCGGAACAGCGGCAGGCCCCTCGCAATCGAGTCATCCATGCACGCCATAAGCCACCGAATCACCCTAAAACCGGGGTCTGGACTCTCGTTACATGAACGTAATGGGTCTTACATCTAGCCACCACAGTGGTTCATCTGTAATTTCGCAGCAGTGCCTGGCGGTCAGACTCCGCCGGCAGATGACCACCGAGAGGTTCCAGGCGATGAACGCTCTTATCGCACGCCCCGCGGCCGCCGCCGCCGTCGCGGCGATCATGCTCCTGTCCCTGTCCGCCTGCGGCGGCGACGAGCCCGCCGCCCCGTCGGGCAAGGCCGTCATCGGCGGTGTGGAGATCGTGAAGGACCAGCAGCTGCACGACCTGCTCCCCGAGAAGATCAAGAAGGCCGGCGAGGTGCGCGTCGCGACGGACGTGCCCTACCCGCCCTTCGAGATGTACGTGAAGGAGGGCGGGACCGAGCTGACCGGTCTGGACTACGACCTCGGCCAGGCACTCGGCGCCAAGCTCGGCGTGACCTTCGCCTTCTCCCCGCAGAAGTTCGACGGCATCGTCCCCGCCCTCCAGGCCGGCAAGTTCGACGTGGCGATGTCCGCCATCACGGACAACGAGGAGCGCCAGAAGGTCGTCGACTTCGTCGACTACTCCCAGTCCGGCTCGGGCATCCTCGTCGGCGACGGCAACCCGGCGAAGGTCACCACCCTCGACGACCTGTGCGGACGGAAGGTCGCCGTCCAGGCCGCGACCAACCAGCTCGACCTGCTGAAGTCCCACCAGGACGCCTGCGCGAAGGCGGGCAAGGGGAAGGTGGACATCCAGACCTTCCCCAAGGACTCCGACGCCCAGCTCGCGCTGCGCTCCGGCAAGGTCGTCGCCCAGGTGCTGACCAAGCCCGCCGCCGGCTGGGTCGCCAAGACGGCCGACGGCGGCAAGGCCTTCGACCTCGTCGAGGACCCCGCCGCCCCGGGCGGCTACAACGCCTCGCCCAACGGCATCGCGGTCAGCAAGCAGCTGCCCGAGCTGACGGACGCCATCCAGAAGGCGCTGCAGTCCCTGATCGACGACGGCACCGTGGTCAAGATCTACAACGAGTACGGCGTCACGTCGATCGCGGTGAAGGAAGCCACCAAGAACGCGGCGGTGGACTAGAGATGGCCGGCACGACCAAGGTCCCGCAGAGCAGCACCGCCACGGACCAGCCTCCCACCCGGGAACTCGACATCGTCCCCGTCCGCAACTACGCGCGCTGGATCGCGGCCGTCGCCTCGGTCCTCGCCCTCGTCGGACTGATCGGCTCCCTCGCCAAGAACGACAACCTCCACTGGGACGTGGTCGGCGACCACCTCTTCGCCGACCTCATCTTCGACGGGCTCGCGACGACCCTCTGGCTGACCGCCGCCGCCATGCTGCTCGGTCTGGCCCTCGGCACGCTGATCGCCGTCATGCGGCTCTCGTCCAGCCCCGTGCTGTACGGCCTGGCCAACGCGTTCGTCTGGGTCTTCCGCGGCACCCCGCTGCTCGTCCAGATCATCTTCTGGGGATACGCCGCCGCGCTCTACACGTACGTCAAGATCGGCGTCCCCTTCACCGACATCACGTTCTTCCAGGCCGAGACCAACGCGCTGCTGACACCGGCGATCGCCGCCCTCCTGGCCCTCGGCCTGAACGAGGCGGCCTACGCCTCGGAGATCGTCCGCGCCGGCATCCAGTCCGTCGACCCCGGCCAGGCGGAGGCCGCGCACTCGCTCGGCATGCGGCCCGCGCTCACCATGCGCCGGATCGTGCTGCCCCAGGCCATGCGCGTGATCATCCCGCCGATGGGCAACGAGACCATCAACATGCTCAAGATGACCGCACTCGTCTCGGTCATCTCCGCCCACGACCTGATGTCGAACATCCAGGACGTGTACGCCCAGAACTACCAGGTCATCCCCATGCTGGTCGTGGCCAGCATCTGGTACCTGGCCCTCGTCACCCTCCTCAGCGTGCCCCAGGCCTGGCTGGAACGGCGCTACGGCCGCGGGACCACCCGCGCCGCACACGTCTCGCCCTTCCGGCGCCTGCTCGGCGGCGCGGTGGAGCGGCTCGGCAAGAACAGCAAGGAGCAGAACCGATGAGCACCCCCATGGTGCGCGCCGAAGGCGTACGCAAGCACTTCGGGAGGCTGGAGGTCCTCAAGGGCATCGACCTCACCGTGGAGCGCGGCCAGGTCTGCTGCCTCCTCGGCCCTTCCGGCTCGGGCAAGTCGACCTTCCTGCGCTGCATCAACCACCTGGAGAAGGTCGACGGCGGCCGGCTCACCGTCGACGGGGAGCTCGTCGGTTACCGCCAGCAGGGCAACAAGCTCCACGAGCTGCGCGAGCGCGAGGTCGCCGACCGCCGCCGCGACATCGGCATGGTCTTCCAGCGCTTCAACCTCTTCCCGCACATGACCGCGGTCGAGAACGTGATGGAGGCCCCCGTCAAGGTCTCGGGAGTCTCCCGCGCCGGCGCCCGGGAGCAGGCCCACGCCCTCCTCGACCAGGTCGGTCTGGGAGACCGCGGGCACCACTACCCCGCCGAACTGTCCGGCGGCCAGCAGCAGCGCGTCGCGATCGCCCGCGCGCTCGCCATGAAGCCCAAGCTGATGCTCTTCGACGAGCCGACCTCCGCCCTCGACCCCGAGCTCGTCGGAGACGTCCTGGACGTCATGCGGCGGCTCGCCGCCGACGGCATGACCATGGTCGTCGTCACCCACGAGATCGGCTTCGCCCGCGAGGTCGGCGACACGGCCGTCTTCATGGACGAAGGAGTCGTCGTGGAGGCCGGCGACCCCCGCCGCGTGCTCGTCGCCCCGGAGCAGGAGCGCACTCGCGCCTTCCTGTCCAAGGTCCTGTGAGCACCCCCACCCGCCGCCAGGAGAGGCTCCACGACCTCCTGGACCTGGCCCGCGCCCGCCGCGCCGACTACCTGCGCGACCTGGAGGAGCTCGTCTCCATCGACTCCGGCTCCTACGACGCCGACGGCGTCGACCGGGTCGCCGACTGGATCGAACGCCGGCTCGCACGGCTCGGCTTCGACGTGGAACGCGTCCGCTTCCCGGCCGCGCCCGACGGACATCGATCCGGCGACGCGCTCATCGGCCGCAAGCGCGGCGGACTGCCCGAGTCGGAGGGAGGCCGCAGGATCCTCCTCGCCGGCCACATGGACACCGTCTTCGAGAACGGCACCGCGGCCGCCCGCCCCTTCCGGATCGAGGGCTCCACGGCGTACGGCCCCGGCGTCAGCGACGACAAGGGCGGCCTGCTCGCCGGACTCACGGCCCTGGAGATCCTCGGCGAGTGCGGCATCGACGCCTACGACGAGCTGGTCCTGCTCGCCACCCCCGACGAGGAGATCGGCTCGCCCGCCAGCCGTCCGCTGATCGAGGCGACGGCCGTCGGCGCGCACTTCGGGCTCGGCCTCGAATGCGCCCGGGAGAACGGCGACCTCGTCATCGCCCGCAAGGGCGTCGCCGACTTCCGCCTCACCGTCACCGGCCGGGCCGCCCACGCCGGCATCGAACCCGAGCGCGGGGCCAACGCAGCCCTCGCCGCCGCCCACCTCACCGTCGCCATCCAGGCCCTCAACGGCCACTGGGACGACGTGACGGTCAACGTCGGCGTCGTGCGGGCCGGAACCCGCGCCAACATCGTCTGCCCCCAGGCGGAACTGCGCATCGAGGTCCGCGCCGCCACGACGGCCGACATCCAGCGCGTCACCCGGGCCATCCGCGAAGCCGCAGACCAACCCGGTGTCCCCGGCGTCACCGTCGAGGTCGAGCAGCTCGACCTCTGCCCGCCCATGGAAGACACACCCGCCTCCCGGCGCATGTTCGACCACGCGTGCCGCGCCGCGCGCGCGGCCGGCGTCGAGCTGGGCGCCGCCGCCACCGGCGGAGTCGGCGACGCCAACCTCATCGCCGGCACGGGAGTCCCCGTCCTCGACGGCCTGGGGCCCGTCGGAGGCGCCGACCACACCCCCCAGGAGTGGCTCGACGTCACCAGCGTCCCCCGGCGCATCGCCCTCCTCGCCGACCTGATCGCCTCCCTCGGGGAGGCCGGCAGCGGCTGAACCGCCCCGGCGCGCGGGGCCGCTGTTCTCCCCGCCCCCCACCGGCCGAGCCGGGCGGACCGGTACGTGTCCGGTGCGCCCGGCAGGCACGCGAACCCCCACCACCCCTCTACCGACCGGAGGCCCCCCATGCGCGTTCCGCCCCTGCCCGCCCGCCGCACCGTCCTCGCCGGCGCCCTCTCCGTCGCCCTCCTCACCGGCGCCTCCCCCGCCCACGCCGGACACGGGCCGGCCCCGGCCCGCACGGGCTCCCTCGTGCTCATCGGCGGGGGCCTGAAGGAGAGCAACACCCAGGTCTACGGCGAGATCGTCAAGCGGGCCGGCGGCCCCGGCGCCCGCATCGGGATCATCACGGCCGCCTCCGTTCCCGAGAGCCAGGACCCTTACGCCGGCGACCCCGAGCGCTGCAGCAACTCCGCCTGCAACGGCACGTACTACGCCGACCTGTTCAAGCGCCACGGCGCCGCGGACGCCCAGTGGATCCCCCTCGACCTCGACCACGTCACCAACGCCGAATCCGACGCCGTCGTCGCACAGGTCGAGTCCATGACCGGCTTCTTCTTCGGCGGCGGCGACCAGTACCGCTACGTCACCACCCTCCTGCGAGGAGAGGAGCACCGGGACTCCAAGGTCCTCGCCGCCATCCGCGCCAAGCTCGCCCACGGCGCCGTCGTCGCCGGATCCTCCGCGGGCGCCCAGATCGCCTCAGGCCCCGACATGGTCACCGGCGGCGAATCGTACGAGGGGCTCCGGGACGGCAGCGCACCCGGCTACTTCGACGACCCGACGCGCCTCGGCCACCTCCCCGAGGGCGGCTTCGGCTTCCTCCGGTCGGGGCTCGTCGACACCCACACCGGCGCCTACGGGCGCGAGGGCCGGGCCCTGCGCCTCGCCTCCGACACCGGCCACGACCGCGTCTACGCCCTGGAGGAGAACACCGCCCTCGTCGTCGACCGCCCCGGCACCCCGCACGAGCAGCTGACCGTCCTCGGCCCGAACGGCGTCGCCGTCCTCGACCTGCGTGACGCCCGCGCGCACGACACCGCGAACGGCTGGACCCTGCGCCGCGCCCGGTACAGCCACCTCTCCGACGGCGACCGGTACGACGCCCGCACCTGGACCCCGCGCGTCCACCCGGCCAAGCAGCTGCTGCGCCCCGTCGGCACGGAGCCCGTGCCCGCCGACACCGACGTCTTCCACTCCGCGGCCCACCCCGACGGCGTCCCGTACGCCTTCCGGACCACCGCAGGGGCGCTCGCCGCGACCCGCGCGCAGAACAGCGCGACCGCGACGACCTACGAGACCGGACCGCGGTTCACCGTGACCTTCACCAAGGCACCCGGTTTCGCCGCGTTCACCGACGACGCCCGCACCGCCCGGACCCTCGTGGACCTGCGGATCGACATCGCGCCGCGCTGACCGGCCGAACGACACGGAGCCGACCCCAAGGACTGGGCCGGCTCCGTTCGCGTCGCCGACCGGACCGCGGCACGCGGTCCGCTCACAGCAGACCGGTGCGCCGGGCGATCCTCTCCGCTTCCTTCATGCGCTCGTGGCCGCTGCCGCCGATCCGGTCGAGGACGGCGGCGACGAGCGCCTCGACGACCGCGAGGGCCGGCACGAGGCTGTCGTAGGGGGAGTCCGACGAGACCTGGGTGATGAGCACGACGTCCGCGTGGGCGGCCGCGGGTGAGAGCCACGGATCGGTGAACACGATGACCTTGCCGCCCCGCTCCCGGGCCAGTTCGGCGATCAGCGTCTTGTCGGCCTCGTAACGCCGGTAGTCGAACAGGACGGTGACGTCGCGTCGGCCGATCTGCGTGAGGTAGGAGGTCCGCTCCACGTCCTTGTGCGGCAGGAAGCCCACCTGGTCGCGGAACTGCATCAGGTGCAGGCCCAGGTACTCGGCCATCAGATGCGTGAAGCGTCCGCCCGCCAGGTGCACGCGACGACGGGGGTCGGCGAGGAGGCCGACGGCCTCCTCGAACTCGTGGGCGGCCACCTCGTCGAAGGTCTGGCCGACGGCCTGCCGCACGAGCGAGGAGCGCTCGCCGAGCAGGGTGGCGGCGGCGTCCTGCGGAGCCTCCGTCCGCTCGTGCTTCGAGGTCTCCGCGGCCGTGTAGAGCGTGATCGGCGAGGCGTTGCGGGCGTCGAGTTCGGCGCGGAGGGCGGCCTGGAGGTCGGGAAAGCCCCGGTAGCCCAGCCGGGAGGCGCACCGCAGCACCGTGGGTGCCGACACGCCCGCCCGCTCCGCGATCGTGGCGACCGTCTCGAAGACCGCGGACGGATACCCCGCCAGCAGCACCCGGGCGACCTTGCGCTCCGCCGGGCTCAGCTCTCCGAGCCGACTGCGGAGCTCGTCGGCCAGCGTGGGGCTCATGGCTTTCCCTTCTGGGGCGTGGGACGACCGGGACGGACGGCGGCCGTCGAGGCCGCGCCCTCCGGCTTGCCACGTTTCAGATCAGCGTGTTTGAGGGATCGAATGTACCGCCCATTACGGAATCTTCCCAGTCCTGCCGGAAGGCGCGGCAGAGGCCGCACGACGAGGTCCCGCGCGGCGACGCACCGCGAGGACGTCGACGGCCGAAGGCACCCGGCCGACGAGTCGAGAACGTCCGCCCCGGGGGTCACGCGTGCGCCCTGTGTCCTGAAGGGCAGGCGCCGGAAGGGAACGGGGAGGTACGGATCCCCGCCGCGCCCGGCCCCTGCGCCCCTCGGCCGGACGGACCGGTGAAGAAGCGGGGGGACGCGGCGGATCCGTCAGCCCTGCCGGTCCGGCAGGCCGTGGAGGTGCGGGAGCAGGCGGTCCGGTGTCAGCGGCAGGTCGCGCAGGCGTACGCCCACGGCGTGGTGCACGGCGTTCGCCACGGCGGCCGCCGTGCCGACGATGCCGATCTCGCCGATCCCCTTGCTGCCCATGGGGTTGAGGTGGGGATCCTCCTCGTCCAGCCAGTGCGCCTCCAGGGACGGCACGTCGGCGTTGACCGGAACGTGGTACGAGGCGAGGTCCCGCTCCACGAACTCCCCGGACCGGGTGTCGAGGGTGCTGCCCTCGGTCAGCGCCATGCCGATGCCCATGGTCATGCCCCCGATGAGCTGGGAGCGGGCGGTCCGCGGGTTGAGGATCCGGCCGGCCGCGAAGACGCCGAGCAGCCGCCGCACCCGTACCTCGCCGGTCACCGCGTCCACCTCGACCTCCGCGAAGTGGGCGCCGAAGGCGTGCCGGGCGTACGGCGACTCCTTCCCCGCCTCCTGCGCGGTGTCGGCCCGGACGGTCAGGCCCTCGGGCGGCAGCGGGCCGGTGAGGGTGCGCAGCCGTTCGGCGAGGGTGGTGCAGGCCCGGTGGACGGCCCAGCCCCACGACGAGGTGCCCGAGGAGCCGCCCGCGAGCGGGGCGTCGGGCAGGGCGCTGCTGCCGATCTCCACCCGCACCGAGTCCAAGGGGGCGCGGAGCGCGTCGGCGGCGATCTGCGCGAGGACGGTGCGCGCCCCGGTCCCGATGTCGGTGGCGTTGAGCCGCACGACGTGTGTGCCGTCGGGTGCGGCGTGGGCGGTCGCCGTCGACGGGCCGACGAGGTACGGGTAGGTGGCCGAGGCCACGCCGGTGCCGGTGAGGCGGTCGCCGGAGCGGCGCACGCCCGGCCGGGGGTCGCGGTCCTCCCAGCCGAAGAGCCGGGCGCCCTCGCGGAGGCAGCCGGCGAGGTTCCTGCTGCTGAACGGCCGGCCGCTGTCGGGTTCCCGGTCGGGTTCGTTGCGGAGGCGGAGTTCGACGGGGTCGAGGCCGGTGGCGGCGGCGAGTTCGTCCATGGCGGCTTCGAGGGCGTACATGCCGGACGCCTCGCCGGGGGCGCGCATCCACGAGGGCGTGGGGACGTCGAGGGCCACCACGCGGTGGGTCGTGCGGCTGTGCGGGGAGGTGTACATGACGCGGGCGGGGACGGCGGCCTGCTCCACGAACTCCTTGACCGTGGAGGTCTGCGTGGTCACGTCGTGGGCGAGCGCGCGGATCACGCCGTGGGCGTCGGCGCCGATGCGGACGCGCTGGACGGTGGGGGCGCGGTGGCCGACGACGGCGGGCAGGTGGCGGCGGGGCAGGGCGAGCTTGACGGGGCGTCCGGTGTGCCGCGCCGCCATGACCGCGAGGACGACCTGGGGGCGCGGGGTGCCCTTGGAGCCGAAGCCGCCGCCGACGTGGGCGGCGGCGACGGTGACCCGCTCACGGGGCACGGCGAACAGCTCGGCGAGGACGTTCCGTACGGTCGTGGACCCTTGGTTCGAGTCGTGGACGGTCAGGTCGCCTCCGGTCCACCAGGCCGTGGAGGCGTGCGGTTCCATGGGGTGGTTGTGCAGGGCGGTCAGGGTGTACGTCGCGTCGACGTGGACGGCCGCGGTGGCGAAGGCCGCGTCGAAGTCACCCCTCTCGCGGACGGCGGGGTGGCCGCCGTTGGCCTCCTCCGGGGTGTAGAGGCGGGGGTGGCCGTCGGCCGGTCCGGCGTCGTGCTCCTCGGGGGCGTACTCGATCCGGAGGGCGTCGGCGGCCGCGCGGGCGTTCTCCGGGGTGTCGGCGACGACGAGGGCGACGTACCACCCGCGGTGGGGAACGCGGTCGTTCTGGAGCACGGCCAGGGTCGGGTCGTCGGGCTCGCCGAGCCGGGGCGCGTTCTCGTGGCTGAGGACGGCGTGGACGCCGGGCAGGCGCAGGACCTCGTCGGCGTGCACGGCGGTGACCCGTCCCCGGGCGACGGTGGCGGGCACGGGCGCGGCGTGGAGGCAGCCGGGCGGGGTGTGCTCGGCGGCGTAGCGGGCGGTACCGGTGACCTTGTGACGGGCGTCGCGGCGCTCGACGTCGGCTCCTGCGGCCGGTCCGGGGGGTGTCGGCGGGGGGCACATGCGGGGTGGCTCCTCAGCTGGCGGCGGCGAGGTCGGTGAGCACGCGGACGGCGAGGCCCCGGGCGAGCGGCACCTTGAAGCCGTTGTCGCGCAGCGGCCGGGCGGCCGCCAGTTCGGCGTCCACGGCCCGGGCGAAGGTCTCCTCGTCGGCGGGCGCGCCGCGCAGGACCTCCTCGGCGGCGCGGGCGCGCCAGGGCCGGTGGGCGAGTCCGCCGAAGGCGAGGGCGGCGTGCCGGACGCGGCCGTCCGCGACGGCGAGGACGGCGGCGACGGAGGCGAGGGCGAAGGCGTACGAGGCGCGGTCGCGGGCCTTCCGGTAGGCGCTGGTGCCGGCGGGAGGCGGGAGGACGACCTCGGTGACGAGTTCCCCGGGACGCAGGACGGTGTCCCGTTCCGGCCGGTCGCCCGGCAGCCGGTGGAAGTCGGTGAGCGGGAGCTCGCGTGCGCCGTCGGGGCCGAGCAGGCGCACCCGGGCGTCGAGGGCGGCGAGGGCGACCGCCATGTCCGAGGGGTGGGTGGCCACGCAGTGCGCCGAGTGGCCGAGTACCGCGAGGTCGCGGTGGACGCCGTCGCGGGCGGGGCAGCCGGTGCCGGGTTCCCGCTTGTTGCAGGGGTGGGAGACGTCCTGGAAGTACGGGCAGCGGGTGCGCTGGAGGAGGTTGCCCCCGGTGGTGGCGACGTTGCGGAGCTGGGGGGAGGCACCGGAGAGGAGGGCCTGCGACAGGACGGGGTAGCGGCTGCGGACGAGCGGGTGGGCCGCCAGGTCGCTGTTGCGGACGGTGGCGCCGATGCCGAGGCCGCCGTCGGACGTCTCGGCGACGGTGTCGAGCGGCAGCCGGCCGATGTCCACGAGGAGCGGAGGATCGAGCACGCCGAGCTTCATCAGGTCGACGAGGTTGGTGCCGCCCGCGAGGTACTGGGCGCGGGGATGGCGGGCATGGGCGGCGAGGGCCCGCTCGGTGCGCTCGGCGCGCACGTGCTCGAAGGGCTTCACCGGACGGTCTCCCGGTGCGCGTCGGCGACGGCGTCGACGATGTGGGGGTAGGCGCCGCAGCGGCAGAGGTTGCCGCTCATCCGCTCCCGGATCTCGTCGCGCGTGAGGTCCGCGGCGCCTTCGGCGCGGGCGGCGTGCGGTGGCGTCACGTGCGAGGGGTGCCCGGCGGCGGCCTCGTCGAGGAGGGCGACGGCGGAGCAGATCTGCCCGGGGGTGCAGTAGCCGCACTGGAGGGCGTCGCGGGCGACGAAGGCCTCCTGGAGCGGATGGAGCCGGCCGTCCCGGGCGAGGCCCTCGACGGTGGTGACGGGCTCGTCGCAGGCGACCGCAAGGAGCAGGCAGCTGTTCACGCGGCGGCCGCCGACCAGGACCGTGCAGGCGCCGCACTGCCCGTGGTCGCACCCCTTCTTGGCGCCGGTGAGGTCCAGGTGCTCACGCAGGGCGTCGAGGAGGGTGGTGCGGTTGTCCAGCCGGAGGGCGTGGACGGTCCCGTTGACCCGGAGGGTCACGGACGACGTGGGCCCCTCCGGCCCGTCGCGTCCTTCGCCGCGACCGTCGTCGCGGCCGGCCGTTCCCTCGCGGTCCACGGTGTTCGCCTTCCGTCGGTGGCGGGGGTCGCGTACCCCCGTCCCGGGCTTGGATTCCCCGCCCGCCGCGCCTCCCCCGGCCCCCGGACCGGAGCCCACCCGTTCGAGGGACAGCCGTCCCACCGTCCGCCGCGCCGGGCCGGCGTTCTGGATCCGCTCGGCCCCCTCGCGACCTCTGACACGAATCGCCGGGGCGTGACCACCGCCTTCCCTCCCGCTCCTCGGCGCATCACGGCGGCGTCGACCAGGTGAAACTCGGTGCGGCCGGCGAGCATCAGGCCCACCGCGCGGCCCCGGCCCACGCCGAGGGAGACAAGGCAGGCGAGGCAGGCAGCGGTGCGCCGGCCCCGCCGGTCCTACTGGCTCCAGGTGAGGGCCACCGCCCCGTCCGAGGAGCTCGGGCCACCTGATCGGGGCCGCCGGCGGCCGTCACCCGGAGACGACGGCGAGCAGCCCACGGTCCGTGCGGTACCGCCGCATGCGGACGTCTGCCGAAGGAGTGGCCGGGCCGGACGATGCCGTGGCCGCGACCACCGTCCGGCCCGGAGCGTGCGCGGCCGGTGTGCCGGGCCACCTGACACGATGGCCCGCTCGACGATGTGGTCACTCCGGTGGGACCTAAGCAGACCGCAGGCCCTCATGGACGGTGCGCGGCCACCTGCCGCACACCGCCGCCTCGTCAGAGCGGCAAGTCCTCGGACGGGAAGCAGGCCTCCCGATCGCTCCTGCAGATCTGCGCCTGGGGTCAAGGGGCCCGTAGGGACGGTCGAAGGTCAGGAAGGTGACCATGCGACCGGAGGGAAACCTTGCGACTGTCCGGTGCACCGGCCCCATGTCCTTACTTCGCCTGACGTGGTCGAAACGCTTCGGACCGCCCTCGGCGATCACAAAGCTCACGACACGGACCTCGTCGTCATTCTCCCCGTTGCTCACCCGGTCAGACTCGCCCCAGGCTGTGAAGAGCAGACCGCGCGCCGCTGCCTCCTCCGGGAGTCGGCCGCACCTGTACGAGCTGCGGACCTCCCGGATCTTGCCGTAGCGGAAGGTGTGTGCGTCGGACATCCAGCCCGGCTCTTAAAGAGTGTTTTATCCCTGAAAGGGTGTTTCATTGCTGTTTAGGTAACGGACCGCTTCGGGTCGACTGGGGCCGTAGACGTGTTTTGTGACAGGTGAGGCGGATGACGGCCTTCGAGGGCCCGTTTCGATCCCTTCGCTCCTGTCTGATCCCAACGCGCCCCCGGTCGCGCCGGTTTGCGCCCTGTGGCAGGGCGGCAGCCATCGGTACTACAGAAACATGCCTCGTAAGCAGCGGCCCTATCCGAGTGACCTGTCCGATGCCCGTTGGCAACTGCTGGAACCAACCACGCTGCTTGCCGAGCGCGTCCCGGAAACGGATCGAGTAGGGGTGGGGGCAGCGGGTGGGCTTGGCGCAGTCGCAGTCCTTGAAGAAGGAACCCATGCCACGGGCGAGCTGTCGGGCCATGTCACGCACCATCCGTTCCAGCCCAAGAATCATGCTCAGGCACCGCATCGCAGGTCGATGGTCAGCAAGCGGGGACACGTCCGGGACGCATGCTGACCGTTTGCTGACCTTCCTGACGCACCGCCAGGTCGGACCGGGAGGGTGATGCTCGCCCATCCGAACAGCGCTCGAACCGCGGGGCTTCGGCAGCAATCTCGTCCAAGGCGTCCCCGTCCTGTGCTGCTGAACTGAGCGTGGGACTGGAAGGGAAGGCCGAGGATCCTCTTACGGACCCGTGACGGGCGGCCCGTCGGACACCTCGCCGGGACCGAGGCGGCATAGCTTCGGAGGCATGCGCGTACTCGTGACCGGAGGAGCGTGCTTCATCGGCTCGCACGTCGTCGCCGAGCTGATCGGACGCGGGCACGACCCGGTGGTCTTCGACATGACGGAGGACGGGCAGGACGTACGGGATCCCGCCGCGGTGCGGAATGCCCTGGCCGGGGTCGACGCTGTCTGCCACCAGGCGGCCAAGGTGGGCCTGGGCAAGGACTTCGGGGACGCACCCGGGTACGTGTCGGTCAACGACCTCGGTACGGCGGTGCTGCTGGCCGAGATGGCGGAGGCGGGCGTGCGGCGACTACTGCTCGCCGGGTCGATGGTCGTCTACGGCGAGGGGCGGTACGAGTGTGCCGCGCACGGCGTGGCGAAGACATCAGAATGCGAGATCCTGGACTTGGTCGCGGACGGTCAGCCCCAGGACAACGAGCTCGCGCAGGCTCGTGCCATGGAGGGCCGGCGTGCTGCGTCCGTGGCGGTGGTCATGGGCTCGTTGGTGGCAAGGGCGTTGAGCACCGCTTCCTCGACGCACTGCACCGCCGCTGCGTGCAAGGGTCGATCCGACCCCACGGCGTTCGCGGAGTCACCGCGGCCCTCTGGATGCGGACGGTGCGCACTCCCTGCGAAGCAGGCGACTCACAGGGCAACAGGGGCGCCGGTCATCAGATCTCGCGCCCCGTGGAGGATCTCCTCTTCCAGCCACTCGGCGGGGGTCCGCCCGACGATCTTCGGATGGTCGAAGAGACGTCCCGCCTTGCAGGCTGGGGCACGACACGACGTACACACGAGCACGAGCCCGCCCTCTCACACCGGTTCACCGGCCAGTGCGGCGGACCGTCGTGACGCGCGCTACGCGGCGTTCGTCCTGCCATGACGGCAGACCACCAGGAGAGGATTCTTGTGAACACCGCATCCGCCCCGGAGACGACGGGTGCCGAGTCCCTGCTCGTCCGCGAGACGCTCAGGGCGCTGTACGGGTATGTCCGACCGCACCGGTGGACCGTCGTACTCGGTCTGCTGTTGGCGCTGGTCGGGGCCGCCGGAGGGCTGCTACAGCCGCTGGCCACGAAGGCGCTGGTCGACCGGCTCTCGTCCGGTGGCACGCTCGCCACCATCCTGTTGGCGCTGACCGTGTTGGTGCTGCTGAGCACGGTGGCCGAGGCGTTCGGCGCCTATGTCCTGGAGCGAACGGCGGAGTCGGTGGTCCTGGCCGCACGCCGCAGCCTGATCGGCCGGCTGCTGCGCCTGCGGCTGACGGCAGTGGACCGGATGCAGCCGGGCGATCTGATGTCACGGGTGACCTCCGACACCACACTCCTGCGGGCCGTCAGCACCCAGGCCGTGGTCAACGCCGCGACCGGGGCGCTCACCCTGATCGCGGCGGTCGTGGTGATGGCGTTCCTGGACGTCTTCCTGCTCGGCGTCACCCTCGTCGTGGTCGCCGTCGTCGGCGCGGGCGCCGCCCTGGTGATGCCGAAGATCGGGCAGGCCGCCGAGCGTTCCCAGGCCGCGGTCGGGGAGATGTCCACCGGCCTGGAGCGGGCCTTCGGCGCGTTCCGCACGGTGAAGGCGTCCGGTGCCGAGCAGCGGGAGACCGCTCGCATCGAGGCGTCGGCCCGACGGGCGTGGCGTCACGGCGTGCGCGGCGCGAAGTGGGAGGCCCTGCTGGGAACGGCCGACAACCTCGCCGTCGAGCTGGCGTTCCTCGCGGTGCTCGCGGTCGGCGGGGCACGAGTGGCGTCCGGGGACATCCCCGTCTCCACGCTGATCGCGTTCCTGCTGTACCTGTTCTACCTGATGGAGCCGGTGTACAAGCTGGTCGAGGCCGCCTCCGCGTACCAGGAGGGCGCGGCCGCGATCTCCCGGATCAAGGAGGTGGACCGCCTCGCGGCGGAGCTGCCGGCCACGCCGCGGCCGGTGCGGGCCCAGACTTCGGCAGCCGTACGGCGCCCGGCGTCAGTCCGCTTCGAGGACGTGTCCTTCCGCTATGGCCCCGGGCTGCCGTACATCCACCAGCAGGTCGACTTCGAGGTGCCGGGCGCCGGAATGACAGCCTTCGTCGGGCCCTCGGGTGCGGGCAAGTCGACGGTCTTCTCGCTCATCGAGCGGTTCTACGAGACGACCGGCGGCCGGATCCTGGTAGACGGCAAGGACATCCGTCAGTGGCCGCTGGCCGAGCTGAGGTCCGCCATCGGGTACGTCGAACAGGATGCGCCGGTGCTGGCCGGCACCCTCCGGGAGAACCTGGCCTTCGGCGCGCCCGGCGCGACGGACGACGACATCCGAGCCGTCCTCGCCCGGACCAGGCTCGACTCGCTCGTCGAGCGTCTCCCGCACGGCCTGGACACCCTGGTCGGGCACCGCGGCTCGAAGCTGTCCGGCGGCGAACGCCAGCGCGTCGCGATCGCCCGCGCACTGCTGCGCGGGCCCCGGCTGCTGCTCCTGGACGAGGCGACCTCGCAACTCGACGCCGTCAACGAGCTGGCGCTGCGGGACGTCATCGCCGAGACGGCACGCGAGACCACCGTCCTGGTGGTGGCACACCGCCTGTCGACGGTGACGGACGCCGACCGGATCGTCGTCATGGACGCCGGCCAGGTCCGCGCGATCGGCACCCACGAGGAGCTGGTGGCCGGGGACGAGCTGTACGCGCAGCTCGCCGCGACCCAGCTCCTGCTCCCGGCCGAACGCTCCGGCCGCTGAAAGGAAGGAAGGAGCCTCCCGGCTGCCCCCGCCGCATGGCGGGGGCAGCCTTGCTGCACGGCGAAGTGGCACCGGACAGCCGTCGGATCTGCGGCACCCGACGATGCGTGAGGCTGACGGCAGAGCCTGCCTCACCAGGCGCTTTGCTCTTTCGATCGCCAGCACGCTGCGGAGGCCGGCGGGATCACGCGCGGATCGCGATCCGGTCCTTGGCTGCCGACCCGCCGGACCGCTCATCGGCTCACGGCGCCCGGCGATCAGCATCAGCGAGAACCCGGCGAGGGTGGCGAACAGGACCGACGAGTGCCCGTCGGCCAGATATCGGACCCAGGTGCCGACGCCGTGCGTGGAGGACAGGGTGGGGCCGATGTGGACGATGTACATGCCGAACACCGCCAGCGCGCGAGCCAGGTCCACCCCGACAAGGCGTCCCGTCGAGGGGCCCGCGGAGGGCTTCCTGCCGGACTCGGTCGAAGTGCCGGGCAGTGCAAGCGAGTTCTCCTGCGGTGGCTGTGTCTGTGTCATACGGACAATCTCAGGGCGCCGCCAGGAAGCGGACCATCCGACGGGCTTCGGTGAGATCCCCGCCGACCGGCCGGGACCAGCCCCGCCGGGTGGCGGAACAGCGCCCATGGCGGCTCACGGGCCCGGACGGCCCACCGTCCTACTTGATGACGGCGTTGGCCACCACGACCACGAGGCCGAGCAAGGCGTCCACCGTGCCGATCCTCACGGCGGAGCCCCAGGTGCGGCCGGCGGCGCGGGCCGCGGACAGACCCCAGGCGAACAGCAGCACCACGTTCACGGCGAAGACCACGCACTCGACGTCCGCCGTGGGCCACCATCCCCAGGCGGCGCCGAGCAGCACGCCCAGCGTCGGCACCGTCGCCACCACCAGCGGCCACTCGGACAGCAACAGCCGCACCCCGGCGCGCACACCGTGATGGGTCCGGTCGCCACGCAGGGCCATCAGATGCGCATAGCCGTGGGCCAAGGCCGAGGCGAAAGCCGTCACCAGGAGCCATTGGGCGCTGTTCAACCGGTCGGCGGGCGCCGTCTCGCCCTGTTCCGTCAGGGCGGCCACCATGGAACTGGCCAGCACCGCCCCGTACACACCTCCGAAGAGCACAGGGGGCCGCGCCGCACAGCGACGCAGAGCGCGGACAGGCTGACGCAGAAACGGGCGGGGCATGACGGGTCGTCCTCGAACGGTACGGAAGGGGTTGGGGCCCACGGACTCGTGCGGGCTCATGCACCGACTCCAGCGGACGAGGACGACGGACGCCATCCGCCGTTCTTCGTGCACCTGCCCGCCGACGGACCGGATCGTCCCTCCGAACGGCTGGAGCCGACCCGCCGGATGTCCACACTCCACCGTCGTCGCGCCACCGCGTACCCTGCCGGACGTACTGTCGGCGGCAGGCGATCACCGTACAAGAGCGTGAACGCGCCGGTGCGGGTGCCGACACGGATCGCCGAGAGGCCTGAACGGAGCAGACGAGTGCAAGGCGGGACGCCGGTGATCCGGGTAGTGGTGGTGGATGACGAGGCCCTGGTGCGGTCCGGTTTCCAGATGATCCTGAACGCGTCCGACGGCATCGAGGTCGTCGCGACCGCGGAGGGGGCTCAGGCGGCCGACGTCATCCGACGCGAGAGGCCGGACGTCGTACTCCTCGACATCCGCATGCCTGACGTGGACGGCCTGACCGTCCTGCGGAAGATCCAGGAACTGCCCGAACCGCCGCACGTGGCCATGCTGACCACCTTCGACACCGATGAGTACATCCTCACCGCGCTGCGCTCGGGTGCCGCCGGCTTCCTGCTCAAGGACACCGAGCCCGAGCAGCTCGCCCAGCTCGTGCGCACCCTGGCCGCCGGCGGGGTGGTGATGTCCCCGAAAGCCTCACGCGCGCTGCTGCGCGGTCACCCCGGGGCGGGAGCACCCCAGGACGCGGAGGTGGCACGCGTGAACCTGCTCAGCGACCGGGAGCGCGCCGTCCTCGTCCTGGTCGCGGAAGGACTGTCCAACGCCGAGATCGGCACCCGTATCCATCTGAGCGCGGGCACCGTCAAGGACCACGTCAGCTCGATCCTGAACAAACTGCGGGTCGCCGGCCGTGTCCAGGCCGCACTGCTCGCCGAGCGCGCCGGACTGCTCGGCAGGAACGGCGACAACCCGTCGCGGGACAAGGGGCGATGAGCACGGGCCGGGCGCTGTGGGGCCGCGTACCCCCCTGGGCCGTCGACGGGGGTCTCGTCGTCCTCGCCGTGCTCGACGCCTGGGTCAACCTCTACGGCGAGGGGACCCCTCTCGTCTGGGCCTGCGTGGCCCTCGGCAGCACGGCACTGTTCCTGCGCAGGCGCTTCCCGCTCGCCGTCTTCCTGCTCACCCTGCCCATGACCCTGTTCATGGACGTCGCGGTCGCGCCGATCACCGCCCTGTACACACTGGCCGCGTCCACCCGCAACCGACCGATGCTGGCCGGCTGTGCCCTGCTCAACGCAGGGGTGGACACCCTCGTCTGGCCGTTGTCCGACGCGTTCGACGGCGACCGGACCTGGACCCTCGTCCAGTTCGTCTACACGCTGGCCACGGCCGTCGCCCCCGTGCTGTTCGGCCAGCTCGTGCAGGCCAGACGCGACGTCGCCCGCCAGCTCGTCGAGGTCGAGGAGGCACGGGAACACGAACGGGCCCTGCACGCCCAGACCGTCCTCGCCCGCGAACGCGCCCAACTGGCCCGCGAGATGCACGACGTCGTCTCCCACCAGGTCAGTCTCATCGCCGTCCAGGCCGGAGCCCTGCAGGTCGCCGCGAAGGACGCCGACGCCCGCGAGGCCGCCCGCACCATCCGCACCCTGAGCGCGAACACCCTCGACGAGCTCCGCCACATGGTCACGCTGCTCCGCGCCTCCGGCGGCAAGGCAACCGAACTCACCCCCCAGCCCACCCTCGCCGACCTCCGGCAGCTCATCGCCAACAGCGGCATCGAGACCACCCTGGTGGGGGAGCTCCCCATCGGCATCAGCACCACCGCTCAGCGCACCGTCTACCGTACGGTCCAGGAAGCACTCACCAACGTGCGTAAACACGCCCCCGGCGCCCGCGCCGAGGTACGCCTGTGGCACGACGCACACCACTTCGGCGTCACCGTGACCAACACCGCCCCCACCCGCCCGTCAGTCGCCCTGCCCAGCGCACGCCACGGCCTTATCGGCCTGAAAGAACGCGCCGAACTCCTCGACGGCACCCTCACCGCCGAATCCACCCCACAGGGCGGCTACACGATCGAACTACGAGCCCCCGCCCGGTCCGACTGAGCCGGCCGCGCAAGCAGCCCGCGAGGCGTGCCGGCAACGGGTCGCCCCTCCGGGTGGAGGTCGTGGCACCTGCCGGGGCCGCAGGCATCGTGCCTGCGGCCCCGCTCGGGGGGAGGGTCAGGACGGGTCGCCGTACTGGAGGCCGCGTCCGTTGGTGCCGACGTAGACGCGGCCGTAGGTGTCGGGGTCGCCGGTGACGACGCCGACACCTCCGATGGCGCCCCACTGGTGGGCGTCGTCGTTGACCCGGAGCCAGGTGGCGCCCTTGTCGGTGGAGCGGAAGACTCCGGTGACGTCCTTGACGGTACCGATCAGGTAGAGGGCCTGGTAGGAGGCGCCGGGTGCGGCCTTGCCGAAGCCGAGGGCGGACGCGGACCGCACCGTGGTGCGCGTGGTGAAGGTGCGGCCGCCGTCGGTGGAGTGCAGCAGCCCCTTGGCGCTGTCGGCGATCCACAGGTCTCCGACGACGCCGGGAACGGCCGTGAGCCGGCCGGCGGGCAGGTTCGTGGCGCGGGCGGTGAAGGTCGCGCCGCCGTCGGTGCTGGTGTGGAGCGTGCCGCCGGACAGCGAGTAGAAGGTCCTGGCCGAGGAGCGGTCGGCGACGACGACGGCGCCGGTGCCGAGGCCGCCGACCTTGGACCAGCTCGCGCCCTTGTCGGTCGAGCGGTACGGGGCCTGGCCGGCCTGGGTCCATACGATGGCGGAGCCGTCCGCCGCGAGCGCGACATGCCCGTCCTGGGCTCCGGCCACCGGCTCCGCCTTGAAGCCGGTCCAGTTGCTGCCGCCGTCGGTGGAGTAGGCACCGTCCTGCGCGCCGCCCCGGCCGACACGGACCATCATCGAAGGGTTGGCCTGGGCGAAGTCGATGTCGGTGCTGTTGGTCATCATCGGGTTGTTCAGCCGCCCGGCGGGCACCTTGGTCAGGTCGTCATGGCGGAATCCGCCCTGGTCGCCCATGGCGGTGATGACGGTGGCGCCGCCGGGCGGGGCGATCGCGTCCATCAGCGCGGTCTCCTCAAGACCTCGGGCCCCTGCGGTCCAGTGGCTGGTGCCGCCGCTGTCGGTGGCGTGGGCGTCCTTGCTGCGCCAGATGCCGTTGCCCGTGCCGTACAGCACGTGCCCGGAGTCGAAGGGGTCGATGGCCAGGGCGGTCATCCAGTGCCCGGTGTGGGTGCCTACGTAGGGAGCGGCGGACGCGTTCCGCACCGACTTGCCCGCCAGTGCCTTCCAGGTCGTGCCGCCGTCGGTGGTGCGGTAGATCTCGTCCTCGGGCCACCAGCGGCCGAGGGTGGTGACCATCACCGTGGACGGCTTCTGCGGGTCGACGGACAGGCCGGAGAACCCGTAGTCGCCATGGGACGGGGAGATGTTCTTCCACGCCCCTCCGACCGGCGTGTGCTTCCACACCGAGCCCGCCGTCACGCCGTTGGGTCCGAGTGCGTTGGTGTACGTCAGGTACAGCGAGCCGTCACCGGAGAGCACGCCGTGCTGCGGCAGCTGTCCGGTGGGCTGTCCGGGGACGGCCTGCCAGGTGCTGCCGCCGTCGGTGGAGCGGTACAGGGGCGTGGACCTGTCGGCGACACCGACGTAGATCGTCCTGCTGCCGGCCGGACCGTACGTCACGAAGGAGATGCCCGCGCCGCTGCTCGCTCCGTCCTTGACGGGGAACGAGGTGACCTGCCTCCATGTCGTGCCGTGGTCGGTGCTGCGCCACAGGCCGTTCTTACGGGTGCCGAGCAGCAGGGTGCGGTTGTCCGAGGGGTCGATCACGAGCCGCTCACCGGCCCCGCGGCCGTCCTCGTTGCCGCCCAGTTTGAAGGGGAGTTCGGTGCGCTGGAAGGTGCGGCCCCGGTCGGTGGAGCGCAGGATCGCGCCGTTGCCGGCCCACTCGTTGGTGTAGGTGCCGGCTGCGAGGTAGAGCCGGTCGGGTGCGACGGGGTCGGTGGCCACCGCGTCGATGCCCAGCAGGTTCCAGTCCTTCTCCCCTAGCCAGTCGGTCAGCGGGATCCACTGCTCGGCCGCGCTGTCCCAGCGGTAGGCGCCGCCCATGTCGGTACGCGCGTACAGCAGCCCCTTCTCCCGTGGGTTGAACACCAGCCCGGTGACGTAACCGCCGCCGACCACCTGGGCGTTGTTCCACACGTACGGTCCGTTCCCGGTGGCCGGGGCCTCGGCCGTCTTCACCAGCTTCCACTGCTGGTTGGCGCTGCCATGGCCGGGATACTGGATGACTGCCGCGCCGTCGGCCGTGGAACCTCTGGATACGTCCAGGACCTGGCCGCTCCTGCGGGAGGTGAAGGTGACGGTGTCGGAACCGCTCACCTCGCCGATCCGCCACTCCTGGGAGGTCGAGGAGCTGTCGGTCTGCTGCTCGGCGGCGGCCGCCTGCGCGGTCGAATCGCCGGCTATGCCCAGCACTTTGCCGCTGTTGCGGTTCACCAGCTCGTAGTAGCCGTCGCCGGTGGACCGCAGCTGCCACTGCTGGTTGGCGGTGTTCTGGTCGGTCCACTGCTGGATGCGGGTGCCGTCGGCGGTGGAGAAGGCGTTGACGTCCAGGGCCTTGCCGCTGCGCACGGAGAGCAGCCGGTAGTAGGCGTGGGCGTCGACCGTCGCGGCCTGCGAGTCCTCCTGGGTGAACAGGAGGTACGGGACGACGGCGGCGGGCACACCGAGCAGCAGGGCGGTGGCACTCCAGCGACGACGGTGACGCCCGCGGCGCGCGCCGTTCGTGGGGTTGTTCATGGGGGGGTGTTCTCCTTGTGGAACCGTGGATCGGGCGGGTCAGCGCTGCAGGGTGAGGACGCCCGGCCGGTACGGCAGTCGGTCGTAGGGGCCAGCCGCGGTGCGGGACTTGCCCTGGTAGAGGAACTGCAGGTTGCAGGGGTCGACGGTCATGGTCTGGTCCGGGTTGCTGCGGACCAGGTCACCGTGGCTGATGTCGTCGGTCCAGGTGGCTCCGCTGTTGGCCTTGCCGGCGAAGGGGTTGTTCTCGGTAGCGGCCTGCGGCGTCCACGAGCCGTTGAGGCTGGTGGCCGTGAACGAGCGGAAGTAGCGCCGCTCGTTCGCACCCCGGGCCTCGACGATCATGAGGTACTGGTTCTGGTCCTTGACCTTGTAGACCTGGGGCGCCTCGAAGAGGTTCTTCTCCGTGTCGCTCATGACCGTTGTGTACGACGAGCCGAAGCTGCCCGGGAAGTTCCCGATCGGCATGCTCGCCCGGTAGATCTTGCCGTTGTCACCGGCGAAGAACAGGTACATGTTCGTCCCGTCTGCGATCAGGGTCTGGTCGATCGGGCCGGTGCCGGAGTCGGTGCGGGGAATGCTGCCGGTGAACAGGGGCTGCGGCGCGGACCAGCTGTTGGGGTTGGCGGGGTCGCTGGACGTGCGGTAGCTGAAGGGCGAGGCACCCCACTGGTACGCGAGCACCCAGATCTTCTTGGGCGCGAAGTAGAAGAGCGTGGGTGCCACCGCGTTCTGGTTCATCTTCGTCTGACCGGCCGACGCCATGTCCGACCAGTTCGTGAAGGGGCTGAACGCCATCGAGCCGTACGAGGTTCCCGATGCGCTCGACGCGTAGACCAGGTGCTTGCCGCCCAGCATGACGTGGGTGAAGTCCTTCACCGCGGCCCATCCGTTCGCCGGCTGGGCGAGGGCGCCCGTCGAGCTCCACTTGTACGTCGAGGGAAGAGCACACGCGCCGCTGCCCGTCGCGGAGGGGACGGTCCACTTCTGGTTGCCGACCGACGCGCAGGTGTACAGCTGGATCGTGGTGCCGTTCGCGGTGGCCGCGCCGACGGCGTCGAGGCACAGCCCGGACTGGACCCCGGTGATCGTGCCGTCGGTGTTGACGCTCCACTGTTGGTTGGCGCCGCCGTTGCAGTCCCAGATGATCACCGGGGTGCCGTTGGCGGTGCCCTTGCCCTTGGCGTCCAGGCACTTGTCGCCGTGGACCTTCAGCTGCTTGGCGGCGGTGTGGGTCCAGCGCTGGCCGGTCTGTCCGCCGCAGTCCCACAGGTGCGCCCGGGTGCCGTTGGCCGTGGCGGATCCGGGGATGTCGATACAGCGGCCGGAGGCTACGCCCTTGATCTCCCCGGTACGGTCGGTCGGCTGGGGCGGCGTGGTGCCGGAGCCGGACGTGAGAGCGTTCATGACGGCGGTGTAGGCGGGCTTGGGCTTGCCGTTCCGGTCGAACAGCAGGGGGCTCTCGCCGCTCCGCCAGGAGTCGCTGTCTCGGACGCCCCACACGGTGATGCCGGTACACCGGGCCACGGACAGGCAGGTGCTGACCGTGTTCGCGTAGTGGGTGGGTGATGCCTGGGCGATGTCCAGCTCGGTGATCTGGACATCGACCCCCAGGGAGGCGAAGGCGGCCAGGGTGGTCCTGAAGCTCGCCGGTGGGCCGCCCGCGCCGAAATGGCTCTGGAACCCGACGCAGTCGATGGGCACGCCGCGGGACTTGAAGTCCTTGACCATGCGGTAGACGCCCTGGGTCTTGGCGTCCGACCAGTTCTCGATGTTGTAGTCGTTGTAGCAGAGCTTGGCCGAGGGGTCGGCCGCGCGGGCGGTGCGGAACGCTTCCTCGATGAAGCCGTCGCCCAGCACCTTCTGGAAGACCGAGTCGCGGAGCCGGCCGCTGCCGCCGTCGGCGAACGCCTCGTTGACCACGTCCCAGGCGTAGATCTTTCCCTTGTAGTGAGTCAGCTGGGTGGTGATGTGGTGGTTCATCACGCCGCGCAGCGTCTTCGCGTCGCGGAGGGAGCCCACCCAGGCGGGGAGCTGCGAGTGCCAGACCGTGGTGTGGCCGCGGACGCGCTGACCGCGTGCCAGGGCACGGTCGACGATCCGGTCCGCGGGACCGAAGTCGAAACGGCCGCGGGACGGCTCGACGGCGTCCCACTTCATCTCGTTCTCCGGGGTGATCATGTTGAACTCCCGGTCGGCGATGGCGGTGTACGCCGAGTCGCCGAGCCGGCCCGCGGCCACAGCCGTGCCGAAGTACCGGCCCGAGGGGGCCGCCTCGGTACCCAGGGCCGCGGCTCCGGCGGAGTTGGGGAGGAGCGTCAGGCCACCGGCGACCACCGCTGCGGCCGACAGCCCTATCGCCCAGGTCCGGCGACGGCGGCGGAGCCGGTGCAGGCCCTTCATGCCTTTCCTCGCGGGTCGCGGTTCAGGTGGGTGCGCTGCGTCATGGGAGGCCTCTCTTCAGGGGGATACGCCAGTGGGGGAAGGTCACCCCTGAAGTGGAGGCTGTCGAACTCGCGGTCTCGTAACAGAAAAGTCGCGCCGTCCGGAAGTTCGCTCAGTGACGCGTGTCGCACGCAGAAAGCGTTATGCCGAGCCCCGCGGTTCGGCCGTCCCCGCGGAGTCGGTGCGAGGCACCCGACTCCGTGCCTGGTGGGAATCGGCATGGCGCATGAGCGACTCTCAGGACCAGGTCCGGCGCACGATGAAGGATGCCTGCCCGGCGAAGGTCCGTGTTCCGTCGGAGCCGTCGAGCCAGATGCCTCCGTCACGGTGGCGGAGGACGGAGCCGGGATAGTTGTGCGCGTGCAGGGTCACCGACCCCGCGACCGACCCGGGGCGCGGACAGAAGGTCGCGTCTTCACGGAACAGATCGCTGCCGTCGTCGGCGCTCAGCCGCAGCCGGAGGTAGTAGTGGCGAAGATACCGGCCGTCCGCGGCGCGGAAGGTGACGCACCGTGTGTCGGCCAGCCCCGCGATGACCGTGAAGGTGCCCCGGCTCCGGGTCTGCGCGCCGCTGGACGCGGAGACCCGGCCGAGCGTCGCGTGGTCGCCGGTATGGGTGACGAACAGGCCGGGTTCGTCCACGGACTCCAGCGACCGCGCGCCGAGCGGAACAGCGGCTGCGGCAGCGGACGGACTCACGGGGGACGGTTCGTCCGACGTCGCGGCGCGCGACGGGACCGGCGAGGCGGTGCCCGCCGTGGGGGCGGCGATGACGGCGGGCACCCGAGGCGCCGGTTCGGGCCAGGTCGCGTAGACGGCGGTTCCGGCGATGAGCACCGCGCCGGTGGCGAGGCTCACCAGCGGGTGAGCGGTGATCCCCGCGAGCTTGCCGCTCAGCGCGACGGGCAGGCCACCTCCCCCCGTCGCGGTGCCGACAGCGACGTGTGCCGCGACCGGCCCGGCGGCGATCGCGGCGGTACCCGACAGCAGGCCCTTGGCGGCGAGCGCGGAGATCAGTCCGGCCGGGACGGCCAGCGTCGCGAGGCCGAGGGGGAGCAGTTCGACCGGAACCCGTTCCGTCGTCGGCGCCGTGCAGACCGGGCAGTCACGGGTGTGCCGCGCCATACGCTTGCGCCACACCGATGCGCGCAGGCCGTCCCAGCCGACGACGGCCTCGTCCAACTGCGGACAGCGCGGGTCGGCCTCCAGCGCGGCGACGATCGTCCTGCACAGTTCCAGCTGCTCGCGCATGCGTTGCAGGCGTACTCCGACGTGGGCGACCGTGAGCCCGGTCGCGGCGGCGATGTCGTCACGGCTCAGCGAACCGGCGCATTCCTGCCACCAGAGCGACAGCAGCACCCGATGATCCGGATCGAGCCACCGGCTGGCTTCCACGACGCGACGGCGCTCGTCCGAGACATGCAGCCGCAGGATCGCCGTGTCCACGGGTTCCGCGCCGGCGTCCGGTATCCGGTGCGCCTCGTCGATGACCGCGGTCCGTTCGGCGAAGGCGTGCTTCCGGTGCAGGTGGGTATTGATCTGGCGGAGCGTGATCGACACGAGCCAGGACCGGAAGCTCTCCGGTGCGCGTACGGCGGGCAGGTCGCGCACCGCACGAAGCAGGGTCTCCTGGACGACGTCGTCGACGTCGGCATGGCCGCTCAGCGCTCGCCCGACGATGTTGTAGACCAGCGGCAGGTACGCGGCGATCAGCTCCTCGCGCGCCCGGTCGTCGCCGGCCTGCGCCGCGAGGACCAGCTCCGCGTGGTCCACGTCGATGATCCCCATTCCCACCCTCTCCAGGGAAAGCGGTCCACCGGCGTACGGCGACCGGCCTCTACGTCGGCAAAGAATACGACGTGAGACCGGGTCGTCCGCCGGCGTCGCTCAGTGGGCGGCCGGCACCAGGGCCGGAACGGCCTGCACGAAGAGGATCTTCCGGCTCGACGTGGCGGCACCGTACGCGCCGGCCACGGCCACGCACACCAGGAAGAACCGCCAAGGCGACGCAGGCCCCCAACGCGGCCCTGGCCCGCGACCATGGCGGGCTCGGGTGACGACCGAGCCCGCCACGTGGTCAGCGCTGCAGCGTCAGCAGTCCCGGGCGGTAGGCCCACTGGCCGTAATCGCCGCCGGAGTTGGGATCACGGCCCTGGTAGAGGAACCGCAGGTTGCACGGGTCGATCGTGAAGGTCTGGTCGGCACCGGCGCGGATCAGCTCGCCGTGGCTGATGTCGTTGGTCCAGGTGGCTCCGCTGTTGGCCTTGCCGGCGAAGGGGTTGTTCTCGGTAGCGGCCTGCGGCGTCCACGAGCCGTTGAGGCTGGTGGCCGTGAACGAGCGGAAGTAGCGGTGCTCGCTCGCGCCCCGGGCCTCGACGATCATGAGGTACTGGTTCTGGTCCTTGACCTTGTAGACCTGGGGCGCCTCGAAGAGGTTCTTCTCCGTGTCGCTCATGATCGTCGTGTACGACGAGCCGAAGCTGCCCGGGAAGTTCCCGATCGGCATGCTCGCCCGGTAGATCTTGCCGTTGTCACCGGCGAAGAACAGGTACATGTTCGTCCCGTCGCCGATGAGCGTCTGGTCGATGGGGCCCGTTCCCGAGCCGGCGATGCTTCCGGAGAAGAGCTCCTGCTCCGCCGACCAGCCGTTCGGGTTGGTGGGGTCGGTCGACGTCCGGTAGGAGAAGGCGGTCCTGCCCCACTGGTAGGCGAGCACCCAGATGTTCTTCGGCGCGAAGTAGAAGAGCGTGGGCGCGACGACGCCGTTCGACATGGTGTTCTGGCCGGTGGAGGCCATCTGCGACCAGTCGGTGAACGGGGTGAAGTTCATCGAGCCCCAGCCCACTCCCGTCCCCGTGGTGCCGTGGGTCGTCGCGTAGACGAGGTGCTTGCCGTTGTGGGGAGCGACGGTGAAGTCCTTCAGCGAGGCCCATCCGGCCTTGGGCTGCGCCAGCGCGCCCGTCGACGACCAGCGGTACGTCAAAGGAAGGGCACAGGTGCCGGGGGTGCCGCCGGCGACCTTGACGAGCTGCCACTGCTGGTTGGCGCCGCCCCAGTCGTCGTACTGGACGACGTTCGCGTTGTCGGCGGTGGAGGCGCCCTGGACCTCGAGGGCCTTGCCGCTGTGGCGGGCGACGAGCCTGATGTGGCCGTCCGCGCTGTCGGCGAGCCGCCACTGCTGGTTGGTGCCGTTCGCATCGGTCCACTGGACGATCGCGGCGCCGTTGGCCGCGGAGCTGTTCTGGACGTCCAGGACCTTGCCGGAGTGGCGGGACTTGACGCGGTAGTAGCCGTCGCCGGAGGCGACGAACTGCCACTGCTGCTGGTTCTGGTCGTTCCTGGTCCACTGGGTGATGCGGGCGCCGTCGCCGGTGGCCAGGTTGTAGACGTCCAGTGCCTTGCCGCTGTTGCGGTTGACCAGCACGTACCAGGCGTTGGTGTCGACGGTCGCCGCGGCGGCGGGCGGGGCGGTGACGAGAGTGGCACCGAGCAGCAGGGACGCCAGGACCGCGAGGACGAGGCCCAGGATCAGCGGTGGATGACGACGTGTCATCGGATTCGCTCCTTCAGGGGAGGGCGGTGGGGGTCTGCGGGGGCGGTGTAGGGGTGGAGACGGCCGCACATGCCGAAGAGCGGAACCTTCGGGCGGTCAAGCCGCGACACCGCGCCCTGGTCGAGGTGGGAGAGGTCTCCGGCCTTCAGCCGCTCCAGCTGACGGCCGGTTTCGTGGGCCGCCGCCAGCGCGCCGTCGCGCCAGCGGACGTCCCACGCGTCCAGGAGTGCGCTTTTCAGCCGGTGGGCCGCGGCGTGGAACTCCCGCAGCCCTCCGTCGCGGCACAGGGCCAGGAAGCCCTCGAGCGCCAGGTCGCGGCGGCGGCGCGCCGCCGCGGCGTGGTCGCCGCTGAGGACGGCCGCCCTCCGGTAGGCGTCGAGATCGGCCAGCACGGGTGCGGGGAAGGTGAAGACGGCGTCGCCGGCCTCGGGCAGGCCGCTGTTCTGCATGAGGACCACGAGACGCAGGTCTCCGGCGTTGACGAGACGGTGGATCGTTCCCGGCGTGAACCCGACGACGTCGCCGGGGCGCAGCGGCGTGTCGGCGAAACCGGAGGTGGTGAGGGTCTGGACGCTGCCCGCCCCGCCGATCACGACGTACGCCTCGGAGCAGACGAGGTGCATGTGGGGGGTGCCACCGCACAGCCCGTCGGCGCCCTCCCACTCGTACACGGTCAGATCGGAGAGTCCCACGCCGCCGGGGAGCGGTGTCACCACGGGTGCTCCTCGACGTACCGGGTCAGGCGCGCGAGGTCCCACGCGCCGTCGGCCACGACGATCCGGTAGCGGCGCGCCAGGGTGTCGCCCGGGGCGAGGGGTAGCTCCTTGTCGAACGCCAGGGACGGATTGACCGCGGGGATGGGCTCGCTGCGGACGAACCACTGGCAGGGGTTGTCCGGGTCGTCCAGGAACAGCAGGGTGGAGGAGCGGTCGACCTCGTCGTGCGCGCCGACGAAGGCCAGCCAGTCACCCTGCTCGCCCATGCCGGGGCCGATCACGTCGCCGCTGGTGAAGGCGCGCGGACCACGCCAGAACAGGCCGGAGTATCCGGCGAGTTCCCTGCCCTGGGTGCCGGGGCTGCCGAACACGAGCTCGGCGTCGTGGACGTTGGTGAGCGCCGTGGTGACCTCCAGGGCCCAGGAGCCGTCCTCGACGTCGCACACCGTCAGGGTGCGGCGTTCGCCGATCCAGTGCTCCCCCGCCGCCGTGTGCCAGGCCAGGTCCTCGCTGATCACGGCGCGGCCCTGGCCCGTCTCGGCGGACAGGGTGAGGCTGCGCATCGTGCCGAGGTTGGGCAGGTCGACGTAGCCCCGGCCGCGCAGGTAGGTGCCGCCGCCCCAGAAGTTCTGGCCCGACACCCATGACGCCGTGAACTGGACGCCCTTGTGCCAGCGGTGGTCGTGCGGCCGGTATCCGGTGACCACGTCTCCGGCGAGCGTGCGTACCGGATGCAGATAGGGTTTCGGCGCCTCGAAGGGGTCCATGACCGGTCGGTGCACGTACCGGAAGAGCTCGGTGCCCCGCGCCCGTACGGTCAACGCGTCCTCGTCCCGCTGGAGTTCGAGCGTCATCGGAACGCCTCCGGGCGTCCTCCGTGGAGCGCGCCGTAGAACGGGTCGCTCGCGTCGATCTCGCCGCGCACGACCGGCCGGCCGGTGACCGCGGCCTTGTACAGGGCGGTGACCAGTTCCATGGTGGGCCTGCCGAGGTCGGGGCGGATCCCGGCCTCGTACCCGTCCAGGAACTCCGCGAGCTGGGCGGTGTGGGAGCTGGGCAGGTCGTCCGGCGGCTCCCACTTCACCCCGGGGTTCCTGCCGGTGAACGTCCAGTCCGCGTTGGAGTAGCCGTAGAGGTGCCGCAGTTCGACCGTGGCGTCGGCGAGGTCGAAGCGCAGGTAGCTCTCCTCGCGTGGGGAGAGGACGCTGTTGACGACCGTCGCGATGGCTCCGTTCTCGAAGCGGACCAGGGCCGTGGAGACGTCCTCCGTCTCGACGTCGCGGTCGAGCCGCCCGGCCATGGCGCGTACCTCGGCCCACGGCCCGAGCACCGACAGCATCAGGTCCATCTGATGGATGCCGTGGCCGAGCGTCGGGCCGCCGCCCTCGCTCCGCCAGGTGCCCCGCCACGGCACGTCGTAGTAGGCGTCGTCGCGGTACCAGGTCGTGACGCACTGGGCGACCAGCGGGCGGCCCAGGGTCCCGGCGGCGATCAGCTCGCGCAGGTACCGGGCGCCGGAGCCGTACCGGTGCTGGAACACCGCGCCCGCGGCGGCCGTGCCCTCGGCGGCGCGGATCCGGTCGAGCTCGGCCAGCGACAGCGCCACCGGCTTCTCGCACCAGACCCACGCCCCCGCGTTCAGGCAGGCCACGGCCTGTTCGGCGTGGAGGAAAGGAGGCGTGCACAGGTGCACGACGTCCGGGCGCTCCTCCCGGAGCATCGTGTGCAGGTCGGTGTGGACGGCGGGGATGCCGTGCTCGGCCGCGAAGGCCTCCGCGCGCACGGCGTCCACGTCGACGGCGGCCACGATCTCGGCCCGGTGCGCCTGGACCCGAAGGGCGGGGACGTGGCAGATGCCCGCGATCCCGCCCGTCCCGACGATCGCCGTCCTGATCATCCGCCCAGCACCTTCCTGATGGCGTGGTAGGCGGGCTTGGGCTGAAGGTTCTCGTCGTAGGGCAGCGCGGCGCCCTCCTTCGGGAAGACCCCGGGAATCCACGAGTACTTGTCCGTGTAGTCCCAGATGGTGACGCCGACGCACCTCTTGACGTCCAGACAGGCCTTGACGTAGTCGGCGTACCAGGTGGCCTGGGTGGCGAGCTTCGAAGGGGTCGCGGGGAGTTCCATCCGGATGTCGAGCTCGGTGACCGCGACGTCGACCCCGAGGTCGGCGAAGCGCTGGATGTTCTCCTTGATGCCGGCGGGGTAGCCGTACTGGAGCGCCAGGTGGCCCTGGAGGCCGAAGCCCTCGATCGGGACGCCGTCGGCCTTCAGCTGCTTGATGAGCTCGTAGTAGGCGTCGCTCTTGGCGTTGATGCCGTCGACGTTGTAGTCGTTGAGGTAGAGCTTGGCGTGCGGGTCGGCCTCGTGGGCCCAGCGGAGGGCGTCGGCGATGTAGCCGGGGCCGAGCGTCTTGTAGAAGACCGACTCGCGGTAGGTGCCGTCCTCGTTGAAGGCCTCGTTGACGACGTCCCAGTGGATCACCTTGCCCTTGTAGTGCCGTGCCACCGTCTGGATGTGCTTCTTGAGGACGGGGCGCAGTTCCTCGGCGGTCCAGGTGCGCTCGGTGAGCCAGGCGGGGAGCTGGCTGTGCCAGACGAGCGTGTGGCCGCGGACCTTCTGGTGGTGATCCTTGGCGAAGGCCATGACCTCGTCGCCGGCGGTGAAGTCGAAGACGCCCGGTTCGGGTTCGGTGGCGTACCACTTCATGGCGTTGCCGGGGGTGGTCTGCCCGAACTCGCTGCCGAGGAGCTTCAGGTAGGCGGCGTCGGTGAACTCGGGGTTGTCGGTCGCCGAGCCGAAGTACTTGTGGTGCTTCTTGGCCAGCTCGCCGAGCGTGCGGGGGCGGGGCTCGGCGGTGGCGGGGGTGGCGGCGAGGCCGGCGGCGACGCAGACGGCCGCGGACAGGGCGATCAGGTGCCGGGACAGGGACCTGGGCTTGGGCATGGACATGGGTGACTCCTCGGGTGAGGGAGGGCTCAGTCGAGAACGATCGTCGTGAGCGCGCGCGGGGCGAGCCTGGTCGTGAGGGTCGTGCCGCGGGTGGAGACCACGTCCGCCGGGGTGATCGAGCGGGTCCCGTCGGTCACGTAGGCGTCGGGCTGCCGGTCGTGCCCACCGCGAAGGGTGAACTCGGCGCTCTTCTCGGTGGTCGCGGTGTTGAGGATCTCGATGACTCGGCGGCCGTCGGTGTTGCGGAAGGCGGTGACGCTCAGGGCCGGGTCGGCGTTCGTGACCGGTACGCGGACGGCGCCGGGGCGGATGAAGCGGCTGAAGGCGGCCAGCGCCCAGTACCGCTTCGACACCCGGTAGTCGTCGCCGGGGTCGGCGAGCTGGATCAGCCCCCGGGTCGCGCCGAGGGACGCGCCGGTCCAGTAGACGTAGGCGTTGGCGTTGCCGACGGTCAGGGTGTTCTGGATGTCGGCGGCGACGGTGAGACCGTCGTAACCGCTGCCGTCGTCCCAGTTCTCGTTCCAGGTGGTGCCGTCCGGTGACCATTCGGACATCCACACGTGCTTGCCGGTCGGCTGCGGGACCGTGGTCGCACCGCTGTAGCGGTGGCCGGTGATGGTCCGCACGGCCTTGTCGGCCTCCGGGTCCGCCTCGATCGCCTCGGTGAAGGCGACCTGCCGGTCCCAGCCCGCGGCGTCGCAGCAGACCAGTTCCGTCTTCAGTCCGGAGGTGCGGACGGTCGGTCCGAGCACCTTGAGGAAGTCGACGGCCTGCTGCGGGGTGAAGCGCATCGAGGCGTAGGTCGCCGTCCAGTCGGGTTCGTTGGTGAACCCCAGGTCGGTGATCCCGATGCCTTCCCGCTGGTAGAACTTGGCGTACTTCACGAGGTAGTTCGCGTAGGCCTGACGCCATGCGGGCAGGAGCTCGCCGCCGTCGTTCTCGCTGCCGTTGGTCTTCATGAAGGCCGGGGCGCTCCAGGCGTCGGCGTAGAACCTTTTGACGCCGTACGCCTTGGCCTCCTTGGCCAGCCAGACCTGACCGCCGTCCCAGCCGTCCCAGACGTACTCCGGGGTGGCGTCCGGCCCCCCGGGGTCGGTGGGCAGGATCGTCGGCATGTGGTCGTAGACCCGGTCGGTCGAGGATCCGATGCCCAGGCGCAGGATCGACAGACCCGCGCCCTTCTCCTTGCTGAGCAGCAGGTCGAGGACCTCGCGCTGCTTGGCGGGGCCGAGGCCGCGGGCGCCGTGCAGCAGGTCGGCGCGCTGGAAGGCCATGGAGAAGCCGAATCCGTCGATGGGCTGGAGTTCGGCCCGGAAGTCGATGCCGAGGCGGGCGAGGTGGGCCGGGGGGCGCGCGGAGTCGGCAGCCGCCTGTGATGTGAGCGCTAACATTGTGGCGGCTGTCAGGGCGGTCAGGCGTTTCACAGAGTCTCCTCGGGGGTGGAGGTCACGCGGTACGGGTCAGCCCTTGGTCGCGCCGGCGGTGAGGCCGCCGATCAGCTGGCGCTCCGCGACGGCGTAGAAGGCGAGGGCGGGGACCATGGCGAGCACGATGTACGCGAGGACCAGCGCGAAGTCGGTCGAGTACTGGCCCTGGAACTGCTGGACGCCGACCGGGACCGTCTGCCACTTCGGGTCGTTGAACACCAGCAGCGGCAGGAAGAAGTTGTTCCAGCTCGCGACGACCGCGAGCACGGAGACCGTGCCGAGCGCGGGGCGCGCCATCGGCAGCAGGATCTGCCAGAAGAAGCGGAACTTCCCGCAGCCGTCCATGGTGGCGGCCTCCTCGATCTCCGCCGGGATGGTCCGGAAGAAACCGCGCAGGATCACGATCGTCATGGGAAGACCGAAAGCCGCCTGCGGGAGGATCACTCCGAGCGGATTGTCGAGCAGACCGAAGGTCCGCAGCATGAGGAAGAGCGGCAGGACGGCCACCGCGAACGGGAACATCAGCCCGATGGTGAAGAGCGTATAGAACAACTCCCTTCCGCGGAAGGCATATCGCGCCAGAACGAAAGCCGCCATCGCGGAGGCCACCACGGTACAGATCGTCGTACCGATCGCGATTCCCGCGCTGTTGGCGATCTGCCGCCAGAACATTCCGTCGCCGAGAATTCCGGTGTAATTGCCGATCTTCCAGTGCTCCGGAAGTCCGAAGGGGTTGTTCGTCAGCTCCGCCGTGCTCTTGAAACCGGATATCACCGCGTAGAGCAGGGGTACGGCGACGAACGCGGAGATCAGCCAGACCACGGCGTGCAGCGACAGGCCGCGTACTGTCCGGCGGGCGTTCATCGGCCACCTCCCGAGGTAACGGCCCCGGTCAGATCGCGGCGGAGCACATACCGCTGGTAGAAGAGGGAGAAAACGAGACTGATCATGAACAGCACGACGCTGATCGCGCTGGCGTAGCCGACCTGGTACCGCTTGAACCCGAACTGGAACATCGCGATGGCCATCGTCTCGGAGGAGTGGTTGGGCCCGCCGGCGGTCATGACCCAGACGAGGTCGAAGAGCTGGATGGACCCGATGATCGACAGGAACACGCTGATCCGGATCGTCGGCCCGAGCAGCGGCAGCGTGATGTGCCGGAAGCGCTGCCAGGCACCGGCCCCGTCGATGGAGGCGGCTTCGAGGATCTCGGACGGGATGCTCTGCAGCCCGGCGAGGAACAGCATCATGTGGAAGCCGAAGTACTTCCAGATCATGACGACGAACAGGGTCGGCATGACCGTCGAGGGATCGGCGAGCCACTTGCCCTGGAGGCCCTCCAGGCCGAAGAAGCCGGCGAGGTGGTCGGCCATGCCCGCGCCGGGCAGGAAGATCATCGTGAAGAGGACCGCCGTGACGACCTCGGAGAGGATGTACGGCGCGAAGAACAGCATCCGGTACACGGCCCGGCCGCGGAGCTTCTGGTTGAGCAGGACCGCGGTGAACAGGGCGAACGGCAGCTGCACCAGGACCGACATGAGGATCAGGTACAGTCCGCGCCCCAGGTCGCCGAGGAAGACCTGGTCGTCGAAGAGCTTGGTGTAGTTCCCGAAGCCGACGAAGTCGTCCATGGGGCCGATCCCGCCCCATTTGAAGAAGCCGGTCCAGACGGCGACGACGATCGGGGCGAGGACGAAGACGAGGAAGAGGACCAGGGCCGGTACGAGGAACCAGGCCACGGACGCCCAGGCCGCCCAACGACGGCAACCCGATGAGGACTTGGGCGGCGGGGGCGCGGCCTCCTCCGTCCGTTCCTCGGTCAGGGTGGACACGGAACTAGGCACTCTTCGCAGCCTCGGTGATCGCGGCCGCGACCTGCTCGGGCGTCTTCTTGCCCGCTATGAGGTCGGCGACGCTGTCGTTGACCTCCTGGCCGACCGCCGGCGGGTACGCCTGGTCGAGGAAGAGCTGGAAGCCCGTCGCCTTGACCAGGGCCTCGGCCACCACCTTCTTGTTGGTGTCGGTGAGCTGGCTCTCCGCACCCTTGACCACGGGCAGGTAGCCGTTGGAGGCGAGGAGCTTGGACTCGTTGTCGAGGACGAAGAACTTCAGGAAGTCCAGTGCCTCCTTCGGAGCGCCCTTGCGCAGCGCGAAGCCGCCGCCACCGCCGAACACCTCGGTCGCCTGTCCCACACCGCCGTCGACCGTCGGGAAGGGGAAGAAGCCCAGGTCCGCTCCGAGGTCGGCGCCCGCGTCCTTCTGCACCGACGGTCCCCACTGGCCCATCAGCTCCATGGCGGCCTTGCCGTTGCCCATGGACGCGGCCTGGCCGCCCGGGGTGGCGTACCCGGCTCCGAGGAAGCCCGGCTGGAACGGCTGGAGGTCGACGAGCTCCTTGAGGTGGGCGCCCGCCTTGACGAAGCCGGGGTCGGTGAAGTCCTTGGAGGTCGCGGCCTTCTGGAGGGCGGGGAGGCCGGCGACGCGCATCGCGAGGTAGGCCCAGTAGTAGTGGCCCGGCCACTTCTCCTTGCCCGCGAGCGCGATCGGGGTGACGCCCGCGGCCTTGAGCTTCCTGACGGCGCCGAGGAACTCGGCCCAGGTGGCGGGCGGAGCGGCGATGCCCGCCTTGGCGAAGAGCTTCTTGTTGTACCAGAAGCCGACCATGCCGATGTCGTACGGGACTCCGTAGGTCCGGCCGTCGATCTGGTAGGCCTGGAGCGAGACCGGCGTGAGCTTGCCCGACCAGTCGAGCAGGTCGGTGATGTCCTCGACGAGGCCCGCGTCGACCTGCTGCTGCAGCACGCCGCCGCCCCAGGTCTGGTAGACGTCGGGGAGCTTGCCCGAGGAGGTGGTGGCGGTCAGCTTGGACTTGAACGCCTCGTTCTCCAGCGAGGTCGTGTTGATCGCGATCTTCGGGTGCGCCTTCGTGAACGCCGTGGAGATCTCCGGAAAGAGGGACTTGCCCGGCTCCGTCGTGGCGATGTTCCACCAGTCGAACGTCACCTTGCCGTCGGCCGCCCCGCCGCCCGATCCACCGGACCCACAGGCCGCCGTCATGGACACGGACAGTGCGGCCATGCCGGCGAGCGTCAGGAAGCTGCGCCGGCTCGGGGTGGTGCTGGCCATGGGACCTCCATGAGGGGGATGCGCTCGAAAATTTTTCGAAAGACTCTCGAATTACGTGGTGCCATAAACTAGGAACGACGGACAGCACGGTCAAGACTTCTCACCGATTTATCTCGGAAACCCCGCTGCAACACGGGTCTTGACAGGCCGTCACGTCACCAAGAAACTCTTCGAAAGTTTGCGAAATCTGTCGTCGCACCGGCCGACGGCGTCGAAGAGGAGAGAAGTTGAGCGAGCAGCGGACGACTCTGGCGGTCATCGCCGCGGAGGCGGGGGTCTCCCAGGCCACCGTCTCCAAGGTGATCAACGGCCGCTCCGACGTCGCGCCCTCGACGCGCCGACGGATCGAGGCTCTGCTGCGATCCCACAACTACCTCCAGCCCGGACGGCAGAACAGGACGCGCAGATCGGGCCTCGTCGACCTGATCATCGGCGGCCTGGACAGTGCCTGGGCGGTGGAGATCCTCCGCGGCGTCGAGGCCGAGTGCGCCGGCCGGGGCATCGGCACCGTCGTGTCGCTCGTCCTGCCGGGCGAGGCCACGCCGTCGAGCTGGTCCGCGGTGCCGGTCCAGCACCACAGCGACGGCGTCATCCTCGTCACCGCCTCCGTCACCGCGGCGCAGCGCGCCCAGGTCGAGCGGGGCGGGGTGGCGCTGGTCGTCATCGACCCGATCGACCTGCCGGACAACGGTGTGCCGAGTATCGGCGCGACCAACTGGGCCGGCGGACTCGCCGCCACCGAACACCTGCTTGAGCTGGGGCACCGCAGGATCGCCGCGATCGGCGGGCGCAAGGAGATGCTCTGCAGCCAGGCCCGCATCGACGGCTACCGGACGGCCCTGGAGCGGGCCGGGATCGAGTTCGACCGCGACCTCATCCGGTTCGGCGACTTCCAGCACGAAGGCGGATTCCGGTGCGCGCGCGAGCTGCTCGCCCTCCCCGAGCCGCCCACGGCCGTCTTCGCGGGCAGCGACCAGCAGGCGATGGGCGTCTACGAGGCCGCTCGGCAGGCCGGGCTGAGCATCCCGCGGGACCTCAGCGTGGTCGGTTTCGACGACCTGCCGATGTGCGACTGGCTGTCGCCGCCGCTGACGACGGTGCGTCAGCCGCTGGAGGAGATGGGCCGGCTCGCGGCTCGCACGCTCTTCCAGCTTCTGGAGGACCAGCCCCTGGTCAGCCCCCGGATGGAGCTGTCGACCGAACTCAAGGTCCGCGTCTCCACCGCCCCACCCCGTTCTTAGGAGCACCCCCGTGACCGAGCCTTGGCGTGACCCCCTCCTGCCCGCTGCCGTCCGAGTCGCCGATCTGCTGAGTCGGATGTCGCTGGAGGAGAAGGCGGGTCAACTCGCCGGCTTCTGGGCCCTGCCGTCCGATCCGGGAGCGCCGGTGGCGCCGATGGAGGACGATTCCGGCGAACCGGCGCCCGGCCTCGACGACATCATCGGGCAGGGTCTCGGCCAGCTCACCCGGGTGTTCGGGACGGCGCCGATCGCCGCGGAGACCGGCATGGAGCGGCTCGCCGCGCTCCAGACGCAGGTGACGAAGGCCGGCCGGTTCGGCATTCCGGCCCTCGCGCACGAGGAGTGTCTGACCGGGTTCATGACGCTCGGGGCCACGGTCTTCCCCGGGCCGCTCGCCTGGGGCGCGTCCTTCGATCCCGGGCTCGTGCGGCGGATGGCCGCCGCCATCGGCGACGGGATGCGGCGGGTCGGCGTCCACCAGGGGCTCGCTCCGGTGCTCGACGTGGTCCGCGACTACCGGTGGGGCCGTACCGAGGAGTGCGTGGGCGAGGACCCGTATCTCGTCGGCGCGATCGGCACCGCGTACGTCCAGGGTCTGGAGGGCGCGGGCATCGTGGCGACGCTCAAGCACTTCGCCGGGTACTCGTCCTCGCGCGGCGGCCGGAACATGGCCCCGGTCGCCGTGGGGCCGCGCGAGTTCGCCGACGTGCTGGTCGAGCCCTTCGTCCGGGCGCTGCGCGAGGGCGGTGCCAGGTCGGTGATGAACAGTTACACCGACGTGGACGGCGTCCCCGTCGCCGCCAACAAGCGGCTCCTCACCGGGCTCCTCAGGGACGAGCTCGGCTTCGACGGCACCGTCGTCGCCGACTACTACTCGGTCTCCTTCCTGGAGTCCCGGCACGGCGTCGCCGGATCGCGGGGCGCGGCCGGCGCGCTGGCGCTGACCGCCGGAATCGACATCGAGCTGCCCACGGCCCGCTGTTACGGCGAGCCGCTGACCGCACTCGTCCGCTCGGGAGATCTGTCCGAGGCGCTCGTCGACCGGGCCGTGGAGCGGGTGCTGCTGCAGAAGGCCGAGCTCGGCCTGCTCGACCCCGACTGGGAACCCGTCAAGCCCGAGCCGGTCGACCTCGACCCGCCGGAGAACCGGGCGCTGGCCAGGATCCTGGCCGAGCGGTCCACGGTGCTGCTCGCCAACGACGGCATCCTGCCGCTGCGGCCGTGCCGGGTCGCGGTCACCGGGCCGTACGCGGACGATCCGCACGCCTTCCTCGGCTGCTACTCCTTCCCGAACCACGTCGCACTCCCCGGCGATCCCGGGGTGGAGATCCCGACGCTCGGCGAAGCGCTCGCCGCCGCCGGGTTCACGGTCACCGAGGAGGACCCGGAGGTGAACGTGCTGGTACTCGGCGACCGGGCCGGCATGTTCGGCCGGGGCACCTCGGGCGAGGGCTGCGACGCCGAGACCCTCGACCTGCCGGGCGACCAGGCCGCGCTCGCCGCCGAGGTCCTCGACTCCGGGGTGCCGACCGTCCTGGTCCTCGTCTCCGGACGCCCCTACGCGCTCGGCTCGCTCGCCGACCGGGCGGCGGCCGTCGTCCAGGCCTTCTTCCCCGGCGAGGAGGGCGGGACGGCGCTGGCCCGGATCATCAGTGGGGCCGCAGAACCGGGCGGGCGGCTCCCCGTCTCCCTCCCCCGCCAGGTCGGCGGTCAGCCCGGCACCTACCTGCACTCGGCGTTGGGCGGTCCGACCGACTGGAGCTCGGTGGACCCTACGCCGCTGTTCCCTTTCGGACACGGACTGAGCTGGACCAGCTTCGCCTACTCGGATCTCTCCGTGGATCCCGTCGCCGCGACGGACGGAGCCGTCTCCGTCGCGGTCACCGTGCGCAACGTGGGCGAGGTCACCGGGACGGAGGTGGTCCAGCTCTACCTGTCGGACCCCGAGGCGTCCGTCGTCCGGGCGAGACGCTGGCTCGCCGGATTCGGCAGGGTCGAGCTGCGGCCGGGCGAGGCCGCCCGGATCACCTTCTCCGTCCACGCCGACCGGACCTCTTTCACCGGGATCGACCTGCGCAGGAGAGTGGAGCCCGGAGAGATCGGCGTGGCCGTCGGACGGTCCAGCGGCGATCTGCCGCTCCAGGGGTCCTTCACCCTGCACGGCCCCGTACGTCACCCGGGGGCCGACCGGGTCCTGTCCGTCCCGGTCGAGATCGTGCCGGTGTCGTGAGCGCGACGTTCGGCGATCCCGTGCTGCCGGGGTTCCGGCCCGACCCGTCCGTCTGCCGGGTAGGGGCGGACTACTACCTGGTGACGTCCAGCTTCGAGTGGTTCCCGGGGCTTCCCCTGTTCCACAGCCGCGATCTCGTGAACTGGCGACGTCTCGGCTCCGCGCTGGACCGGCCGTCCCAGCTCGACCTCGACGGGTGCGAGCCCTCACGCGGCCTGTTCGCGCCGACGATCCGGCACCATGACGGGCTCTTCCACCTCGTCTGCACGCTGATGGACGGCCCCGGCCATTTCGTCGTCACGGCGGCCGACCCGGCAGGGCCGTGGTCGGAACCGCACTGGCTGGAAGGAGAGGGCTTCGACCCCTCGCTGTTCTTCGACGACGGGCCGGACGGTGACGGCCGGGCCTGGTTCACCGCCGCCCGCGTCCTGGACGAGGCCGCCGGCCGCACCGAGATCTGGACGCGTGAGTACCTTCCCCGCGAACGACGGCTCACGGGACCCGAACACGTCCTGTGGTCGGGAAGCCGGCCGGGCGCACGCTGGTCGGAGGCCCCGCACCTCTACCGGATCGACGGTACCTATCTCCTGCTCACCGCGGAGGGCGGCACCGATGTGGACCACAGCGTGGTGGCCGCCCGCGCCGACCACGTGACCGGCCCGTACGAGAGCTCCCCCGGCAATCCGGTTCTGCCTCCCGCCCGGAAGGGCCCCGTCACCTGCACCGGGCACGCCGACCTCGTGCGGACCCCGTGCGGCGACTGGCGGGCGGTCCTCCTGGGTGTCCGCCCGGGCTCCGCCATCGGACGCGAGACCTTCCTCAGCGGGGTTACCTGGAACGACGGTTGGCCGGTCTTCTCGCCCGTCGAGCACACCAGCCCCCGCCTCCGTCTCCACGACGACTTCGCCGCCCTCTCCACCGACTGGAGCACCCTGCGCACCCCACGTGCGCCGTTCTGGGCCACCGGCGACGGGCTCCGCCTCCGGCTCCGTCCCGAACGCCTCGGCGAACGCACCGTCCCGTCCCTCCTGGTCCGCCCGCAGGAACAGCCCGACTGCGACGTGTCCACCGAGCTGCGCTTCGCTCCCGCGGCACCGGGCGAACAGGCCGGCCTCGCCGTAGTCGTCGACGATGACACCCACCTCCTCTTCCTCCGCACCGAGGAAGGGCTCGTCCTCCGCCGCGGGCCCGAAGTCCTGGCGGGCGTCCCCATACCCCCGGGGCCCGTTCGCCTGGGGGTCCGCGTCCGGGGCTTCAGCCACACCTTCGCCCACGCGGCGCCCGACGGTGCCTGGCAGGACCTGGCCACCGTCGAAGCCACCTTCCTCACGCCGCTGTTCACCAGCGTCCAGCTCGGCCTCTACGCCACCTCCCACGGCCGCCCGTCCACGAACCAAGCCCATTTCGCGTGGTTCGACGTCACGTATCCGCACCGCCCGAAGGCGTGTGACATCGGCGAAACGGAAAGGTGATCCGCGCCGAGAACTCCTTTTGAGACAAGCGGCCCCTGTCGAAACAATTTCGACAGGGGCCGTTTCGTCGTCGCGCTCCAGAATTCTCTCAGCGGATCGCCAGAAAGGACCCCACAGGTCACCTCATCGAAAACTCTTCGAAACACTTGACATGGCCCTGACCTGTTTCCAGACTGAATCCCGAGGCGCCGCCGCCCTTTCACCTGCGCGTCGCGGCACCGGCCTCGAATCACTGCGCCCTGATGATCCGCGCCCTGTTTCGACGGACGCGGACATCGCCCCGCGGAATCCTTCCGCCGCGCTCGCTTCCATCCGTGATTTCCGTCCTGGAGGTCCATTCATGCGCTCACACCCCATTCCCCCGTCCACCGTCCGCCGGAAAATCGGCGGCCTGTGCGCGGCACTGATCGTCGGCGTCCTCGGTGCCGCCACCGTGCTGATGGCCCCGCCGGCCTCACACGCCGCCGAGAGCACGCTCGGCAGCGCTGCCGCGCAGAGCGGCCGGTACTTCGGCACCGCCATCGCCTCGGGAAGGCTCGGCGACTCGACGTACACGACGATCGCGAACCGCGAGTTCAACTCGGTGACGGCCGAGAACGAGATGAAGATCGACGCCACCGAGCCCCAGCAGGGCCAGTTCAACTTCACCGCCGGCGACCGCGTCTACAACTGGGCGGTGCAGAACGGCAAGCAGGTACGGGGCCACACGCTGGCCTGGCACTCCCAGCAGCCCGGCTGGATGCAGAACCTCAGCGGCGGCGCGCTGCGCCAGGCCATGACCAACCACATCAACGGCGTGATGGCCCACTACAAGGGCAAGATTCGCCAGTGGGACGTCGTGAACGAGGCCTTCGCCGACGGCAGTTCCGGAGCCCGGCGCGACTCCAACCTGCAACGCAGCGGCAACGACTGGATCGAGGTCGCCTTCCGCGCCGCACGCGCCGCCGACCCGGCCGCCAAGCTCTGCTACAACGACTACAACGTCGAGAACTGGACCTGGGCCAAGACCCAGGCCATGTACGCCATGGTCCGGGACTTCAAGCAGCGCGGCGTGCCCATCGACTGCGTCGGCTTCCAGTCCCACTTCAACAACGACAGTCCCTACAACAGCAACTTCCGCACCACCCTGCAGAGCTTCGCCGCCCTCGGCGTCGACGTGGCCATCACCGAACTCGACATCCAGGGCGCCTCGGGCACGACCTACGCCAACGTGACCAACGACTGCCTGGCCGTCCCGCGCTGCCTCGGCATCACCGTCTGGGGTGTCCGCGACACCGACTCCTGGCGAGCCGAGCACACGCCGCTCCTGTTCAACGGCGACGGCAGCAAGAAGCCCGCCTACTCCTCCGTTCTCAACGCGCTCAACTCCGGCTCCCCCGACCCCAACCCCACTCCGACCCCCTCCCCCGGCTCCGGACCGATCAAGGGAGTCGCCTCGGGCCGCTGCCTGGACGTACCCGGTGCGGCCACGACCGACGGCACCCAGGTCCAGCTGTGGGACTGCAACAACCGCACCAACCAGCAGTGGGCCCACACCGCCGCGGGTGAGCTCAGGGTCTACGGCGACAAGTGTCTGGACGCCGCCGGCACCGGCAACGGCGCCAAGGTCCAGATCTACAGCTGCTGGGGCGGCGACAACCAGAAGTGGCGCCTCAACTCCGACGGATCCATCGTCGGCGTCCAGTCCGGCCTCTGCCTCGACGCCGCTGCCAGCGGCACCGCCAACGGCACCCTGATCCAGCTCTACTCCTGCTGGAACAGCGGCAACCAGCGCTGGACCCGCACCTGACCTGCCACGGCGAAAGGGTGAACCGATGAAGACCTACGCTGCGGCAGCCCCCACCCCTCCATAAGGACATCGCTGGTGGTCGCGGTCAGCCGTCGTGGTGGCGGCCCTCACGCTCGGCACGCTCGTAGTGGCGAGGCCGACGCCCGCCGAGGCGGCGACGGTGGACACCAACGCCTCGTACGTCCTGGTCAACCGCAACAGCGGCAAGGCGGTGGAGGTGCAGGGTGCCTCCACCGCCGACGGCGGCAACGTCGTCCAGTACACCGACTGGGGCGGGGTCAACCAGCAATGGCAGATGGTCAAGCTGTCGTCCGGTGGCGGAGCCTGCGGCAGCGCCCCGACTCTGACCAGCGGTACACACACGATTCGGAGCAGCGGCAAGAGCCGCAGCTTCATCCTCAGGGTTCCCGCCGGCTACGACAACGCCCGTCCCTACCGGCTGATCTTCGCGTTCCACTGGCGGGGCGGAACCGCCGGCGAAGTCGCCTCGGGCGGAACGAGCGGAAACGCCTGGTCCTACTACGGTCAGCAGGAACAGTCGGACAACAGCGCGATCCTCGTCGCCCCCCAGGGCCTCGGCAACGGCTGGGCCAACTCGGGCGGTGAGGACGTCACCTTCGTCGACGACATGATCCGGCGCATCGAAGGCGGCCTCTGTGTCAACACGGCGCAGCGCTTCGCCACGGGGTTCAGCCGGGGCGGCGGCATGAGCTGCGCACTCGCATGCAGCCGGTCGAACGTCTCCAGGGCTGTCACGGTCATCTCCGGCGGCGAGATCAGCGGGTGCAGCGGCGGCACCCAGCCCATCGCCCACTCCGGAATCCACGGCATCGGCGACTCCGTCCTCGACGTCGTGCAGGGACGGTCCCTGCGCGACAGGTTCGTCCGCGCCAACGGCTGCACTCCGCAGAGCCCGCGCGAACCCGCGCCGGGCAGCCGGACGCACATCACCACCACCTGCTCCGGCTGCCGTGTCGGGTACCCGGTCCAATGGGCCGCGTTCGACGGAGGCCACATCCCCGGTCCGGTCGACGGCTCCTCCGGCGAGAGCGGCGTCGCGACCTGGACCAAGGGAGAGGTCTGGAGGTTCTTCGCACAGTTCCAGTGACACGCCCGCACCAGCGAGGGGAGCCAGGATGATCCTGGCTCCCCTCCGTGCGGTCAGACGGAGGGAGAATTGCCGTAGTAGGCGTCCGGGCCGTGCTTGCGTGTGAAGTGGCGGTCCAGGAGGTGCTGCGGAGGCTCGACCGTGCCCAGCGCGATGGTGTGGAGGGCCATCTCGGCCACCGCCTCGCAGATGATGCCGTGCTCCAGGGAGGCGGTGGCGTCGGCGCCCCAGGTGAAGGGGCCGTGGTGGGCGACCAGGGCACCGGGGACCTCGCGGGCCCGGGTGTCGTCACGGCCCAACAGGTCCACGATGACCTGGCCGGTGTTGTACTCGTAGTCCGTGGCGCACTGCTGGGGGGTGAGGGCCGCGGTGACGGGGACGGGACCGTTGAAGGTGTCCGCATGGGTGGTGCCGAGCACCGGTATCGGACGCCGGGCCTGGGCGAAGGCGACGGCGTGGGTGGAGTGCGTGTGGGTCACGCCTCCGATGGACGGGAAGGCCAGGTAGAGGCTGCGGTGCGTCTCCGTGTCGGTGGACGGTCGCAGGTGGCCCTCCACGACGCTTCCGTCGGACAGTGAGACGACGACCAGGTCCTCCTCGCTCAGCACGTCGTAGGCCACACCCGAGGGCTTGATGACGAAGACGCCGGCCTCCCGGTCGACTCCGCTCACGTTGCCCCAGGTGAGGGTGGCCAGACCGGCCCGGGGGATGCGGAGGTTGGCCTCCAGCACCTCCCGGCGCAGTTCCTTGGAGACGGCGGTGGTCACGGAGGGCTCCGTCCTCGTGGGGATGGATGGGGTGGCGGGGGTGCTCACAGGCTCTGGGCCAGACGGTGGTACGCCTGGTTCCAGCGCAGTTCGCGCGTGAAGGTCCGGACGGTGGTGTCCTCGTCGATGACGGCGAGTTCGGTCCGCAGCATCTCGGCGAGGTCTTCGAGCTCCTCGCCGCCGAGGGCGGTGGTCAGGACGGTGTGGTGCGGTGCTCCGGCCGTCAGCCAGGCCTCGGTGGAGGTGCGGAGATCGGGGCGGGGGCGCCAGACGGCCCGGGCGACGGGGAGCTTGGGCAGCGGCTCGGGCGGAGCGACGACGTCGATGTGGTTGGCGACGAGGCGGAACCGGTCGCCCATGTCGGCGAGACCGACGACGACGGCCGGACCGGGATCCGCGTCGAAGACGAGTCGGACCGGGTCCTCGCGTCCGCCGATCCCGAGCGCGTGGATCTCGCAGCTGGGCGTGGCCGTCGTGAGGGAGGGGCAGACCTCCAGCATGTGGGCGCCGAGGATGAGTTCCCGGCCTGGCGTGAGGTCGTACGTGTAGTCCTCCATGAAGGAGGTGCCGCCGGGCAGGCCGTGGGCCATCGCCTTCAGCGCGCGCAGCAGGGTGGAGGTCTTCCAGTCCCCTTCGCCGCCGAAGCCGTAGCCGTCCGCCATCAGGCGCTGCACGGCGAGGCCGGGCAGCTGGCGCAGGCCCCCGAGATCCTCGAAGTTGGTGGTGAAGGCGCGGAACCCGCCTTCCGTGAGGAAGGTGCGCAGACCCGCTTCGACGCGGGCGGCGTAGCGCAGGGATTCGTGGCGCTCGCCGCCGGGCCGCAGCTCTGGCGTGAGGGCGTAGAGGTCCTGGTACTCCTTGACGAGGGCGGTGACGGTGTCCTCTTCGGTGGCGTCGACCACGGCGACGAGGTCGTTGACGCCGTACGTGTTGACCGAGACCCCGAACCGCAGCTGCGCCTCGACCTTGTCGCCCTCGGTGACGGCGACGTCGCGCATGTTGTCGCCGAACCTGGCGAGTTTGAGGGTGGTGAGTTCGGAGCGGCCGACGGCGGCGCGGGCCCAGCCGGCGATGCGGTCGACGACGTCGGGGGCGGAGACGTGGCCGGCCACGGTCTTGCGCGGGACACCGAGGCGGGTCTGGACGAAGCCGAACTCGCGGTCGCCGTGGGCGGCCTGGTTCAGGTTCATGAAGTCCATGTCGATGGTGGACCAGGGCAGTTGGCGGTTGGCCTGGGTGTGCAGGTGGAGCAGGGGCTTGCTCAGGGCGTCGAGGCCGGCGATCCACATCTTGGCCGGGGAGAAGGTGTGCATCCAGGCGATGAGGCCGATGCAGCGGTCGTCGGCGTTGGCCTCCAGGCAGATCGCGCGGATGGCGGCCGCGTCGGTGAGGACCGGCTTCCACACCACGCGGACGGTCATCCGGGGCTGCCCGGCGAGGGTGCCGCAGATGGCACGGGACTGGTCGGAGACCTGGGCCAGGGTGTCGTCGCCGTAGAGGGCCTGGCTGCCGGTGAGAAACCAGATCTCGCGGTCGGGCTGGGCGAGCGTCATGTCGGGTGTGCTCCTCGGAGGTGCTGGGTCGGAGAGTTCGGGCCTACGGGGGGAGGCGGGCCCGGTCAGTCGGTGGTGGCGGCGCGTGCGGTGTTGCGGATCCGTCGCAGGCGGTGCAGGAGGAGGTCTGCTCCGGTACCGAAGTGGTCGTGCAGGGCGCGGTACTCCTGGAACAGCGCGTCGTAGGCGTCCGCCCGTGCGGGGTCGGGCACGTACGCATGGCGCTGGACGCCGCCCATGACGGCGGCGGCGGAGCGGACGTCGGGGTGGGCGCCCGCGGCGACGGCGGCGTGGATGGCGGAGCCGAGCGCCGGCCCCTGCTCGGAGGTGCCGAGGGACACGGGCCGGCGCAGCACGTCGGCGTAGATCCGCATGAGCAGCGTGTTCTTCCTCAGTCCACCGGTGACGATGAACTCCTCGACCGGGATCCCGGCGTTCTCGAAGGTCTCGACGATCATCCGGGTGCCGTAGACGGTGGATTCGAGCAGGGCCCGGTAGACGTCCTCGGGCCGGGTGTCGAGGGTGAGGCCGGCGATGACCCCGGAGAGGTGGTGGTCGACCAGGGTGGAGCGGTTGCCGTTCATCCAGTCCAGGGCGACCAGCCCGTGCGCGCCGACCGGCTGGTCCGCGGCCTTGCGGGTCAGGAGCTGGTGGAGGTCCTCGCCCGATGCCTCGGCCTCGGCGCGGTAGTGGTCCGGGACGCCCTGGCGGAGCCACCAGGCGAAGATGTCGCCGACCGCGCTCTGACCGGCCTCGTAACCGTAGGCACCCTCGACGACGCCTCCGTCGACGACCCCGCAGATGCCGGGGACTTCGGCGAGTGTGGCGCCGTTGAGTACGTGGCAGGTGGAGGTGCCCATGATGGCGAGCATCCGGCCGTTCTCCACGGCTCCCGCCGCGGGTGCGGCCACGTGGGCGTCGACATTGCCCGCCGCGACGGCGATGCCCTCGGGGAGACCGGTCCAGTGGGCGGCCCGGCTGCTCAGGGTGCCGACACGGGAGCCCAGCGGGGAGAGGGGATGCTCCAGGCGAGTGGCGGGGAAGTCGGCGAAGTCCGGGTGTAGTCCGGCGAGGAAGTCGGGCGAGGGGTAGGTCCCGTCCTGATGGATGCCTTTGTAGCCGGCTGTGCAGGTGTTGCGGGACTCGGTGCCGGTCAGCTGCCAGACGATCCAGTCGGCCGCCTCGATCCAGCGGGCGCAGGCGGCGTAGACGGCCGGGTCCTCTTCCAGGACCTGCAGGGCCTTGGCGTACTGCCACTCGGCGGAGATCTTGCCTCCGTACCGTGCGATCCACTTCTCGCCGCGTGCGTGAGCGAGGGCGTTGATGCGGTCGGCCTGGGGCTGGGCCGCGTGGTGCTTCCACAGTTTGGGCCAGGCGTGCGGTCGGTCGGCCCACTCGGGCGTCAGGGCGAGCGGGGTGCCGTCCGGGGCGGTCGGCAGAACCGTGCAGGCGGTGAAGTCGGTGGCGATGCCGATGACGCGGGCCGGGTCGATTCCGGCGTCGGCGAGCGCCGCCGGAACGGCGGTGCGCAGGACATCGCGCCAGTCCTCGGGGTGCTGTAGGGCCCAGTCGGGGGGCAGGGGGGCGCCGGCGGAGGGGAGGCGGTCCTCGATGACCGCGTGGCGGTACTCGTGGACCGCCGAACCGAGCTCTGCGCCGTCCCGGACCCTGACCACGACGGCGCGCCCCGAGAGGGTGCCGAAATCGACTCCGATGGTGCATGCCTCGGGGTGGTGAGGGGCTGCGGGGCCGGAAGGGATGTGTGTGGTCACGATGCGGTCTCTCTCGTCATGAACAGGGCCAGAGGAGCACCCTGATTGTTAACGCTCACAATTGACTTGGACAAGAGTTGCGTGCAGTTCTGTCAAACTTTCGGCAAGAAGAGGGGCTCTGAAGTGAGCGCTCACCTGGCTACCAGAGTCAGCTTCGGCGTCTCGACCGGCCCGGCGGGAGGGCTGAGCGGACGGAACGGTCGACGGAGCGCTGGCGCGGGCGGACCGACGCGCGTGCGCCGCCGGACGCCAGACATCAGGCGGCAGGCGGCAGACGGCAGACGGCAGACGGCAGACGGCAGCCCCCGACAGCCGACACAGCAGATACAGCAGATACAGCAGGCAGGAGACCAGTCACCGGCCTCCGCGTGAGGGCCGTCAGGAGGTCATAGCGAGAGCCCGGTCCCCCGCGTCAGGATTCGTTCGAGGGGCGCGTGCTCGCGCGCATGATGAGCTGCGGTTCCACCAGGAGGTGCTCGGCCTTCCGGGCGCGGCCCTCGATGTGGTTCACCAGGAGTCCGATGCTTTGGCGTCCGATGGCGGCGAAGTCCTGGCGGACCGTCGTCAGCGGCGGCGGGAAGTACTCGGCCTCCGGGATGTCGTCGAAGCCGGCGACGGCGACCTGTCCGGGGGTGCGGATCCCGGTCTCGCGCAGCGCCCGCAGGACGCCGAGCGCCATCTGGTCGTTGGCGACGAAGACGGCCGTGACCGGTGTCGCCCCGCGGCGGGCCAGGGCGAGTCCTGCGAGTTCCTGCCCCGCCCGGTACCCGGACAGCGGGCTCCAGTCGCCCGTCAGGACGCGCGGAGGGCGGATGCCGTTCTCCTCCAGGACGGTACGCCAGCCGGCGGTGCGGGCCTCGCTCTCCAGCCAGTCGTCGGGACCCGCCACGTGCCACACGGTCTCGTGCCCGGCGGCGAGCAGGTGTTCCGTGACCATGCGGGCGCCGAGCTCCTGATCCAGGGAGACGCCGGGCAGGTCGAGCTGGTGGCCCCCCTCCACGGTGACCACGGGGAAGGGCGCGTCCAGCTCGGCGAGCGCCTGCACGTGCGAGCGTTGCGGGGTGATGGCGACGACGCCCTCCACACCCCAGGACGCGAGGTGGTCGACGGCGTCCTTGAGCCCCTGCCCCTCCCCGGTGCGGAGGCTGACGGTCGAGACGAGGTAGCCCTGCTCCCGGGCCGCCTCCTCCAGGCCGGTCAGGGTGCTGGCAGGGCCGTACAGGGCGGTGTTGACGGCGATGACACCCAGCGTCCTCGTGCGGCGCGTCACCAGGGCGCGTGCCGCGGAGTTGCGACGGTAGCCCAGCCGTTCGATGGCCAGGGTGACCTGTTCCCGCGTGGCCGCGCGCACGTTGGGGTGATCGCTCAGCACCCGGGAGACGGTCTGGTGGGAGACCCCCGCCTCTCGTGCGACGTCGGCCATCGTCGGCGGGCGGACGTCTTCCGCGGGATGCGCCACGTTCGCCTCCCTTCTCCCTGCTTACGGCTGTGTATCGATACGAGAAAAACCTTAGCGCCTCTTGTATCACGCTGTTGTGAGCGCTAACAATCAACCTCGACCGGGGCGCCGACGTCCCGGCCACCCAGCCGGAACGGCGCCGTCCCGGTGGTGCGAGGTCGCGCGCCGCCGCCGAACCCGTCCCTCGGCCGGAGCCGCCCTCGACGACGGGATTGCCAGGTAACCCATGAAGAAGTTCCGATCCGCATCCGCCCTCCTGGCCGTGACCACCGGCTGTGCCCTGCTCCTGACAGCCTGCGGGCAGAACAGCGAGGGCGGCAGCCAGGAGTCGAAGGACTCGAAGGACCACACCATCGGCATCGCGATGCCCACCAAGTCCTCCGAGCGGTGGATCGCCGACGGCCGCAACATGACCGAGAGCCTGAAGAAGGCCGGCTTCGCCACGACCCTGCAGTACGGCGAGGACGACCCCGACCAGCAGGTCGCCCAGATCGAGAACATGATCACCCAGGGCGTCGACGCCCTGGTCGTGGCCGCCATCAACGGCGAGGCCCTGTCCAACGTCCTGCAGCAGGCGGCCGACGCCCACATCCCGGTCATCTCCTACGACCGGCTCATCCTGGGCTCCCCGCACGTCGACTACTACGCCTCCTTCGACAACGAGAAGGTCGGCGAGCTCCAGGCCACGTACATCGTCGAGAAGCTGGGGCTGAAGGCCGGCCCGAAGAAGGGCCCCTTCAACATCGAGTTGTTCGCCGGGTCCAACGACGACAACAACACCAAGTACTTCTTCAACGGCGCCATGAAGGTGCTGAAGCCGTACATGGACAAGAAGCAGCTGGTCGTGCGCTCCGGGCAGACCCAGCTGAACCAGGTCACCACGCTCAGGTGGGACGGCGGTACGGCCCAGAAGCGCATGGACGACCTGCTGACCTCCACGTACGCCTCCGCCCGGGTCGACGCCGTCCTCTCCCCCTACGACGGCATCTCCATCGGCATCCTGTCCGCCCTGAAGTCCGACGACTACGGGAGCGCCGCCAAGCCGCTGCCGGTCGTCACCGGCCAGGACGCGGAGGTCGCCTCCGTGAAGTCGATCATCGCGGGCCAGCAGACGCAGACCGTCTACAAGGACACACGCGCACTCGCGCAGGTCGCCGCAGACATGGTGACCGCCGTCCTCGCCGGCAAGAAGCCCGAGATCAACGACGACGCCACCTACGACAACGGCAAGAAGGTGGTCCCGGCCTTCCTGCTCGATCCGGTCAGCGTCGACAGGACGAACTACCGGAAGGTCCTGGTCGACTCGGGCTACATCGACGCAGAGGAACTGCGGTGACGCCCGCCCCGGCCCGCTCCCCCAAGGTTCCCGTCTCCGCCTCGTCCCCGGCCGGCCCCGTCCTCGAGATGCGGTCCATCGTCAAGACCTTCCCCGGGGTCAGAGCACTGTCCGACGTGACCCTGTCCGTGGAGCGCGGCGAGGTGCACGCCCTGTGCGGAGAGAACGGTGCCGGCAAGTCGACGCTCATGAAGGTCCTGTCCGGCGTCCACCCGCACGGCACCTACGAGGGCGAGATCCTCTTCGAAGGCGAGCCGTGCCGGTTCAAGGACATCAGGGCCAGCGAGCAGCGCGGCATCGTCATCATCCACCAGGAGCTCGCACTCGTTCCCCATCTGTCGATCGCCGAGAACGTCTTCCTCGGCAACGAGCCGTCCCGGCGCGGGATCATCGACTGGCACGAGGCGCTGCGCCGTGTTTCCGAACTGCTCAGGCGGGTCGGGCTCGACGAACACCCCGAGACCCGGGTCGCCGACATCGGTGTCGGCAAGCAGCAGCTCGTGGAGATCGCGAAGGCGCTGGCGAAGAACGTCCGCCTGCTGATCCTCGACGAGCCCACCGCGGCGCTCAACGACGAGGACAGCGCGAAGCTGCTGCGGCTGATGCGGGAGCTGAAGAGCCAGGGCATCACGTCGATCATCATCTCGCACAAGCTGAACGAGATCGCCCGGATCGCCGACTCCGTCACCATCCTGCGCGACGGGCGCTCCATCGAGACCCTCGACGTCAGGGACCCCGCCACCACCGAGGAACGCATCATCCGCGGCATGGTGGGGCGGGACCTCGACAGCCGGTTCCCCCACCGCACGCCGTACGAGGGCCCGGCCGACGCCGCCCCTGTCCTGGAGATCCGGGACTGGACCGTACGTCACCCCCTCGACCGCGGCCGCAAGGCCGTCGACGGGGTCTCGCTCCAGGTCCGCCGCGGGGAGATCGTCGGCGTCGCGGGACTCATGGGCGCCGGCCGGACCGAACTCGCGATGAGCGTCTTCGGCCGTTCCTACGGTCACTACGAGCAGGGCACCGTGCTCAAGGACGGCCGCGAGGTACGGACCCGCACGGTCCCCGAGGCGGTCGCCCACGGCATCGCGTACGTCACGGAGGACCGCAAGCACTACGGGCTCAACCTCGGGGACTCCGTGAGCCGGAACATCTCGCTCGCGTCCCTCGGCGCCCTCGCCCGCCGCGGCGTCGTCGACGGGCATGAGGAGCGCAAGGTGGCCGAACGGTACCGGCGGACCATGAACATCAAGGCTCCGAACGTCCTCGAGCCGGTCGGCCGCCTTTCCGGCGGCAACCAGCAGAAGGTCGTCCTCAGCAAGTGGATCCTCGCCGGGCCGGACGTCCTCATCCTCGACGAGCCCACCCGCGGAGTCGACGTGGGAGCCAAGTTCGAGATCTACACCGTGATCGACCGGCTCGCCGCCGAGGGCAAGGCGATCCTCCTCATCTCCTCCGAGCTGCCCGAACTGCTCGGCATGTGCGACCGCGTCTACACCATGGCCGCAGGCCGGCTGACCGGCGAAGTCGCCCGCGCGGACGCCACCCAGGAAGTCCTGATGCGGCACATGACGCAGGACACCCCCGCACCACCGGCGGTCACCGCAGGCGCCGCCTCCAGCGAAGGACACCAGGCATGAGCACCGACGTCAGCACGCAAACGACCACACCGGCGCCCCCGGGCCGCGGGGCTCCGTCCACCGGGGCACCGCTGGTCCGAATTCTCCTGGACGGTGTCCGGCGGAACATGCGCCAGTACGGGATGCTCTTCGCACTCGGCCTGATCGTGCTCCTCTTCCAGATCTGGACGGGGGGCGACCTCCTGCTGCCGCGCAACGTCTCCAACCTGGTGCTGCAGAACAGCTACATCCTCATCCTGGCCATCGGCATGATGATCGTCATCATCTCCGGGCACATCGACCTGTCCGTGGGCTCCCTGATGGCCCTGGTCGGTGGCATCGGGGCGGTGCTCATGGTCGAGCACCATGTGGCCTGGCCCGTCGCGGTGCTCCTCACCCTGCTGCTGGGAGCCGCCGCCGGCGCCCTGCAGGGCTTCTTCATCGCGTACGTCGGCATACCGTCGTTCATCGTGACCCTCGCCGGCATGCTGCTGTTCCGCGGGCTCACGGAGATCTTCCTCAAGGGTCAGACGCTCGGCCCGTTCCCGGACGGACTGCAGAAGGTCGCCAACGGCTTCCTGCCGGAGGTGGGGCCGCAGACCAACTACCACAACGGGACCCTGCTCCTCGGCCTGGGACTGGTCGCCTACGTGGTCTTCCAGGAGGTACGGGACCGCCGTCGGCAGCGCGAATTCGCTCTGGAGCCGCTCCCCACGGGCCTGTTCGCGCTGAAGCTGACGGCACTGGTCGCCGCTGTCCTGGTCACCACCCTGCTGCTCGCCAGCTACAAGGGCGCGCCCGTGGTCCTCCTGATCCTGGCCGCGCTGCTGGTCGGCTTCGGTTACGTGATGCGCAACGCGGTGATCGGCCGCCACGTGTACGCGATCGGGGGGAACCTGCCGGCCGCCAAGCTGTCCGGGGTCAAGGACAGGAAGGTGACCTTCGCGGTGTTCCTCAACATGGGAATGCTCGCGGCGCTCGCCGGGCTCGTCTTCGCCGCCCGCTTCAACGCGGCCTCGCCGAAGGCGGGCGTGAACTTCGAACTGGAGGCCATCGCCGCCGCGTTCATCGGCGGGGCGTCGATGAGCGGTGGAGTCGGGACCGTCCTGGGAGCCATCATCGGCGGCCTGGTCCTCGGCGTGCTCAACAACGGCATGAACCTCGTCGGGGTGGGCACCGACTGGCAGCAGGTCATCAAGGGCCTGGTGCTGCTCGCGGCGGTCGGATTCGACGTCTGGAACAAGCGCAGGGCGGGTGCCTGACGTCCCTCCGGTCATGGCTGTGCCCGCCGGTTCCTCCCCCGGCGGGCACAGCCATGTCGACGTGTCCGTACGCGATCAGTCGCGGGTACCGAACCGCAGGACCGTCCTCGACCGGTACTCGCCGCCGGGTCGCAGCACCGTGGACGGGTCACCGGGGCGGTTCGGGGAGTCGGGGAAGTGCTGGGTCTCCAGCGCGATACCGGCGCCCGCCCCGTAGTGCGTACCGTTCTTGCCGAGGACCGTTCCATCGAACTGCCCCGCGGTGTAGACCTGGAGTCCGGGCTCCGTGGTCAGCACCTCCATGCGGCGGCCCGTGGCCGGCGCGTACAGGACGGCGGCCCGGCGCAGTGTTTCGTTGTCGTGCGGGCTCAGGACGAAGTTGTGGTCGTACCCGCCATTCGCGCCGGGGCGGGCCAGGGCCTCGGCGATCCTGAGCGGCCGGCGGAGGTCGAACGCGGTGCCGGAGACGGCGCGGTGGGCGCCGGAGGGGATGAGATCCGCGCCGACCGGTGTGTAGTGGGGGGCGTCGACGGTCAGTTCGTGGTCGAGGATGTCGCCGGCGCCCTCGCCGTCGAGGTTGAAGTAGGCGTGGTTGGTCAGGTTGACCAGGGTCGCCTCGTCGGTGACCGCCGTGTAGGAGAAGGCGAGTTCGTCGTCGCGTCCGACAAGCATGCTGACGGTGACGTCCAGGTTTCCCGGGAAGCCCTGGTCGCCGTCGGGGCTGCGGAGGCGCAGGAGCACACCGGTCCACTCCGGGGTGTGTACGCTCTCGGCTTCCCAGAGCCGGGTGTCGAAGCCGTCGGTTCCGCCGTGCAGGGAGTGGCCGTCCTCCTCCTGCGTGGTCAGCTGGTACGGCTTACCGTCCAGGGAGAACCGGCCTCGCGCGATGCGGTTGGCGTAGCGGCCGACGGTGGCGCCGAAGTACCGGGCGGTGGTGGCCGTCCGGGCCGGGTCGCGAGGAGCGAGGACGATGTCGGCCGAGGTGCCGCCCCGGTCCGGCGTCCACAGCCCGTGGAGGCGGGCGCCGCGGGTGTGCACCTCCGCCGTGAGGCCGCCGGGGAAGCCGAAGGTCCATCGTTGTCCGGCGTACGGATCGGGGCGGCAGACCGGGGGGACCCCGGCGAAGGGGGACGGTGGCGGGTTCATGGAGGTTCCTTGTCGGCGAGAGGCGACAGCCGGAAAGGGGGCAGGGACGGCCCTGCCCCCTCCCTGGGCGCGTTCGTACGCGGAGGACGGCTCGGGGTTCGCTCTTGGCAAGGCGGCTATTCCGCCTGGCGGGACCTTCCGAAGAGGCGTTGGAGGAGGATGAAGACGAACAGCAGACCGCCGATGACGATGCGGGTCCACCACGAACTGAGCGTGCCCTGGAAGCTGATGACGGTCTGGATCAGACCGAGGACCGTCACGCCCAGGGCGGTTCCCAGGACGAAGCCGGAGCCACCGGTCAGCAGCGTCCCGCCGATCACGGCGGCGGCGATGGCGTCGAGTTCCATGCCGACGGCGTGCAGGGCGTAGCCGGACAGCATGTAGAAGGTCAGCAGCAGACCGCCGAGGGCGGAACACAGGCCGCTCACGGCGTACACCACGACCTTGGTGCGGCCCACGGGCAGGCCCATGAGACGGGCGGAGGACTCGTTGCCGCCCAGGGCGTAGACGGTGCGGCCGAAGCGGGTGTGGTGGAGGACGACGAAGGCGAGCACCAGCACGACCAGGGCGATGACCACGGCGGGTGAGACGAACAGACCCCCGGGCAGGAGCACCCGCGTCTGGGCGATCCGGGTGGTCGTCGGGTCGGTGACGGAGATGGACTCGGTGCTGATCATGTAGCAGAGGCCGCGGGCGAGGAACATGCCCGCGAGGGTGACGATGAAGGGCTGGATCTCGAAGGCGTGGATCACCCAGCCCATGAGGGCGCCGCCTCCTGCTCCCACCAGCAGGACCACCGGCACCGCCAGGGCGAGCGGCAGGCCGTTCTGTTCGACGAGCCAGGCCGTCAGCATGGTCGACAGGGCCACCATGGAGCCGACCGAGAGGTCGATCCCGCCGGTGAGGACGACGAACGTCATGCCGATCGCCACGACGAGCAGGAAGCCGTTGTCGATCAGGACGTTGAGCAGGACCTGCGCGGAGAAGAAGCCTTCGTACTGCACGGAGCCGATCGAGAACATCGCGACCAGCAGCGTGGCCGTCACCATGAGCGGCAGGCGGGAGGCGTGCCGTGCCGAGAGGCGGTGGAGCGGCTTGGTGAGGATGGTGCTCACGGGTGGACCTCCTGCCGGCGGGCCGTCAGGTCGCCGGCCGCGGATGCCGGGTCCGGGGCGGCCGTTCGGCGACGGCGTGAGAGCCGCGCGCGGAACGCGGGCGACTGGACGAGACACACGACGATGACGACCAGGGCCTTGAAGACGAGGGTGGTCTCGGGCGGTACGCCGAGGGTGTAGATCGTGGTCGAGAGGGTCTGGATGATCAGTGCGCCCAGGACCGTCCCACCGAGGGAGAAGCGACCGCCCGTCAGGGCGGTGCCGCCGATGACGACGGCGAGGATCGCGTCCAGTTCGATCCACAGGCCGGCGTTGTTGCCGTCGGCACTGGACACGTTGGAGCTGATCATCAGGCCGGCCACCGCGGCGCACACGGCGCTGACGACGTAGACCATGATCAGGAGGCCGGCCGCCCGGATGCCGACGAGTCGGCTGGCGACCGGGTTGCCGCCCACCGATTCGATGAGCAGCCCGAGCGCGGTCCGCCGGGTGACGAGGGAGGTGACGGCGACGAGGGCCGCGGCGAGGAGGACGGCGAAGGGGAGGGTGAGCCAGTATCCGCCGCCGATCATCTTGTAGGCGCTGCTGGACACGCTGACGATCTGGCCGTCGGTGATCAGCTGGGCCACGCCGCGTCCGGCGACCATGAGGACCAGCGTGGCGACGATGGGCTGGACGCCGAGCCGGGCGACGAGGAAGCCGTTCAGCAGTCCGATCGCGGCGGCCACGCCGACCGCCAGCGCGACCGCGGACAGGACGGTGGACAGGCTCCCCGGGTCCTTCGCGGTGGCGATGTGCTCGCACGCGAGGGCGCCGGCGATGGCGACCGTCGAGCCGACCGAGAGATCGATGCCCCGGGTGGCGATCACGAGCGTCATGCCGAGCGAGACGAGGATCAGGGGGGCGCCGAACTGCAGGATGTCGATCAGGCTGCCGTACAGGTGTCCGTTCTGGACGCGGACGGCGAGGAAGTCATGGGTGAAGACGACGTTCCCCAGCAGCAGGGCGGCCAGCACGGCGGCGGGCCAGAACAGGCGGTGCTCGATGAGCCGCCGGGTGCCGGGCGCCCGGCCCGGGCGCTTCCCGGTGCCGGTGTCGTCGGGTGGTGTCATGAGGTGGCTCCGGTGGCGATGGCGCCCAGGATCCGGTCGGGCGTCAGGGTCGTGTCGTTGGGGAGGGTGGCGACGAGCCGGTGGTCGCGCAGGACGCCCACGCGGTGGCTCAGCCGCAGCACTTCCTCGAGTTCGGCGGAGATGAAGAGGACCGCGGTGCCTTCCGCGGCCAGGCTGGTGACCAGTTTCTGGATCTCCGTCTTGGCACCGATGTCGATGCCCCTGGTGGGTTCGTCCAGGATCAGCAGCTCCGGGTCGGTGAGCAGCCAGCGGGCGAGCAGCACTTTCTGCTGGTTGCCCCCGCTGAGGTTGCGGACCTGCGCCTCGGGGTCGGCCGGGCGGATGTCGAGGACCTCGGTCCAGCGGGCGGCGATCTCGTCCTGCCGGGTGCGGGAAAGGGGTCTGGTCCAGCCGCGTGCGGCTTGGAGGGCGAGCACGATGTTCTCGCGGACGGTGAGTTCGCCGATGAGGCCCTCCGCCTTGCGGTTCTCCGAGCAGAAGGCGATCTTGTGGGCGATCGCGGCGCGTGGCGAGCGCAGGACGGCGCGCCGTCCGTCGATGCGCAGCTCGCCTCCGTCGGCGTGGTCGGCTCCGAAGAGCAGCCGGGCCGCCTCGGTGCGTCCGGAGCCGAGGAGCCCGGCCAGGCCGATGACCTCGCCGCGGTGGATGTCCAGGTCGTAGGGCTGGACGGCCCCGGCCCGGGCGAGGCCACGGGCGCTGAGGAAGGGCGTGCCTCCGGAACCGGGGCCGGCCGTGGGGCCGGTGTGGGACGTCTCGGCCAGTTCGTCGAGGATGCGCAGTTCACTGCCGACCATGCGGTGTACGAGGGTGACGGGTGTCAGCTCGTCGATCCGGTACTCGCCTTCGAGGCGCCCGTTGCGCAGGACGGTCACCCGGTCGCACAGGTCGAAGACCTGGTCGAGGAAGTGGGTGACGAAGAGGATCGCGACGCCCCGGTCGCGCAGTCTGCGCACCAGGGTGAACAGCTGGGCGACTTCGTCCCGGTCGAGGCTGGAGGTGGGCTCGTCGAGGATGAGGACCTTCGCCTTGACGTCCACGGCCCGTACGATCGCGACCAGTTGCTGGACGGCGAGGGAGTGGGCGCTCAGCGGCAGGCGGACGTCGAGGTCCAGTTCCAGTTCGGCGATGAGCCGTGCCGCGCGTTCGTGGAGGGCCGACCAGTGGACCAGCCCCAGGCGCCGCGGTTCACGGCCGATGAGGATGTTCTCGGCGACGGAGAGGTTGGGGCACAGGTTCACCTCCTGGTACACCGTGCTGATTCCGGCGTGCTGCGCTTCCAGTGGTTCGGCGAATCCCTGGGGGCTGCCGTCGACGGAGACCGTTCCCGCGTCGGGTGGGTGGACGCCGGTGAGCACCTTGATGAGGGTGGACTTGCCGGCGCCGTTCTCGCCCATCAGGGCGTGGACCTCGCCGGGGAAGAGGCGCAGGTCCACGCCGTCGAGGGCGAGGACGCCGGGGAACACCTTGCGGATGCCCTGGGCCTCCAGGACCGGCCGGTCGGTGCGGGTGGGTGTGCGGGGGGTGGGTGGGGCTGCCATCCGCCCTCCTCTCCTGAGGGGCCGGGGGCGGCGCGAGGACCGCCCCCGGTCCGGTGCGGGCGTCGGGTCAGTACTGGCGGCCGGGCAGGGCGGCCGCGGCCTGGTCCTGGGTGAAGACGCCCTCCTTGACCTCGACCCGTCGCGGGACGCTCTCCCCCGCCGCGACCTTCTTGGCGAGTTCCATCAGCTGGTCGCCGAGGAGCGGGTTGCACTCGACCACCACGTTGATCTTCTTCTCCTGCATGGCGACGAAGGCGTCCTTGATGCCGTCGACGGAGATCACCTTGATGTCGGTGCCCGGCTTCTTGCCCGCCTCCTCGATGGCCTGGATGGCGCCCAGGGCCATGTCGTCGTTGTGGGCGTACAGGACGTCGATGTCCTCGTGGGACTTGAGGAAGGCCTGCATGACCTCCTTGCCCTTGGCGCGTGTGAAGTCCCCGGTCTGGGACGCGACGACCTTGAACTTGGGCTCGCCCTTGACCACTTCGGCGAAGCCGGCCTTGCGGTCGTTGGCGGGGGCGGAGCCGGTGGTGCCCTGGAGCTCGACGACGTTCACGGGGTCGGAGGTCCCCTCGTACTCCTTCACGAGCCACTTGCCGGCCTCCTGCCCCTCCTTGACGAAGTCGGAGCCGAGGAAGGTCTGGTACAGGGAGGTGTCCTGCGAGTCGACCGCACGGTCGGTGAGGATCACCGGGATGCCGGCGTTCTTGGCCTCCTTCAGGACGGTGTCCCAGCCGGACTCCACCACCGGCGAGAAGGCGATGACGTCCACCTTCTGCTGGATGAACGTGCGGATCGCCTTGATCTGGTTCTCCTGTTTCTGCTGCGCGTCGGAGAACTTCAGCGTGATGCCGGCCTTGTCGGCCGCCTCGCGTACGGACTTGGTGTTGGCGGTGCGCCAGCCGCTCTCGGCTCCCACCTGGGCGAACCCGAGCACCAGCTTGCCGTCGGAGGAGCCCTTGCCGGTGCCGCCGGTGGTACCGGTGGCCGCGGGCTCGGTGGTGCAGGCGGTCAGCACACCAGCGGCCAGAACGGCGGCGGTGATGACACGGAGGGCTCTGTGGGCCATGTCGAGGTTCCTTTCGGGACGTGCGTCGTACAGGGCGGTGCCCGGAAGGGGCTGGGCCCGGCGAAGGCGTGGCTGCGCAGCGGTGGTTGAGCTGAGCGGAGGCGAATGTGCGTGGGCCTCCGACGGCCGGTGGGCTGCCGAACGCGACACATTGTGAGCGCTAACAGACTCGTAACTCAAGGGTTCGTACGGCCGTTACCCGTTTTTGATGTGGAGAGACGAGTCGCCGCTCCGCTAGTTACACCTCGAAGATGTGAGCGTTAACAGGACCTGCTGAGGCGCCCCGCGACACAGAAGGCTCCGCAGTATGAAGCCCGTTGACACACCTCACCATGCTTCGTATCGTCGCGACACAATTTCGAACGACGCCCGAAATATCGAACGCCAGGAGTCGCCCCATGTGTTTCACTCCGCCCACCGCCCAGGGCGCCTTCCTGTGAGCCGCCGGGGGCAGGCTGTGGTCCTGAACGCTCCCAAGTCGTTTCGCCTCGTGCAGCACGAGCCTCGACAGGCGGGGCCCGGAGAAGCCCAGGTGCGCGTGCATGCCGTCGGGATCAGCCGCAGCGACCGCGACGTCTACCTGGGCCGCCGCCCCGTTCCGTACGTGCGCTATCCGGTCACCCCTGGCCACGAGTGGTCCGGCACCGTCACCGCCGTGGGAGAGGGCGCGCCCGCTTCCCTGATCGGTCGCAAGGTCGTGGGCGAAGGGCTGCGCACCTGCGGGACCTGCGCGCCGTGCCGCGACGGAGAGACCACCCTGTGCACCCGCGGATACGCGGAGACGGGGTTCACCCTTCCCGGCGCCATGGCTCCCACCCTCCTCCTCCCCGCTCGTCTGCTGCACACACTCGCGCCGGACGCCGACCTCACCGCCGCCGCGTTCCTCGAGCCGGCCGCCTGCGCGGCCGCCGCGGTACTCAAGGCGTCCCCCCTGCCCGGCTCACGGGTGGCCGTCATCGGCTCCGGTGCCCTCGGACTGCTCGCCGCACAGCTCCTCTGCGCCTTCTCGCCGAGCGAGCTGACGGTCGTCGGCACGAGCCCCGACCGAGCCGATGTGTCCCGTCGTCTCGGAGCCACGGCCTATCGGACGTGGGACCGCGCCTCCGGTCTCGCGGACTTCGACGTGGTGATCGACGCCGCGGGCGGGACGTCGAGCGCGCACACAGCGACGTCCCTGCTGCGACCGGGAGGGCGCCTGGTGCTCACGGGCATCCCGGTCCAGGGGGCGGAAAGGCTCGATCCCGCCCAGGTCGTCGCACGGCAGCTGTCGATCGGAACCGCCTTCGGGGCCTCCTCCGGCGCCTGGTCCTACGCCGTGAGCGCCTTCTCCGCGGGAAGGCTGACGCCACTCGAACTCCTCACGCACCAGCTGGACATCGACGAGTTCGGGCGGGCCATGGAACTCACGGACAGCGGGGATCCCCGCGTCGGGAGAGTTCTGCTCCGTCCTTGAAGCTCACAGACCCGGGACCGCGTTCGCGGCGATGGCCCTGGCGTACCAATGAGCGCTGTGCTTCGGGGTGCGCAGCTGGGTGGTGTAGTCGACGTGGACGGCGCCGAAGCGCTTCTCGTATCCGTACGCCCACTCGAAGTTGTCGAGCAGGGACCAGAGGAAGTAGCCGCGTACGTCGGCACCGTCGGCGATGGCCCGGTGGACGGCGTTGAGGTGCTGGTGGAGGTAGTCGATCCGGTCGTGGTCCTGGATCTGCCCGTCCGCCGTGGGGATGTCGGGGAAGGCTGCGCCGTTCTCGGTGACCGCCAGGGGGAGGCCGGGGTGGGCTCGGGACGTGGCCAGGAGGAGGTCGTAGAGCCCGGTGGGATCGATGGTCCAGCCCATGTCGGTGGTGTCGCCGGGCGGGAGGTGGAAGTTGACGTCCTCGGAGCCGGGCCACGGGGAGTGGTCGCTCTCGCCGTGGGCGTGGTTGACCGCAGCCGCTCCGGGCATCGGGGCGGAGACGACGGCGGGCGTGTAGTAGTTGATGCCCAGGAGGTCGATGGGGGCGCCTATGGCGGATTCGTCGCCGGGCTTGACGAGGGTGCCCCAGTCGACGACGTGGGCGGTGTCGGCGAGGAGGTCGGCCGGATATCCGCCGGAGAGCATCGGGCCGGTGAAGACCCGGTTGGCGACGGCGTCGATGCGGCGGGCCGCGTCGAGGTCGGCCGGTTCCCGGGTGAGCGGCCGGACGTGGTGCAGATTGAGGGAGACCGCGATCTGGGCGTGGGCGGGGAGGGACGCGCTCAGGGCCGCGGTGGCGCGGCCGTGTCCGAGGTTGAGGTGGTGGGCCGCGCGCAGGGCGAGGGCGGGGTCGGTGCGGCCCGGGGCGTGGACGCCGGAGCCGTAGCCGAGGAAGGCCGAGCACCAGGGCTCGTTGAGCGTGGTCCACAGGGCGACCCGGTCGCCCAGTGCGTCGGCGGCCAGCGCCGCGTACTCGCCGAAGCGCTCGGCGGTCTCGCGTACCGTCCAGCCCCCTTCGTCCTCCAGCGCCTGGGGAAGGTCCCAGTGGTACAGGGTGGCGACGGGCTGCACGCCGGCGTCGAGGAGTTCGTCGACGAGCCGGCTGTAGAAGTCGAGGCCCGCGGCGTTGGCGGGGCCCCGTCCGCCGGGCTGGACGCGGGGCCAGGACAGGGAGAAGCGGTACGCCTGAAGACCGAGGTGGGACATCAGGGTGACGTCCGTGCGGTAGCGGTGGTAGTGGTCGCAGGCGATGTCGCCGGTGTCGCCGTTGGCGACCTTGCCGGGGGTGCGGGAGAAGGTGTCCCAGATGGACGGCGTGCGGCCGCCCTCGCCGACGGCGCCCTCGATCTGGTAGGCGGCGGTGGCCGCGCCCCACAGGAAACCGGGCGGGAAATGGAGGCGGTCGACGGCCGTGGAGGCGGGGGCGGTGGCAGGGGTTGCGGGCATGGCGGAGTCTCCCTTTGGCGGAGGTGTGGGACGAGGGGAGGAGGGGAGGTCAGCCCTTGATGGCGCCCTGGGTGATGCCGCCGACGATGTGCCGGCCGAAGAGGGCGAAGACCAGGAGGAGCGGCAGGGTGCCCATGAGCGCTCCGGCGGTGATGACGGACCAGTCGGTCGACCAGCCGGTTCCCAGCCCGGCGAGGGCGACCTGCACGGTCGGGTTGGTGGAGCCGTTCATGACGACGATCGGCCAGAGGAAGTCGTTCCAGGACTGGACGAAGGTCAGCATGCCCAGGACCGCCATCGCCGGGCGGGCGACGGGGAAGACGACGTGCCAGATGACGCGCAGCGAGTTGGCGCCGTCGACGCGGGCGGCCTCCAGCAGTTCGGTGGGCAGCGCCTGGGAGAGGAACTGCCGCATGAAGAAGACGCCGAAGGCGGTGACCAGGACGGGCAGGATCAGCGCCCCGAGGTGATTTCCCAGTCCCAGATTCCTGGTCAGGATGAACAGGGGTACGACGCTGAGCTGCGCGGGCACGGCGAGGGTGGACAGGACCAGGCCGAGCATCACCTTCTTCCCCCGGAACCGGAGTTTGGCGAAGGCGAAGCCGGCGAGCACGGAGAAGGTCACCGTGGTGACGGTGACGGCGCCCGCGACGAGCGTCGAGTTGAGCAGGGCGACGCCCATGCCACGCCCGCCGGCGTTGTGCCAGACGTAGGTGAGATTCTCGATGAGGTTGCCGCCGGGCAGCATCGGGGGCGGGCTGGAGACGACCGCGTGACTGTCGGTGGACGCGGCGACCAGCGTCCAGTACAGCGGGAACAGCGAGGCCAGGGCAGCGAGTCCGAGGACGATGCGGGCGAGTGGCCCGGCCCGGTGCTGTCCGCCGGCCCTGCCGGCGCGGACGGACGGTCGCGTCGCCGTCCGGTGAGGACGGTCGGACACGGGGGCGGTGGTGGTCATGTCGTACTCCACGTCACTGGGAGGCGCGCAGGCGGCGGGTGATCAGCGCGTTGACGAGCCCGATGAGCAGCAGCAGGCCGAACATGATCCAGGCGACCGCGCTGGCGCGCCCGAGCATGCTGGAGTGGAAGCCCTGGTCGTACATGAGGATTCCGAGGGTCTCGTACTGGTGGTCGGTGCCGCCCTGGTGGCCGCTCTGGCCACCGAACAGATAGGGCTCGCCGAAGAGCTGGGTGGCTCCGATGGTCGACACGATCACCGTGAAGAGGATCGTGGGCTTCAGGGCGGGGACCGTGACGTGCAGGAACTGCTGCCAGCGGCTGGCGCCGTCCAGGGCGGCGGCCTCGTACAGCTCGCGCGGCACGGCCTGCATGGCGGCGAGGTAGATCAGGGCGTTGTAACCGGTCCAGCGCCAGGTGACGATCACGGAGATCGCGAACTGCGAGCTCCAGCGACCGGCCTCCCAGTGCACGGGCCCGGCGCCGAACAGGCCGAGGAACCAGTTGGCCATGCCCCCCTCGGGGCTGAAGATCAGGGCGAAGACGAGGGTGGCGGCGGCGACGGAGGTCGCGTACGGGGCGAGGAGCGCCGTGCGCAGGAACCCGCGGGCGCGCAGCCGGTAGTTGAGCAGGTGGGCGAGACCCAGTGCCATCAGCAGCTGCGGGACGGTGGACAGGACACCGAGGGTGAAGGTGTTGAGGAGCGCGTTCCAGAAGTAGTGGCTGACCTGACCGGTGAACAGGTCGGTGTAGTTGCGCAGGCCGACCCATTCGGCGCGGTCGACGTTGTACAGGCTCACCCGGTGGAAGGAGAGCCACCCCGTGTAGAGCAGCGGGAAGAGGCCGAAGGCGGCGAAGACGAGGAAGAAGGGTGCGACGAGGGCGTACGGCGTGCCCTTGGTGTCCCAGCGGTGCAGGCGGCTGCGCCAGGCCGAGGGTCCCGAGGGGCGGGCGGGGGGCGGTGGGGTGTCCTGCCGGCCTGCTGGGCCGTTGCGGCTGGGTGCGGTCGTGGAGGCCACGGGCGGTTCCTTCGGTGGTCACGGCCGGTCACGTCGGTACGGGGTGGGGGCGGCCGGCTCCCCGGTGGCCGGCCACCCTCTCCCCCGCGACGGCGGCCCGGAAGAGGTGGGGGCGGGGAGCGCTACTGGATGGTGCTGTCGATCTGGCGCACCGTGGCGTTCCACGCCTCCTCCGGGCTCTTGCCGTTCTGCTCCATCAGCTGGACGCCGGTGCTGAACGCCCCGGTCAGGTCCTGCGCGTGCGGGCCGGTCTCGGCGGGCTGGATGGCCTTGGCGGCGGTGGAGAAGATCTGTCCGGTGGCGGCGTCGGGGCCGATGTAGGCGTTCTTGTAGTCGACGACACCCGGCAGGTCGTAGGCGGCCTGGTTGGCGGGGATGTTGCCCACCTTCTGGAAGACCTTCGCCTGCTGCTCGGGCGCGGTGAGCCAGGCGACGAGCTTCCTGGCCTCGTCGACGTGCTTGCCGGAGGCCGGTACGGCCAGGAAGGAACCGCCCCAGTTGCCGGCGGCCGGGGGCTGGGCGATGTTCCACTTGCCCTTGTTGGAAGGGCCGGAGAACTGCTGGATGTTCGCCTGCTGCCAGGAGGGGCAGACCGTGGTGGCGAAGGTGGACTTGGAGAACGCGGTCTGCCAGGGGGTGTCGAACATCTTCAGGCCCTGGCTGGTCTTGCCCTGGACGGCCTTGACGGCCAGGTCCCAGCCGGTCTTGACGCTGGACGAGTCCTTGTAGGCGAGCTTGCCGCCCTTGTAGTACTGGACGGTGCTGCTGGAGACGACGGCGTTGAACAGCCCGGTGGCGCTGTCCATGAAGGAAGTGCCCTTGGGCGCCTTGGCCTGGTACCGCTTGCCCGTCTCGACGAACTTCGCCCAGTCGCCCGCCCACAGCTTGCCGACGGACTCGGGGTCGGAGGGCAGACCCGCGGCCTCGAACAGGTCCTGGCGGTAGCAGATGGCCATCGGGCCGACGTCGGTGCCCAGGCCGATCGTCCTGCCGTCGGCAGTGGTGGCCTGGTCCCACTTCCAGGGCAGGTAGTTCTTCTTCTCGACGCCAGGGGCGTCGGACAGGTCGGCGAAGGCGTCGGAGAGGTCCTCGGAGGTGGCGCGGGCTATGCGACCGACCTCCAGGGCCTGGACGTCGTCGAGTCCGCCGCCGGACAGGCGGGTCTGCAGGGCGGTCCAGTAGTTGCCTTCGGCGGTCGTCGGGTTCTCCTTGATGGTGATCTCCGGGTGCTGCTTCATGTACGCGTCGTACAGGCCGGCCTCCTTGTATCCGAAGGTCCCGAAGGTGCCGACGGTGAGGGTGATCTTCCCGTCGGCGGAGGCGGAAGCGTCGCCGGAGGTCGAGCAGCCGGTGAGGGCGAGGGCCAGCGTCGCCGCCGCGGAGGCGAGTACGACGGAGCGGATACGGGCACGCGGCACGGACGAGCGGGACATGGCATCTCCTCGATGCGTCAAGGGAGGGCTGGAGGTACGCCGACGGGTCGCTTCGATGGCGGTCGGCGTGGGAGAGGCGGCCTCGAAGGCCGGTGTGAAGCCATGCCTTTGGGCTTCTCCCCAGATTGGGAGCGCTCCCAAAAGGTGGCGTCGAAACCCTGCCGCCGCCTTGACGGTCTGTCAAGGCAACCGACAGGGGCGGGCTGTAGGCGGCGCACGGGTGAGCGCGAAAGGGGGCGCACGGCAGAGCGCCGGCCGGAGCGCCGGCCGAATCCCGGGGCCGTACGCCAGGCCGGCCGGGAGGCGGTTCGTCAGGCGCTGGCGCGGGTGACCAGACGCGTGGGCAGGATCAGTGGAGTGGGGGCCTGCCCGTTGATGAGCGCGACGAGCATGCGCGCCATCTCATGACCGAGACCCTCTATGGGCTGGTGCACCGTAGTCAGCGGCGGATCGGAGATCCTGGCCACGGCCAGGTCGTCGAAGCCGATCACGGCGACGTCGACGGGGACGCGGCGGCCGGCATCACGCAGTGTGCGCAACGCCCCCACCCCCATGTTGTCGCTGGCGGCGAACACTCCATCCAACTCCGGGTGCCGCGCCGACAGCGCCGCCATGGCGGCCGCGCCGCTCGACTCGGTGAAGTCACCGACTTCCGGCGGATACGGTTCGAGGCCGGCCGCCAGCATGGCGTCCTGGTAGCCGCGATAACGGGCGCGCCCCACCTCGGTGTCCAGCCGCCCGCAGATCGTCGCGACCCTGGTCCGGCCGAGCGAGATCAGGTATTCGGTCGCCGCGCGCGCTCCTCCGAGGTTGTCGACGTCCACGTACCACCGCGGGTCCAAACCGACCGGGCGCCCGCCGAACACCACGGGAATCTCCGCCTCTTCCGCCATGCGGGCCAACGGATCGTCCTCGCGCAGCGCCATCAGCATCACCCCGTCGGCCCCCTTGGACCGGAGAAGCTGCTCCACGCGCCGGCGCCCCCGGTCGGAGGCCGCCAGGCACAGCATCAGGTGCAGGTCGGCTTCCTCCAGCGCGGCCGAGGCGCCCACGATCACCTGGGCGAAGAACGGGTCCGCGAAGATCGACGGGTCCTCTCCCGACACGACCAGGGCAGCCGCACCGGTCTGACGGGTCGCCAGCGCCCTGGCGGTCGGATTCGGCACGTATGCGAGTTGATGGACCGCCCGTTCGACGGCCTCGCGTTTCGCTTGGCTGACGTGTGGGGCGTTGTTGAGCACACGCGAGGCCACCGATCGCGAGACGCCGGCCAGTTCGGCCACCTCGTCGAGTGTCGACTGCCGGTTCGGCGCACCTTGCGCCATGAGCTGCCCTCCTCCCTCTTTCTGAACACCTGGAACTCTGGAAGCGCTTCCAGTTTCAGGACTGTAAACCCTTCCCTTCATCCTGTGAAGTGCTGTTTAAGTAGGCGCACTTGACAGTCCCAATAGGCGCATCACACGATACGGCCACACCTCGGCCCACAGATCATGGCCTGGGAACGCTTCCAGTGGGAGCGCTTCCACCGGCTCTTGTGCGTCCGGAGTGCGCTGGTGTCCCCGCCGGGGCGCCCCCTCCGTGAGCCGCCGCACGGGGAACGTCGTACCACCGCAATTCCCCACCGCGTCGCACCGCTCGGGACGAGAGCGGTCGACGCGTCCGTCGTCAGGAAATCGAGGTACCGCCATGCGCCGCAGAATCCGCGCCCTCGTCGCAGCCCTCTCCGCACTGCCGTTGGCGCTCGTCGTCGCCCCGTCCGCCCACGCGGCGGATCCCACCACCATGACCAGCGGGTTCTACGCGGACCCGGACTCCAGCGCGAGGAAGTGGGTCGCCGCCAACCCCGGCGACGGCCGGGCCCCCGCGATCAACACCTCCCTCGCCAACACCCCCATGGCCCGCTGGTTCGGCGCCTGGAGCGGCACGATCGGCACCGCGACGGGCGCGTACGTCGGCGCGGCGGACTACCACGACAAACTGCCCATCCTGGTCGCGTACAACATCTACCTCCGCGACTCGTGCGGCGGGCACTCCGGAGGCGGAGCCTCGTCGGCCTCCGCCTACGCGACCTGGATCGCGCAGTTCGCCGGCGGGATCGCCGACCGCCCGGCCGTCGTCGTCCTCGAACCCGACTCCCTCGCGGACTACGGCTGCCTGAACCAGACCCAGATCCGCGAACGCCAGGGCATGATCAGCGGCGCCCTCGCCGAGTTCAACCGCCAGGCCCCCCACACCTGGGTCTACCTCGACGCCGGCAACCCCGGCTGGGTGAGCGCGGCGACGATGGCCCAGCGCCTCCACGAAGCCGGACTCCGACAGGCGCACGGCTTCTCCCTCAACATCTCGAACTACTACACCACCGCCCAGAACACCGCCTACGGCAACGCCGTCAACAGCGAACTGGCCGCCCGCTACGGCTACACCAAGCCGTTCGTCGTCGACACCAGCCGCAACGGCAACGGCTCCAACGGCGAGTGGTGCAACGCGGCCGGCCGCCGCATCGGCACGCCCACCCGGCTGGGCGGCGGCGCCGAGATGCTGCTGTGGATCAAGGCCCCGGGCGAGTCCGACGGCAACTGCGGCGTCGGAACCGGTTCCACGGCCGGCCAGTTCCTCCCGGAGGCCGCCTACAAGATGATCTACGGCTACTGACATCCGACTCCTGTGGCCCGGTATCCGCCGCCCCGCGGCCGGGCCACAGGCACCACCGGCCCTCCTCACCCCATCCCTCCGAACCCCATCCCTCCGACCAGGAGCCCCCATGAATCCACGCAGCCTCCGGCGCCGTACGACCGCCGCCCTCGCGGCGCTCGCGGCCTGCGCCGCCCTCATCGCGACGCAGGCGCAGGCGCAGGCCGCACCCGTCGCGGACGCGCTCACCCCGGCCACGAGGTTCTACGTGGACCCGCACAGCAAGGCCGCCAAGCAGGCGCTCACCGACCTCGGGAACGGCGACTTCGCGAACGCAGTGAACATGGCCAGGCTCGCGAGCTGGCCGCAGGCCGAGTGGTTCACCGAAGGAACACCCGACGAGGTCCGGGCCAAGGTCAGAACCCTGGTCCGCAAGGCCCGGGCGGTGAACAGGACTCCCGTCCTGGTCGCCTACAACGTGCCGGGCCGGGACTGCACCCAGTACTCCAGCGGCGGCGCCGCGTCCTCCGCCGCCTACCGGCAGTGGATCGACGCCTTCGCCGCCGGCATCGGTGACGGCAAGGCCGTCGTCGTGGTCGAGCCCGACGGCCTGGCCCTCCTCCCGAGCGACTGCGGGCCCGGCGTGGACCCGACCGGCGAACTCACGGCGACCCGCGTCGCCGACCTCGCGTACGCCGTCAGGACCATCAAGGCCAAGGCCCGCACCGCGGTCTACCTCGACGCGGGCAACGTCCTGTGGCGGCCCGTCGGCGAGATGGCGCGGCGACTGCTCGACGCCGGCGTCGAGAAAAGCGACGGATTCGCCCTCAACGTGTCCAACACCCACCCCACCGACCACAACGCGCGATACGGCACCTGGATAGCCAAGTGCATGTGGTACGCCACCGAAGGGCCCGAGTACGCCCGCGGCCACACCGACTGGTGCGCCACCCAGTACTACTCGCCCGCCGCGCCCAACGACGGCGCCCCGGGCAACGCGGTCGACTCCGCCGACCCGGCCACCTGGCGCTGGACCGACGCATGGTTCGACCAGAACGCGGGCACCCCGCCGAACGACGCCCTGCACCACTTCGTCATCGACACCAGCCGCAACGGTCTGGGCGCCTGGACCCCGGAGCCCGGCAAGTACACCGGCGACCCGGAGATCTGGTGCAACGCGCCCGGCCGCGGCCTCGGCGCGCGCCCGACCGCCGACACCGGTGTCCCGCTCGTCGACGCCTACCTGTGGGTCAAGATCCCCGGCGAGTCCGACGGCAGCTGCACCCGCAACACCGGCGGCACCATCGACCCCGAGTACGGCATCGTCGACCCGCCCGCCGGCACCTGGTGGCCCGAGCAGGCCCACACGCTGGCCCGCAACGCGGCACCCCGGCTGACCTTCAACCGCTGAGTTCCGCTCGTCCCCCGTCCGCGTCGGCCACGGGAAGCCTCTCGTCCGCGGCCGGGCCCGCGCGGGAGCCGGTCGCCTGGCCGGCCCCCGGCGGTGGCCGGCGGCGGTTCGTCGCCCGTCAGACGGTGTGACGCGGAGGAGGGGGCGGCATGGTGGGCAGCCCCGGCGGCGGTTCGGGCCACACGAGCAGCGCCGGACAGGGGACGTGGTCGACGACGAAGCGTGCGGCGGGGCCGAGGCTGTGCGGTCCGAGGTGGGTGCGGTCGCCGTCCCGGACCAGGATCAGCAGGTCGCCGCCCTCGGCCGCGGCGACGGCCTCGCGCTCGACGCGGCCGGTGCGTTCGGTACGCGTGCAGGGGCGGTCCAGGCGGTCGGCGGCGTCCTGGAGCAGCTGCCGCGCGGAGGTGGCGGCGAGGTGTTCCAGGCGCGTGCCGGGGTCTTTCCCCCAGCCTTCGGCCGGGCGGTGCCACGCGGGGTGGCCGCGGCCGAGGAGTCCGGCGAAGGCGCCGTGTGCGGCGCCCGGGACGTCGGCGGGGGCCAGGGCTCCCGCGTCCAGGTCGGTGGCGAAGAAGCGCCGGAAGACCAGGTACTCGACAGCGATCGCGGCTGCCCACGGCAGGGCCATCAGGGCGGCGAACCGGGTGAAGCCGAGCCCGCCGGCCACGAAGGCCAGGAGGTTGGTGAGGTTGGAGACGGGCAGCAGCAGGGAGGTCGTGTTCGACAGGTGGGTGCAGGCGTACACACGTGGCTTCGGACGGGCGCCGATACGGGCCGCGGTGGCGAACACCACCGGGGTCAGGAGCACGACCGTGGCGTCCAGACCGAGCACGGCGGTGATCGCCGACGCGGCCAGGAACACCTGGACGAGCAGCCGACGCGGCCGGCCCGCCGCCGTACGCGCCATCCATGCCCCGCAGGCCTGGAACAGCCCCTCGTCGTCGCAGAGCTGGGCCAGCACCAGTACGGCCGCCAGGAAGCCGATCACCGGCCCGAGTCGTTCCGCCCCGGCCAGGGCGTCGTCGAGGGAGATGGCCCCGGTGACGATCGCCAGGACGGCGGCCGGGACGGCCACGACCGCCTCCGGCCACCCGAAGGGGCGGATGACCGCACAGGCCAGCACGAGGACGAGCAGGGTCGCGGACAGGATCTCCGCGAGCTGGGGGTTCGGAATCGGTTCTTTCCGTCGCGGCGGTCGGCCGCCTGCACCGTTGCGCCGCACGCTACCCGCACGAGCGTCGCGTCCCGCGGACCGGCCGGATGGTCGACTTCGCGCCACCGCGTCGATCCCGTTGACGGTGTGGGCGGGCCTCACTAATGTGCGCTCAGATCTCCGCCCCCTCAACCGGTGTTCGACATTCCATTGCCTGGGAGCGCTCCCATGACCAGGGAGACAAAGAGGGAACGACTCGCGTGCCCGCTTCGCACAGGCGCGGCCCTCCAGTGGTTCCCTGGCCGGCCGGAGGCGACCACCTCCGCCTGCCCGGCAGATGACCTGCCCACGCAGACCGCCTCACCCCGCCGATCTCCCGACGACACACACGGAGTCGCACATGCCGCCGTCTCGCTCGTTACGTCTCTCCACCGCCCTGCTGACGGGCGCCCTGCTCCTGGGTGGTCTCGCGACCACCCCGGCCGCCGCGGACGTCCCAGCCGCCACGGCGGCGACCACGGCCGTACGCGTCAACCAGGTCGGATACCTGCCCGACGGGCCGAAGCGCGCCACCGTCGTCACCACGGCGGCGCAGGCGCTCGGCTGGCAGCTGCGGAACGCGTCCGGGGCGGTGGTCGCCTCCGGTTCGACCGTCCCGCGCGGCGCGGACGCCCCCTCCGGACAGTCCGTCCAGGTGGCGGACTTCTCCTCGCACCGGGCGGCGGGCACCGGATACGTCCTGACCGTGGACGGCACCAGCAGCGCTCCCTTCGATATCCGCGTGGACCTCTACGACACGTTGCGCTCCGACTCGATGGCGTTCTTCCACCACCAGCGCAGCGGCATCGCGATCGACGCCTCCCTCGTCGGTTCCGCCTACGCGCGCCCGGCCGGGCACCTAGGCGTCGCACCCAACACGGGCGACGTCTCCGTCCCCTGCCAGGCCGGCGTGTGCGACTACACCCAGGATGTGCGGGGCGGCTGGTACGACGCCGGTGACCACGGCAAGTACGTGGTGAACGGCGGCATCTCCACCTGGCTGGTCGTCAACTCCTTCGAGCGGGCCGAGCGAGCGGGCAAGGAGGCGGCGCTGGGCGACTCCACCCTGCGCGTCCCGGAGCGCGGCAACGGCATACCCGACGTCCTCGACGAGGCGCGGTGGGAGCTCGACTTCCTGATGCGGATGCAGGTGCCCGACGGCAAGCCGCACGCGGGCATGGCGTTCCACAAGATCCATGACGCCGCCTGGACCGGCATGCCGACGCGCCCCGAACAGGACTCCCAACCACGCGAACTGCACCGCCCGTCCACGGCGGCCACCCTCAACCTCGCGGCAGCCGCCGCCCAGTGCGCCCGGGTCTTCCGGCCGTACGACTCCGCCTACGCCGACCGCTGCCTGTCGGCCGCCCGCCGGGCGTGGAGCGCCGCGCAGACCAACCCGGCGATGTACGCACCGGATTCCGACAGCACCGGCGGCGGAGCCTACGGGGACACGCGGGTCACCGACGAGTTCTACTGGGCCGCGGCCGAGCTGTACGCGGCGACCGGCGAGAGCGCCTACCGGGACGCGCTCACCTCCTCGTCCTGGCACACCTCCGCCGACGCCTTCAGCCCGTACGGCTTCGGCTGGGCGGACACCGCCGCCCTCGGCCGGCTCGTCCTGGCCACCGTCCCGAACGGGCTGCCCGCCGCCGACACGGCCCGGATCCGCGCCTCGGTGACCGCCGCGGCCGACGGCTACCTGTCCAGGATGGCCGCCCAGGGGTACGCCGTACCCGTCCCCGCGGACGGCTACTTCTGGGGATCGAACGGTGAGGTCGCCAACGACGCCGTCGTCATGGCCGTCGCCGGGGAGCTGACGGGCGACGCGCGCTACCGCGCCGGCGCCCTGGAGACCATGGACTACCTGCTGGGGCGCAACGCCCTGGGCCTGTCCTACGTCACGGGGCACGGCGAGACGTCTTCGCAGAACCAGCACCACCGCTTCTGGGCGCACCAACTGGACGCGTCTCTCCCCCGCCCGCCCGCCGGTTCGCTCGCGGGCGGGCCCAACAGCGCGCTCCAGGACCCGGTGGCCGAGGAGAGGCTGCGCGGCTGCGCCCCCGCCGCCTGCTACGTCGACCACATCGACTCGTACTCGACCAACGAGGTGGCGGTCAACTGGAACGCGCCGCTTGCCTGGCTCGCCGCCTACGCCGCCGAGCGGACCTCCGCCGGCGGCGAACCGCCCACCGCCTCCTGCACGGTGACGTACGCGGTGAGCAACGTCTGGAGCACCGGCTTCACCGCGACCGTCACCGTCAAGAACACCGGCCCGGCGGCTGTGGACGGATGGCAGCTGGCCTGGACCTACCCGGCCGGCCAGCGCGTCACGAGCTCGTGGAACGCCACCGTCACCCAGAGCGGCACCGCCGTCAACGCCCGCCACGCGGACTGGAACCGGACCATCGCCCCGGGGGCGACCGTGAGCTTCGGAGTCCAGGGAACCCATACCGGCTCGACACCGTCCCCCACGGACTTCACGCTCAACGCCGGCACCTGCGCCTGACCCGACCGGCCGGGCCCGGACGTGCACCTCCGTCGGGCCCGGCCGACGCCCCGCCACCGCAGGCCCCGCTCACCAGGAGATGTCCATGCGCCGACTCCTCGCCGGACTGGCGGCCCTGGCGGCCGCCCTCGTCGGACCCACCGCGACGGCGCCACCCGCCACGGCCGCCCACCCCACCGGATCGGGCACCTTCAGCGTGCTGACCTACAACATCGCCGGGCTGCCCGAGAGCGTCTCCAGCGCGCCGACGCCCCGCGAGCCCGCGACGACCGAGATCGGCCGACGGATCACGCCGTACGACATCGTCCACGTCCAAGAGGACTTCAACTACCACGCCCGCCTCTACGCCGCCGACACCGCCCACCCGTACCGCACGCCCACCAGCGGCGGGGCCGGCATCGGGAGCGGTCTCAACACACTGGCGAAGTCTGCCTACGAAGCCGACGACGTCGCACGGGTGCGCTGGAACTCCTGCCAGTACGACTCCGGCGACTGCCTGACCCCCAAGGGCTTCACCCTCACACGGCAACGCCTCGCCGAGGGCGTGTACGTCGACTTCTACAACCTCCACACCAACGCGGGCACGAGCGCAGGAGATCTGAAGTCACGCGCCGACAACCTGAACCAGCTCACCGCCTTCATCACGACCCACTCGGCGGGCAACGCCGTCGTCGTGATGGGCGACACCAACACCCGCTACACACGCACCGGCGACACCATCGCCGCCTTCGCCGCCGCCAACAGGCTCACCGACGCCTGGGTCGAACTGATCCGCGGCGGCGTCCCGCCCTCCCAAGGCAGCGACCCCCTGCTCTGCGACCAGTCTCTACCGACCGTGCCCGACACCTGCGAGCTCGTGGACAAAGTCCTCTACCGCGGCAGCAGACTCGTCTCCCTGAACGCCACCTCCTACAGGAACGAACACGCCGCGTTCCTCACCGACACCTCCCGGATGCTCTCCGACCACGACCCCGTCGCGGTCGGCTTCTCCTGGTCGCCCAACCCGGCCTTCCAGCTGAGCGAGCAGTTCGGCGGGCCGCACGGCGTCCCCTTCAACGACCTCGACAGCGTTCCCGCCGGCGCGCGTGCCACCACCATCGCCTTGGGCGCCGGCTCCCGGATCGACCGGCTGGCCGTCACCCTGGACAACGGCACGACGCTCACCCACGGCGGCACCGGAGGCACCACGGCCTCCCTCACGCTCGGCAGCGGGGAGTACGTCACGACCGCGCACGTGTGCCGGGCCCAGAAGGACGGCCGCACCCGGATCTTCCACGCGAGGTTCGGCACGAACTTCGGCCACGTCCTCGCCGGCGGCACGCCGACCTCCGACTGCGTCACCCACACCGCCCCTCCCGGCCGGCAGATCACCGGCTTCCACGGCCGCTCGGGCGACGAGATCGACAAGATCGGTTTCATCCACACCCTGCGCTGACGCCCGCGATCTCTCTCCCCGTCCGGCCACTCGCGTCGTCAACGTCCCGGCGGCCCGGACCGCCAGAGCCGGCCACTGCAGCGTGCGCGATCGGGCATGCGCGGGTTGCGCACCGCCGACGCCGGAGGAGGCTGCGGGAACCGGCCTCTCCGCACTTGAGTGCCTGCCGGCTCATCCGTGGCCTGCGGTTCGAGCATGCATGCCGTGACCGCAGGTTGGGATCACGCTGGAGGATGCCAAGCGACTCCGTCTGCGCTCCGGGACACTCCCGACCATCCGCGCCCGCACCCCGGCCTCACGCGCCAACACCGCTCCTTCAGCGCTACGGTCCCTCACCGAGATCCGGACCGTCTGCGGTCCAGCACCCTGTAATCGACGCACTGGACCGTCATTCTTGCCGGCCAGCTGCCTCGCTCGTACCACCAGTAGTCGAAGAACCTGCTGTTCCCTCAACGCCGGAAATCAGGCTGCTTCCCAGAGGCCGACGTCGAGGATCCGGGCGGCCTTGGTGATGCTGCCCGGCATCAGGTGCCGGTAGGTGCGGTATGTCTCCTCGATCGACTTGTGCCCCATCCACTCCGCCACGTCCGTGATCGGGATCCCGTTGCCGAGGGCGTTCGAGGCGAAGTAGTGCCGGAAGCCGTACATCCCCACCCCCCCCTCCTCCGGCCGCAGGTCGCCGACACCCCCTGCCACGTCCATACCCGTGTCCGTGCGCGATCGGGCGTCGATGATTTCGCCATGCTGCGCACATGCAAAACGCGTCCACCCGACCCTTAGCTGATTTATCGTCAGGAAAGTCAGCATCGACTCAGCATCAGTACCGCTCAGGACCGCCCCTCCGGGCCATGAACCGCCAAGATCAACAACTCACCTCACACACCCTGACCTGCAAAGACCCTATCCAGCAGCGTGCCTGCTAGCCTCACCAGGAGGTATCCATGAGGATGCTGCCCAACCTGCTGGAGTTCCCGGTCCTCTACTACGGCGCGCTGCGCGCCGGCGCCATCGTCGTCCCGATGAACCCTCTGCTGCGGGCCCGCGAGATCGCCCACTACCTCAAGGACTCCGGCGCCGTGCTGCTGCTCGCGCACGACGCGGTCACCGGTGAAGCGGTCGAGGGAAAGAGCGCCGCCGGCACGGACGTCTCGATCATCCCAGTGGCGGCCGGCTCGCTCTCCGAGCTGCTCGCCGACGTCAACGAGCCCGCCGCGACCGTGGTGGGCGGCGACGGGGACACCGCCGTCATCCTCTACACCTCCGGCACCACCGGCCCGCCCAAGGGCGCCGAACTCACCCACACCAATCTCGTCCGCAACTCCGAGATCGCCGCCCGCTCACTGTTCGACCTGACCGCACGGGACGTGGTGCTGGACTGCCTGCCGTTGTTCCACGCCTTCGGCCAGGCCGTCGCCATGAACACGGCCATCAGTGCCGGCGCCCGCTTCACCCTCCTGCCCCGCTTCGAGCCGGCGCTCGCCCTGCGGGCCGTCGAGCAGCGTCGGGTCACCATGTTCGCCGGCGTACCGACGATGTACGCGGCCATGCTGGGTGCCCATGCCCAGCGGCCCGACGCCTTCGACACCTCCAGTCTGCGGCTGTGCGTCTCCGGCGGCGCCTCGCTGCCCGTCGAGGTCCTGAACAACTTCGAGAAGACTTTCGAATGCCAGGTCCTGGAGGGCTTCGGCATGTCCGAGACCTCGCCCGTCGCTTCCTTCAACCACCCGGACCGCCCTCGCAAGGCCGGGTCGATCGGCACGCCGATCGAGGGCATCGAGATGAGCCTGGCCGATGTGGTCGACGGCGTGGGCGAGCTGTGCGTCCGCGGACACAACGTCATGAAGGGCTATTGGGGCCGCCCCGAGGCGACCGCTGAGACCGTGAAGGACGGCTGGCTGCACACCGGCGACCTCGCGCGCGTCGACGAGGAGGGCTACTACTACATCGTCGACCGCAAGAAGGACCTCGTCATCCGCGGCGGTTACAACGTCTACCCCCGCGAGATCGAGGAAGTCCTCTACGAACACCCCGACGTCGCCGAGGCGGCCGTGATCGGGCTGCCCGACGACGTGCTCGGCGAGGAAGTCGCCGCCGCGGTCGCACTCCGTCCCGGCGCCTCGGCCACTCCGGAAGAGCTGCGGGAGTTCGTGCGCGGTCAGGTCGCCCCCTACAAGTACCCCCGGATCGTCTGGGTGGTCGATGCCCTTCCCAAGGGCGCCACCGGCAAGATCCTCAAGCGAGAGGTCGCAGACACCCGCCCTTGACCGCGGTCGACGCCCCTCACATGCCCTGCCCGTGCCTTCCAGCCGACACAAGACCGTCGGAGGGCATGGGCAGGGCCGCGGCTGGTCAGCCAAGAGGGCCCACCACTCAGCACTTCCCGTCCAAGGCGGCACTGGCCGTCGAGGTCTTCCGGCACGCCTCCGGCCGTGAGATCGAGGGGCTGGGAGATGTACTGCGCAGCCCCGGTGGTCCCGTGGAGCGACTCACGCGGCGCGTCGAGGTGTTCGCTCAGCGGTCCCTCGAACGCCGGGGTTTGGCCTACGCCTTGCTCGCGGCGCCCGCCGAGACCGCCGTCGCCATCACCGGCGCCATCGGCGAAGTGCTGGTGGACCCGCTCGGCATGGCCGACAGAGACTCCACCGAAGAGCTGATCGCCGAGCTCACCGCAATGGCCCTGCGCTACCTCGGTGCAGGGCAGGTGCCAGCGGGCTGGCAGGCCGACCCGATCGGCCAGCCCAGCTTGCATGGATCACGACCGCATTGCGCTCCCCCGACGACTCCGCCACTCGTTCTCGACGACAGCGAAGGACACGACCATGACCAACACCTCCGGCACCGGGCCGGTCAGCAACCCCACCGCACGCACCCACGAGGTGACCAACCAGGCTCCCCCACTGGTGGGCCACGATGTCGCCGACGACCCGGTCCTGCTGGAGGGCGTACGCCGGGAGGGCGCCGAGTGGTACGTCGCCGACCTGCACCGGATCGGCCGCCTCACCGGCAGCGAGGAGGTCCAGCGCTGGGCCGAGGAGGCCAACCGCCACGAGCCCGAGCTGCGCACCCACGACCGCTACGGCCACCGCATCGACGAGGTCGACTTCCACCCCTCGTACCACTCCCTGATGGACGTCGCGATCAGCGAGGGTCTGGCCGGCGCGCCCTGGACCGACGAGCGCCCCGGCGCCCATGTGGCACGCGCGGCCGGCTTCATGGTGTGGAGCTCCGCCGAGGCGGGACACGGCTGCCCGGTGTCGATGACGTACGCCGCGGTGCCGGCGCTGCGCAACTCCCCCGACCTCGCCAAGGAGTACGAGCCGCTGCTGACCTCCCGCGTGTACGACCCGGGCCTGCGGACGCCGGCGGGCAAGCGGGGACTGCTCGCGGGCATGGGCATGACGGAGAAGCAGGGCGGCACCGACGTCCGCACCAACACGACGACGGCCGTACGGACCGCCGACGACAGCTGGCGGTTGCGCGGCCACAAGTGGTTCACCAGCGCGCCGATGAACGACGTCTTCCTCGTCCTCGCACAGGCGCCCGGCGGCTTGTCCTGCTTCCTGGTGCCGCGGGTGCTGCCCGACGGCAGCCGCAACACCTTCCGTATCCAGCGGCTGAAGGACAAGCTCGGCAACCGTTCCAACGCCAGCAGCGAGCCCGAGTTCGACGACACCGTGGCCTGGCTGGTCGGCGACGAGGGCAAGGGCGTACGGACCATCATCGACATGGTCACCATGACCCGCCTGGACTGCATCCTCGGCTCCGCCTCCGGCACGCGTGCCGCCCTCGCCCAGGCCGCCCACCACGCCCGCCACCGCTCGGTTTTCGGCGCCAAGCTCATCGACCAGCCGCTGATGCGGAACGTCCTCGCCGACCTCGCGCTGGAGTCGGAGGCCGCCACCACCCTCGCTCTGCGGGTCGCGGGCGCGGCCGACCGCGCCCATCGCGGCGACACCGGCGAGCGGGCGTTGCTCCGCCTGGCCACGGCGGTCGGCAAGTACTGGGTGTGCAAGCGCCAGCCGGCGGCCGTCGCCGAGGCCCTGGAATGCCTGGGGGGCAACGGCTACGACGAGGCATCCGGCATGCCCCGGCTCTACCGGGAGGCACCGCTCAACGGCATCTGGGAGGGGTCCGGCAACGTCAACGCCCTCGACGTCCTGCGCGCCCTGCTCCGCGAACCGGGATCCCTGGACGCTTTCCGCGCCGAGGTGGAGTCGGCGACCGGCGCCGACCCCCGGCTCGACGCCGCATGGCGGGAGGTGCTTCGCGAACTGGCACGGCCGGAAGATGCCGAACTCCGCGCCCGGTGGCTGGTGGAACGCCTCGCACTCGTCCTTCAGGGCTCCCTGCTCGTACGGCACGCCCCGGCCCCGGTGGCGGACGCCTTCTGTGCCTCAAGGCTGGCCGGCGACCGGGGACTGGCCTTCGGCACCCTGCCGGCGGGCTCGAACCTCACGGCGATGATGGAGCGGCTCCCGGCCGGACTGGGGTAAGGGGGCGCCCTGAAGCGCGGTGGGGAAGGCACGGGACAGCGCCCGCAACAAGCAGCCGGGAGCCGGGCTATCGAGTTCGGCCAGGCCTTTCGGTTTGGCCCGGGTGGCTACGCTGCCCTCGACGGCTGCGGCACGGGGAAGCTTGGCGAAGGCCTCAGGCACGCTGCGGAGGACTCGCCGGGGGCCCACGGAAGCAAGATTCCGGCATCGGGTCGCCCCAAAGGCGTCCCGATCATCGTCCGCGTGCTCAGGCCGACGCGGGGGCCCTGGACGTCAGCCGGATGTCACTCGGGAACGTCCGCTCCTACTGCCGCTCGGGTGGCAGCGGATGTACGCCCGCGCGTACAGGGCGCTCTTCACCCGGTACGCCCACTCCGGCGGTGTACTCCTGACAGTGTCACGGTCGTGTGCGCGGGCGCGGCTGCAGCGCCCGAGGAAAGGCGCTCCCCCGCCGCATGACGGCTCGTCGGTCAGACATGCGCACGGGCCCGTCGCAACGTCTACTGGGTGGGAACAAGCCGTCCGGGGCCGAGGTCAGGCGGCACGTCGGACGGCGTCGTCTCCCGCAGTCTCGGACCGTGGAGCGGGTGCCCCGGGCGCCGCCGTCACCGACGTCTGACTTGGAGGTGGTCCCGGGGATCGGCGTCATCAGCGGGGCCACCTCACGGATGGGACATCCGCAGAGGCCAGGGCCGTGGCCGAGTGGGTCAGGGCCCAGAGTGCGCAGTATCGTTGAGCACGGAACGGCCGGAAAGCGCATCGCCCGACGATTCCAGAACCGCGCGGGCCGTCGCATTGTCCTTCATTCGGCCGGCCGGGCATTGGTTCGTTCTGAGTCAGTGTTCATCGAAGTCGCACTCTCCCTGGTTGCCAGTGGTCCAGCCCATCCAGGGCCGCCACGGGTGCTGCGCGAAACGTCACGCTGAACCTGAACCAGAGTTGAAGTCATGGGGGATCTCAGGCCGTGCCGCCGCCCAGAGCTCCGTGCCCGCGGCGGTGTTCGGGCGCGAGCTGCGGGTGGCTCGGATACTCTTCGCCGGGCTCCAGCGTCCAGCGCCAGACCTCGGTGGCCGCCGGGCCGCCGGTGGTCAGCATGAGCCGGGCCTCGCCGCCGTGCTCTCCCTTGCCGAATCGACGGCTTCGCGCATCCGAATGGCTGACGCGCCGACAGAACATTCCTTTCCCGAGTTAAGCACCAGTTTCGACCGGGAAGGATGACCGACGATCAACGGACCCGGATGGCTCCAGGGTGGCAGCCGCCACCACCGACGGTACCGGGACGCGCAGCAGGTGGTCAGCGTCCCCGCCCGTCCCACCCTCCGCTCGTGAAGGGGCTCCCCCATGAAGCGTCACCTCCATACCCTCCGCGTCGCGACCGCTTTCCTGCTGCTGTCCGCCACCGATGTGCTGGCCGCGCCCGCCGCCCACGCCGACCCGACGCTGATGACGTGCGTCGGCACCGGGCTGCAGACGTACGACCCCGGCATCACCCTCACCACCCGGGAGACCGTGGTCGTCAACACCTCCGACCTCACCAGCTGCACGGGCGGTCCGGTCACCTCCGGCCACCACCGATTCGGGCCGTTCTCGACCACGGCGAGCTGCCTCTACACCCCGCCCACCGGCCCTGACGCGTTCGACCTCACCTGGAACGACAGCACGACCAGCCACTACGAAGGCACGTACACGGTGCTCACCACGGGCGGGCAGCTCGTCGTCACCAGCACCGGCACCATCACCTCCGGTCGCTTCGCCGGAAAGGCCCTCCAGGAAGTGGTGGCTTACACCGCGCCCGACCTTCTCCAGTGCGCCACCCAGGAAGGCGTCACCAGTGTGTCGGGGCCGATCACCATCACCATCGCGGGGTGACCGCGCCGGGCGTCCCACCAGCATCACCCGCGGCCTGCTGCCGTTGCCCCCGACATCGCGAATCGCGTCCTGCCTCGCACGGCAACAGCACCCTCCGGCTCGCCGCCCCGGCCGCGCCTCGGGGCCGGGGCGGGCGCAGCGGCGGGATCACGTTCCCCGCCGTCCCCAATGTCCGGAGGATTTCGCTGAGCTTGGTCCGGGTGATCGCCTGCACTTTCGAACCGGAGGACGAGTCAATCGCACCACAGCGAGGTCGAGTTGAAGTACTCCGGTGCAAGCACGTAGGGACGCTGGGTCCTGGATCAGCCCGAGGATGGACACAGTCCTCGCCACGGCGGACCTCCCATCGTGGATCGCCGGTGATCACGCGATGGAACTCGCGATCGGCCGCGAGCTGCGAGCACACGTCGATCTCGACGTCCTCGCCTTCCGTCGTCACCAGGGCCTCGTACGTGAACTGCCGGGCCGACCGGGACCTGTGAGTGGCGGACCCACCCGTCAGGGAGAAGGAGAGTCCCTTCGTTCGACGCTCCGCGACATCTCCAGGCCGGCCCGATGCGACGGCCGCACCGCAACGTCTGGGGTGGTGCACCTCGGCCATGGCCACTCGTGGACAGCAAGAGGCGGACCCCTGGGAGTCTCCCTGGGGTCCGCCTCCTCGTCGGGCACGGCTACCGTTGCCGTCTCCGCGAGAACGCTCCGGTCAGCACTTCCCGGCCGGGCGGTCGCGCATCACCAGGTCGGTAGAGCCGGTGGTGCCGTCCAGCCAGAGCACCCGCTTGCCGGTGTCTGCGGACGGGTAGACCTGGTCGCCGCGGTTGCAGGAGACACGGTTCGCCCCGCCCTTGCCGTCGGGGGCGACCTGGTACAGCTTGGGCAGGGTGGCGTTGGCCCAGGACGTGGCCGGGGGCAGCGAGAGGATGGTGACGGCGTCGTCGGAGGCGGTCAGGGAGTAGCTGTAGACCGGGGCCTCGATGGCCTCGGGCAGGACGGTGACGGGGGTCGAGCCATCGATGGCGGCCCGCTCCACGGATGCCTTGCCGCCGTCCTCAATGTCGGTGTCCCGCAGCCAGAAGACGCCGTCGTCTGTGAGGGCGGTCTGGCCGATGGCCATGTCCTTGGCGGGGTCGCCGGGCAGCAGGGTGGTGGTGCCGGTCGCCACGTCGAACACTTCCGCTCCCAGGCGGTAGCCGTCGGGCTGCATCCACAGCTTGGCGTAGGCGATCTTTCCGTCGCGGACGGAGGGCAGGGCGGTGGCCCGGTCGCCGCGTCCCTGGTCGACGAGACCCTTCGCGCCCGTCTTCAGGTCGATGTACGCGACGTGGTCCAGGCCCAGCCGCGGGTCGAAGCCGGTGTAGACGACGAGATCGCCCTCGACCATGAGAGAGGTGATCCTGACGCCGGCGCCGCCGATGGTCCTGACCAGACCGCCGGAGACGGCGCGGGCTTTGATCGCGATGGACTGGGGACCGTACTCGGCCCAGACGACGGTCTCGCCGTCGGTGTCGGCGTACACGTGGTAGTTGCCGGTGTTCTCGCTGACCTGCTGAGGGGCGCCCCTGCCGTCGGTGCGGCCGATCCACACCGAGTAGGGCTCCTCGCCGGAGGCATTGGAGCGGGAGACGGCGTACATGCCGTTTCCGGCGCCGACGCCGGTACCGGCGATGTTGACGCCGGTCATCAGCGTCTCGGTGTCGACGCCGAGGTCCTTCTCCCAGCCTTCGACGATGCCGTGGTCGTCGAACGCCCGGGCGACGGTCGCCAGCTGAGCCTTCGTCGCGCCCAGCTCCTGCGCGGCCGCGAGGAGCGCGGCGCGGCCGTCGGTGAAGCCGTCGAGCGGGGTCATGTACGCCGACAGGGCCCGGTAGACGATCTGGTCGGCGAGGTCGTCGTCCAGGTTCTGCCGGATGTCCCAGAGCGCGCCGGAGAAGATGGTGGAGTTGAGGTGGACGCCGCCGTTGTCGCCGCGGTACGTGACGCCGACGAAGTCGTCCTGGGTGGTGGCGCCGTCGTCGAGGTCCCGCAGTGCGCAGTCGCGCGGCGCCATGGTGGTGCACAGGTCCTCGCCGAGGAGGGATGTGTCCGGGTCGGCCATGTCGAGGCCGTTGGCCTCGACGTCGATTGCGTTGCCGAAGTAGTCGGCGAGCGCCTCGTTCACGGCGCCGGACTGGCCGACGTACACGAGGTTCGCGGTGTGCTGGATGACGCCGTGGGTCATCTCGTGGCCGACGACGTCGGTGTCGGCGGAGAAGGTGCGGTAGTCGCCGCCGCCCTGGCCGTACACCATCTTCTGGCCGTCCCAGAAGGCGTTGTTGAAAGGCTGTCCGTTGTTGACCACGCCGACGAGGGAGTAGACGAAGCCGGCCTTGCCGTCGAGACCGTCCCTGCCGAACTTCGAGTGGTAGTAGTCGTAGACCTTTCCGGCTCCCCAATGTGCGTCGACGGCACCGGAGTCGGTGAAGTCCTCGCCCAGCTCGGGCGTGGCGGAGCGGAAGGTCTGGATGCCGCTGGGCCAGGCGCCGGAGGCGGTGTACGCCTCGCGGCCGCGGGCGTCGTAGGTGGCGAGGAGGACGCCGTTGAAGGGGGTGGCGGCGGCCCGCTTGCTGTAGTCGATCATCTGGTAGGCGCCGTCGGCGCCCTGGTACAGGTTCACCTCGGCCTTCTGCCCGTTGTAGCGGGTGCCGGTGCCCTTGACGACGAGCTGCGAGGCCGTCGTGGCGGACTCGTCGGCGGTGCCCGCCTCGCCCGCGGTGGCGGTGCCGGTCGCCGTGCCCGTCGCACCGAAGGTCCTGATCGAGCTGTACTGCAGGACCGGGAAGCCCGAGCGCGCGTCGACGTACACCTCCTGCTTGACCGGGGTGCCGTCGGCCGGGTTGACGCCGGTGACGGTGATGTGCCGGGTAAGTATCCCCTTGCCCTGCGGGAGCACGGTCAGGCCCTGGACGGCACCGGTGAGCGGAGCGGCCCGCTCACCGTCCTGCGCCGGGCGGGTCAGCCGGCCGGTGCCGAGCTGTCCGGCGACGGCGGCCACGGCGCGGTCGATCGCGGTCGTCTCGGAGACCGCGGGGTCGACGGTCGCCAGGTCGAGCCGGGTGAAGTAGCGGCCGGAGGTGCCCGTGACGGCCCGCTTGCCGGCCTTCTTCTCCATACGGACGACGTACTCGCCCCCGAGGACCGGGATGCCCTTGTACCGCTGCTGGAGGCGTACGGTCTCCCGGCTGCCCGTGCGCTCCGTGGCGAGGGGCGTCAGGTCCTTCTGCGGTTCCGCGATGTGGTAGCGGTCTCGCTTGGCTGCGAGGTGGTCGCGGGCGGCGTCGACCGCGGTCACGTCGGCGGCCACGGTCTCGTCGAGTCCCGTGACGAGGGCCGGTGTGGCGGTAGCCGGCCCGGCGGTGACGGGCGCCCCGTCGCCGGGGGTCGGTGCCGGCTCCGCGTGGGCCTGAACGGTGGGCAGGAGCAGGGCGGCGGCCAGGAGGGCGGTGATGCCGGAACCGGCTCGTGCTCCTGAGCGGCGACGGCCACGGGCCGCCGGAACGGGTGAGGTACGCAAAGCGTTCCCTTCTTCGATGTCACGGAGCCCGAAGGCGTGGTCACATCGAAGGGCATGAAGATCGTCCGGACAACGGACCGGTCCTGCCGAATACTGGACACCCTCACTTGTGTGGAGCGGGGCGTTCGGGCGAGGATCCCTCACCATGAACTGGCCTGACAGGAACCCCGACTGGGAAGAACTGGGGCTCGGGCCCGATGAACTTCGGCTCTACGAAGCCCTCCTCGCCGCGCCCCGCACCTCCAACCACCCGCGCTCCGCCTCGCTTCGCCCCTCCGTGCACACCGCCCTCGCTGACGCCTCTGGCCTGTCCGTGGAGCGGGTCACGGCAGCACTCGGCACGCTCACCGACCAGGGCTTCGTCCGTCTCGTGGACGACCACGGTGCGATGCCGATCCCCGTCTCCCCGAGCCTGGCGCTGCGCAACCTCATCCATCTCCGCCAGGCCGAACTCCTCAGCCGGTCGGCCCGCCTGGAGTTGTTCAGCGCCTCCGTGGACCGCCTGGCCTCCCGGCTGCCCGTCGGCGTGCCCGAAGAGGCGTCCGCGGGGATCGAGGTCGTACGCGGTCGCGAGGCGATCACCGAGCGGGCCGACGCGCTGATCGCCGCCGCGTCCGTCGAGCTGACCCTGCTGGACCGGCCGCCGTACGCGTCGAGCCCCGACGGAGGGATGCCCGCGCCACTCGCCGTCGCCAACCTCGTGGCACGTGGCGTCCGCGTGAGGGTCGTGGTGGACCGGGAGGGACTCGACCTGCCGGGACGCGCACACGGGCTCAATGAGCTCACGGAACAGGGCGTCGAGATACGGGTGGCGGCGGACCTGCCGACGAAACTGATTGCGGTCGACGGGCGGGACAGCCTGCTGCCGCCCACGGACACCAGCGACCCCACGGCAACGGCCCTCGCCGTGAAGGACGCCGTGCTCCGCAACGTGCTGGCGCCGCTGTTCGAGACGGTGTGGGAGCGGGCGATGCCGATCGGGCAGGACACTCGGGAGCACGTCACCGTTCAGGACCGGGAGATCCTGACGCTCCTGGCGTCGGGGTTCAAGGACGAGGCCATCGCCCGCCAACTGAACGTGCACGTGCACACGGTCCGGCGCCGCATCAAGGCACTGCTGCTGCTTCTGGACGCGCAGACGCGCTTCCAGGCGGGAGTGCAGGCGCTGCGCAGGGGCTGGCTGACGGCCTGACACGCCGCTCCTCCGCGCAGGGCCCCGGGGGCGGTGCGGGGTGCGGTCTCCACGTCGGATCTCCGCCATGTCCGATGTTCGCCAGGGGAAACAGTGGGCGGAGGAGGATGTTCCAGATAGACCATTCGCATGAGATCCATATCCAGAGGCCGACCCCTGTCGGCCGCCGTCGCGCTCACCATGGCGCTGGCCGGCTGGGCGGGGGTCCCCGCCGTGTCGGGCGCCTCCCCGGCCGACCGGGGGGCGGTCGGAGCGACTGCGGCGACGTCCTACGACATCACCCTCATCACGGGTGACTTGGTCCACCTCACCGACCGGACCGGCGGACGGGACGTCGTCACCGTGGAGCGTGCGGAGGGCTCCTCGGGCGCCGTGCAGGTGCAGACGTACGGGGACGACACCTACGTGGTGCCCGAGGAGGCGATGCCGCTGCTGGCGGCCGGGAAGCTGGACCCCCGGCTGTTTGAGGTCACGGAACTGGCTGCGATGGGATACGACGACGCGCGCTCCGGCACCGTACCGGTCATCACCACGGCGGTGCCCGGCGCCCGTTCCGCTCGTCCGCCCGCCCCACCCGCGGGCGCGACGGCCGTCCGTACCCTGGCCTCGATCCGGGCGACGGCGCTGCACGCGGACAAGCGGCGGGCCCGCTCGTTCTGGGACGCCATCGCCCCCGCCGGCGCTTCCGACAGTGCCCCGCGCCGGCTCGCCGCTGGCATCGGCAAGGTATGGCTCGACGGGAGGGTCGAGGCGGCGCTCGCCGAGTCCACGGCGCAGATTGCGGCGCCCGGTGTCTGGGCGAAGGGGTACGACGGGACCGGTGTGAAGGTGGCGGTCCTGGACACCGGCGCCGATCTCGACCATCCCGATCTGCGGGGTCAGGTAGTCGAGGCGCGGAGCTTCGTCGCGGGCGAGGGCGTCGACGACGGCAACGGTCACGGCACTCATGTCGCCTCCACCGTCGCGGGATCCGGCGCCGCCTCGGGCGGCAAGGAGAAGGGGGCCGCGCCCGGTGCCCGTCTCCTGGTCGGCAAGGTCCTCGGTGACAGCGGGTACGGTGCCGACTCCGCCACCATCGCCGGCATGGAGTGGGCGAAGGCCCAGGGCGCCGACATCGTCTCGATGAGCCTGGGCTCCTCCACCGGCTCCGACGGCGAGGACCCTATGTCCCTGGCCCTCGACGCGCTCTCGGCGGACGGCGGCCCGCTGTTCGTGGTGGCCGCCGGCAACAGCTACGCGCCGGGGACCGTCGGCGCCCCGGGGGCCGCGAGGTCGGCCCTGACCGTGGCCGCCGTCGACCGCGACGACCGGCGCGCCGCGTTCTCCAGCCAGGGCCCGCTGACCGGCTCGTACGCCCTGAAGCCCGACGTCGCAGCGCCCGGCGTGGACATCCTGGCCGCCGCCTCGCAGCAGGTGCCGGGCTGGACCGGCGGCATGTATCGGACGATGAGCGGCACGTCCATGGCGACGCCCCTGGTGTCGGGCGCCGCCGCGCTCGTCAAGCAGCTCCACCCCGACTGGGACGGCGCACGGGTCAAGAACGCCCTCATGTCCACCTCGCACGCCGCGCCGGGCCTCACCCCGTACGAGGCGGGCACCGGCCGCGTGGACGTACTCGCCGCGGTCGGCACGACGGTGGAGGCGACCGGCTCGGTGGCCGCCGCCGTCCACAAGTGGCCGAACGCCGACGCCAGGCCGACGACCCGCACCGTCACCTACCGGAACACAGGCACCGAGGACGTGACCCTCGCCCTGGCCGTGGACACCACCGGCCGGGCCGCGACCCTGGCGCAGCAGTCGGTGACGGTCCCGGCGGGCGGCACCGCCGGAGCCACGCTCACCCTCGACCCGTCCCAGGTCCTCGCGGGCACCACGCTGTCCGGCCGCGTGATCGCCACCGCCCCCGGCTCCGGCCGGGTCGTGGCGCACACCGGCTTCGCCCTGTTCAAGGAACGGGAGATGTACGACTACACGATCGAGGTCACCGGCCCGGACGGGGAGCCGGCCACGGACACCGTCGTGGTCAACACGCCCGGCTCGGACACCCCGATGTACGTGAACGTCACGGGACGCACGACGCTGCGGCTGCCGCCGGGCGACTACACGGCCTGGTCGTTCATGGACGTGCCCGGCGACAGCCCCGACTCGCTCGGCAAGGCACTGCTGCTCGCGCCGAACGGGGAGCTCGACGCCGACCATCCGAAGGTGACGGCCGTCCTCGACGCGAGCAGCGCGCACCGGGCGTACGCGGTCCCCGAGCGGGAGAGCGAGACGACCCAGACGGTCGTCGACTTCTCCCGTGCCCACACCGACGGGCCGGTGACCTCGGGCCGCAATTGGAACAGCGCCGTCCTACTGCCGGCCGCGTACGACTCCGTGTACCTGGCCCCCACCGACGAGGTGGAGGAGGGGTCGCTGGACGTCCTGGTCCACTGGCGGATGCGCGAGAAGGCCCTCGACGCGGCGACCGGGACCGGACACCACATCGACCTCACGGCGCAGGCCGGCACGGTGTTCCACGACGGCGAGAGCACCCTGCGGACGGTCTACGCCGGGAAGGGCACCGCGGCCGACTACGCGGGCGTCGACGCGCGCGGCAAGGCCGTCGTCGTGGACCGCAGCGACGAGGTCACCCTGACCGAGCGGGTCCGGGCCGCGACCGATGCCGGTGCGGCCATGCTGATCAGCGGCAACGACGCGCCCGGTCGCCTCTACGAGCGGTACGACTCCACGGATGAGGTGACGGTCGCCTCGGTCACGGCGGGGGTCGGCGCACGACTCGTCACCGAGGCGAAGTCCGGCAAGGGCACCCTGCACGTGCGACAGAAGCAGTTCCCGGACTACACCTACGACCTGCTGAGGAGCTACGGCGGCCACGTCCCGGACAATCCGTCGGCCTACCGGCCCGGAAACGGCGACCTCGCCCGCGTGGACGCCGCGTACTTCGCGGCGCCGGGAACCCTCGGCCAGGGCTCGCGGTTCTTCGTCCCGACGTGGGGCCCGGCCGTGGGCGGCGGGGAGCGCGAGGGGTACGGACGCACCGTCACCGAGTACGTCACGCCGGCGCCGTCCGGCCTCGGACGCTGGTATGAGCAGCACGCGGGCACCGGTGACGCCGCGGGCTACCGCGAGCAGAACGAGGAGGTGGCCTATGCCGCGGGCCGACGGTACGAGGGGGCGTGGTTCAAGCCGGTCCAGGCGCCACGGCTCGACGACTCCCACGCCGCGTACTCCACCGTGAGCGGCACCCTCCAGTGGAACGTCCCGATGTGGTCGGGCGGGAACAGCGGTCACGCGGGCTTCGGCGGCACGGGCACCCGGACCGTCCTTTACCGCGCCGGCGACGGCGCGCAGGTCGCCGCGTTCAACGCCCAGTCCGGGCGGGCGTTCAGCCTGCCGACCGGCTCGTACCGGCTGACAGCGACCGGGCAGCGCACCAGCCCGGTCTGGCAGACGTCCACCCGGACCCGCACGACCTGGGCGTTCGACTTCGAGCGCCCCGCGCCCGGCAGCACCACCCGGACCGACGTGCCGCTGCTGAACGTCGACTACGACGTCGAAACCGACCTCCAGGGCCGCGCCCCGGCCGGACGGCCCCTAACCCTCACACTGCGGGCGGCCACGGCCCCCGCCGGCCACACCGCGCGCACCGCCACGCTCCAGGTCTCCTACGACGACGGAGCCACCTGGCAGCAGCCTGAGCTGACGGCAGCCGGCGCCGGCCGCTGGACGACGGTCCTGCACCCGCCTCGTGACGGGCGGGCACTGTCCCTGCGCGTCACCGCCCAGGCGCCGGGCGGCCTCGGCGTCGAGCAGGAGGTGATCCGGGCCATCGGGCTGCGGTGAGCCTCACGGCGGTGGGCGGGCCGGGTACGACCGGGCCTGCTCACCGCACTCCCGGCCCCGCGGCTCGCTCACACCCAGTCGTACTGCCGGGCGTACCAGCCGAGCTGGAACCGCGTCGTCGCCCCGGCCCGCTGCGTCAGGGCCTGGAGCCGACGCTGCACGGTACGCACGGACAGCTTCAGCTGTCCCGCGATCGCCGTGTCCGTGAGTCCGGCAAGCAGCAACCGCAGGATGTGGGCGTCGACGGGGTCGATGCCGTCGTGCGGCCGCTGGTAGGGCCGGGCCCGCTCCCACACCTGCGCGAACAGGTCCCGGGCCAGCAGGGCCGGTCCGCCTCGCAGCACCATCGCGGGATCGACGGCCGCGCCCCGGCCGTGCAGCGGCAGCATCGCCACCTCGTCGTCGCAGAGGATCATCTTGCACGGCACCTCGTCGACGGTACGGACCTCGACGCCGTCGGCCAGGGACCGCACGACGTGCTCCGCAGCGCCCGGCTCGGTCAGGAAGCCCTGGTCGATGACGGCCCGCACGCGCACGTCACGGGCGAGCACCGTCACCTCCTCGCTGTCCTCCGGGGTGACCGCCTCCGGCTGCCCTGCGGAGAGGATGTCGAGCGAGCGGCGGGCGGACAGCTGAAGCTGACGGTAGCGCGTGGCGATCGCCTCCGTACCCTCGACGATCTCCACGAGATCGCCCCGCCCCCGCTCCCCCGCCGCCGTCCGGTAGGTCTCCGCGAGCCGGGCCACCGCCAGCTCCGCATGCCGCAGCCGCTCCCTGCGGGCGGCGAGTTCGCCACCGAGCGCCATGGACGGAGGCGCGGCGGCGTACCGACCGTCGTCGGCGAGCGTCGCGAGCCCCCGCTCCACCAGCGCACGGAGCGCCTCCTCAGCCCGCCTCCGCGGCACTCCGGCCGCCTCGGCGATCTCCACCCCCCCGGGCTGAGGGCAGCCCGATCAACCCCAGGTAGACGGCGGACTCGTCCGCCGTGAATCCGAGATCCTCCAGCCCCACAGCCTCTCCTCACGTGGTGCCCGCACAGCGGCGCGCAGTCCGGTTCGTAGGTACCAGCCATATCACCGGTCGTCGCGGCGTCTTCCGGCGGCCACTGACCCGCGACCACACTGGGCCGAAGTGCCCTCATTGGCGTTCGCGCCGCCAGCAGGAGGAGCAACCGTCTCCGTACCCGGTGCCGCGAAGGCCAAGCGGTCAACGAACCGACCCCGCTCACGTACGTATCTATCGACGGCCGGCGAGCTTCGACCCACCCCTCCAGGGTCTCGGGATCACCGCCACGGAGGCCGACACTATGGCCTGGTCCGCCGTCCGTCCCGCCGACATCGATGTACTCCGCTGCTACGCCCTCCACCGCTGAACAACGACCACCCAATGTCGAATGACAGTTCCAAAAAGAACACTCACTCGTAACGGATAGTGCATTGTCAGTGACGTGGTGTATATCGATCAGCTATGAGCATTACTCAGGAAGCCGCCAGGCCCGCTGACCGTGCGCACCCTCAGTCCGTCGGATCGGAGTCGCCGGACGGCTGTCCACCAGCGAATGAGGTAGCGGAGTCACGGGATGCCGCGCCCGGCAGGGGCCGGGATCCCCAGAGCGCAGCGGACGACTACATGACGGTGGAGTTGTTGTGTGCCGCCTTGGCGAGAATCCGGCTCGATCGGCAGCAGGCGGATGGCGGGCACTTCAGGGCTGCTGAATTGCCCGGTCCGTTGCCGCGCGCCTGGCGTGACGCACGGGGGCGGTTGTGGTGGAAGGCGCAGGCGCTGGGGTCGGACTGGCCGGGCAACGACCTCGAGCTGTTCGAGTGGTGCCGTCGCCCGCTGGGGTCCTGGCCCGTTCCGCTCTCCCTCGCCGGCGGTGATCTCGAAGCCATCCTGCTGGACGGGGATGAGTTGTCGGAGTTCGCCGAGCAGGCAGCCGATCTGGTCCGTCACGCCGACGTCGAGGCGGAGTTGGTTCAAAACCAGACCTTCGCGGCACTGATGTCGTGCGCCCGGATGAATGGTGATGGCGAGGAGGCTGTCCAGCGAATCTACTGCCGACTGCGGCGCTTGCTGATCGATCGCCCCGTTCTCAGCGACCGCGACGTCCAGGCGTTGGCGCGAGAGCTGTCGAAGGCGGACGCCGACAGCGACTCGTACCTCGCGAAGTTCGTGCGCACTGCGTACGTCCTCCATCCGGTCGAGAGCCCGGGGAAGGTCCGGCTGGGTCGCTGTCGCGAGTGTCGCAATCCGGTCGACGACGGGGCGAGCGGCTGCGGCACTCCGGGGTGCGGCGGAAGGCCCGAGCGGTTCGAGGTGGCCTGTCTGGGTGGGTACTGGACCCAGCACCGGGCGACCCGCCAGTTCTTCCACGACCCTGGACTGCTCGAAGGGCGGCTGTTGGACCGGCTCGCCGAGCTGCCGGCGGACCGGGTCCGGACTGAGCCGTGGCCGTGCCTGGACGCCTGGGACGCGGCGTTGATCTTCGAACCGGTGAACGCCGGCGGAGAAAGGGAATGCTGGGCGATCGACGCGAAGGACTGCGCGAGCCCCACTCTCCTCGCCCGGGGGTTCCGCAGCGATGCCCGCGTGCCGGCGCGTCGGCGCATCATCGTCGTCCCCATGCACCGCCTCCAGACGCCTGGCTACCTCGCGGATCTGGAGCGCGAGCTGCATGGCCGGGCCGCTGGAGTCGAGGTGCTTGATGAGAAGGCGTTCTTGCGGCACGCCGCCGTCCGCGCGAGCAGGGCGGGAGGTGCCCGATGAGGGACACCCGCTCCTGGAGCACCTCGCTGGTGAAGGAGCTGGACGACGAGTGCGTCCGGCCGATGCTCGGCCAGCTCAAGCCGTGGGAACTCTGTGCCCTCGAGCTAGGGCTGTCGTTCCTGGTCGATCACATGCCGGGGCGGGGCATCGGCGCTCTGTGGCCGGTGCTCGCTGGATACATGCGGCTGGATCCGGCGTTCGACCCGCAGATCCGGACCTTGCGTGAGCTGATGGGCCCGGTTGCCAAGACCGGGACGATGCGAGAGAAGCTCGACCACTACGTGAAGCTCCCCGCCCAGGTACGGGGGTTCGAGCCAGGCGACATGGCGGGGCACAAGGCTGAACTGTCGACCGTGTTCACCCGGCGCCGCTCCCCATACGCCGCGGCACGCCACGACGTCTACCGGCAGAGGCTTCAGGAAGTCGCCCCTTACAAGGCGGGGAGCGACTATCGGCCGGCGCCGCCTGGTTCGACGTGCTCTTTCGAGCGAACTGATGGCAGCTGGGAAAAGATCCGTATCCCTGAGACTTTTGTCCCCGCGCCGGCCCCGCCCGAGCTGCTGGCGACGGCCTTCCGAACACGGGAGCCGATTCCTCTCACCATGGAGGACTTTCAGCGGGCGGCGGCCGAGATGGACGAGCTCCTGATCGCTCACCCGGAGATCGAGAACCGGAACTTCGTCAAGCGGCTGGAGCAGATGGAGGCCCTGCTGGCCGACCATGTGGGAGGGCGTCTCCTGGAGCGGCCACAGGAGATGGTCATCGACGGTCTGTGGCACGTGGTGGGCCTGATGAACAGCGGAAAATCCACGTTGCTGGACATGATCGCCTACATCGTTGCCCAGCGCGGCGGCAAGGTGGGCTTCGTGCTCGCCTCCGGTAGCGACATGTACGCCAAGGTCAGTTTCCTGCAGGCGCTCCGTATCAACGCTGTCCCCATCTTCGGACGGACCCGGGAGGGAGTGCACAAGGACCGCTATTGGCGCTCGCTCCTCCACGACGGCGCTACCACCTTCCCGACCGGTGTCGACGCCGCGGCGGCGTTCGCCGACGACCAGTGCTACGTGGAGGAGCTGCGCCTGACCAGCAGGAGCGACCGGGCTCCGCTCCCGAGGGAGGAGCGGCCGTGCAGGGGCAAGCTCTTTGTGGACGGCCAGCGCGGGCGCCGGGACTGCCCGATCCTTTCGCGATGCCCTGCCCACGCAGCGGCTCGCAATGTGGCGGAAGCCCAGGTGTGGGTGACCACCTCGGCCGGCCTGGCATCCACGAAGATGCCGCAGTCCCAGATCGAGGTCCGCGTCGCCGAAGCGGCCCAGCATCACTTGGCCATTCTCCTGATGGACGAGGCCGACACCGTGCAGCAGCAGTTCGACGACCAGTTCCTGCTGCACGAGATTCTCTCCCAACCCGGCAGGGGCTGGAGCCACCGTGTGGGGGACCGGATCGGACAGCGCTTGGAGCACTCGTGGTTCCTCGACCTCCGGGACCCCGAGGTGACGGCAGGCGACAAGCACTTCCGCCGCCACGACCAGGCCTTGACGGAGCTCTACCGACTGATGATCGACCCGGGTGCCGACCACCTGAGCGCCCTCATCGCCGAGGGACCGTTCACCGGGTACAGCCTCCTGCGGCGCCTGGCCCGAAGCCTCCACGGCCTAGGCGAGCGCAACGACTTCGCCCGCAAGGCGGAACTCGAGGAAGCCGCCGACCGGTACTTCGAACAGCACTTCGAGCCGCTGGTCACCGCCCCCTTCCAGGCGCCCGCAGAGAACTGGGCCGAGCTGATCGAGGCCATGACAGCGACCCACGACACGCTCATGTCCGCGCAGGAGGCCGCCGAGGCATGGATCGAGGCCCATCAGCCGGTACTCGACGGCATCACGGCCCGGGGCACGCCGGCGGAGCTCGCGCAGCTGTTGCAGGGCGGCCTGTGGGCCGCGCGCATCACCACATCGTTCTTCGAGGTCGCCCAGCGTCTGCCGGCCATCAGCCCGGCACAGATCGGAGACGGCGACGACTTCTGGAGCCGCCAGCCGCCCCGCGACCTGATGTCCTTCGTCCCAGAGCAGGCCGCGGGAAACCTGATGGCTCTCCAGTGGCAGCCTAACCCCGCCGGCGACAGCGGGTCCTTCAGCATCCTGTGGCTGCGTGGTGTGGGCCGGTGGCTGCTGTATCACCTGCATGACCTCCTGGAGGCCGAAGGGATCCAGGGGCCCAACGTCGTCCTCGCCTCCGCCACCAGCTGGATGCCCGCCTCCCCCCGCTTCCACCTCGACGTCACCCCGAACCTGGTCCTGCGCGAACCCGAGAAGGCCAGGGCGGCGCTGCTGGAAAGCAGGATGTTCTTCCGGCCGCCGCGCTACCGCGACGGCCGCCCGGTCTTCACCTCGGGCACCGGAGGTGACCCCACCCTCCACGCGCACGCCCTGTGTACGTCCGCCGACTGGATCTGCAACCCCGCCCCCGGTGCGCGGGAGTCGCTGCTCCAACAGGCCCGCCAACGCCTGGCCGACGACCGCCAGCAGGTCTTGTTCACCGTGCAGAGCACCCGGGACGCCCAAACCGTCGCCGATTACATCAACCAGAAGACCCCGTACACGGCCCTCCATGTCATCCGAGACGACGACCCACCTACCCGCCACAGCATCCCCCGGCGGCGCCTCGCCACTTTCGCCGCCTCCGGGGCCGACATCCTCGTGGCAGCCGAAGGCGCCGTTCAACGCGGCCACAACATCCTCAACGCCCGCCGCGTCGCGGCCCTCGGCGCCGTGTTCTATCTGGCCCGGATCCACCCGCCCGCCGACGATGCCACCTTCCCGCTCTCGCTCCTCAGCCGCGAGGCGATGCGCCGCCTTCGAAATCCTCTCGACGTCACCCTTGACCACGCCGACCCGGTCGACCTCGCGCGCAAGCTCCGCGGCAGCGAGCGTCGCCGTTGGCAACGGCGGGTAGGCGAGCCCGTCCTGTTCACCCGACTCACCGACCCGATCGAGCACGCCGCGTTCGTCGGCAACTTTCTTGTTCCTCTCCACCAGACCCTCGGCCGTGGCATCCGCGGCAACGAGCCCGTGCTGGTCTACCTCTGCGACGCGGCCTTCGCCCCCCGCACCGCGAATCTCGACGACTCCGCCCCGGACACCCCCCGTACCAGCGTGATCGTCGCCGCACAGCAGCTCCTACACGGCTGGCTCACGGACCCCGGCCCCACGGCCACGGTCGCCGAGCGGCTCGACCACGAACTCGCGAAGGCCTGTTGGGGCCTGGCTTCCCATCTTCTCGACAACATCGACTGGGGTCACCGCTGATGCCCGCCTACCGCAGCACCCAAGCCACCGTCCTCACCTTCACACCGGAAGCCACCTGGCCCGTCACCGGCTACCGCACGACCTGCCCGCCGGGAATGCTCGCCCTCCTGGAGAAGGCGTGGGACACCCGGCCCGGCCGTCGTCCCCGCGGCGGACCCGACTACCTGCCCACCAAATCGCTACGGGACCTGCTCACCCTCATCGACCCCGACATCACCTCCGTACAAACCAACCCCCGCGACCCCGCATGGCTCCGGGCCCGCGCCGAGGTCGACCCGGACCTCCTGCTGATCGCCCTGTCGGCATGGGCCTCGAGCCGCGTGGCACCCCACATGCCCGACACCGACTGGTACAGCCAACTCGAAGGCGCCGGCCAGCTGGAGTGGGTCCCCGAGGACCTCGACCTCACCCGCCACGGCCTTCATGCCAACGGCACCGCCAACCCCCCGACCCACGTCTTCAACCTCCTGCCCAGCCTCGTCGCCGAGCACCTCACCAGCAGCGGGCTCCAACTCCTGGGACACCACCGCGACCTGCGGCTCGGCCCCACCCGCGCAGACGGCCGCCGTACCCTGCACCTCGGCGCACCCGAGACCCTCACCGACGAAGACGGCTCGGCCGGAGCCAGCGTGGACGTCCTGACCTTCCACCTCGAAACAGTGCCCGGCGTTCCCGAAGTCCACCTCCACGTCGACCTGAACATGACCCGCCTCGCGACGCGCCCAGTCGAGTACGTCCCCCGCCGCGGATTCAGCGACCCGACCGCCAAAGTCCTCCTCTCGGCCAAGGAAGGATTCGTCCACCGCCGCGAGCGGCCCATGCTCCTGCAGAGCAGAGTCACCATCCGCCGGCGCGGGGAGAGCAGCACCTGGGCCTGGGAGCCGGGCGTCGCCGAGATCCTCGCCCGCCTCACCCACCACCAGCCACCCAGCCTCGACCAACTGCGTACCGCCCCCGGCGACGCGGCAGCGCAGCCCTTCGCCGCCCACCTCGTCCACAGCACCGGCATGACCTACCGCTACCCCGACAAGGACGGCACACCGCCGACGCGCTCGGTCCACGACCACCCCGTCGGCAACGGCTACCAGCCCCGCGACCACATGGAGGTCCTCGCCCAGGTCGCCCACCAGCTGGAGGAGAAGGGGCTGGCTCCACTCGCGCCCACCCCTAAGGCCCGGACCCGCGCCAAAGCGCTCCTGCCGCTGGAGCTGCCTGACGCCCCCACCTACGAGATCGAGGTATGGGCGTCCTCCGACCGGACCTGGCAGGGCCTTCAGGTCGCTGCCGCCGCAAAGCTCGGCCTGACCCCCGGCCAATCCACAGAGACTTCCGCCGGCTTCACCGGGCCGCTGAACGTAACGCTTCACCGCTGCGACCCCCGGGACCTGACCGCCGGCCTGCCCCGCTCCACCAACCCCGACAAAGTCGCGCGCCGCGCCGAGTACGAAAGGAGTGAGACCGAGCGCACCGCAAGGATCGCCGAAGCCTTCCCCCGCCTCGCCGAACCCATCGTTTGCATCGTGGAGATGGAAGGACCCGCCTACTTCTCGCGCACGCGCCAGGGCGATCCAAAGAAGCTCTTCAAGAAGACCCTCCCGGCTCTCGGCCGAAACGTCCAATGCCTTCGCCCGATTACCCCTGCCAACCCCAATCCCAGCAAAGCCGCCCTCGCCAAGCGCTTCGCGGACACCGACTTCGCCACGAGCGACATCGAACGCGCCGCCTCCGCCCTCAACGACGCTCTCCGCCAGGCCGGCCACCTGCCCAAGATCGCCGTACCCCAGGGCATCGACGGCCCCTTCGAACTGATCACGGTCTGGCTCGTCCCCGCGGGCGAACGGATGATCGTTCCCATCCTCGTCCGGCAGCACACGCACGAAGAACCCACCGCACAGCTCATGCCCACACCCGGCAGCTCGACCGAGCACCCCATGCCGCTGACCGCACTTCCCGAGGCGCTGACCGCCGGCCGCGGGCGCGTAGCCACCCGCACCTCGCGCGCGGCCCTCGCCGAGTTCATTACCGGCGCCCTGGCCCTCGACTCCACCGCCGACCGGCTCCTGCTCGTACGCCGCGCACGAATGAGCGATCGGGACATCTGGCCATGGCTGCAGGACGGCCGGATCGCCTTCGACCAGCTAGTCCTGCCAGGTGTCGACATGACCGACCCCGCTGTGACTCCGGCGATCCGAAAGCCCGGCGACCAGCCCGGCCTACGCATCATCCGGCTCCGGGAACGCAGCGACCGCGACGCGGTCCCCCGGTCCTTCGGAGTCACCGAGGAGATGGTCAGGGTCGGCGAAGAATCGGAAGAGCTGATTCCCGTGTCGAAGTTCGGGCGCTTCTCCGGCGTCGTCCAGGTCGGGGAACGCGCGTTCTGGGGCATCAACCCCCGCTCGGCCCAGAACCAGATCTCGCTCGGCGTCACCAAGCTCGACCCGGCCGAACCGGGCAACCGAACCAAGACCTGCTCCAACCCGGCTTCCCTGGAGATTGTGCCTGCGTTCCTCCAAGAGGGAGACAACCCCGCTGATTGGGCCATGTACGCCCAGGCCCAGCGACGTCTTCACGCCCACACGACGATCGCCACCACCTGGCCGGCCATCGCCCACCTCGCCGGATTGATGGAGGAGTACATCCTGTAATCAGCACGGATCTCATGACGGCGCTCGCGACAGCTCCCGAGCGCCTGAGTGAGCAAGGCCGCCGCAAGCCGCATATCTCCGGTCACGATCGCCGCCGCGGCTTCTCACCCTCCACTGGCAGTAACCGAGCAGCGGGATGGCGGTAGCGCTCCGGCGACGCCTCAACTCGGCGGTCAATCCGGCGGGCGCTCGTCGGACGTTGCCCACCACTTCCCCAGCCGGAACTGATCGCCGGGTTCAAATCCCAGGCGCTCGTACAGCCGTGTCAGTGGTTGGTGAGAGTACGGGTACTCACGTTCAGGCCGTGAGCGATCTTGCGGGGCTCGATGCGGTGCACGGTTCTCCCTCGGCATGAAAGACGGTGCTGTCCAGAACGTATGCCAGGCGCGGGAGGCCCTCTGTCAGTGGCACCTGATACCTGCCAGAGCCACGTTCACGTGTACGCCGACAACCGGCCATGATGGCAGCTGGGCCCACCGGCGTCACGCGCGCTGCAGCGTCAGTCAGCCTCGGATGTAATCCATGCGGCAGGTACGAGTGCTTGTCCGTCGCGTCGGCGCCACCTGTGCTCGACGTGATCGCTGAAAGCGGGGTCTTCGAGGTCTGCGTGCTCCATGACGATGACCTGTAGCCTTCCGTCGAGCCGGCGGAGCGTGCGGTGGATGGCCTTGAAGATGTTCAGGAGAAGGATCCGGTCGTCGCTCTCAAGTACCTCTTCGCCGACGTGGTCAGGCGGGAAGTACACCTGCGAGGGCTGGTCGAGAATGAGCACGCCCGGCACTGGGTTGCCGTTCTCGGCGAACCACTCGTGGAGGCTGAGGAGGGTGGCCACGTGGTACCCGAGGTGGTTGTCCCCGCTGCCCATGTCTTTCAGTGGTATCGCCCCGTCGGGGGTGTCAGCCACCACGGTGAGACGGTTCACGTCGAGGCGCAGCATCGAGCTGGAGTGTTCCAGTTCGAGTTCCTGCGCCTTGGACCTGATCTCCTGGTTGATCAAGGACAGGAAACTAGTCAGGCGGTCGCCTTGGGTATCTTCGCTGAGAAGCGTCTCCAACTCGGCGATCCGTATGCGCAGTTCCTCGGTTCGGTCTTCCACTCGAGGTCCGATGGCGAGTTGGGCCGCGGTGTCCAGGTAAAGACTGATGCGGCCCTGCACGATGGCGGCACGCCGTGCGTCGTCAGGTTCGTGGTCCAGCGCCCGGAAGGCTGCCGTGACCTCGTTTATCTCTTCCTGATTGCGGGCTAGCCGCGAGCGGATTTCCTGTAGCTGGCCCTCTTCTTCGCTGATCATTCGCTCGATGGCTGGAGTGTCCCTGCCAATGGCGTGGAGGTCGCTTTGGAGGTGCTCAAGCTCCATGGCCAGTGCCGCTGCGGTGACATGGGCGGGTGTAACCGGGCCGGCGCAGACTGGGCAATGCGCGCCGTACGGATACGTGGGATCGCGCTTGAGGAGACCAAGGGTGGCCAGCCGAGCGCGCTGCTCGTTGGCCTGGTCGGTGAAGTCGCCGTTCTCCGCCAGGGTCGTCTTGAGGTCGGCGATGCGCGCCCGTGCTCTGTTGGCGTGACTCCGCAGCCCGGTACGACGGTTGCGCAGGTCGCTGATGGGGTCATCGGTCGAGTCCGGGCCTGCCTGGGGGCCTCTTTGGAGGAGCGGCTGGCGCAAGAGCCGCAGGACTCCTTCGGCGGTCGTCTCGCGGCTGGTGTCAGGACGCACGAGGCGGGCTTCGATAGCTTCGGTGAGCAAGGCTTGGGCCTGGCCGGCAGCGGGGGCAAGAACTCTCGCGGCGGCCAGTTTCGCTTCGTGGTCGGACAGGTCCTTGCGGGCGAGGCGTAGTCGACTGCGGAGGAGTGCTTGCTCGCGGTCGGTTGCGCCGAGGAAGTAGGGGATGACGCCGCGGATAGTGTTCGGCCTCCACTCCTTGCCTTGGGAGTGGAAGAGGACGTCTTCGTTGGCGACCTCGTTCTGGGCCTGGAAGCAGAAGAACAGCGCGTGGCGGACGGACGGTGCGATGAGTGTTGCCCGGCCGACGGCGGGGACACGGATGTTGCGGTCGATACCGCAGAAGTCGCTCAAGATGTCTTTGGCGACCTCCCTCGGTGTGACAAAACGAAGGTCGTCCAGGGGTGGAGGGGGCGAGCCTGGTGCCTGCGAGAGGACGCACATGACGGTGCTGACGCTCTTCTTGGCCTCGGGGGCGCGGCGGGCGACGAAGAGTTGCTGTCCGGGCTTGACCAAGGTGATCGCGTAGGTGCCGACGTAGTCCCGCACCTTGCCGGACTTCACGGGATACTCGGAGCTAGCGAGGCAGTAGTCGATGATCGTCAGCAGCGCGCTCTTACCGCGGCGGGAGTCGCCGGTGACGATGTTGAGGCCGCCGGGCTTGAAGGGCACCGTATGCACTTGACTGGGCTGCTTGCCGTAGATGGTGACCGCGCGGATCTGAAAGGTCACGGCTGGACTCCCATGAGGGTCAGGACAGTACCGAGGCTGCCCGTGCTGGGCAGCCAGCGCCCGAGCATGTGGGCTGCCTGTTGGATGGCTCTGGTCTGCTGCGTGCCGTCGCCGATGGTCTTGGGCACGGCGCGCGGCTTGAGCATGAGGCCTGTGGTGGTGCAGAACACGGCGCGAGACTGGAGAGCGAAGAGGAGTCCCGGCCGGACCACGGCGGCGAGCGCCGTGGCGTTGCGGGACATCTCGATGCGCACGTGCTGGTTGGCTTCGAGCCACCCCATCAAGCCGGTTCCTGTTGTTGCCGGCAGGGCGTCCCTGATGGCGGGTTGCAAGGCCATGATGCTGGCGGTGACGGCTACGGGGAGTGGGCAGGGAGCCTCGTACGCCTTTTCGTGGCCTTGCACTGCACGGATGCAGAGCAGTGCGGTGAAGGCGGGGTTGTAGAGGGCACGTTCCTCGCGGCTTACTGATCATTTCAGAATGAGGTTCGGAGGCGTCGCAAGCAGATGATGCTGCAG
>NZ_BNBS01000005.1:0-1119 GCF_014656075.1 Streptomyces hydrogenans
GCCGACCCCGAGGGCCGCGACCACATGCTCGTCGAGATCCGCACCTCCAAGTAGGTGGTTCAGAGCGCCTGTTGACCTCTTGGGTCCCGCAGCAAGGAAACAACTCATGCAGCAGCCGAAGCTCTCCTCCTTCACCCTCAAGGAACACTCATGACTGCAAAGCGTTCGCGCTTCGTGTGGGCTGCTGGCGCCGCCACCGTGCTCGCCACCGCCGCCACCGTCCTCCCCGCCGCCGCCCTGAACGGTGGCGACGCCCCAGCGCAGCTGAACTTCACCGCAAAGATCGTTATCGGGGAGAAAGCTGCCTGCACCGGCACGCTCGTCGACCCGCAGTGGGTTCTCACCGCGAAGAGCTGCTTCACCACCGCCGGCATCTCCGACACCGGCAAGCCCGCGGTCGTCACCACCGTCACCGTCGGCCGCACCGACCTGACACAGACCGGAGGCAGCGTCCAGCAGGCCCTCGCCCTCGTACCCCACGCCGACCGTGATCTGGTTCTGGTCAGACTCAGCACCAGGGTTCCCGGCTCCGTGGCCGTCCCGGTCCGGATCGCCACCACCGCCGCCGCCGCCGGCGAGCAGCTGACGAAGGCCGGATTCGGCCGGACGAAGACCGAGTGGGTGCCCAACAAGCTCCACAGCGGTACCTTCACCGTCGCTTCCACCACCGGCACGGACGTGAACCTTGACGGTTCCGACACCGCGACCGTCTGTCAGGGGGACGCCGGCGGCCCGGCCCTGCGCACGGTCAGCGGAACCCCCGAACTCGTCGCTGTGGGCTCCCGGTCATGGCAGGGCGGCTGCCTGGGCATCGACCCGGCCGAGACCCGTTCCAACGCCGTCGACACCCGTGTCGACGGGCTGGCCGGCTGGGTGAAGGAAATCGTCAGCCGTGAGAAGGTCACGCCCGCCGACATCGACGGCGACGGCAAGGACGACCTGGTGCTGCAGCGCACGGACGGCGCGGTGGTCGTCCACCGCAACCTCGGCAGCAGCTTCGGTGCGGGCACCGTCATGTCGAACGGCTGGGGACGCTTCGTCACCGGCGACGACATGGGACGGCTCTACTTCGCCGACATCACCGGCGACGGCAAGGCCGACCTCATCGTCCACGGCACC
>NZ_BNBS01000005.1:1216-158417 GCF_014656075.1 Streptomyces hydrogenans
ACCGACGGCAACATCTCCGTCCGCAAGAACATGGGCACCTACTTCGACGGCGGCACCCACTGGTCCACCGGCTGGGGACGCTTCGTCACCGGCAACGACATGGGACGACTCTACTTCGCCGACATCACCGGCGACGGCAAGGCCGACCTCATCGTCCACGGCACCGACGGCAACATCTCCGTCCGCAAGAACATGGGCACCTACTTCGACGGCGGCACGCTGATGGTCACCCTCTGACCCATGCCTCCTCGTCCCCTTGGCCCAACTGACGCAGCTGCCGTCAAGGGGGCGAGGACTCCCCCGATCACACGCCGGCCCTCGCATAACGAGCCGGTGTGTGATCGGGGTGGAGGCATGAGTGCCTGATCGAGGTCGTGGTCAGGCATCGGCCATGCGGTCGGAGACGAGGCAGGCGATGGCCCGGTAGGAGGTGGGCAGGATCTCTCGCCGGTGCGTCAGCTGGTCAGCTGCTTCCAGCGTTTACGGTCGGCGAGCGCGCGTTCGACCGTGATCCGCTTCGACGAGTGGCGGTGCCGGGCTTCGTCTCTGGCTGCGTGGACGTGCGGCAAAGCGATCTTGTTCGGTTTTCTGGGCGGCGTGACCGCCTGGCCGGGATGATCGTGCCTGAGGCCGGGGCAGTCGTCGTCCAGAAGCACTTCCACGTCCGGGAAGTGCTGGAAACAGGCCTCGATGCCTTCGTTGCGGGCGGCGGTCGCATCGTGCATCCGCCCTGGTCGCAGGGCGTCGGTCCAGAGCGTGCGGCCTTGATGGTCGGCGGTGACGGTGGCCTTCATGGTGTTCTGTTTCTTCTTGCCGGAGACGAACGCGCGTCGTCCGCCGCTGCCGGCCAAGGGTCGGCGGACCTGGACCTCAGTGGCGTCCAGCCGCAGCTCGACGCCTTCGGTTTGGGCATAGGCGAACGCATCCGCCAGGGTCCACAGCCGCAGACCCGAACGTTCGGGGACCGCGCATCCGCGTTCGGCCAAGAGCCCTCGTGTCTCTCCGATCGCACGGGGGACGGTGGAACGGTCGACGCCGTACAACAGGGCAAGGACGGAGTGCGGGAGATCTTGCCGCAGGTAAACCAGCGCGACGACCGACCGGTCGACGAACACCAGCCGATGCCGGGCACCGGCCCCGCCCCACGTTTGCTGGCCACGTCGCCCGCGTGCCGCGTGACGGTGGCCCTCGACCACGGCTGCCACGTTCCGCCCGACTCCTCTACCAAGCAAGCCGGATGCCGCCGGGAGACCCCTGTGAACAGCTGATGCGCGAGGATGTGCCGGTCGACTCTGATCACCACAGGCTGGATCACCCCCCCCCTCACCCGGCCCCCCTTACACCTCAATCACGTACCGGCTCGTTAGAGCCTCTCTCAACTGGTGAGGTGCCGTCGGATGAACGGTGCCGCTCCCAGGACGAGCGCGGCGAAGACGGTCAGCCGCTGAAGGCCGGGCTGAACGGCGAGGCTGCTGTGCTGGATGCCGTAGACCGCGTACAAGTTGGCGGCGAGGTCGGTCGCCAGGATGGCGCAAGCAAGGTCGGCTCCCCGACGTTTGCCCCGGATCAGGAACACGGCGGCGAGCGTGTCGAACAGTGCCAGCGACGACCAGTAGAGGTTGAGCCACCCCGGTGCCCAGTCATAGGGGTGCAGACCCTGGCTGAGGAGGTCGGTGACGTGCGAGGAAGCGCCGACGAAGAGCAGGACGGCCGCGATGACGCAGACCGATATGACCGTCCAGCGCGGGGTGTGGTGCATCCATCCGATCACGCCGTGGATCGTCCCATCCGCGGGCGCTGTCCGTCAGGCCGCCAGCCTGCGGAAGCAGATGAGGTGCAGCCCCGTTGACGACCCGGCTGATGACCGGGTCGAGGCGGGCTCGCCGTCCGACGGGCTCGCGGACGTCGCCACCGTGCGCGGGACGCCGCGATCCTGTTGGCCACCGCCTGACAGAGCTGTCCGACAGGCGGCTCACCCGCGCGCCTTGCGTACGGTACGGGGCGTCTCCGCCGCGGGTCTGAGGGACGTTCGATTCATCGCGCAACGCGAGCCGCCTCGTCGAGCGTCGCGGACTGTCCCGCTGACCTGTGACAGCGAACCTTGCCCGATCGCCACCGAAGATCGACTTCGCAGGTCGGGGATGCCGTGACCGGTCTGTTTCGATGACGTCCAGTGCGACTACCCCCGGCTGTTCCTCGCCCCTTGGACGCCGTTTTGCCGAAGCGGCAACAGGAGTGGCGGGACCGGGCCACGATGGGTGACGTTGGGCGCATGACCGACGACATCACAGCGGGATCGCCCGCGTCCGACACTTTTCTGCCCGGCGACGGATACGTCGGAGACCCCGCGGTGCGGGCGGAGTGGGACAACCGGTACGCCGACCGGCAACAGCTGTGGAGCGGCCGGCCCAACGGTGCGCTCGTGGCTGAGGTCGCCGGGCTCGTGCCCGGACGGGTGCTCGACGTCGGCTGCGGCGAGGGCGCGGACGCCGTCTGGCTCGCGCGCGGCGGCTGGGACGTGACCGCGCTCGAGGTCTCGGGCGTGGCACTGGCGCGGGCGGCGGGGCACGCGCGGGACGCAGGCGTCGACGTTCGCTGGGTACACGCCGGGCTGACGGAAGCGGCGCTCCCGCCGGCCTCCTTCGACCTGGTCTCCGCGCAGTATCCAGCCCTGCTGCGCACCCCCGACGCCGCGGCCGAGCGAGCACTGCTCGCGGCCGTCGCGCCCGGCGGCGTGTTGCTGCTCGTCCACCACGCGGGGATGGACACCCAGCACGCGCACGACAGCGGCTTCGACCCGGCTGACTACGTCTGGCCCTCGATGGTCGCCGCCCTGCTCACCGACGGCTGGAAGGTGGAGGTGAACGAGCAGCGACCCCGTGTGGCACCCGACGGCGGCGCCGGCGCGCACCATACCGACGACCTGGTGCTGCGCGCGCGACGACTGCGCTGAGGCCCTCCGCTCACAACAGGCCCCTCGTCTGGGCAGTCTGGGTGACCGTGCCACCCAGACCGGGCTGTGGCCCCTCATCGATCGAGGGTGTTCTCGCTACTTCGAGACCGCGCAGTCGTTCCGGCTCGGGTCCCCGTGAGCCCGCCTCAACGCCCTGCCCGTTCCAAGGCCACCGACAATCGGGACGGCGTCCAGCACAGCGACTTGGGCGGTCGACCTCGGTGGCACGAACGGAGCAGTGGTCGACCGTGGATGGCAAGCGGTCAACGTTCACCAAGGATCTTCAGCGTCGCCTCTCGAGGGTGAGGACGGCCTTGGTGATTGACGTGAGTCGGTCGGGGCTGATCCGGGCTTCGCGGAAGATCCGCCCTGCCTCGAGCCGGGCGAAGGCGCGCTCGACGGGGAAGCGGAGGCGTGCGTGTACTCGGTTGACGGCTGCTTGTCTGGCGGTGAGGGGCTGGAGGCCGACAACGGCCGTCGGCGGCGAGGGCCGGGAGCGCGAGGCTTCCCGCAGGAGGCGTTGTCGCGCCAGGTGACGCTGTTGTTGGGCCGTGCTTCGCCCCCGGGCCGGGCCGGGGCTCAGGACCTGTGGGCCGTGAGGCCGGCGGGGGTGTCAGGGATCAGGCGCGAGAGGTCGTAGGCAGCGGGGAACAGGTCGGCGGCGATGAGCAGGAGTTGCAAGGGCTGATTCCGCAGGTTCGTCACCGCCGTCCTGTACTGCGGGTCGCCCTGGGGGGCGGGGCAGAAGAGCATGCGCAGGCCGGCCACGTCGGTGAAGGACAGATGTTCCAGGTCCCACAGCAGGTCGATGACGTGGCCCGGTAGCCGCTTCACGGCCGTGTGCAGCGGAGGCAGGGTGTAGAAGTCGATCTCACCGTGCGGGGAGATGCGGGCGCTGGTGCCGGTGATCGTGGTGGTGACGTTCATGCTGGGCACGCCCCCTTTGGGGGGTTGATGAGCCCAAAGACGCAACACCCCCGGTTCGCGGAAGAGGGGGTGGACGACGATGGCGGGGCCCGGGTGCCCGGAGTGGGGGCAACTCCCGAGTCCCAAAGGCTGCCGCCTGTGGCGTCAGCCGGTCTCGTGTCCTTTCAGCGTCGCACACCCATGCCTGCACGCGAAACAGTGAACAGGCCACATTGTTGCCGCAGGGCAAGTTTCCAGGCCGGTGCGACGCGTCCCGTTCTCGTACCCAGCCGGCTTCTCCACGGTCGGTGGATGGCATGCAGCCCGCGCCCGAGGACAAAGACAACGTCGGCGTCCGGGGTGAGCGAGAGAGAAGACGGCCGCTTGCGGGAAGCCCCAGGGCGTCGTCACCTTCTGCGCCTAGGCCGAGTCGAGGGTGTCGGCCAGGACGAGGCGGACGGTGATGCGTTTGCCGACCGGTTCCTGCTCGACGAACAGTTTCTCGGCGACCGCTTTGATGATCTCCAGGCCGTGCTGGCCGACCCGCCCCGGATCGGCGCTCTGGGCCGAGGGAACGGCGGGGTCGCTGTCCCACACCACGATGTCCACGTGGTCGGTGCTGATGCGCAGCTCCATCAGGACGGGGCCGGGGGCGTACTTGTGGGCGTTGGTGACCAGTTCGCTGACGACCAGCGCGGTCAGGTCCCGCGTCCGTTGCGACACCGGCAGCCGATGCTCGGCGCGGGCCCGGTCCAAGAAGGCGGAGGCGTGCTGCCGGGCGGCGGCGATACGGCTTCCCCCTCCGTCCAGCGCGTAGCCGGCGCGCATCAGGAATCTGTCCAGCACGGACTCGGCACCGCCACCCGGGTCGGCATCAGGTCCCACTGCTCTCGTCCTCGTCCTCGTCCTCGTTCTCATCCACACGGCCCGGTTACCCGACAGGCCAAGCCCCATGCGACGAAGGCCCACCAGCGCCACCGTCCGAGTACGGCCGGGCCGGGGTGGTGAGGCGCAATCGTCCGCGCACTCCCCGGGCCGGGCAAGCCTAGACGCAGCGAGGAGACCACGCCCAGCGATGAGGAAACGGCCGGGCCGAACGGCTGTCCGTCGCACACCATATGGTCGGCGGCGTCCGGGGAGGGGGCCGAGGGCCTCTTGCTCTGTCTGCGCCATGAGCGTCCGGGGGCGGAACGCTTCTGCCTACCGCCGCGAGCAGGCCGTCGGCAGAAGCTGCCGGTCGGTCCTGCCCGACGGCGCAGACCAGCTGGTCCTGAGCATGTCCACCGTGCCGAACACGGCCATGCGGCACAGGCCCCCGAGACACTCCAGCCATGACGGAGGAAGTGCGAGAAGCCCTCGGGACACCACCAGCGCCGGCTTCGGGCCATGGGCGGCGTTCGGCGCAGGACCGTGGCGAGCAGAACGACCGCCCCGCGCCCGAAGGTAGGTACGGGGCGGGGCAGTCTAAGGACCACGAGCCGGCGGCGGGGCGAAGGGCCGCGAGCGGGGGCTCCGACCGCATCAGGCCCGTGTCGTCAGGCGCCCGCCTTGATCCCCACGCGAGAGGGGCGGTTCCGACGCAGGGGCGTCGGAGCCTGGCGGGAAGTGTGGGAGGTCAGGGCTTCTGGCGGCCTCGGAGGGAGTCCTTGACGCCCTTGGCCTGCTCCTCCGCCTTGCCCGCAGCCTCGCGCGTCTTGCCCTTGACCTGGTCGGTCTTGCCTTCGGCCTGCATCCGTTCGTTGCCGGTCACCTTGCCGGCGACTTCCTTGGCCTTGCCCTTGGCCTGCTCCATCTTGCCCTTGGCCTTGTCTGCCATGGGAGGTCTCCTTTCCTGGGGAACATTCATCCACAAGCTAGGGCAGATATGCGGGTTTCGCTCTTCGAGTCGAGGAGCGGGTCAGGGGAGGGAGCAGGTACGCATGCAGACCCCCTCAGCGCCCCCTCGACGGGCGCACCATCTGGGTGGCCCGCGAATACATCCACGACTGGACAGCTGGGGTTGGGGTGCAGGGGCCGGTTCGGGGGCCCAGGTTGGGTGGGCTGCTCGATCACCTGATCGTGGTCCGAGATAGCTTCCTGGCGCGGCGCGGTGGGACTGGTCGGTCTGTTGGCCGTAGTCGTACGGGACAGCGATGTCGTCCTTGCCGTCATTGTGGACCTGGTTGATGCCTTCGGCGTTCTGGCCGGAGATATGGAGGTAGGCATCCGCAGGGACGAAAATCCGAGCGCCCTGCCCGGTGACACGTCGCTGACACTCGCGACACGTCACCGCAGGTCAGCGCCAACACCGACGTTCTCACGCCAGTTCGCGTGCGGGAACGAGTGTCCGGACGGAACTGGACAGCGTCCGGCGGCGTTCCGCCAACGTTCACCGACCCGCTGCGATCTGGGCGCGTGATCGGCTGCACTGTTTCCTGGCCCCCTCAGGGCGGTCAGGAACGGTGCAGAGACGAGGGCGCGGGGCGGGAGCGGACTTCGCATGATGACGATCAACGTGGGGGTGCTGATGGCGGTCATCGTGGTGCTGCGGCTACGCCGCAGGACGCAGGCCCGAAGCCGAGTCGAGGAACGCAATACCGCGTTCATCGTCCTGACCCTGGGTATCGTGATCGCACCGACCCCATTGGGCCAGGGCATCTTCAACGTGCTCAAGCAGCTCGTGAGCGGCGTCTCGCAGGCCGGTACATGAGCCCCCGATCACGGCCGGGTACTCGCCGCTCCCCCGCCCCACGCCGGCGCCGTATGTCTTCCGCCTTCCGACGCCGGCCCGTGCCCAGGCGTCGCCAGGTTTCCTACCGTCGTAGGAGTGCCCCCAGCTGGGAGCAGGTCGGTCTGCTGCTCCTGGTGCTCGTCGCGGTGTGGAGTCTGGCTGTCGGCGCCGTGCGGTGGCTGGTCGCGCACCCCTGGGTGCCGACCGTGCTTCTGCTCGTCGCGTTGGCGGCCGGTGGAGTGTGGGTGCGCCGGTATCGGGAGACCGCCCGCTGGAACCGGGTGCGGGAGCAGGGACTGCGGTATGCGCTGCCGCAGATCGATGCCCTGCACCACCGGCAGTTCGAGGAGGCCGTACGGGATCTGATGCGTCGCGATGGCTGCCCTGCGGCGATCCGGGTCGGTGGCGCCGGCGACAACGGCGCCGACGTGAAGGCCACGGACCCGTTCGGACGTCTGTGGGTGATCCAATGCAAGCACCGCAAGGCCGGGCTGTCCGGCTCCGCGGTCGGAACCCCGGACCTGCACGTCCTCAACGGCACCGGCCGACCCGTCCACAACGGTGACGTCGTCGTACTGGTCACCAACGGCCGCTTTACCGACAAGGCCATCGCCTTCGCCCGCTCCCAGCGCCTCCACCTCGTCGATCGCCATCTGCTCGCCCGGTGGGCCGGCGGCTCCGACCCTCTGTGGGAACTCCTGAGCGCGGTTCCCTCCCACCGCCGTCGCGCCTCCGGATCCTGAACGCTGCCGAGGCGCCATGCCATCAGGTGTCCGAGCGCACGGACGATGGTGGAGTCGGTCGAGAATGTCCCCGTCGATCTCGCCGGCGGCGTCGGCCGCCGTCTGGACCTGCTGGAACAGGGTGTCCCCAGGTACCGTCGGCCGACCACAGGCTGCGTGAAGCAGTAGGCCCCACTGGCCTCATCACTCTCCCCCGCACCCACCACAACCGCCGCAACTGCTGTCGCTGCTGCTGCACGAGTCGACGTCGATGGCGGCGCCACCGGCGTCGCCGTTGTGGCCACGAGTGTGGTGTCGGGTGGGCTGCGGGGCTCGCCTGGTGCGGGCGATGGCCTGGCGGGTGGCGTCGGGGAGGGCTGCGCGGGCGCTCTCGGTCCGGTCCTGGCAGACGGTGTCGAGGGCCTTCCAGCGGCGTCGCTTCTCGGAGGGCCAGAGGCATGCCGGGGCCCATTGGACCAGCAGGGCGGCCATGCACACGTAGAGCCAGGACATGCGGTGGGTTCCGGGGAAGAAGGCCGTGGGGGCCAGGGCTCCGCCGGCGTGGACCCCCATGCCGAACGTGGTCAGCAGCGAGGTCGCGAGCATGAGGGACTGGCTCTTGCCCGAGGCGGTCAAACGGATTGCGGGGGAACGGTGTTCCACGTGTTGCCGGAACGCGGCGAAGCGGGCCTCGGTGGGGATCTCGTGGAGTCGGGTGGTCGTGCCCGAGGGGGTGGCGCGGAGGGCCTCCGCCAGGGCGCGGAGGGCGTGGTCGGTCTGTTTCCTTCCGCGGTGGGTGGGGCGCAGTTCGCCGCTGGAGGACACCTTCACGGCGCCGTCGGCGACGAGCATGCAGATCGCGGTCTCGGCGGCCTCGGTCATTCCGCCGAGCAGGAACGAGGCCCTTACGGGATGGGGCTTGAAGGCGAGGAGGCGCTCGACCTCGCGCCGCTCGTCCCGGTCACGGAACCAGCAGTACACGCCGCGCAGGACGTTGCACAGCGCGAAGATCAGCAGCCAGAAGGCCACGATCCCTTCGCTGTCAGTCAGCCACCAGTCCACCTGTCGCCCCCGTCCCGGTCTGGTTCCTGGCCGTAACAGGGGCCTTGGAGAGTGCAGTTGAGCGATCGGCCCCTCTGTCGGTACCAGACCCCTGCGTGCTCGCCGTGGTTCCCGAGAGGGAGGAGGTCGCGGAGGGCTGGGCGGTCAGCCGTCGGAAAGCGGTGGCAGGGGCGAGGCCGCGCCGGGGTCGACCGCATCCTGGACGGCGGGTCCGGGAGCGCTCCCACTGTGGAATCGTCCCCCGTCATGCAGACAGAACCGTTTGTTCGCCGTTATCGGGGATCGGATCGGGCGGAACTCGCCGAGATCTGTGTCAGGACGGCCCATGAGGGCGGGGACTCGTCCGGGATGTACCCGGACCCGGAGTTGATGCCGACGATCTTCGCCTATCCGTATGTGGAGTTGGAGCCGGAGTACGCCTTCGTCCTGGACGACGGGGCCGGGCGGGCGGTGGGGTACGTGCTCGGGGTGCCGGACACGGCCGGGTTCGTGAAGCGGTTCCGTGACGCGTGGCTGCCGGGGGTCGAGGGGAGGTTCCCGGCGCCCGAGGCGGACGGCGGGACGGCGGCGGACATGATGGCGGGGCTCCTGCACACGCCTGAGCGGATGGTGCGGGCGGAGCTGGCCGCGTATCCGGCGCATCTGCACATCGACCTGCTGCCGGAGTGGCAGGGCCGCGGGTACGGGCGGGCGCTGATGGACGTGTTGCTGGCGGCGCTCCGGGAGGGAGGGGTGGCCTCGGTGCACCTGTGCATGGTGCGGGCCAACACGGGGGCGCGGGCCTTCTACGACCGGCTGGGTTTCCGGCAGTTGGAGGTGGCCGACCCCGGGCCCGTCTGGTACTTGGGGAGGTCGACGGCCGCGGAGGGGCCGCCGGGAGAGTGAGAGGCGGCCCGCGGGAAAGGTGTGCGTCAGTCGGTTGCCGGCGTCGGGGAGGCGGGGCGGGGGAAGCGGAACTCCGTGCGGCGGTGGCCGGTCGTCCCGGGGCGGAGGACGGGGCTCGGGTAGGCGGGGCGGTTGGGGGCGTCGGGGAGGTGCTGGGTCTCCAGGCAGACGGCGCCGTGCCGGCCCAGAGGGCGCCCACTCGGGTCGGTGAGCGTGCCGTCGAGCTGGTTGGCCGTGTAGACCTGGAGACCGGGGGCGGTCGTCCACACCTCCATGGTCCTGGCGCCGTCCGGGGTCGACAGGCGGGCGGCGCGGCGCGGCACGGCGGATTCGCGGGAGCCCAGGACCCAGCAGTGGTCGTAGCCCCGGGCGTCGCGGATCTGGACGTCGTCGGCGGCGAGGACGCCGGTGCGCAGGGCGCGGGGGGCGGTGAGGTCGAACGGGGTGCCGGTCACGGGGGCGATCGGGCCCAGGGGGATGCCGGTCGCGTCGACGGGGAGGTAGGCCTCGCCGTCGACCTGGAGGGTGTGGTCGAGGACGTCTCCGCCGTCCGCGGCCAGGTTGAAGTAGGCGTGGTTGCTGAGACTGAGGACGGTGGGGCGGTCGGTGGTGGCGGTGCAGTCGAGGGCGAGGGTGCCGTCGGCGTCGAGCGAGTAGGTGGCCGTGACGTCGAGCGCGCCGGGGAAGCCCATGTCGCCGTGGGGGCTGTGGAGCCGGAGCTGGAGCTCGACGGTGTCGCCTGCGGTGTGCGGGTGCGCCTCCCACACCCGGGCGTCGAAGCCGGCGGGGCCGCCGTGGAGGGCGTGGCCCCGGTCGTTGGCCGGGACGTCGTGGGGCGTGCCGTCGAGGGTGAAGCGCCCGTGGGCGATGCGGTTGGCGTAGCGGCCGATCAGCGCGCCGACGTAGGGGCTCTTCTCCGCGTACTGGTCGAGGGAGGGCAGCGAGAGCACGACGTTCTCGGTGCGGCCGGTCGCGTCGGGTACGCCGAGGGCGTGGAGGATGCCCCCGTACGTGAGGATCTCCGCGTAGGCGCCGGAGGGGGAGGTGAGTCGCCAGAGCGCGACCTCCTCCCCGGTCGGCGTGGTGCCGAACGGCCTGGCGTGGATGGTGGCTCGGGGCATGGGATGTCCTCGTCATGAGTGGGGGGGGAGGCGGCTGACGGGTGGGGGGCTCGGCGCGGGTGCTGTTCCGTGGGTGCTGCCGCCCCGGGCGGGGTGCGGGCGTCGGAGGCGGGCCGGGGTCCTTGCCGCCGTGGGCAGGGAGCCGGTCACCGTGGCGCGGTCCGGCTGACGTGGAGGACGGCCCGACCACCGCGGGCAGGTGGCCCGGTCGGGGGCCGGCGCTCCGGCCCTCGTGGGCGGGTACGGTCCCGTCGTCCGTCAGTCCTCGGCTTCCGGCGTGGGCTTCCCCTGCGGGACGGCGGGGGGTACGGCGCCCGTCGACTCGCGTACGACGAGGCGGTAGCCGGGTCTGATGCGCCGGGGTTCGGAGACGGGGCCGCCGGCGAGGCGTTCGACGAGCCGGTCGACGGCCTGCCGGGCGATGGCCGGCTTGTCGGGGGCGACCGTGGTCAGGGTGATGGCGCCGTAGCGGCTCTCCTCGATGTCGTCGAAGCCGACGACGGCGATGTCCTCGGGGACCCGGAGGCCGCGTTCGGTGAGGGTGCGCAGCGCGCCGAGGGCGATGAGGTCGTTGTAGGCGAAGACGGCGTCGGGGACGATGCCGCGGTCGAGGAGGGCGGTCATGGCGGCGGCGCCGTCGCCGCGGCCGTAGCCGTCGGTGGCGACCACGAGGGACTCGTCGGGTGTGACGCCCGCCGCGGTGAGCTCCTCGCGCCAGCCGCGCAGGCGGAGGTGGGCGGGCTGGCGTTCGCGCCCGGTGCGGGAGCCCAGGAAGGCGATGCGCCGGCGGCCGAGGTCGAGGAGGTGGCGGACCGCGGTGCGGGCGGCGGCCACGTTGTCGATGGCGATCTGGTCGTACGGCGCCTCGTACTCGCGCTCGCCGAGCAGGACGAGCGGCGAGGTCTCCTGGCGGGCGAGGAGGTCGTCGTTCTCCAGGTGGATGGGGCTGAGGATCAGCCCGTCGATGACGTGGGAGCGGAACTCCTGGCACACGAGCAGCTCGCGCTCGCGGAGCCCCGCGGTGTGGTCGACGAGTACGGTGTAGTCGTGCTGGGCGGCGGCGTCGATGACGGCTCCGGCGAGTTCCGCGAAATAGGGGTTGCCGAGTTCGGGAACGGCGAAGGCGATGATGCCGGTGCGGCCCTTGCGGAGGTGGCGGGCGGTGAGGTTCGGGCGGTAGCCGAGCTCGTCGATGGCCTGCTGCACCTTGGCCCGCATCTGCGGGGTGACGTGGGGATAGTTGTTGACCACGTTGGACACGGTCTTGATCGAGACGCCGGCCCGCTGCGCGACGTCCTTGAGGCTGACGCCCACGGAACTCCTCTGGTTCGGCTCTGAACGGTGGGCCGCCGGTTCCGGGGCCGGTGCGGCCCGTCCCCGGTGGGGCTCGGGCGCACCGGCCCCGGGTCACGGGGGCCGGTGGGATGGGTCCGGCGTCAGAGCGTCCTTCTGCTGCGTGAAACGTACCTCTGCGCCACCACGACGAGGATCAGGAATCCGCCGCTGACCACCGATTGGTAGGAGGAGTTCAGCGAGCCGATCTGGTTGATCAGGTTCTGGATGACGGCGAGCAGCAGCACGCCCCAGAGGGTGCCGCTGACCGAGCCGGCACCTCCGACCAGCAGGGTTCCGCCGATGACGACGGCGGCGATGGCGTCGAGCTCCATGCCGGTGCCGATGATGGTGACGCCGGAGGAGAGCCGGGCGGCGTTGAGCGCGCCCGCGAAGCCCGCGAGGAGCCCGCTCAGGACGTAGACCGTCACTTTGGCGCGGGCGACGGGGAGGCCCATGAGGGTGGCGGCGTCGGCGCTGCCGCCGACGGCGAAGAGCGTCTGACCGAAGGAGGTCCGCTGCAGGATCAGACCGCCGAGGCCGAAGAGGGCCAGGGCTACGAGGATCGGGTAGCCGAATCCGCCGACGGTGCCCTGGCCCAGTTCGGCGAAGGCCGAGCCCTTCGGCACGAGGTAGGTCGTCGCGCCCTCGTCGGTGAAGGCGAGCAGCAGGCCGCGCGCGCCGAGCAGCGAGGCCAGGGTGACGATGAAGGGCGCCATGCCGGCCCGGGCGATCAGCAGGCCGTTCAGCGTGCCGATCGCCCCGCAGACGAGGAGCGGCACCAGCAGCGCGGGGAGCAGGCCCCATTGCGAGGCCCAGGCGGCGAGGACGCCGCCGAGGGCGAAGACGGAGCCGACGGACAGGTCGATGCCGCCGGTGATGATCACCAGGGTCATGCCGAGGGCGACGATGGAGAGGAACGACGCCTGGACCAGGACGCCGCGGGAGTTGTCGAGGGTGGCGAAGGTCGGGTAGGCGAAGGAGGCGATGACCACGACGAGCAGCAGGACGGCCAGGACGCCCTGGCGCTGGACCAGGGAGAGGAGGCGTTCGGCCGCGGTGACGCCGCTCGCGGGGCGGTCCGCGTCGGCCTTGCCGCCGGGTCCGGAGCCCTTGACGCCGGTCCCCGGGGCGGTGAGGGAGGAGGTGGGGTTCATCGGGATCGACGCTCCCGTGCGACGTAGACGGCGGCGATGATGATGGCCGCCTGGGCGATCTGGGCGGTGGAGTCGGGCAGGTCGTGCTTGACCAGGGTGGCGCGCAGCAGCTGCATGAGCAGGGCGCCGGCCAGGGTGCCGAGCACGCGGACGGAGCCGCCGCTCAGCGGGGTGCCGCCCACCACGACGGCGGTGATGGCGGAGAGTTCCATCAGGGTGCCGAGGGAGGAGGGGTCGCTGGCGGTGAGGCGTGCGGTGGCGAGGATGCCGGCGAGGGCGGCGAGCGCGCCGCACAGGACGTACACGCCGATGAGCACCCGCTTCACCGGCAGGCCGGCGAGCGCGGCGGCCTTGCGGTTGCCGCCGATCGCGACGACCTGCCGCCCGAAGGTGGTGCGGTGGACGAGGAAGGCGACGGCGAGCGCCAGGATCCCGGCGATCAGGACGACCAGGGGAATGCCCAGGAGGCTCCCGGTGCCCAGGGCCAGCAGGTCGGGGTTGACGATCTGCTTGAGCTGCCCGTCGGCCAGGACGAGCGCGATGCCGCGGCCGCCGACGAACAGGGCCAGGGTCGCCACGATGGGTTGCAGTCCCACCACCGAGACCAGGGTGCCGTTGACGAGGCCGACGACGGCTCCGGCGAGGAGGGCGACGAGCAGGGCGGGCACGAGGCCGTAGCCCAGGTAGAGCGGCAGCAGGGCCGTGGCGAGTGCCATGGCGGAGCCCACGGACAGGTCGACGCCCTCGGTCCCGATCACCAGGGCCATGCCGAGGGCCACGATGACGATCGGGGCGACCTGGATCAGCTGCGTCCGGAGGTTGTCGACCGTGAGGAAGTGTTCGGTGAAGAAGGCGTTGAAGAGCAGCAGCGCGGCCACGGCGGCGTAGACGCCGTACTCCTGGAACCACGCGGTCGTGTTCCGCCGGGTCGCGGTGGCACGGGCGGGCGCCGCGGCGGCCTGGGTGGTCATCGGGGGTCCTCCTCGGCGGCCGAGGCCGGGGCCTGGTGCGCTCGGCGGGTCGTGGGTGCCGCGTCCGGCGGGGAGCCGGGCCCGGCGGGCTGGGTCAGGGGTACGGCTCCGGCGGCACCGGCCGCGGTGTCGGCGGGGGCCGGTGTGCCGGGGTGCGCCGGGTCGGGGGGCTGCGGTGCGCCGGCGGGCTCCGCGGCGTCGGCCGGCGCGGTGTGGTCGGCCAGGGCCGCGAGGAGGGCGTCCTCGGAGACGTTCTCGCCGACGAGTTCGCCCGCGGTGGCGCCGCTCCTGAGGACGACGATCCGGTCGGCGCCCTCGACGAGCTCCTCGATGTCGGAGGAGACGAGCAGGACCGCCAGGCCCTCCTGGGCGAGCTCGTCGATGAGTGCCTGGACCTCGGCCTTCGCCCCGACGTCGATGCCGCGGGTGGGTTCGTCGAGGAGGAGGACCTTGGGTTCGAGGCAGAGCCAGCGCGCGAGGAGCACCTTCTGCTGGTTGCCGCCGGAGAGTTCGCCGACCTTCTGCTCCGGGCTCGACGCCTTGATGCGCAGTCGCTTCATGAAGATGTCGACGACGCGGTCCTGCCGTGCGCGGGAGACGATGCCCGCGCGGGAGAGCCGGGGAAGGGCGGCCAGGACGATGTTCTCGCGGACCGACAGGCCCGGGACGATGCCCTCGGCCTTGCGGTCCTCGGGGAGCAGGCTGATGCCGGCGCGGATGGCGGCGGCGGAGGACGAGCGGCCCAGGGGGACGCCGCCGACGCGGACCTCGCCCGCGTCCAGGGACAGGGCGCCGGCCAGGGCCTTGGCGGTCTCGCTGCGGCCGGAGCCGAGCAGGCCACCGAGGCCGAGCACCTCGCCGGGGTACAGCTCCAGCGAGACGTCGTCCAGCTGGTGGCGCCGGACGAGGCCGGTGGCGGTCAGGACGGGTTCGCGGGCGACGTCGTGTCCCGCGGAGCCGAAGCTGGTCAGGCCGTGGCGGCGGACCTCGGAGATCTCGCGGCCCAGCATCATGGACACGAGGCTCATGCGGTCGAGTGCGGCGAGCGGGCCGGTGTGGATGTGCCTGCCGTCGCGGAGCACGGTGACCCGGTCGCAGATCCGGTAGAGCTCGTCCATGCGGTGACTCACGTAGACGACGGCGATGTTCCGTCGGCGGAGGTCGTCGATGACCCGGAAGAGCGTCTCGACCTCGCGCGGTTCGAGGGACGAGGTGGGCTCGTCCATCACGACGACGTGGGCCTCGACGGAGACGGCCCGCGCGAGGGCGACCATCTGCTGGGTGCCGATGCCGAGGGTGCCCAGGGCGCGGCGGGGGTCGACGGTCACGCCGAAGCCGCCGAGGAGGGCCGCGGCCTCGGCGTGCATCCGCGGGAAGTCGATGAGCCCGAAACGGTTCTTGGGCTCGCGGCCGAGGAAGATGTTCCGGGCCACGCTCATCAGCGGGACCAGGTTCACCTCCTGGTAGATCGTGGAGATGCCGGCGGTCTGCGCCTCGGAGGGGCGGGCGAACCGCACCTGCCTTCCGGACAGCAGCAGTTCGCCGCTGTCCGGGCGGTGCACGCCGGTGAGGACCTTGATGAGCGTGGACTTGCCGGCGCCGTTCTCGCCGACGAGCGCGTGGGTCTCGCCGGCGCGCAGGGTGAACGAGACGTCGTCGAGCGCTACCACGCCGGGAAAGCGTTTCCCGACGCCGCGTGCCTCGAGCACCGTCGGCGCGGCCGAGGGCGCGGTGCCGCTCGTCGCGGTCGGCGCGGCCTCGGGCGGCGCCGCTTCGGGGGGAGCCATGAGCGTGGCCTTCCGGAGAGGGAACGTGGAGAGAGAGGAGAGGGGGCGCGGACGGCCCGGGGTCGGGGCTGATTCCGCGGCCGGCGACGGGCGGGCCCCGGACCGGCTGGGCTCGGGGCGGGAGCGACACCCGGCCGGAGGCCGTACGGGACCCCCCGCGGCCGGTGCGGAACCCGGATGTCACTCGGGCCCGGGTGCGGGGCGCGTGTCCGGGGCCGTACCGGTCGGGCACGGGCCGGAGCGGTACACCCGCCGGGGTGGTACGCCTCGGGCGCGTGCCCGGACGGCCGGTGGGACCGTTCGGGCCCGGTGGCCGCCCGTGCGGACCGGGGCGGGTGCTCCTGGTACCGACCGGGCCGGGTGCTCCTGGTAACGACCGGAGCCGCACGGTCCGGGGGATGCCCGGCCGGACCCGGCCGGAGCCGGGCGCGTCCGCCGTGTGCCCTCGGAGCGGTCGGAGCCGTACGAGCGGGGCGCGCGTACGAACGTCCGCCGGGCCGTACGAGCCGGGCACGGGCCCGAAGGGCTGCCGGAGCCGTGCCGGTCGACCGTCAGGGACGGGGCGGCCGACCGGACGGCTCGCGGTTCCCGCCGGTATCGGCGGTCCCGCCCCGGCCGGTCCGTGACGACCCGCCGGGCCCGGGCGACCGGCCCTGCCGGTCCTGTGGTTCCCGCCGGAACCACGGGGCCGGACCGGGCCGGTCGTGGGTCAGTACGCCCCGCCGAGGGAGGACTTGGCGTTGGACGGGTCGTAGGAGCGGTCCTGGATGATGACGTCCTCGGGGATGCCCTCGCCGGCGTAGAACTTCTGCGCGGTGGCGAAGGCGAGCGGGCCGAAGCGCGGGTTGGACTCGATGACGGCGTTCAACTCGCCGTTGGCCAGGGCCTGCACGGCGTTGCGGGTGCCGTCGATCGACACGATCTTGACGTCCTTGCCGGGGGCCTTGCCGGCCGCCTTGAGCGCGGTGACGGCGCCGAGGGCCATCTCGTCGTTCTCGGCGTAGACCGCGGTGATGTCGGGCTTGGACTGGATCAGCTGCTCCATGACCTGCTGGCCCTTGTCTCGGGCGAACTCGCCGGTCTGCTGGGCGACGATCTCCAGGCCGGGGGCCGCCGCCTCGACCTGGTCGACGAAGCCCTTGGTGCGGTCCGTGGTGACGCTGTTGCCGGAGGAGCCGAGCAGGATGGCGACCTTGCCCTTGCCTCCGGTGGCCTTGATCATCGCGTCGGCGGCGCGCTTGCCCTGCTCGACGAAGTCGGAGCCGAGGAAGGCCAGGTAGTCCTTGCAGGCGGTGTCGTTGACCTTGCGGTCGATGGTGAGGACGGGGACCTTCTTGGCGGCGGCGGCCTGGAAGGCGGGTTCGAGGCCGTCGGAGTTGAGCGGGGCGACGATGAGGAACTGCGCGCCCTGGGCGAGCATGTCCTGGATGTCGCTGATCTGCTTGGGCAGCTGCGACTGGGCGTTGGTGGTGAGGAGCTTCTTGACGCCGATCTTGGCGGCCTCGTCCTTGATGGACTGCGTCTCGGCGATCCGGAACGGGTTGGCCTCCTTCTCCGACTGGGAGAAGCCGACGATCGCGTTCTTGAGGTCGAGCTCGGGGGCGCCGTAGGTGGTGAGGGTGCAGCCCGGGCCGGCGGACGCGGTGGGCGTCTGGACGGTCTGGGCGCCCTGGCCGCTGTCGCCGCCCGCGTTGTCCGTGGTCTCCGACTTGGCGCAGCCGGAGAGGGCGAGCGTGGCGGTGGCGGCGACGACGCACGCGACGGAGAGCGTGCGGAATCTCTGCGGAAGGGTCATCGTGAAGACACTCCTTGGCGGGGGGACAGCACCGCCGAGTGGCGTGCGGTCGCTCAGAGCAGGAAAGCGGAGCCGGTTCGCGCCGTGAAGGGACGGCGGGCCCTTGGTGCGCAGCCTCGTACAGCCCGGATCACGCCCATGAGCTGGGCGGACACGAGTTGGGAGCAGCCTCCCGGGAGGGCGGCGACTCCGGCTTTACAACGTTATAACCGCGCCTCGGCGACCTCTGCAAGAGGCGGGGACGACGTTTCCGGAACGCTTCCGCCGATCGGTTCCGCAGTCACGGCAACGGAGTTGACGGTCGGTCGGAACGAAGGGCGCGCGAGGTCTGGACAGCCTCCGTGGTGCGTGCTGTCATTCCGCTGCACGCAATTTTCCAACGTTGGAATGACGGCCGCCCGCCCCTCACAGCACCGCCGTGATCATGTCCGGGCGGCCCGTTCGACGCTGTCCTTCGCCTGCCGGCGCGACGGTGCGGCAACCGCCGGGCGCCCGCACCCCCGAGGCGGACACGGCATCCCTCAGGGGCACTTCCGCCGACACGCGATCCCTGGGTCCGGCCGCTCCGATCCCCTCTCAAAGAGGAAAGATTCGATGACACGACGAAACACCCGCCCCCGAACCGGAATATGGGCGCTGCTGACCGCCGCCGCCCTGGTGCTGCCCGTCGGCGCCCTGACCCCGACCGCCTCGGCCGCGCAGCCGGACGGCGCCGCCTCCCCCGCGGCCCGGCCGGGCGACGCCTTCTCCTCCCCCGCCGCCCGGGACGCGGCCATCGAAGTGCACGGCCTCAAGGGCGAGTACTTCAGCATGTCGGCGCCCGGCGCACGGGACTTCGACAAGCTGGGCGGCACCTCCCTCGACCCGCAGATCAACTTCTCGGGCCTCACCGGCACCTTCCAGTCGCTGACCGGACGGACCGAGCACACCACCGCCCGCTGGACCGGGCGGATCGAGGCCCCGGTCACCGGCGACTACACCTTCTACGGCATCGGGGACAACGGCTTCCGCCTGTTCGTCGACGGCAAGCCGGTGATCGACCACTGGGTGCCCGACTGGGACCGCGAGCAGACCAGCGCCCCGGTCCGGCTCACGGCGGGCGAGAAGCACGAGTTCCGGCTGGAGATGTTCCAGGACGTCGGCGGGGCCAACATGTTCCTGCGCTGGTCGACCCCGACGCTGGCCAAGCAGCTGGTCCCCGAGTCGGCCTTCACCCCGCCCGCCGACTTCCAGGTCTACCCGGTGGAGCCGACGGTCCCGGCGAGCGGCCGGCAGCTGCGGCTGCGCTTCGACCACCCGGTCGGTGGCCTGGCCTCGGTGGCCGAGCACCTCACGGTGGAGGCGGACACCACACCCATGCCGATCCGCTCGGTCACCGTGGCCGGGGACGACCCGAACACCGCCGTCGTCGAGCTGGAGGAGCCCGTTCAGAAGGGCCAGCAGGTACGCGTCGACTACGACGGCGCCGGCGGCCTGAAGAACGGGGACGAGACCGTCCCCCGGATCCTCCGCTCCGCCGCCAACGCCTCCACCCACCGGCTGACCACCACGTGGGGCGACAAGCTGGACCGCAAGAACCCGCTGCCGGAGTACCCGCGGCCGCAGCAGGTGCGCTCCCGGTGGAAGAACCTCAACGGCCCCTGGCAGTTCGCGGGCGCGGACGCCGGCGAGCAGCCGGTCTTCGGCAAGGACCTCGACGAGAAGATCGTCGTGCCCTTCCCCGTGGAGTCCCAGCTGTCCGGGATCGAGCGGCACGAGGACCACATGTTCTACCGCCGGCTGGTGGACGTGCCCAAGGACTGGAAGGTGGGCAAGGCCGGCAAGGACAACCGGCTGATGCTCAACTTCGGGGCCGTCGACTACCGGGCCACCGTCTGGGTCAACGGCAAGCGGGTGGCCGAGCACACCGGCGGCTACAACGCCTTCAGCGCCGACGTCACCGACGCCCTCACGGCGAAGGGCCCGCAGGAGGTGGTGGTCGCGGTCACCGACACCGGCGGCCCGAACCAGCCGACGGGCAAGCAGTCCACCAACCCGGGCGGCATCTTCTACACCCAGTCGTCGGGCATCTGGCAGACGGTGTGGATGGAGCCCGTGGCCCCGGCGGCCATCGACGACCTCGTCACGACCCCCGACATCGACACGGGCACGCTGGCCGTGAAGGTCGCGTCCGCCCGCGCCTCGGCCGGCGCCCGCGTGGAGGCCGTCGCCCGTGACGCCCGCGGCAAGGTCGTCGGCCGGGTCTCCGGCCCGGCGTCCGCGACCCTGCGCCTGCCGGTCGCGGGGCAGCACCTGTGGAGCCCGGACGACCCGTACCTGTACGACCTGGAGGTACGCCTCAAGGACGGCAGGTCGACCGACCGCGTCAACGGCTACTTCGGCATGCGGAAGATCGCGATCCAGAAGGTCGGCGGCTTCCAGAAGCTGGTCCTCAACGGGAAGCCGATCTTCTCGCTCGCCACGCTGGACCAGGGCTTCTGGCCGGACGGCCTCTACACCCAGCCGAGCGACGAGGCCCTCGCCTTCGACCTCGAGGCGCACAAGAAGCTCGGCTTCAACGCGGTGCGCAAGCACATCAAGGTCGAGTCGGACCGCTGGTTCTACCACGCGGACCGGCTGGGGCTGCTGGTCTGGCAGGACTTCGTCTCGGGCGACCTCAAGGACGACGCCGGCCACCAGGCGTTCGTGGACCAGGGCCGCGAGATGATGCGCCAGCACCACGACTCGCCGTCCGTCATCGGCTGGACCGTCTTCAACGAGGGCTGGGGCGAGTGGAACCGCGAGGAGACCGGCCGGATCGCCGAGGCGGTCAAGGCGGCCGACCCGTCCCGCATCGTCAACGCCCACAGCGGGGTCAACTGCTGCAACTCGAAGGGTGACTCCGGCAAGGGCGACATCGTCGACCACCACGACTACAACAACACCGACCCGGCCTATCCCGACCACCGGGCGGCGCTGGACGGCGAGCACGGCGGCTTCACCCTGCGCGCCCCGGGCCACATGTGGCCGGGCGCCCCGACCGTGATCTACAGCGGCGTGGCCGACAAGGAGGCCCTGACCCGCAAGTACGTGGAGAACACCGAGAAGTACTACCTGGAGGCGGCGGGCGCCGAGCTGTCCGGGTCCGTCTACACCCAGATCTCCGACCTGGAGAACGAGCTCAACGGCCTCTACACGTACGACCGCCGGGAGATCAAGGTCGACCCGGCGCGGGTCCGCGCGATCAACCTGAAGGTCGTCGCGGCCGGCGCGGCCGCCGGGCAGCGCGGCCCGGTCAAGGGCGGCGCCTCCTGGTCCCTGGACGAGGGCGCGGGCACGACGGCCCGTGACTCCGGCCCGGGCGGACGGACGCTCACGCTCAACGAGGGGACGGGCTGGGGCGCCGGGGTCGGCGGAAGCGCCCTGACGTTCGACGGTCAGGGACACTTCGCCCAGACGGACGGTCCCGTCATCGACACCACGACGAGCTACTCCGTGTCGGCGTGGGCGACGCTGGACTCCCTGCCGGGCAACTACGCGACGGTGGTCAGCCAGGACGGCCGGCGCCAGGAGAACCCCTTCTACCTCCAGTACGGCCAGGGCGCCTTCGCCTTCAGCACTCCGGGCGGCAACCGCGCCCGCTACGTCACGACTCCCGAACTCGGCCGCTGGTACCACCTGGTGGGCGTCCGGGACGCCGCGAAGAACGAGATCCGGCTGTACGTGGACGGGGTCCTGGCCGCCACGGCGGCCGCGGGTCCGGCCGATGTGAGCACGGGCCCGTTCGCGGTCGGCCGCGCCAAGTGGGGCGGCGGGAACGTCGACTTCTGGAAGGGCTCGGTCGACGGGGTGCACGCCTTCGACAAGGCGCTTTCCTCCGAGGACGTGGCGGCGCTGCACGCGGCCGAGAAGCCGTAGGCGCGACGTCCCGGTGCCGCGCGGGAGGACCGCGCGGCACCGGAAGTCCCGGACCGCGGGCAGGGGCCCGCGGTCCGGGACTTCGGCATGCCCGGGGGCAGCGCGGCGGGGCTGCCGCCACGACCCGACACGCACCAGGGCTCCCGCCGAACGCGCCCCCCCTGCGCGCCGTCATGGCCGCCGTCGGCCTGGCGGTCGGGGCCGGCGCCCGTCGTCCTCGGCTGGGGCACCGTCCCCGACCAACTCGTCCGCCGGCCGGGGCAACCGCTCCTCCGGCGGCGAGGCATGGTTCCGGCCGGTCGACGGGATCCTCGGCCCGTACGGCCTGCGGCTGCGGACCGTCTGAGTCCGTGACGCCGAACGGGTCCTTCCGGGCACAAGCGCCCGGAAGGACCCGCTGTACGGCTGCCCGTCCGGCCCGCATGGGCCGGACGGGGTTCGCGTCAGGCCGCCCAGGGCGCCTCGACCGACCAGCTGCTGTCGGCGCCGAGGGTCTGGGGGCGGTCGAAGCCCCCGCTTCCCGCGCCCGAGGCGAGGTACACCGCGGAGTCGAAGTGGCGCAGGTAGGAGCCGGGGATGTTCAGCGACTCGAAGGTGACGCCGGTCCCGCCCATGCCCGGGCGGGCACAGAAGGTGGCGTCCTGGCGGAAGAGCGCCGTGCCGTCGTCGGTCGCCGTGCGGACCCGGCTGTCGGCGTGACGCAGGTACCGGCCGGGGTAGTTCACCGACTCGAACGAGTAGCACGAGGAGTCGGCGAGACCGCGGCGCAGCGTGAAGGTGGCGTCCTGTTTCAGCAGGGTGCCGCTGCCCGCGTTCACGATCTCGGTCCACGCGAGGCTGTCGGCGTGCCGCAGGTAGCGGTCGGTGTGCCCCCAGGTGGTGACGCGCAGCGAGCGCCGCACGTCGGTGGGCAGGAGCACCGAGCTGCGCCACAGGGCGGGCTCGCCGGTGTTCCAGGTCGCGTCGGCGGCGAAGGAGGACGCCGTGTCCCAGGCGTTCGGGCCGCCGCTGCGGGCGAGGTACACGCCGTCGGCGTAGTGGCGCAGATAGGAGCCGGGGAAGTTGAGCGACTCGTACGAGGTGCCGCCGGCCGCGAGTCCGGTGCGGGCGCACCAGGTGGCGTCGGCCGCGAACGGGCCGCCGGTGTCGCCGTCGAGGCGGACGCGGCCGCCGGAGTGGCGCAGGTAGCGGCCCGGGAGGTTCACCGACTCGAAGGAGTAGCAGCGGGGGTCGGCGAGTCCGGTGACGATGCGGAACGAGGCGTCCTGGCGGGCACCGTCGGCGGAGGCCGCGGTCAGCGCGTCGGTCCGCGCCAGGGAGTCGGCGTGGCGGAGGTAGCGGTCGGTGTGGCCGGGGGTGGTGACCCGGAAGGAGCGGACGTGGCCCGGGCTGAGCCCCGGTGCGGCGTTGAGGTTGCGGGAGGCGGCGATGAGGGCGCCGTGGGCGGCCCGGAGCCGGGCGGTGTCGACCTTCTGGACCCTGCGGTCGTAGCTGAACAGGCCGTTGTACTCGCCCTCGACGTCGGTGATCTCGGTGTAGACGTACGCGGACAGGCCCTTGGTGAGCATCAGCTGCTGGGTGTCGCGGACCATGCCGGTGTAGCGGTCGTCGAGCTGCGCGGCGCTGGACACCTGCTCGTAGGCGAAGAACCGGCCGTCGGGGCTGTACTCGTGGCCGGGTGTGCGCAGGCCGATGCCGCCGAACTCGCCGAGCACGGAGACGCGGGTGGCGGACGGCCTGGGCCCGTCGGGTCCGGTGTAGACGTGCCAGTCGATGATGTCACCGGTGCCCGGGTCGCCCTTGGATGCGCAGCAGTTGTAGCCGCTGTGCGGGTTCATCAGCCGGCCGGGGTCGTAGTTCTCCAGGTCGGTGGTGATCCGTCGGGTGTCGTCGAGGTTCCACTCCCCCCAGCCCTCGTTGAAGGGGACGTAGGTGACGACGGCGGGCGAGAAGCGGTGTTCGTCGATGATCTCGCGGGCCTCGGTCTCGAACTCGGAGATCTGGGCCGGGGTCCGGTCGGCGTCGAAGGCCGGGGTGGAGGGGATGTCCTGCCACACCAGCAGTCCGAGCCGGTCGGCGTGGTAGTACCAGCGGGCGGGCTCGACCTTGATGTGCTTGCGCACCATGTTGAAGCCGAGGTCCTTGTGTTTCTGCAGGTCGGAGGCGAGGGCTGCGTCGGTGGGCGCGGTGTAGAGGCCGTCGGGCCAGAAGCCCTGGTCGAGGGTGCCGATCTGGAAGACGAACTCGCCGTTCAGGGTGGGCCTCATGACGCCGTTGACCAGCTTCTTGCCGATCTCCCGCATGCCGAAGTAGCTGGTGACGGTGTCCACGGCGGCGCCTGACGGGTTGCGCAGGGTGACCCGCAGGTCGTGGAGGAAGGGGTCGTCGGGCGACCATCGCCGGGCGTTCGGCACGGGGACCGAGAACTCGGTGAAGCCGCCGGTGGCCGTGCCGACGACCTGGGTGCCGTTCAGCGCCTCGGCCTGGACGCTGTGGCCGCTGACGTCGCCCCGGGTGAAGACCTTGACGCGGGCGGTGTTCGTCGCGAGGTCGGCCCGGATGTCGACCGAGTAGATCGACGAGGCGGGGGTGGGTTCCAGCCAGACGGTCTGCCAGATGCCCGAGGTGGGCGTGTAGAAGATGCCGCCGGGGTTGACGGTCTGCTTGCCGACGGGCTGCTTCTCGCCGCGGCCGTCGGTGGGGTCGTAGACGCGCACGATCAGTTCGTTGGCGCCGGCGCGCAGCTGCGGGGTGATGTCGACCTCGAAGCGGTCGTAGCCGCCGCGGTGGCCGGTGACGCGGGTTCCGTTGACCCAGACGGTGGCCTCGTAGTCGACGGCGCCGAAGTGGAGCTGGACCCGGCGGCCGGACCAGTTCTGGGGCACGGTGAAGGTGCGGCGGTAGAACATCAGGTCGCGGTTGTCGTTGCGCATGATCCCGGAGAGCGCGGACTCCACCGGGTACGGGACGAGGATGCGCTCGGGCAGGGTCTGGCCGACCGGCGGCGCGGCGTTGCGGTCGACGTTGCCGGCGCCGTCGACGGGCGGGTTGAGGAACTCCCACTCCCCGTTCAGGGACAGCCAGTCGGGCCGCGTCATCTGGGGACGCGGGTAGTCGGGCAGCGGGTTCGTGGTGGACACCTGGGAGGTCCACGGGGTGGTCAGGGGCGGCGTCTTCGGGACGACGGCGGAGGCGGCGGCGGTGCCGGTGAAGACAAGTCCTCCGGCCATCGCCAACAGGGCCGCCAGACAGGCGACGATGCGTCGCATCGAACTCCTCCTGGGCAGGACGGCGCCCGGACTCGCCGGCGCGCCGACCTTCCGGGAGGTCGAAGTCCGGTGATTCCGTGCGGAGTTGGCGAGCGGCTCAAACGGCGGGGAAGTGCCCCGCTCCTCGGACGGGCCGAGGTGCCGGGGAACCTAACACGTAGCAGTTCTCAACGGAATCCCCCGAAGAAAACCATGAAATCAAACAATTACTGTCGCGCGGTGCGGTCAGGTCCGTACCAGCTCCTTGACATGCACATCTCACCCCTCGATGCTGCCGACAGGTCTTACATCGTTGTACACGCGCCGAGCCACTCACGGGAGTACCCATGCACGATGCACCCCGTCCGAGGGACCTCCGGCCGGCCGGGAGCGGCGCCCGCACCCGGCCCGGGCCCGGCCCTTCCATGCCCTCGGCCGCCCGAACCGCGGCGGGCCGGGTGGGACCGGGTCCGCCGGCGCGACGGCGACGCGGGCCCCCGACGATCGCCCCACAGGACTCCGGGCCGTCCCCGCGCTCCCTCAAGCCGGCCTTAAGCGAGCGTTAAGCCGCAGGCCACCGAGGAAAAGCGCAGGTCAGCAGCGCGTAAGGAGTGACTCCTGACGTTGCCATGACAATCACCTCTCCGTAATACTCACTGCCCACGGACGACTTCGCGTCGGATTGAGAGCGCTCTCAGGCGACGCCCCGCGGGTTCGCCCCGCCCTGTCGCCCTCGTTCCCCACCCCCCAGACAAGGGAGCACGCCCATGGCTGCTGCTCATCGCACACGACGCCGGTCCTTCGGCGGCGTGGTGCTCGTCCTCGCCGCCGCCCTCGTCGCGGCCGTCCTCATCTCGTTCAGCGGATCGGTCGCACCGCGGGCCGATGCCGCGGTCGCCGCGCAGACCTGGTCCGACGAATTCGACGGCGCGGCCGGCCGCGCGCCCGACGGTGCCAAGTGGACGCTGGAGACAGGCGGTTCGGGCTACGGCAACCACGAGCTGCAGTACTACACCAACAGCACGTCCAACGCCGCGCTCGACGGCCAGGGCCATCTGGTCATCACGGCGAGGAAGAACACCGACGCCGGACTCGGCTGCTGGTACGGCCAGTGTCAGTACACCTCGGCCCGGCTGAACACGGCCCGGACCTTCACCCAGGCGTACGGCCGCTTCGAGGCCCGCATCAAGATCCCCCGCGGTCAGGGCATCTGGCCGGCGTTCTGGATGCTCGGCAACGACCTCGGGACCGTGGGCTGGCCCAACAGCGGCGAGATCGACATCATGGAGAACATCGGCCGCGAGCCCAACACCGTGCACGGCACGGTGCACGGCCCCGGCTACTCGGGAGCGGGCGGCCTCGGCGCCGCGTACAGCCTGCCCGGCGGCCGCGCCTTCGCCGACGACTTCCACGTGTTCGCCGTCGACTGGAGCCCCAACGCGATCGTCTGGTCGGTGGACGGCACCACGTACAAGACCCTCACCCCGGCCGACACCGGCGGCAACAAGTGGGTCTTCGACCACCCGTTCTTCATCATCCTCAACCTCGCGGTCGGCGGCGACTGGCCCGGCAGCCCCGACGGGTCCACGGCCTTCCCGCAGACGATGACCGTCGACTACGTCCGCGCCTCCTCCTCCGGCAGCGCGCCGGCCGCCCGCCCGATCCGCGGCATCGGCGGCATGTGCGTCGACGTGGCCGGTGCCTCCAGCGCCGACCGCACTCCCATCCAGCTGCACGACTGCACCGGAAACGCCGCCCAGCAGTGGACCGTCGGCGGCGACGGCACCGTCCGCGCCCTCGGCAAGTGCCTGGACGTGGCGGGCGGTTCCACCGCGGACGGCACGGTCGTCCAGCTCTACACCTGCAACGGCACGAACGCCCAGAAGTGGACGTACACCGCCGCACACGAATTCATCAACGTCGGCGCCAACAAGTGCCTGGACGCCAAGGGCAACTCCTCGGCCGACGGAACCCGGCTCCAGACCTGGACGTGCAACGGCGTGGCCGGCCAGAAGTGGACCCTCGGCTGACCGTTCCGGCCCGGCGGACGGGCCCTCCCGTCCGCCTCGCAGGTCTCGGTGAGGTGAACCTCGTAGCCGTCCCGGAAGACGTGGTGCTTCACGCTCCCCCGCCCCCGCAACCCGGCCCGACCGCTCCTCGGTCGTGACTTCCTGCTTGTTCGACCGGCGGCTCAGTGCGCTCCGCCCGCCGGCCTGTGGTCCAGGCCCAGGCGGTGGGCGTCGCGCTCCGGTCGGATGGAGGTCAGGGCCAGCAGGCCGGCGACGAGCATCACCGCGGTGGCGGTGAGGAAGGCCGCGGTGTAGCCATGGGCGGGGGTCTCGCCCGCGTCGATGAGATGGCCGGTCAGGGACGGGGCGACGAGGCCGGGCAGGGTGCCGATGCCGGCGACGATGCCGAAGACGGCGCCGCGCTGAGAGGTGGGCACGACCTCGGCCGTGGTCATGTAGTGCAGGGGAACGGCGATGGCGATCGTGCCGAAGGCCAGTCCGATCAGGATCAGTCGGGCCCCGGTGCTTTCGATGAACGGGAAGGCGGCCATCGCGCAGGCGGCGACGCACACCGCGATGCTCTGGGCGGCCCCGCTCGACCAGCGGCTGCTGACCCCGCGCGCCTTGAGCGCGTCCACGACCGGGGAGATGGCGAGCAGCAGGAGCAGGCCGTAACCGGAGATGACGCTGATGGTGGTCGCGGCGGACTCCGCCGACATGTCCAGCTCGGTCCTGAGGTAGGCGGGGAGCCAGGCATGGCTGAGGGAGAGCGCCCATGCCGCGCCGAACGCGCTGGCGATGCTGCCCAGGACCGTGCCGGTCGACAGGAGCCTGCGGTACGGCAGCCGGGGGCCGTCACCCTTCCCGGTCCCGGCCCCGGTGCGGGTGCGGGTCCCGGTGCGGGCGTGGTCGTAGGGGCCGTCGTGGCCTGCCTGCCACCACACCAATGCCCAGATCGCGCTGACGGCGGCGAGGACGGCGTAGGCCGAGCGCCATCCGTATGCCTCGATGAGCCAGGTCACCAGAGGTGCCGCGATGAGCGTGCCCAGGGCCGCCCCGCCGATCTGGAGGGCCGAGGGCAGTGCGCGGCGCTCGGGCGGGAACCACTTGTACAGGGCGTGCATGGACATGGAGGCGGCCGGTCCCTCGGCGGCGCCGAGCAGGATGCGGCCGGCGAGCAGGGTGGGTACCGAGGCCACGGCCAGGACGGGCAGCTGGGCGACCGCCCACAGCAGTGTCATGCCGAAGAGCAGGACGCGGCTGGAGAGGCTGGTGGAGAGGAAGCCGACGAGCAGTCCGGAGAGGCTGAAGAGGAAGTAGAAGGAGCTGGAGATCAGGCCGTAGGTGCTGTTGCTGAGGTTCAGCTCGTCCATGATCGGGACGGCGGCGAGGCCGAGTACCGACTTGTCGGCGAAGTTGATGACCATGAAGGTCACGATCAGGGCGGTGATCAGCCAGGCGCGGCGGCGGTCGGGAGCGGGCGCGGGGGCGGCGGTGTGCCGCGCGTGCGCGGCGGTGTGCGGTGCCATGGGGCGACTCCTGCGGATGCGGGTGGAGCGGGGGCGAGCGGGTGGGCGGTTCCCCGTGGTCGCGGACCCCGGCCGAGCGGGGCCCGCGGTGCCGCCCGGACACCAAGGTGGTCGGTCAGATCAGCGCCTTGGCGATGGCGTTCTTGTGCACCTCGGTGGTGCCGGTGACGATCCGGAACATGCGCAGGCTGCGGAAGATCTGCTCGACTTCGTGGCCGCGGGTCAGCCCGGCCTTGCCGTGGATCTGGACGGCCTGGTCGGCGACGCGGAAGGCCGCCTCGGAGGTGAACAGCTTGCACATGTTGGCCTCGACGGAGATGTTGTCGCCCCGGTCGGCCTTGGCGGCGGTGGCCATCACCATCGAGCGAGCGGCGTAGACCTCGGTGGCCATCTCGGCGATCTTGTGGTGGATCGCCTGGTGGGCGAGGAGCGGCTGTCCGAAGACGACGCGGTTCATGGCGTACGCCACCGACAGGTCCCAGGCACGGCGGGCGGCGCCGATCAGGGAAGGGCAGTGCAGCAGGCGGTTGAGGGTGATGCGGCCGATGCCGATGCGCAGGCCCTGGCCGATCTCGCCGAGGAGGCCGGCGGCGGGGATCCGGCAGTCGTCGAAGACGATGTCGCCTTCCATCTGCTGTCCGGACATGGGGACTTCGCCGTCGAGGACGGTGCAGCCGGGGGTGTCCAGGTCGACGAGGAAGGCGCTGTACGTCTCCTCCTCGCCGGCCATGCGGGCGACGACGATCGCGAAGTCCGCGAAGGGGGCGGCGGAGGAGAACACCTTCTTGCCGTTGAGGACGTAGCCGTCCCCGTCCGGGGTGGCGGTGGTCGTCATCCGGCGCACGTCCGAGCCGGCGTCCTCCTCGGTGAGGGAGAAGCAGCACGCCCGCTCCCCCCTGACGACGGGCATGAGGTAGCGCTCCCGCTGCTCCTCGGTGGCGTACTTGACGATCGCGCCGACTCGCAGGGGTCCGCCCATGTCGCCGAGGACGGAGTGGGAGAGCGTGGCTCCGGAGGCGGTCAGCTCCTCCTTGAGGGCGCACAGCTCGAAGAAGCCGAGGCCTTGTCCGCCCAGCTCCGGCGGCAGGCTGATGCCGTAGAAGCCGAGCTCCGCGCTGCGCTTCCAGACGTGTTCGAGGGTGGTGCGGTCGAGCTTCGTCTCCGCGGTGAGACCGTGCTCGCGCTCGTACGGGATGAGCTCGTCACGCAGGTAGGAGCGCAGGCGTACGACGAGGTCCTGGAGGCGCGGGTTGTCGTCGTAGGAGGGTTCGAGGGTGAAGGGCATGCCGGGGTCCTGTTCAGTTGACGCGGCGCTCGGCGCCCGCCCAGTAGCGGTCGCGGATGGCGCGGCGGTCGATCTTGCCGTTGGGGTTGTGGGGCAGCGCGGCGACGAAGTCGACGGAGCGGGGCTTCTTCATGCGGGCCAGGTGCTCGGCGCAGAAGTCGATGAGCGCGGTGTCCGTGAGGGTGGCGCCGTCGCGAGGCACGACGACGGCCTTGACGGCTTCGCCCCACTGCTCGTCCGGGACGCCGACGACGGCGGCCTCGTAGACGTCGGGGTGCTGGTGCAGGACGGACTCGACCTCGACGGCGTAGATGTTGAAGCCGCCGGAGACGATCATGTCCTTCTTGCGGTCGACGATGAAGACGTAGCCGTCCGCGCGGCGGCGGGCGAGGTCGCCCGTGAGGAACCAGCCGTCGCGGAACGTCTCCGCGGTGAGGTTCGGCTCGTTGTGGTAGCCGGGTACGACGTCGGGTCCGCGGACGGCGATCTCGCCGATCTCGCCGTCGGCGAGGGGCTGCCCCGCGTCGTCGACGATGGCGACCTCGGCCTCGGCGAGCGGCCGTCCGCAGGACAGCAGCAGTTCCTCGTCCTCGCCGTCGATCGCCCGGCGGTGGTCCTCGGTGGAGAGGGACAGCACGCCGGAGGTGGTCTCGCCGCATCCGTACCCCTGGGAGAGGACGGGGCCGAAGAGGTCCCAGGCGGCCCTGATGCGGGCCGGTGACATCGGCGCGGCGCCGTAGATCAGCCGGCGCAGGCTGGAGAGGTCGTAGTCGCGGGCGTTCGGCAGCGCGAGGACGGTGTTGACCATCGTCGGCACGACGAAGGCATGGGTGGCGCGTTCGCGCTGGACGGTGGCGAGGAACTCCTCGGCGTCCCAGTGGGGCAGGACGATCGCACAGCCGCCGGCGAAGAAGATCCCCATCAGGGGCATGCCGGAGGCGTGGGTGACCGGTCCGGCCAGGATCTGGCGGCCGCCGGGTCCGACCCGGGCGTCGGCGCTCATCACCGACTTGCGCATCAGCGCGAGCCGGTTGCCGTACGTCTGCACCGCCGCCTTGAGCTTGCCGGTGGAGCCCGAGGTGAAGTGCAGTACGGCGATGTCGCCCTCGTCGCACTCCGCGTCGGCGGGCTGCGGCTCGGTGCCTGCGAGGGTCTCGGCATAGCCGGGGCCGAGATCGCTCGGGCCGTCGTAGCCGAGGACGGTCTTCACTCCCGTGCCGGGGACCGCGGCGCGGGCGATGTCCAGGTGTGCGGCATCCGTCAGGAGGACGGACGCGTCGGACTCGGCGAGCAGGTGGGCCACCTCGGCGGTACCGAGTCTGGCGTTGAGGGGCGCCCGGGTGAGGCCGGCCTTGTAGAGGGCCGTCTCCGTGACGACCAGTTCCGCTCGGTTGGCCGCGAGGGTGGCCACGCGGTCGCCCCGGTTCAGGCCGAGGGCGCGCAAGGCGGTCGCGAGCCGGTCGCTGTGGTCGTCGAGTTCGGCATAGGTCAGCCGGACGGGGCCGCAGACCACGGCCTCGGCATCGGGTTGGTGGCCGGCAGTCCGGCGTACGTACCGCCCGAGGTTCATCGCGCCTCCAGAGTTTCCGAACAGTGTGTCTGTTAACAATCTTGGTGTGCGGCAACGTAAAGGCAGCGTTAGGGTCAGGTCAACGGTTCGGACGAGAAGGAAACGAAGTGGACATGAAGCCCGCGGGAGACCGCCGCGTACGCAGGACGCGCGCCGCACTGCGCCAGGCCCTGGTGGAACTGGTCCTGGACAAGGGGTTCCACGCGGTCACGGTCGAGGAGATCACCGAGCGCGCCGACGTCGGCCGCGCCACCTTCTACGCGCACTACCGCGACAAGGAGGACCTCCTGGTCGGCGTCGTCCGCGACCTCGCCGAGGACCGCGAACGCCTCCTGCCGGCGGTTCGACAGGCCCACGCGGAAGGCTTCACCGGCCTGCCGGTGAAGTACATCTTCGAACACGCCGAACAGGAGAAGCCCGTCTACCAGGTCATCCTGCGGGGCGAGGGCGACGGCCGGGCCCTGCGCGAGTTCACCGACCTCATCCGCACGCACGCCGAAGCCGCCTTCCGCGCGCGGGTCGAGCAGCTGGCGGTGACACCGAGGATCCCGCTGGACATCGTCGCGCGGGCCTGGACCGGTGAGCTCATCGGCCTGCTGACGTGGTGGGTGGAGAACGACACCGGTTACGGCGCCGCGGAGATCACCGCCCACCTGCGCGACCTGTCGGTCTACGGACGCGTCTGGGCCACCGGACTCACTCCGTCCGACGCGCCAGGGGCCCTCGACCTCACCCCCTGAGGCGACTCCGCCGACGCGGCCTCACCGCTCCCCCTTCCACCGCACCTGGTCGAGTTACCGAACACTGTGTACGGTAACGAGTCCGGTAGGCGAACGACCGAAGAGCGGAGCGCACGATGACAGGTCTTTCCTCGTCGGCGGACCTCGTATGGGCCCGGGGATACACCGATCCCGCCTGGGCCCGACGACACACGACCTCGGGCCGGGAGCTCCTTCCGAGCCGACGTGTCTGGCGGGGTGCCGGCAGCCCCTCCCCGCTGACCGCCGCACCGGCCGGGGCCCTCGACGACCTCACGTTCACCGGGCCCCACGGGCGGTCTCTCACGCTCCGGGAACTCCTCGCCGTCGCGGAGACCGACGCCCTGCTGGTCATGCACCGCGGCGCCCTCGTCCACGAGCAGTACCTGCACGGCTACGAGCCCCATGTCCCGCACTTCAACGCCTCCGCCGCGAAGTCCTACCTCGGCCTGCTCGCCGCGACCCTCGCCCACGACGGGCAGCTCGCCCGCGACGCCCGGGTCACGAAGTACGTCCCCGAACTCGCCGGCACCGCCTTCGGGGAAGCCGCGGTCGACGACCTCCTCCACATGGGCACCCGCATGAGCTACGCGGGCCGCCCGTACGACAAAGCCCTCGAAGCACAGCGGTACTTCGCCGTCCTCGCCCCCCAACTGCGCCCCTACGGGTACACGGGGCCCGCCACGATCCGCGAACACCTCGCCACCGCTCGGGCGACCGGCGAGCCCGGCACCGAGTTCCGGTACGAGAACGGCAACGTCGAAGCCCTCGCGGAAGTCCTGCGCCGTGTCACCGGCACGACCACCTCGGCCCTCCTGTCCGAGATGATCTGGTCCCGCATCGGCGCCGAGGAGGACGCCTACTACCTCCTCGACGCCGACGGCTCCGAAGCCGCCGCCGGCGGATTCAGCGCCACCGCCCGCGACCTGGCCCGCCTGGGCGAGATGATCCGCTGCGACGGCGCGACGGGCGGCCGCCAGATCGTCCCCGAAGCGGTCGCCGGCACCATCGTCTCCGGCGTGCCCGACGGCTACCCCCGGCGCGTCCGCTTCCCCGCCGCTCCCCCCGACGCGCCGGCCACCCTCTCCTACCACGACCTGTGGTGGATCCCGAACGACCCCTACGGGTCCTTCATGGCCAGCGGCATCCACGGCCAGCGCCTCTTCGTCTGTCCCGCGCTCGACCTGGTCATCGTCCACTACGCGTCCCAGATCGTCTCCCCGGCCGTCCCCCCGACGCCCCTCGTCCAGGCGTTCCTCACGATCGGCACCCACCTCCACGGATGACCGGACCCACAAGGGACGACGCGGTCCGGGTGTCGCAACGCGGCCTCACGGCGACATCGAGCCCAGGCGTCACCCGGCCCGAGGCGTGGGGGCCGAGCGGTGGGGCGCGGTCAGCGGCGTCGCCCGTGACCGGGCAGCCCGGCGGGAATCGCGTACACGCTGGAGCCGCTGCCGGTCGTGACCGGCCTCGCCCATCCCCGAGTCGGGGCCGGCGGCACCATGCGCGGCAGGCCGTCCACGACGGGACGGGCAGCGGGCGCCTGGATCGGCTCTCCGGACAGAGGACACCGTCCGCCCTCGGGCATGAGGTGCTGGGCGAGTGCGTTCTTGAAGGTCACCCGGGTCCAGCTGCCACATGCACCCGATGCCCATGCCCGTCGTCCCGGTACGTCCAGAGCTTGATCTCCTGGGCTCTTCTACTCGTCCGTGTGCGGGGACGGCAGGATCGCGGTGGCCGCTTTCTGGATCACCCGCTGCCGGTAGACCCGCACGATTCCTCTGATCCGGTCGAGGTCGTCGAGGTCGACTCCGTCGATGTCGGCGTCGAGGAGGACCCGGTCGTCGGCGGCACCGTGGGCAGTGAGGGCTTGGCGGAGTTCGGCCAGGGTGCGCATGGCCGGGATCGTCGGCCAGGGGAGGGTGACGAGCTGCGGACCCGGGTGGGAGCTGAGCTCGATACGAGCCTGAACCGTACGCAGGTCGGTGCGGTGGAGGGTGAGTACGGGTTTGCAGGCGTCGGTCAGGACGGAGGCGGGGTGGTCGATGTCGAGGGTCTGCAGCAGGGAGCGGGAGGTGTCGGGCGTGCTGGGAAGCGCGGTCGTGAAGAGGGAGGGGAAGCTGGTTCTGATCAGCTGGACGGACCGCAGCAGCTCGTCCGCCGGTGTGAGGGGCTCGTGGTCCAGGTCGTCGATCGGGTCGTACCGCTCCGCGTAGGGGTACTCGTCGGGGCTCATCCGGTCGTAGTGCTCGACGACGAGGAACTCGAACTCCCTCCCGCGGTGATGCGCCTGGAGATGCTCGTTGACGCGGGAGGCGGTGGGACGGGCGTCCGTGTCCACCATCAGCAGGGACGGCACGTGCGGCGGCCGGCACGGGGCGCACAGCAGGGTGGGAATGCCGACCTCGGCCGCGTGGACGGCGAGGTCCGTCCCCAGGGAGGCTTCAGGGGTGCCGAGTTCCACGACGACGCCGACCTTGCGCCGGTGGACGAGCTCGGCGACGGCGGAGAAGGACTCCCACGGGGTGGGGATCGGTTCTCGGGGGTCACGCGAGGGCTGGGACCGCTCGTCGAATGGCCCGATGGCGCTGGTCAACGGTTCCTCACTCCGAGAGCTGGGGGCGACGTGTCGTGGACGGTTCGAGAGCAGACACTGCCCAGTCGGGGCCGACGCCATGCGCAGATCACCACGCGGGCGGATCGGAGGCGGGCTGCGCCCACCGGCGGTGGACACGGGTCCTGCGCCTCTCGACCCGGTCGCACTCCCAGCACCGCCATCCCTCGGGCTGCCTGCCCACGGTCGAGTGCCAGCATCCGGGGCCGGCGCACACGGTGTTGTCCCCGGTCGGGCCGTCGTGGATGACGATCTCCTCGCCGGACGGCTTCCGGTCGTAGCCCTCGGGCCGCTCGGTCAGGATGTAGTCGTCGTGCAGGAGCGGGTGGAACTGGATCAGTTCGAACGTGACGTGGTCCGGTGCGCCGGAGCCGAAGTGGTCGAGGCACTGCTGCTTCCACCAGCGGCGCAGGTAGTTGAAGTCGTTGACGACCCAGGCCCACATGCGGCCGCCGGTGACCGTGAGGATCTGCTGCCCCTGCCGGCCCGGCGCGTAGGGAATGTCGACCTCCTCCCACTTGCCCTCGTCGAGGTCGAAGACGCCGTTCACACAGCGCTCCCGCGTCCGCGGGTCGGTCGAGATGCACCGCAGTTCGTGGACCTCGCACGGCGCGAGCCGCAGCGTGCCGTAGTAGGAGATGACGTGCCTCACCTCCTGCGCCTCGTCCGGGTCGGGGAAAGCGACCTGCTCCTCGATGACGGGCTCGATGTACGGGGCGAACTCACCCCGCTCGATACGGCCGCGCATCCGGACGGCCAGGCGGGACACCACCTCCTGAAGCTCCTCGGGGAGGTCCGGGTGATCGGCGGCCGGGCAGATCGCCGGGTGCGGGATGCGGCAATACCCGGTGAACGGGTCCCTTCCTGGATAGGCGACCCCCTTGGACAGGTGCCACTGCATCTTCTGGGGCACCGGCTGCGCCGGGAACTCGGGCGACAACGGGATCCGGAGCGTGTCATACCGCTCGAACCACTCGATCGGCGTACCGCAGAACTTGCAGCGGTCCGCGGCCGTACGGCGCAGCAGGCGGGTCTGGTTCGAACGGTGCAGGTGCAACGACACGGCGGTTCCTCGATCCGGTACCGCGGGGCGCACCCCGCGAACGGGAAGGATATTCCACGGAGTTCAGCCGGAAGGCGGGCTCGGCCGCTTGGCTCGCCGGCGGGAACGAAAGCCCGGCGTCGAGAACGTATCGGTTGGATCGGCCGACGTGGCCGGCGCTCGCGTGCGCGTGGAGCTCCGGACGACGTCCCGGCGAGGCCGCCCGCGGTGTCCGCCGCGCCCCGTGCTCGGCCGGCGCGGCACGGGGCGCTCGGTTCAGGTGAGGCCGGCGCTGTCGCGGTCGGGCACGAGGGTGAGGACCATGTCGGTGCGGGTCAGCTCGAAGAGCCGCCGGATCTGTCCGGTGAAGGGCCCGATGAGGAGGAGGGTCCCCGGGCGCCGGTCCGCCTGCATGAGTTCGTTGAGGAAGGAGGAGTCCCCGAACGTCACCCCGGACAGGTCCAGGGCGATGCGTTCGGCGTTCGCCGCGTAGGCGTCGTCGAGCGCGGCGCGGAGGCAGGGCAGCGTGTCGCGGTCGAACTCGCCGCGGACGTTCAGCAGCCAGACGTCCGCCGGTGCGGCAGGATCGCGGTCCACCCGCGCGACACCCCGGGACTTGTAGGTGTGGGGCCCGGACGCGAGGAAGCCCTGCGGGATGCCGTCCTCGGAGAATCTGCGGCTCTTCGTCATACGCGGTTCGCCTGGTTCCTCCGGTGGGACGCTCGGCTGTCTCGCCCCTTCCAGTATGCGCCCGCCCTTGTGGCGGTGGCGGGCAGCGACGGACGACAGGCCCTGCGCGGGTCAGCCGGTCAGACTTCCCAGGCCGATGCGGACACAGACAGTGGCGTCACAGGCAGGGTCGCGGCAGACGGTCGTGTCCCGTGCGACCCGACTGACCAGATCCCACCAGACCACGTACGGGCGGCTTCCGCCCCGGGGCGGGCCGGGGGGCCGCACACCGCTGACCAGAATGTCGAGACCGTCAGGGGCAACCGTCAGTTCCAGCACGCACCCGCCGCCGGCGGCGGAGACCAGCTCGCTGGTGACCAGAGCCGCGTCGTCCTCCGACCTCCGACTCACCGCGTGCCCGAGAAGCAGGGCCTGGTCGGCCAGAAGGTGCACCTCACGCCGGGCCCGCGCCGCGGCCCCGGGCCCACGGGCCAGCCTTCGTCGCCGCCGCACCCACACCTCCACCCGCAGCACCTCCTCGGTCCGCGCTCCTTCTGCGACTGCCCCCGGCCTGCCTGCGAACGCACACCACCCGGACAAAGCTCACAGTCAGCTCGCCGGAACCGCCGCCTGCATCAGGGCAGGGGGGTGCCTCCGGTGGCGTTGACGATCTCGCCGGTGATGTAGCTCGCCCGGGGGGAGGCCAGGAAGACGTAGGCGGGTGCCATCTCCGCCGGCTGGGCCGGGCGGCCCAGCGGGGACTGGGCGCCGAACTTCGTCGTGTCCGGCATCGTCGCGGGGATGAGGGGGGTCCACACGGGTCCGGGAGCGACGCCGTTGACGCGGATGCCCCGCTCGGCGACCATCTGGGCCAGGCCGTGGGTGAAGGAGATGATCGCCGCCTTCGTCATCGCGTAGTCGAGGAGATGGGGGCTGGGCTGATAGCCCTGCACCGAGGTGGTGTTGATGATCGATCCGCCTCGTGGCATGTGGGCCAGGACCGCCCGCGTGAGCCAGAACATGCCGTACAGGTTGGTCTTCATCACCCGGTCGAACTGCTCCGTGGTGATCGCCTCGATCCCGTCGGGCTGGGACATCTGGTAGGCGGCGTTGTTGACGAGCACGTCCACGCGGCCCAGCTCGTCCACAGCACGGTCGATCAGTGCCGCGCACTGGCTCTCGTCGCGGATGTCGCACGGGACGGGTACGGCGGTGCGGCCCGCTTCCCGGACGAGGCGTGCGGTCTCGGCGGCCTCGTCGGTCTCCTCGGCGAGATGGGTGAAGACGATGTCCGCGCCCTCCCTGGCGAAGGCCAGGCATACGGCTCTGCCGATGCCGGAGTCCCCTCCGGTCACCACCGCCGCGCGGTTCGCGAGCACCTCGTGACCCCGGTAGGACTCCTCGCCGTGATCCGGGCGGGGACGCATCTCCTCGGTCGCTCCGGGGTGGTCCTGCTTCTGGTCGGGGAACGGGGGGCGCGGGTGGCGTGTCACCGGGTCGGGAAGGCCGGGTGCGTTCTCAGGCATGGAAGTCTCCGTAGGGGCGCCCCCGAGTCGGGCCGACGGCCGACGTGCCGCGCCCGAGGGCGGGGCGGAGGAACGGGTTCCGTACGGGCGGCCGGACTTGCGGGCAGTCGCTTGGCGGAATGCAGCGGTCAGTGGCCGAGGGCGTTCTTGAGCTGCTGCTTGGTCATGGTCGAGCGGCCGTGGATGTCGCGCTTCTTCGCCTCCTCGTAGAGCTCGTCCTTGGTCCGACCGGAGGAGCCGCCGCCGGACTTCTCGCCACCCCGCTGCGAGGCGGATTTCCCCTGCGTGGAGCTGCGGCTCGCCGTCTTGCTCTCCCCCGACCTGGCCCGCTCCTTGTTGACCGTGCGCGAGGCCATTTCCTTGGCGCGGCTTTCCGACATGCCGCGCTTCTCGCCGGACTCCTTGATGTGCTCGTACTGGCGCTCTCGCTTCGGGCTGGAACCTCGGGGCATGGCGAAGCCTTTCGTCGAAGGGATGTCGATGTCACGGTGCGGCTACCCCGACCGGCCCGCGCCTCACGCGATGCGGTCGGGTATTTCGTCGCGGCCGCCTTCGCGCACGTGAAGCGAGGTGACGTCGTAGTACACCGCCGAGCTGGGCGACAGGGCGCGGCAGGTCAGGGGGTGCGCCGGTGCCCGGTGGGCGTGAACCTCGACCTCGAAGGTCGACAGCCCGGCGAGCCGGCCGGTGACGCGGACCCGCCAGCGGTCGTCGCCCCTGAGCGTCTCCTCGACGGCGTAGTCGTGCCGGCCCGACGGACCCGCGTGGTGGAGGACGGCGGACAGGGCCGCCTGCTGGGGCGGGGTGAGGTCCGTGTAGCCGCGCAGGTGATCCGGGTGGATGCGGTTCGCCAGGTGGTCTTCCACCACCTTCACCGCCGAACGGGCGTCGAGGTCGCCGTAGTAGACGCCGTCGGGCGCGACGGCGACGTTGGCGGCGAACCGGTCGCCTCCCACGTGCGTGCACTCCCACACCAGCTGGGGCCATTCCTCACTCAGCGCACGTGCCACGGGGCGGCCGCGGACCGCGCAGCAGGTGTCGTGCAGGCCATGGGCGCAGACGAGGACGACGGGCGGGTGTCCCTGTTCTCCGGGCCCGTCCAGGGCGGTGACGATGCGCGCCAAGTCCCTGTCGTCGTCCCAGGTTCCCCATTCCTGACGGTGGGCGCCTCCCCGTTCGTGGCGGAGAACGGCCCACCGTGGCCGTTCGTCGGTACGACCGCGGCCGTGGCGCCTGATCAGCAGCACACGGGCGCGGCTCGCCCGTGCGGCGGAGTTCACCCGTGCCTTGATGCCGGGGTCGAGACCGACTCCGTCGAAGCCGTTGAACGGCCAGCCGGCCCGGTACTCGACGAGGATCCAGACCGAGCCGTACGGTGCCGTGCCGGCGATCGGGTCTCCGCGCAGGCGCGCGGCGTCGGAGCAGAGGAAGCGGGCCGGAGGCGGGGTCGGAGTCGTCATCGGGGCTGTCTCATGACGCGGCGGGGAGGAGTACGCCCGCGCGGAGCAGCCGTTCCACGAAGGGAAGACCCAGCTCGCCGGCCAGGTGAGTACCGCCGTCGAGCACTCGGAGCGCCGGGGGGAGCTCTTCCTCCGAAAGGTCGAGCCACCCGACGCGGGTGGCGAGGCGACGGCCCACCAGCCTCGCTTCCAACGCCTCCCGAAGCCGCACCGGCGAGTCGGGCGCGAGGTCGTCGAGAGCCCCGAGCTGCGCCAGGGGCCCCAGGGGCGCGGGGCGCGCCTGGCCGCGGCGGGCTCGGTGGAACAGGGGCGCGGGATCGGCTTCGGCGAGCGCGGCGACGAGACGTCGGCGTACGAAGTCGACGTCGTCGCCCGGACCGTCCACGCCCAGGGGGAGAGACCCGCGCATCTCCGCGTCCTCGCGCAGCAGCGCCAAGGCGGAATCGGCGAGTTGTCGTGCCAGCGCGTGCCGCGTCCAGACGTGGATGCCGAGGGTCAGGTGGATCGACACGGCGCCCAGCGCCTCGGCTGCGTGCAGCCAGCCGCGCGGCAGGTAGAGGACGTCGCCGGGTTCGAGCACGGTGTCGAGGTACGCCTCGCTCCGCGCGGCATCGGCGATCGCGGCGCGGTGAGCCGTCCAGGGCTGGTCGCGCAGCGGAGCCGGGTGCACGGGCTCGTGGACGATCCAGCGCTTGGTGCCGGTGACCTGCAGGACGAAGACGTCGTGGACGTCGTAGTGGTCGTCGAAGCCGCGGTTCTGGGGCGGGGTGACGTAGGCGTTCGCCTGCACGGGGTGGCCGAGTTCCGTACCGAGCCGCGCGGCGAAGTCCGTGACCGGCTGCCAGGTGCGCTGGAGTGCCTGCAGGACCAGGGTGCTGCCGTCGGCGAAGCTCCGCCACAGCGCGGTGTCGTCCAGCTGGTCCGCGACCGAAGCGCCCACTCCACCCGGCGACGTGTACGAGGACTCGGGGGCGGTGTCGCCGTCCTTGGCCACGCGGAGGAACGGCGTGCGCAGCCCGCGCCGGGAGACCAGCTCGTCCACGGCGGATGCCGAGAACAGGTCGGAGAAGTCACCGACCCCGCGGGTGAGCAGCGGGACCCGCCCCCAGACGCTCGTGGCGAACTCCTCGCGGCTGAGGCCGATCAGGCGCGTCTCCAGGACACGGCTCTCGGCATGCGAGGCCGTATCCCGAAGCGTCCTGGGAACGGTGCTCAACCGCCGTCGCCGGCTTCTTCGGCCCCCGCGTCGGCACCGCCGTCGGCACCGCCGTCATGTACGCCGGGCGTGCCCGCCGCACCGCCATCGGCCGGCCCCTCGGCGCCACCATCCGCACCGCCATCGGCCCCGCCATCGGCACCGCCGTCATGTACGCCGGGCGTGCCCGCCGCACCGCCATCGGCCGGCCCCTCGGCGCCACCATCCGCACCACCATCGGCCCCGCCATCGGCACCGCCGTCATGTACGCCAGACGTGCCCGCCGCACCACCATCGGCCGGCCCCTCGGCGCCACCATCCGCACCACCGTCCGCACCGCCGTCGGCACCGCCGTCATGTACGCCGGACGTGCCCGCCGCACCGCCGTCAGCCGGCCCCTCGGCGCCACCATCCGCACCACCATCGGCCCCGCCGTCCGCTCCCCCGTCGTGGACGTCAGGTGTGCCGTCGGCGCCGCCGTCCTCCGGGCCTTCCCGTCGTGTCGGGTCCTGCTCGGGGTGCGTCATATCTCCTCCTGAGGACAAGGGCTATCGGTGGGGGTGGGTCCCGTGCGGACCTCCTTTCCAAGCTCACCCACGTGTGTGGCACCGGCAACCGGAGGGTGCACGAGTCACACGCGCCGGGCGCTGTGGAGGGTCGCCCGCAGGGCGCGGGGACACAGGGCGGCTCCGGCCGCGTCGGCGTCCGGCGCACCGGGGGCGCCGCCACCGGGACGGGCGGCGGCAGCGGCGAGGGAGAGGTGCGGGAGCGGGGTTTCGGGCCGGCGGGTGCCGGGTGCGGGCCCGGCGCGCGGGTTCGCGACCGCCGGCCCGTGGGGACCGGCACCGATCGCCACCGCGTCAGGCACGGAACACCTCCTCGGGGCGCCGTTCCACCACCCTGGCCAGACGGGCCAGCATGCCCCGGTGCCTGAGCTGGAGGGCCGCCTCGCTCACCGGGTTGTGCAGGGTTCCTCCGAGGCCGCGCAGGGGGTGCTCGTCGCAGACGACGAGCGTCTCCTCGCCCCAGGGCCTGAGCTGGAAGAAGATCCTCGCCGTGCCGAGAGGGGCGAACGCGGCCTCCAGCTCCAGTTCACTGCCGGTCTCCTGGTGCCGGACGGTCGTCACTCCCTCGACGGACCATGGGCCCAGCCGGATCGTGTAGCGCAGCCGAGAGCCCTGTGAGGGCCAGGTGTCGTCCAGAGGGACGGACTCGGAGGGGCCCGCCACCCACTCCCCGTAGCTGCTCGGATCGGCGAGTACGGCCCACACCGTGTGTGGGGGACGTCGGACGAGCTGATGACGGACGGCCACGGCAGATCCTCCTTGCGAACGTCTGGGGGCGCGGCGCGGCCCCGTACGACCCGGCGAGGCGCCGGCCGGGCGCGCCCTCGCGCGTCGGGTGTCTCCAGGGTGAGGGGCCTTGCGTCAGCCTTCCACCGGGCGACCGGAGTCACGCCGGGGCCGAAGGGACCCTCCGTGACGGAGTGGTGTCGCGATCGTGGTGCCCCTACCCCGGGACTCATGCCCCAAGCGGTCGGGGCCCGGCGAGCCCACGACGGACCCACGGCCGTCCCCCCGCGAAGCCGTACAGCAGTGGCGAAGGGCCCGCACAAGGACCCGGTGCGGCGCCGACCCGGTCTCTCGGCGAGCGCGGTCGGCCGGCCCGCGCGGCGCTCCGCAGCACGTACCGAATCCCGCCGTATGTCCGTTTTCATGGTCGGTGCCGGGGCAGGCGCGCGCTATGGATCAGTCGAAGACACCCGTGCTCGATGCGTTGGCGGACTACCACGAGAAGGGCCAGACCCCGTTCACGCCTCCTGGGCACAAGCAGGGAAGGGGAACCGATCCCAGAGTGGTGGACGTGCTGGGCGACGCGGTGTTCCGGGCCGATGTCCTCGCGGTCAGCGGCCTGGACGACCGCACCTCGTCCGGGGGTGTGCTGGAGGAGGCGCAAGCCCTGATGGCCGAGGCCGTCGGCGCCGACCACGCCTTCTTCTCCACCTGCGGCAGCTCGCTCTCGGTGAAGTCGGCAATGCTGTCCGTCGCGGGGCCGCACGAGAAGCTGCTGGTCGGCCGCGACGCCCACAAGTCGGTGGTGTCGGGCCTGATCCTCTCGGGGATCGAGCCCGCCTGGGTGGACCCGCAATGGGATGCCGAGCGCCACCTGGCCCACTCCCCGACGGCCGAGGCGTTCGAGGCGGCGTTCGCCGAGCACCCCGACGCCCGGGGTGCGCTGGTGACGACACCGACCCCCTACGGCACCTGTTCGGACCTGGCCGCGATCGCCGAGGTCTGTCACCGGCGGGGCCGGCCCCTGATCGTCGACGAGGCGTGGGGCGCCCACCTGCCGTTCCACCCCGATCTTCCCACCTGGGCCATGGACGCCGGGGCCGACGTGTGCGTCACGTCCGTCCACAAGATGGGCTCCGCTCTGGAGCAGAGCTCCGTGTTCCACCTCCAGGGCGACCTGGTCCGGCCCGAGGTGCTCAAGAGCCGGGAGGACCTGCTGGGCACCACCAGCCCCAACGTGCTCATGTACGCCGCTCTGGACGGCTGGCGCCGTCAGATGGTCCAACACGGCGAGGCCCTGTTCGACCACGCGCTGGGCCTCGCGCGCAAGACCCGTGAGCGCATCTCCGGGATCGACGGCATCCGCGTCCACGGCCGGGACGACTTCTGCGGGCCCGGTCGGGCCGCGGACATGGACCCCCTCCAGATCATCATGGACATCAGCGCGTGGGAGACCACCGGCTACCGGGCCGCCGACTGGCTGCGTGCGCACCACCGGATCAACCTCCACATCGCCGACCACCGCCGCATCAGCGCCCAGTTCACCCACGCCGACGACACCGACACGGCGGAAGCACTCGTGGCGGGCCTGACGGAGCTGTCCGAGCGGCGGGCGGAGGTGCGCTCGGGCCGAACCGTCGAGATCCCGCCGCCGTCGACGCTGCGGCTGGAGCAGGTGATGCTTCCGCGGGACGCCTTCTTCGGCCGTACGGAGCAGGTGTCCTGGGAGGAGGCGGACGGCCGGATCGCCGCCGAGATGCTGACCCCCTACCCGCCGGGCATTCCGGCGGTGGTGCCGGGGGAGCGCCTGAACGGCGACGTTCTGCGCTACCTGCGGACCGGGGTGGAGGCGGGCATGGTCGTGCCGGATGCCGTCGACACCGCGGTCACGAGCGTTCGGGTGGTGCGCGACGGGTGAGCGGGCGGGCGGCGCCCGCGGACGAGCGATGGCCGGGCGACGCGGACGAGAGACGACGACACGAGCACGACACCAGCACGACACGGTCGATGAGGAGGCGTCATGAGGGCGCTCACGTGGCAGGGCAAGAGGGACGTACGCGTGGACACCGTTCCCGATCCGGTGATCCGGGACGGCGAAGACGTGATCGTCAGGATCACGACGACGGGTCTGTGCGGTTCCGACCTGCACCTCTACGAAGTCCTCGGCGCGTTCCTCGATCCCGGCGACATCCTGGGGCACGAGCCCATGGGAGTCGTCGAGGAGGTGGGACCGGAGGTCACCGTGCTGAAGCCCGGGGACCGGGTGGTGATCCCGTTCAACATCTCGTGCGGGTCGTGCTTCATGTGCGGTCACGGGCTGCACTCCCAGTGCGAGACGACGCAGGTACGGGAGCACGGCACGGGCGCCTCGCTGTTCGGGTACACGAAGCTCTACGGCCAGGTCCCGGGCGGGCAGGCGGAGTACCTGCGCGTGCCGTTCGGGAACTCGCTGCCGATCCCGGTTCCGGACGGGCCGCCCGACGACCGGTTCGTCTACCTCTCCGACGTCCTGCCCACGGCCTGGCAGGCCGTCGCGTACGCGGAAGTGCCGCCGGGAGGCAGCGTCGCGGTCCTCGGACTCGGTCCCATCGGCGACATGAGCTGCCGCATCGCCGCCCACCGCGGAGCCGGCACGGTCATCGGCGTCGATCTCGTCCCCGAGCGGCTGGAGAGGGCGCGTCGACGCGGCGTCCACGCCCTGGACCTGAAGGAGTGCGGCGACGACCTGTCCGACGCCGTCCGGTCCCTCACCGGGGGGCGCGGCCCTGACGCCGTCATCGACGCCGTGGGGATGGAGGCCCACGGCAGCCGCGTCGCCGCGGCCGCCCAGAGCCTGACCGCCCTCCTACCGGACGCGCCGGCCGCGGCGCTGATGAAGCGCGCCGGAGTCGACCGGCTCGCGGCCCTCCGGACCGCCGTCGACCTCGTCCGCCGCGGAGGCACCGTCTCGGTGTCCGGGGTGTACGGCGGCGCGGCCGATCCGCTGCCCCTGCTGACCATGTTCGACAAGCAGCTGACGCTGCGCATGGGCCAGGCCAACGTACTGCGCTGGGTCGACGACATCCTCCCCCTGCTCACCGACGGGGACCCGCTGGGCGTCGACGACTTCGCCACCCACCGCCTGCCGCTCGAACAGGCTCCGGACGCGTACGCCATGTTCCAGAAGAAGCAGGACGGGGCCGTCAAGGTCCTCTTCTCGCCCTGACACGCGTCGACGTCCTGTGGCCCCGCGGGCCACCGACCACGTAAGCGGCTCGTACGCGAGCCGGGTTCGCATCCGGAGACGAGGTACACGATGACCACCACGGATCTGGCCCCGGGGGCCCTCCCCCGCGGCCTGTTCGCCCTCCCGAGCGTCTACCGGCCTCAGGCGGACACGCGTCTGCTCGCCGCCGCGCTCGCCCAGGAGGAGGTCGGGCCCCTCACCGACGTGCTGGAGATCGGCACCGGGACCGGTGCACTCGCCCTCCACGCCGCGCGCAGGGGCGCCGCCACGGTCACGGCGGTCGACGTCTCCTGGCCCGCGGTGGTGACGGCACGGATGAACGCCCTGCTCCACCAGTTGCCGCTGCGCGTTCTGCACGGCGACTTCGCCGAGCGGACTCCTGGGCGACGCTTCGACCTGGTCGTGACCAACCCCCCGTACGTTCCGTCCCCCGGGACCCGGTTGCCCTTGCGGGGTGCGGAGCGGGCCTGGGACGCGGGTCCCGACGGGCGCCTGGTGATCGACCGCATCTGCCGGGGCGCCGCCTCCCTGCTTCGCCCCGGCGGCGTTCTGCTGATGGTGCACTCGGGCATGTGCGGGGCGGAGACGACCGTGGACCGGCTGACCGGCGAGGGCTTGTCCGCCGCGATCGCGGCGCGTGAGTCCGTCCCGTGGGGCCCGGTCCTGCGTTCGCGACGGGCCTGGCTGGAGCGGCGGGGCCTGGCGAGCCCGGACGAGAAGCGAGAGGAACTGGTGGTCATCCGTGCCCGCAACCTCTGACGGCACCCCGGCCCGCACGTCCGCGTGCCGGGTGTTCGTGGACCCCGAGGGGCCCGTGGTCGTGGAGGGCCCCGTCGAGATCGTTCTGGCCGACGGGACGGTCGCCCGTTCCGACCGCTTCTCCGTCGCCATCTGTACGTGTCGGCGCAGTCGCGCGTACCCCTGGTGCGACACCAGTCATCGCCGCCGCGAGCGAGCCGGGCGGCAGGCCGAGGAAAGGAAGCAGTGATGCCCCCTCCGAGCCCGAGCCCGGTGGTCGCCGACAGGGCTCCCCGCCTCGTGGAGGAGCGGGGCGAGCTGTCCCGCGCCGTGACGCGGGCCCTCCGCTCGGGCGCCGCGCCGCGCCACGCGGCCGTGGCGGTGCGGCGCGCCGACCCCTGGGGCGAGGACCTGCACCTCGCCCTCTACCTCCTGTACGAGCTGCACTACCGGGGCTTCGAGGGGGTGGACGACGCCCGGGAGTGGGACCCCGACCTCCTGCGGTTGCGGCGGGCGCTGGAATCGCGCTTCCTCAACGCCCTGCGCGCCGAGCTGACCGATGCGCCGCGGACCGTCTCCGAAGCCTTCGCGCCCCTGCTCGTCGAGCCCGTGGACCTCACCGGCAGCCTCAGCCAGTACCTGGCGACGGACGGGGAGTTGTGGCAGCTGCGCGAGTACGCGGCCCTGCGTTCCCTCTACCACCTCAAGGAAGCCGACCCGCATGCCTGGGTGATCCCCCGGCTCACCGGCCGGGCCAAGGCCGCCATGGTCGCCATCGAGTACGACGAGTTCGGCGCCGGCCGCGCCGACCGCGTCCACGCACGGCTCTTCGCGGCCCTCATGGACGACCTCGACCTCGACAACGCCTACGGCCGGTACGTGGACCACGCGCCCGCCCCGCTCCTGGCGACCGTGAACCTGATGTCCCTGCTCGGGCTCCACCGCGCTCTGCGCGGCGCCCTCGTCGGCCACTTCGCCAGTGTCGAGATCACGTCGTCACCCGGATCCAGGCGCTTGGCCAAGGCCATGCGGCGCTGCGGGGCGGGAGCCGCGGCGGAACGCTTCTACGCCGAACACGTGGAGGCCGACGCCGTCCACGAGCAGGTGGTGCGCCACGGCGTCGTCGACGGGCTCCTGACCGACGAGCCCGCTCTGGAGCCCGACATCGCCTTCGGCTGCGCCGCGACCGTCCTGTTGGAGGACCGCCTCACCGCCCACATCCGCGAGGCGTGGGACCGGAGTGCCAGTGCGCTGCGCCGGCCCCTGCAGTAACGGTCGGTGAGGGGAGAGGGGACGAACGTGTACCGGTCTCACCCGGCGTCGAAGCCGGCGCCTGTTCATCGACGGCCGGCCATTCGGCCTGTGGTGGGCTCCAGCCGTTCTTCGACAGGTGCGAGGGGACGCCGAGGACGGGTGATCAAGAAGTGCCGGGGTAGGCGCGACCTGTGATCACCATGGGCGTGGAAGAGGAGTATCTGCTGGTGGACCCGGTGACAGCCGTCCCGGTCCCGGTGGCGGCGGAGGTGCGCCGCGCGGCAGGTCTGGGACCCTTCGCGGACGGCGTCGAGATTCAGGACGAGTTGCTGCAGGCGCAGATCGAGGTGGCCACGCCCGTGTGCTGGAGCCTCGATGAAGTGGGAGGCCACCTGCTGAGGCTGCGTCACGCGGTCGCCACCGCCGCCGAGGCGAGCGGCGTCCGGGTGGCCGCGACGGGGGCCGCGCCGTTGCGGGGTGACCTGCCCGTGCCCGTGACCCCCACACCGCGCTATCTCATGATGGAGGGAGCGGCTCGCCAGTTGGTCGACGAGCAGTTGATCTGCGGCATGCACGTGCACGTGGGAGTCCCCGATCCGGAGACGGGCGTGGCGGTGCTGAACCGGATCCGGGGCTGGCTCCCCACCCTGCTGGCGATGTCCGCCAACTCCCCTCTGTGGGAGCGTCGGGACACCGGGTTCGCGAGTTGGCGCACCATCATCTTCGGTCGTTGGCCCGTCAGTGGCCCGCCGCCGCACTTCGACGGGCTCTGCGACTACGAGCAGCGGCTGGAGCGGTTGGTGGAGTCCGGCGTGATCACCGACCGGGGGCAGGTCTACTGGCAGGCCCGTCTGTCCGACAGCTACCCCACGGTCGAAGTGCGCTGCCTGGACGTCCAGCTGCGCCCCGACGACGCCGTCATGCTCGCCGGGATCATCCGAGGGCTGGTGGCCACGGCCATCGCGGAGGAGAAGGCCGAGATGCCCCTCCCCGAGGTCGCGCCGGAGCTGACGCAGGTCGCGAACTGGCACGCCGCCCGGCACGGTCTGAACGGGATCCTGCTGGATCCGCTGGGGCGCCCGCACCGCGGCCCGGACGTGCTGTACGCCCTCCTGCGACACATCACCGCCGCCCTGGAGGACGCGGGTGATCTCCGCCTGGTGAGCGGGCTCGTCGATCGGCTCCTGAACCGCGGCACACCGGCCGAGCGCCAGCGCCGTGCTCTGGAGGAGGCGGGACTGCCGGGGCTGATCGATCTGGTGACCGGCGCCGGCGCATCCGCATGATCCGCCCGGACGCCACCTGGACACGCACGTGGTGGGGGCGGTGGAAGAGTACGAGAGCCTGCAGACCCCGTACGGCGGTCGCGCGGTCGGCGACGGCGAGGTCGGCCGCGAGGGTCAGCGCGAGGGTTCCGTCCACGAAGGTGACGGGCGGCATGGCGGGCTGCTTTCCACCAGCCGGACCGGGCCGCGGCCCAGAGGCGCGTGCGCTCTGCGCCGCCGGAAGGACCGGGAAGGCCGGACGTCGGGGACATGCGCGGCGGGCGGGGCCGCCATCGGCGTAGCGACGACCTGAGCCGAGGGACTCCCGGCTGCGCGGCTGGTGGAGATCCGACCCTCCAAAATGGGATGCGGTACGGACCCGTACGGTCCACCGGCCTTCGGACAGCTCTCACGCCACGCCCCTGTCCGCCGCTCAGCCCAGCGACCGCCCGCGCCCGGCACGCGAGGACTCGTGGTCCCTCTCGCCGCCGGCCCGCCCGCGCCAACCCTCACCCCCTGGTCACCGCCCACACCTCCGCCGACCGCACCTCCCCCAGGGGCAACCCCAGCCGTCGGCGAACCGCGCGGCCGCATCGGGCTGCAGACCAGTCGACCACGCACGGATCGGATCCCGGGGCAGGCCAAGCACACAGGTGACCTCGTCCGCCTGATCCAGCTCTTCGGCCCGCCACCGACCACCGCCATGCCCCCGGGGGCACAGCCTCGATGTAGCGATGGGGTTGTGTCTGCGTGGCGCAGGATGGTGCCCATGCACACTCTTTTCGATCCCCCCGAGCCCCGTCGCGTCTCGCCAGGCGAGTACCCCATGTGGGACCGGGCTCTCGCCCTTCTCAACCGGGACCTGGCGGTGACCCTTCCCGAGCAGGAGCCCCTGCAACTGCTGGCTGTTCCACCGTACGATGCGGACGAGCCGGAGAACGTCTACGTCGCTCTGGCCAGCGGCGAGTGGCACGGCAATTACCTGGAACCGGACCCGGCGGACGACCCTGCCTCTGCGCTGGCGATCGTCGCCGATGCCGCGCAGGAGACCGTCACCGAGCTTCTGTGGCAGGCGTGGCCTCTGTGCGCCGAGCATGGCCTGGGCATGCATCCGCGGGAAGCGGACGAGCAGCTGTCCTGGTGGTGCGCGGGAGAGCGGTCGACTCGCGGCCCAGCCCATGTCCTTGCGACCGTGGGCGCGCTCGACGCTCTTGTCCACCCACCTCGCCCCCCTCGCAAGCGGAGACGGGCGAGTTGAGGAGGGTCACGTCTCAGAGGGCGTGTTTCCCACTGGTCCTCTGCCGTGCCCGTGGTCGGGTCGCTACGCTCGTCACATGACCGAGTTGACGTTGTCCATTGAGGACCGCCTGGCGGACCAGGTGGTCGAGTCCGCTCGCCGGTACGGGCTGCCCGTGCAGGAGTACGTGGAACGGGTGCTTCGCGCTGCCGAGACGCCAGGAGCGCCTGATCGTGAGGAGCGCGCGCTGGAACTGGCGCGTGGCGCCTACCGGCATTACGTGGACAGCGGCCGGTCCGAGGACGGGGCGATGTCCATGGCGGAGGTCTTCGGTCCGTGACCGCGATCCCCGCGAGGTTCGCGTCGACCGTCGGCCAGACCATCCGTTCCCTGCCCATGGCCGAACGGGCGGAACTCCAGCAGGCCATCGTCCGCGCCTGTGAGGATCCCTGGTCCTGGCCTCAGGCCGACAAGTACGAGATGGACGAATCCGTACGTGTCATCACCACCCGCGCCGCCCTCGTCCACTACGTGATCCTGCCGGGTCCCGATCCGCACCTGTGGGTCTTCGCGATCGCTGTCTGAGCCCGTCCGCCCGGCGACAGCAGCACGCCGGCTGCGGAGCACCGACCGACGAGCGTGCCGCTCGCGGACGGAGGGCGGGCCGAACTCGGCCCATGGGGTTGAACGTTCGGTCGTACACCTGGCGTAGGCCTCGCGTCGCCGGCCGGTCCAGGGGCTCGCACCGGTCGGCAGGGGCGTCGGTCCAAGGGTGCTGTCTTCCGAGGCCGGTCTACCGGTACCAGTCTCCGGTCGACCGCAGGGCCCGTTCGATGTACTGGTCCAGGCTGTAGGAGACCAGGTAGCGGCTGTCCGTCTCGTGGTCCCAGACGAAGACCTCGTCGCGTTGCGGGGTTCGGACGAAGGCGAACTGGTCCCCTCCCCCGTTGTCGCCGAAGAACATCAGCGGTTCGAAGGGCATGTACAGCTCGGTGAAGTCTCGGGCGCTGCGGAAGTCCGCGTTGTCCTTCGCGATCCGCTCGGCGCTCCAGACGACGTCGAGACCGTGGCGTCCTCGCACGCCGTTGCACTCTCGCAGCAGACCGGCCAACTGCGGGGGCAGCGGCTGTCCGAGCGTGCTTTCGACCACGGCCAGCGCTTGCTCTCCGGCCGGGGCATCGAGCTCAGCACCGGCCATCGTCTGGAGGATCTGTTCCCGCCACATCGAAGAAGCGTCTCAGACGCCGGGACGCCGGATTGCCCCGGGTCGACCCGGGGCGATCCGGCTCCAGTGCCCGATGCGTGCTGTCTGCCCTTCGGGGCCCGCCTGCGGGTGCCTGCTCGGCAGTGTCTGCGACTGGTGCGATCGCGTCGTCACGCGAGGGGGTGGTCTCTCAGGCATGGCGCGCGAGTTGCCCGCCTCCGACCGACCGGGGACGACAACCGATGACGTACTCGCAACCCGCTCTGGGAGGCAGGCTCTACACTCGGTGGCCTGGGAGCGGGGTCGTAGCACAGAGGTAATGCACCGCGATGCCATCTCGGAGGACGCCGGTTCGAATCCGGTCGCCCCGCTCTCTCCTCGTCTCTCCCGCTACGGCGTCGACGTGAACGTCCGCCGGTAGGTACGGGGCGGCACCCCCCGACGGCGCACGAACTGCTCCCGGAGTACCGCCGCGCTGCCGTAGCCGACGCGCCGGGCGACCTCCTCCACGGACAGGTCCGTCGTCTCCAGGAGCTCCTCAGCGGCGCTCAGCCGCAGTCCGCGCAGCCAGGCGTGCGGGGTCGTACCGGTGGCTGCGGTGAAGCGGCGCGCGAAGGTGCGTCGGCTCATGACGGCCCGGCGGGCCAACTCCGTGACGGTCAGCGGCTCGTGGACATGGGCGCGGGCCCAGGCGAGCACCTCGGCGAGGTGCTCGTCCCGGCCCGTCTCGGGGGCCGGCGCGGCGAGGTACTGGGCCTGCCCCCCGTCGCGGTGCGAGGGCAGCACGACGTCCCGGGCTACCGCGTTGGCGAGGGCCGCCCCGTGCTCCCGGCGCAGGAGGTGCAGACACAGGTCGAAGCCGGCCGCCGCGCCGGCGCCGGTGGCGATCGTGCCCTCGTCCACGTACAGGGCCGTGGCGTCGACCGTGATCTCCGGGTGGCGGCGGGCCAGCAACTCCGCGAACCGCCAGTGGGTGGTGGCCCGGCGCCCGTCCAGCAGCCCGGCCGCGGCCAGCGTGAAAGCCCCGACGCAGTGCGCCGCCACCAGCGCGCCGCGCGCGTGGGCGTCCCGGAAGGCGGCGAGCACGGCGGGCCCGGGCGGGGTACGGAAGTCCGCCCCCGGCAGGGCGATCACCAGATCCGCCGAGGCCAGCCGGTCGAGTCCGTGCGGGACCGAGAGCGGTATCCCGCCGTCCGTACGCACCGGGCCCGGCCGGTCCGCGCACAGGGCGAGGTCGAAGCCCGGCACCCCCTCGCCGTGCGGGCCGAATACCTCCGTGACCACGCCGACGGCGAGCAGGCCGACACCGGCGGGCGTGTAGGCGGCGACGGTGGTGAAGGCGGACACGTGGGCAGTCTGCCACGCCCTCCGCGATCCGCCGCCCGCCGCCCGCCGCCCGCCGCCCGCCGCCCGCCGGGCAGCTCTCCGGCCGGGGTGGCACGAATCCCGCGATCAGTGGCATACGTGCCACTCGTTTCCGGTGTGCCGCCCCGGAAGGATCGACCTCATGACCACGAACACGACGCACGCCACCGCCACCGCCACCGACGCGCCGCTTGGCCGGGGCGCCCGCTTCACCGTCCTCACCACCGGCTACGTGGGCTCCACCGGCCCCGGCGTCGCCGCCACCGTCTCGTACATCACGGAGGGCGACCGGCACGTGATCTTCGACCCGGGCATGGTGGCCCACGTGGGCGCCATCCTCGACCCGCTCGCCGCACTCGGCCTCGGCCCCGACGACGTCACCGACGTCGTGCTCAGCCACCACCACCCGGACAACACCCTGAACGCCGGCCTCTTCCCCCGCGCCCGCGTCCACGACCACCGGGTCGAGTACGCGGGCGACGGGTGGACGAACCGGGACGCCGAGGGACACGAACTCACCCCGTCCCTACGGCTGATCCGCACCCCCGGCCACAGCGCCGAGGACATCACCCTCCTCGCCGGCACCGCCGAGGGCGTCGTCGCCTTCGCCGGTGACCTGTGGTGGCACGCGGCCGGCCCCGCCGACGACCCGGTCGCCCCGGACCGCGCCCTGCTGCGCGCCTCCCGGCAGCGGGTGCTCGCCGTCGCGGACCTGGTCGTGCCCGGCCACGGCGCCCCCTTCACACCCGACGGGAACACCCCGCTCTAATACGCCCTCCAGGAGGTCATGAAGCAGGCATTTCCGCTGCATTCAAGGGCGTTGAGGGCTGAGCCGTCACGGGTGGAGACATTCACGGTGTTGCGGCTGCGACAGTTCGGGGGCTGGGGACGGCCGTGTGTGAGCGGGCGAGGGGCGGGCCGACGGGGCCCGTGACCGGAACCGCCAGCTGCTCCGCCCGTCCGGTCGACGCTCCGAACCAGTGCGCGTCAGAGCTCGGGAGTGAGGGGCGGGACGGCGAACGTACCGTCGAAGACAGCCGCCTGAGGCTGGTACATGCGCAGGATGGGACGGAAGGGGCCGGCCGGGGTGGGGAGCCAGTTGGCGCGCTGGGACGGGTCGGCCGGAGCGTCGGGCCCCAGGTGGATCGTCAGCGAGCCGTCGTCGGCGTAGCGCAGGCCCGGAGTGCGGTCGCCGATGGAGTATCGGTCGATGGGGTTGGCGACCAGGAAGTACCCGGGCAGGTCGTACATCGTCACCGACCAGAACGCGCCGACCGGCGGCGGGACGTCGAACCGCAGGGTGTAGGCGCGCCGGCCGTCGAGGGCCTGCCCGGAGCCGTCGTTCCAGGTCATGGCGTAGGCGGCTTCGTATCCGTGGTTGCCCCACAGCCCCGCCCGGGCCGCGGCCGCACGGACCGCGCGGGCTTCGGCGCGGTCCTGGATGATCCACTGCGGGTCGTCCACGGTTCCCGGACCGAAGTGGTCCAGGTTGTAGTCGAACGCGTGGTAGGTGAGCTTCCATCCGTTCTGCTCCGGGCTGCTGCCGTGGGAAGTGAAGTGCTCGACCTGTTCCTCCCCCGCCTTCAGTCCCGAGCGCAGTGCCTGAGCGAGTTCCGGGGCCGGCGAGGCGTACGGGGAACCGGGGTCCAGAAGCCCCAGCGGGGCGAACCGCTGCTGGTACTCGCGCTCGGCCCGGGCGGGCGGGAAAGCCCGCATCCAGCGGCGGAGCTTTTCGAAGAACACGAGATCGGCGGCGGCCGACGGGTCGGGGGCGGGCAGCCCCGCACCGGCGGGAGGCGCCTGGAGGACCAGGGCCTGCTGTAGGGCCGCGACGGCGGGCAGGTCGTCCGGGCCGTCACAGGCCCACCGTCCCACGATGGAGCACACCGAGGTGGGCGAGGCGATGCGGGTGGCCCCGGCAGGAACCTCGCCGTTCCAGTCGGGCGGGGTGAGCAGGAAGTCCCCGGCGCCGGTTCCGGTGGCGCGGCGGCCGACGTAGGCGAAGTTGTTGGTCCAGGCGTCGACGAACTGCAGGACGTAGTAGCGCCCGTCGGTGTCGGGAACGCGCAGCAGGGCCGCCCCACCACCAAGATCCATCTGAGCGATCGAGTAGACGGTGTCGTTGTTGATGCTGACGAAGTCGTCCTCGGGGCCGGCGAGCTGTGCGGCATGGCTGAAGGTGTTGAACGGAGAGGGAGGGAGGCTTCCCAGCCCGTCCTCCGTGAACCGCCGCACCTGCTCCAGGTTGAACACGAGCGGGAACCCGTAGACGTAGGCCTCCGCGGCCAACCGCTCCAGATCCTGCGCCATCACAGCCACCTCGCCCGCGTCCGCACGTCGATGTCCTTCGCATGCTCCACCGGAGTCGCCCGCGACCCGGGAGGGGCATGACGTCACCACCAAAACATTCCGACAACGAGAGCGCGACTTGGCGCACAGCCCGAGCCGCTACGGGTGCCGGCCCCGGACGGCCCTGGCGGCCCGGCACTTCTTCGGCGGTCGCGCCTGAGATACAGCCTTCAGGCACGGACACCGCGCTTCACGTCGCCTTACGTCGCCGCCGCGATCCGGCTGTGGCTCATCCCGTACGTTGCAGCCGAGGATCCGTCGGAACCGGCTTGCCGCAGGACCGGACGGTTGGCGGAGGTGTACTCGTCCGCGACGTTGAAGACGCTGGCGCAGCTCGGGCACTCCGCATGACCGAAGAGGTGGGAGATTCCGTCGGCGAGCGCCACCTGCCCGTCGCGGACGGCCGTCTCGTGCATCCACTTGCCGGTTCCGGTGAGCCTCTCGGCGACCGCCGGGCGCAGGCCGCGTCGCCGCACGTCGCCCAGGTCCCAGTCCCGGATCGCGGAGTACCGCCCGTAGTCGCCGATCGCAATCGTGATCTCCACGCCGCAGTGGGGACAGTCCAGCGGATAGAAGTCATCCTTGAAGTCGCCCAGAACCGCCGCCCAGTGGTACTCCTCCGCGGCTGAGAGCAGGGCTCGGAAGGACACGAGGTAGTCAGTCGGCCGCGACCTCAGGTGCCGGTTCAGCACTTCGCGGAACTGCGCGATGGCGTCGGCACAGCCTGCCACGAGATGATCGCAGCCGTGGTGGCCCGCCGCACGCTCGAGGATCTCCCCCGCGAGGGCCCGCGCCTGAGCACGGCGAGGCGCAAGACGCACCAGGCGAGGCAGCGCTGCGAAACTGGCCGGGGAGACCAGGTCATGCTCAAGGACAAGCCGCCATCCCAGCTCCTTCCACGCGTCTGGGTCGTCATCGCGCTCGACCTGCTCCAAGAGCTCCGGGACACGATCTACCTCGAACCAGCAGTCACGCATCTGCGCCCAGTCCACCACTCCGGCATCGAACCTTCCCCAGGTGTCTGGAGGCGAACTCTCGGTGAGCGCTTCGTCCGGCGACAACCGCCGCAGGAAGCGCTCACGCGGAGTCGAGACCCTTGGGGTCAGTCCTGATCCTGGCCGTACTGGGCCGCGTACCAGCTGGAGTCGATGGCGGGGTTGCGCAGCGCTCCCCAGAATCGGTCGTCAGGTATCGGTGGCAGGGGCTGATGGCCCAGGTCCGCGTGCAGATCCGCACGCCAGTCGAGAGTGAAGTGACTCCTGGTCTCCGCGCTCTCGCACACGGACCTGTACGGGGACCCCCAGATCCCGAGGGCTATCTTCTCCGCGGCCGACCTGCGCGTGTGGTCTCGGCCGGTGGCGGCCTGTGCGAGCACCGCGCGGAGTCGCAAGGCGAGCGGGCCGGTCTGGTCGGGCCGAGGCGGGGCCACACCGCGCTCCCACGCGTCCAGGGCCGTCTTGACCTCCGGGTAGTTGTTCAGGCCCGTGTCGACCGCCAGTCTGCGCAGCTGCTTCCGAGCGGCGTCGACCACCTGCTCGTACGGCAGGGTCGCGATCAGCGCACCGAGTTCCTCATGCCCGTCCAGATGGCTCACGTGGAGGAGGTCGGTGGGGCTGTAGGACAGGTCCAGCTCCGGCAGCCGCTCATCCGGTGCGGGAAGGGGCTCGTCGGCACTGTACTGCGGCCTGGCCGGCGGACGCACCTCCCAGAACAGCCGGCCGTTGAAGGTGACGACACCGGCGTCCTGGCCGCGCTCGAGCGTGTCGGCCAGTTCGGCCAGATACTCCCCCAGCGAGTCGGCCTGCCCGAAACTGGTGCCGGTCTCGTCGAAGAACCGTCCGATCGCACCGAAGGAGTCCCGCCCGGTACGGCAGTCCACCAGAAGGCCGTCCGACGTCACATCGTAAGAACCGAACTTCACGTAATCGTGAAGCCAGTAGTCTTCGTCCTCGCCGTCGGGACCCTGGTCGATGCCGCGCATGAACCCGGTGTCCCCGAGGATTCCGCTCACTCCGAGCAGCCGGTCGCCCGTGCCGAAGCGGAAGGCCTCGGGTCCCTCCAGCGCGCCGTTGTGCCGGAGGAGCGAAGCGACCAGGTCCGGAGGAAAGGTGACCCCCAGTTCCTGTTGCGCTGCCGCGATCTCCTCGTCGCCCGCGGGCGGCCGAAGCGTGGCGAACGTGCGGGGCGCGTGCTCGCGCAGCCACGCGTCGATGCGAGTCCATGAGTCCTGGACCAGGTCTGATGTCATGGGGCCGACCATAGAACCAGCGGCTGACAACAGCTTGGTCGTCGCTCACCGGCCTTGCCGCCGGGTTGGCGTTCGGGCGGGCGGGCTTCGGGCGGCCCCTTGTCCCGGCTCACCGAGCTGCCGGCACCGGATGCTTCAGCTGCCCGTTTCCGTCTGAACTGTCGGGCGCAGCAGACACTTTGGTTCTGGGCTGTTGGTGGGCAAGCGCGCTCGCCGTGGATGCTGCCGGCGGTGTCGCCCGGCAGGCCACAGCCTTGAGGGGCGATGGCGAGCGTGGGAGTGCCGCGTTCGCGTGTCCGCCGGCAGTCCTAGGATGTGGAGCATGAACAAGATCACGCCGGCACACACGAGCACCTGCCGATGACGACGCGGCGCACCCGCTGGCAGGAGGCGGGGAACAGCGGAAACTACGGCAAGCGGTTCGCCGAGCTCGTCTCCGCCGGCGAGGACATCGACGGCGAAGCCCGGCTCGCCGACACCCTCCTGCCGCGGGGTGCCCGAGTGCTCGACGCCGGTGCCGGCATGGGGCGGGTGACCGCGGCGCTTCTGCGGCGCGGGCACGACGTGGTCGCGATCGAGCCCGACGAGGCGCTGGTCCGGCAGGCCCGGGAGACGTACCCCGGGCTGTCGATCGAGGAACGCGACATCCTCGGCCTCGGCCCTGACGACGGCCCGTTCGACCTGGTCGTGTGCGTGGGCAACGTCATGGTCTACCTGGCCGAGGGCACCGAACGCGCGGCCCTGCGCGCGATGCGCTCCGTCCTCGGCGAGAACGGCCGGATCCTCATCGGCTTCCACCTCCAGGACCGGCCGCCGCACGCCCATGCCTACACCGCGGCCGAGTTCGAGGCGGATCTCGCTGCCGCCGGCCTCCGCGTCGACCTGCGGGCAGGCACGTACCAGCTCCACCCCGCGAACGATGCCTACGGCGTCTGGGTCCTGAGTCGCGCCCCCGGTGAGGCCAGCAGCTGAGGTCACGCACGAGCGGGGCTCAGAGCGGGACGTGTCCGGCCCGGTGACGGCCGCCGTGGGTGTCCTCCGCCGGCGGAGCGCTCACTGAAGCCACCCTTCACGTGTACGCCGACGCGGCGCCCGGCGGCGAACGACGCGCTCTGCTCGTGCCGGCACGTCGCCGCGGGGTCCTCACCGCTCTGCATGACGTTCACGACACGGCACTTCGGTTGGGGCGGCGGTGGCCGGCTGGGCGGGGTCATGCCCCGTAGGCATGCTGGAGGACAGCGACGAACAGGGCGACGGACAGGATGGCGACCGCGCCCGCCATCAGTGTCTTCGCCGGATCGCTCACCGGTCAGGCCCCTCTGACCGTCGACGGGAAGGGGCCGTACTCACGGGGCCGTGCGCTTCAGGCGGGGGAACGGAGTCCCGACCGTGCGCACCGCTTCGGCGAGCGACGCCAGTTCGGGATGCGTGGCGGCCTCGTCGAGCGCCTCGCGGCAGGCGGCGTCGTGCGTCGGCCGGGCCTCCGTCAGGAGCTCCAGCCCGTCGGCCGTGACGTCGGTGTAGATGCCGCGGCGGTCGGTCGGGCAGAGGTAGCGGGCCAGCAGGCCGCGGTTCTCCAGGCGGCTGACCAGGCGCGTCGTCGCGCTCTGGCTCAGGACGACCGCGTCGGCGACCTGCTTCATCTGCAGGTGGCCGCCTTCGCCGTCGTGCTGTCGGCTGAGCACGTCGAGGAGTGCGTACTCCCGCACGCTCAGGCTGTTCCGGGACTGCAGGGCGCGCTCGATGTGGGTCTCGATCCTGCTGTGCAAGAGGGACAGGGTGGCCCATCCGCTGACGAGGGCGGTGAGCGCGGGATCGGTGGCGGTCATGGGACTTCGTGTCTCCTTGGGGACGGCGGACGGCGGACGGCGGACGATTAACGGGGGACGGCGGACGGCGCGGCGGGGGCAGACGGCGGAAGGGACCCTGGAACGGACCGCGGCCCGGGCACGCGGTGGGGGGCGTGTCCGGGCCGAGCGGGTGGGCCGTCGGTGTCAGGCGGCGAGGGTCTTGTGCAGGGCGTCGAGCCCGTCGGCGTAGATGCCGGTGAAGAGGTCGACGACCTCCTGCTCGGTGGCGCCCTTGGGGTTGAAGCGGCCGGACCACTGGACCTCGGCGACGTCGTCCCGGCCGGGGACCGTGTGGACCCGGAGGGTGGAGACGTAGCCGTCGACCGGGAACGGCGCTTCGAGGATCGCGTAGCTGTAGTGCCGTTCGGCCTCGTCGAAGCCGACCAGGCGCTCGACGATGACGTCGCCGTCGGGGTTGGCCAGGCGGCGGACCCGGCCGCCGTCGAGGGCGGTGCTCTCGGGGATGTAGGGGAGCCAGTCGGGGAGGGCATCGAAGCCGCCGATGAGGTTCCAGACCTGCTGGGGGGAGGCGGGGACGACGCGGGAGACGGACGTCGAAGCCATGGTGGTGCTCCTGTTGCTGTATGTGTGTGTGGGGGGGGAGGTGGGGCGTTGGGGTCAGGCGCCGTGCGGGAGCGGGGCGGCCGGGCTGATGAGTCCGGCGGCGCGCAGGTCGGTCCAGAAGGCGGCCGGGACGGTCTCGTTCAGGGCGGCGGTGTCCTCGGCGATGCGGCTGGGCCGGGTGGCGCCGGGGATGACGGTGGCGGAGGCGGGGTGGGCGAGGGAGAACTGGAGGGCGGCGGCCTTGATGGAGATGCCGTGCCGCTCGGCCAGGGCCTTCAGCTTTCCGACGCGCTCGATGATCTCGGCGGGGGCCTGCTGGTACTCGAAGTGGGTGCCGCCGGCGAGGATGCCGGAGCTGTAGGGGCCGCCGACGACCATGTCGACGCCCTGCTCCTGGGCCAGGGGGAGCAGGCGGGTGAGGGCGTGCTCGTGGTCGAGGAGGGTGTAGCGGCCGGCGAGGAGGAAGCCGTCGGGCCGCGGCTCGTCGAGGGCGAGGGTCAGCTCGATGGGCTCGGTCTTGTTGACGCCGAGGCCCCAGGCCTTGATGACGCCCTCGTCGCGCAGGCGGGACAGGACGCGGAAGGCGCCGGTGCGGGCCTCCTCGAACTTGCCGAGCCAGGCGTCGCCGTGGAAGTCCTGCGCGATGTCGTGGACCCAGACGATGTCGAGCCGGTCGGTGCCCAGGCGCTTGAGGCTGCCCTCGATGGAGCGCTCGGTGGCCTCGGCGGTCCACTCGTGGAGGATCTTGTTGGGGTTGCCGTGCTCGAAGAGGCCGCCCTTCTCGCCGAAGTCGGGCACGTCCGTCTCGTGCTCGTCGAGGATGACCCGGCCGACCTTGGTCGACAGGACGTACTCGTCGCGCGGCTTGCCGGCGAGGACCTCGCCGAGCCGCTCCTCGGCGAGGCCGGCGCCGTAGAAGGGGGCGGTGTCGTAGAAGCGGACGCCCTGCTCCCAGGCGGCCTCGACGGTGGCGCGGGCCTCCTCGTCGGGAATCGCGCGGAACATGTTGCCGAGCGGGGCGGTGCCGAAGCCGAGGCGGCCGGGAAGGAGGTTCTTGAGCGACATGGGAAGTGCCTTCGCGAGAGGTGGGGGGAAGGGCCGAGAGGCCCGTATGAGCACTCGTATGTGAGGCGAGCGCGCCTTACAGGTGAAGACATTACTTGCACGCGCGGACTAATGCAAGCGCCGTATATTTGCGTCCGCTCTGTGAATGGGTCGCCTCCCTCCGCGCCCGCGCGTCAGACCGTGCGAGAGAAAGCCGCCGCGGCTTACTCCCAGAGCCGGTCGGCCGTCTCCGGGTCGAGCGCGTGGGCGGCTACGCCACCGACGCGGCCCTCCTCGTCGCCGCGCACGATCCGCGCCTCCTGGTTGCCCTCGCAGTAACGGCCCGTGACGCCGTCCAGCAGCGGAGAGGCCGCCAGTAGGACGGACGTGGCCGCCCCCGTCCCCGCCGCACCCCTCTTCGCCGCCGCCGGCGACGGCACCGCCCGAGCGGGCCGGGGCGAGAGCACCCTCCTCATCGGCGGGGGCTTCTCCTTCGGCGCACGGGAACTGCTCCTCGACCGGCTGCCCCGGTCATCCACATCCCGGCGGGAACCCCGCACGCCCAGTCGGTGGGCCAGGCCCTCGCCGTCATCGATCAAGAGCTCACGCACCGGCCGATGGCCGTCGGCCTCGTGGCGGAGCGCCTCGCCGTCGTCATACTCGTCCACACCCTCCGCCTGCACCTGGCCACCGCCCCGCACCACTCCCCCGGCCGGCACGTCGGCCTCGCCGACCCGCTGGCCGAGGCGGCTCTGACCGCCCTGCACCGGGAACCGGCGCGCCCCTGGACCGTCGCCGAACTCGCCCGCACCATCGACTACGGCTCCGAGAGCGCCCTCAGCGTCGCCTTCAAGCGCGTCATGGGCATCGTGCCCGGCGACCACCGCCGCCGCGCCAGAGAGACGGAAGACGAACACTGAGCTTCTTCAGCGCTGCCGGCGATGTCTCTCCGCACCCCCGGCTGCGGCCGCCCGAGAACACTTCGGCCCCCGCACGGTCGCGGGGGCCGAGTGCGCCGCAGTCGTGAAGCGGGCGTGCAGGACGGGGCCCGAGGTGGGTCAGCGGTCCTGGGAGAGTTCCAGGAGTTCGGCGAAGGTTCCGCCGCCGTGGGCGAGGTCGTCGTACCGGCCCTGTTCGGTGATCCGGCCGTGTTCCATCACGATGACGTGGTCGGCGATCTTGGTGTTCTCCAGGCGGTGGGTGACGACGATGGTGATGCGGTCCGCGGCGATCGCCTTGATCTGCTCGAAGATCTGGTGCTCGCCCCTGGGGTCCATCTGGGAGGTGGGCTCGTCAAGGATCAGCAGTTCGGGCCGGCGGTACAGGGCCCTGGAGCAGGCGATGCGCTGCCACTGGCCGCCGGAGAGTTCCGTGCCGCCCCAGAGGTCCCGGGCGAGGAGGGTGTCGAGGCCGGCGGGGAGGTCTTCGACGGCGTCGCGCAGACCGACCGCGTCGACGGCCTCCCACACCGGTGTGTCGTCGTGGGTGCGCGGCTGGCCGAGGGTCACGTTCTCGCGGACGCGCAGCGGCCACTGCGCGAAGATCTGCGGCACGAGACCGGTGTGCTTCCACACCGTCGCGGGGTCCACGCCGGCGAGGTCGGTGCCGTTCCACGTGACGGTGCCCTTGTCCGCCAGGTAGACGCCGGTCAGCAGGCGGGTGAGCGTGCTCTTCCCGGAGCCGTTCGCCCCGACGATCGCGAGGATCTGGCCGCGCCGCAGGGTCAGGGAGACGCCGTCGACGGCGGGCTTGTCCTTGCCCGGGTACTGGTAGACGACCTCCTCCAGACGGATCTCGTCCACCGGCTCGGCGAGACGGTGGGGGCCGCGCTCGGGGGCGCGGGCGGCTGCGGCGTCGAGGAACGCCTGCATGTCGCCGAGGTACAGGCTGGTGTGGAAGACCGCGGCACCGTTGACGACGACCTGGGACAGGGCGGCGAGCGTGGTCTGCACGGCGATCACGGCCGTCGCGGCGATCGCGAGGTCGATCCGGCCGGACACGGCCAGCCACGCCAGGGCACCCCACGTCAGCAGCAGGAAGACGCCGCCGGCCAGCGCGGACAGCAGGGCGATCCGCAGGGTGCGCGGCGCGGCGCTCAGGGTGCGCCGGTCACACCGGTCGGACAGGGTCTTGTACCAGTAGACGAGGTAGTCGGTCATGGAGTTCGCGCGGACCTCGTCGCTGTACTTGGACTCGGTCGCCCACCAGCGCATCATGCCGCGGACGTTGCGGTCGGCGATGTTGCCGTAGTGGATCTCGTAGTCGACCCGCGCGCTCAGTACCGCCCCGACACCGGCCGGCAGGACGGCGAGCAGGAGCAGTGGCAGCATCAGAGGGTTCAGCACGGACAGCACGCCACCGGCGGTGACCATGCGGATCACCGCCGACACGAACCGCTGGGCGTCGGTCACCATCACGTGGGTGCGCATCACCCCCATCTCCGCGGCCTCGCGCCGGTCCGCGAACCCGTCCTCCGCGTACGCCACCGCCTCCACCCGGCACACCGCCTCGACCAGTGCCGAGTCCGTCTCCGTCGTCAGCCTCGGCGTGATCCGCCGCTCCGCGTACGCGGTCACCGCCCCGGCCGTACGGGCCAGCGCGGCGGCGAGGGCCACCACCAGCAACGCCGGCAGCGCGCCCCGCAGCCGCTCCGCGGCGGAACCGGCTCCGAGGACGGGCCCCATGGCCCGGGCGGTGGCCGTCAGCAGTACGGCGGCGGAGGCGCCGGTGATCAGCTGGCAGCCGACGAGCAGCCGCACGGCGCGCGGGTCGGTCCGCCACGAAAGCCTCGCGATGCGGCCCAGGACGGCGGGGATCTGCGCGCACATGCGCCGGAAGGAGACTTCGGCGAGCGGGTTGATGGCGTACTGCCCGCTGTAGGTGATCTCAGCGGGCGGGGGTGGCGGCGGGGTCTGCTGCTCGTTCATGCGCGTCGAGGTCAACGGCGGGTCCTCCTGAACGGTCGTCCGGCGGGGGTTGTGAGGCTCAACGACCGCACCGAGATATCGAACTGGTGTCTTTCGGCCTCCGTCGTATCCCCGGGAATCAGCGCGTGTCGGAGCGTGGAGGGTGCATCGATCCGCGTATCCCAACGGAGGTGCGCCGTACGGTGGTTGGCCGAAACGCCGAGGGCGACGTCGTGGGGGGTGGGTCCGGGCGCGTGGGTGAACCTCGGTCTCGGCCGGACTTGCAGGGTGCGAGCCTCCCGGAAGGCCCCTGGACTCTCGGATTCCCGGAACGTGACGAGACCGCCGTGGCCGTTCAGGCATGCGTGACGGTGGCGAGCCGTCCTGGCGCGGAAGGAACGGCCGCATACGCGGCGTTGCGGGAATCATCTGCCGGCGACGGTGAAGGGGTCGGTAGCGTGGTCGACCGAGAGCTTCGAGCTGCGTGGAGCGCATTGCGGAGGGATGAACCTGTGTCGCACGGCATGGCGAGGGCGAGCGAGCTGGTCACCGAGTCCGAGGTCGCACTGCTGAGCCGTGCGCTCCTGGAATGGGGCGGCCCCGCACGCTGCAGTGATCGACTCGCGGCGGGCATGGGGTTCGCCGACGAGCAGGATCTGCTCCGGCAATGCCAAAGGCTCCGGAACGCGCTCGCCCAGGACGCCCCGCTCGGCGCAGCAGACTGGGCACGGACCCTGCTGGCCACGGAGATCGTCTTCGTCAGCGACCTCGCCGGCTCGGGCGTCGAGTGGCGAACGACCACGGGACGCGACGACGAGACGACGATCAGGACGCTACGGGTCATCCAGCGGAAACTGGCGCGGATCGTCAGTCCCTACTACGGAAAGGCGCCCAGCGAGTAGCTCGAAGGGCCGCCTCCGCCGGCTTCCACGCATCGCGGCACTCTCACGGGCTTCGCTCTGGCGGTTCGGGCGCATCGGCGCCTCTCGCGACGCCGGCCCCGGGGCTGGGGGTTGCGGCCTCCCCGGAGAAGGGCGGGCGGACGGCATGCTCCCGGCGCCCTCACCACTCCTCGGCTGCCCTCACGCCCGCGACCAGGTGGCGGAGGGCGTCCAACAACGGCCGATGACAGTCCTCTTCCACCACTTACGCGTCGGGATGCCGCGGCAGGGCGAGCCAGTCCGACCAGGAGACCTCACGGCCGAGGAAGCGCGGCTGCTCGAACGGCCAGTCGGCGGCGATCCACTGCGGCACCAGAGCGTCGAGGGTCTGCTCGACCTCGCCGCCGACCAGCTCGTCCACCACCCACCAGGAGATCTCGCCGTCCGCGCCGGCCCGCTCGGGCGGGTCGATGTAGACACAGCCGAGCAGAGCCGTCTCCGCCGCGTCGAACAGCGCGTAGTTGAAGGACTGGTGCGCGGCGATCTCCTTCTCGTGCCGCAACAGGTCGGCCTGGTCGGCCTCGTAGGTCATGGTGGCCGCGGGCCAGCCCCAGGCCGGGCCGAAGATGGTCCACAGCCGCTCGCGCGAACCCATCACGGCCGGATAGTCGAGCGGGGTGTCCGCCTCCCGGATCGGCCGCAGGTGATGGCCACCGCCCGGCAGCGGTACCAGGACGGGGTGGACGAAGTCGTCGGGAAGCCAGCTCATGACGCCCGACCGTAGCAGCGCACGGCCGGCGGCTCCGCCGAGTTTTCCCGCGTACCGCCAGGCTCTGCCCTCATGCCGGGCATCACCCGCGATCACCCGATCGAAACGACCGTTCGAACGATTCTCTACCGACTACGAGTTGACCTCCGCCTCGCACTACTCACGCCCTCCGCAGCATCCTCGGCTTGAGACGATTCCGAATCCGAAACGACCAGGAAGAAGCCCGCCACCCAAGGTGGTCGCTGTACTCGGACAGGGCGACTTGCCCTTCGAAGGGCAGCCCCTCGATCAGTTCCATCGCGTGGGGGCTTCGGCTGAACTGCCAGTTCACGCCGCGTCGTGTCCTTGACGGCGTGGGGCGTCGACGCGGGCCTTGAGCTCTTCGTACCGCCGGGTTCAGGGGTTCGACCGTCGGCCTACGGAGCGCCACGGGGCGTCAGGGCGGGTGGCCAGCGCACCGGCGACGAGCCGCAGGGCATAGACGGGCCGGCCCTCCGGGTCCGGGACGGGACCGAGGTAGTCGTGGCCGGTCATGTGGCACCAGGCGGGCAGGTCCAAGGGGGCGGCGGGGTCGGTGGCCACGACGTGGACCACGGTGTCCGGGGCCCTGTCGTCGATCTCCTTGCGCAGGCGGAGCAGGAGGGTGACGCAGAGCAGCCCGGTGCCGTCGACGACGAGGTCCGGCGTGGGGACGGGAGGCACGGTCACAGCGCGGCAGTCCCCTCGGCGAGAGCAGGGGCCGCCCTCTCGGTCTCCCCGGCGAGTCCCGGGGGCGGAGCGAGGGGGGCCTGCGCCGGGCTCACGAGGGGTCCGTCGTGTCGACGGGGAGTTCGGCGAGGCGCCATTCCACCATGCCGTCGTGGAGGCGGACCGCCTGCCGTCCCCGCTCCGTCAGCATGCGTACGGCGTCGTAGGCCAGGACGCAGTATTCGCCTCGGCAGTAGACGACGATCTCGGTCTGCTCGGGCAGCTCGTGGACGCGTGAGGCGAGTTCGTCGACGGGGATCGACACGGCTCCGGGGATGTGTCCGGCGAGGTACTCCTCCACGGGGCGTACGTCGAGGACCACGACGCTCCCGGCCGCCACCCGTGCGCGCAGCTCTTCGCGGGTCAGCTCGGCGCCGGCGTCAGGGCCGAGGTAGGCGTCGCGGGCGGCGGGGACGGCGGCCTGGTGGCGGTCGGCGACCTTGCGCAGCAGGGCGAGGAGCTGGGCCACGTCCTCGCCGGCGAGCCGGTAGTGGATGCGTACGCCCTCACGACGGGTGGCGACGAATCCGGCCTGCTTGAGGGTCTGCAGGTGCGCGGACGCGGTGGTCAGGTTCAGTCCGGCCGCCTTCGCGAGCGCGTCGACGGTGCGCTCGCCCTGGGCGAGCAGGTCGAGCAGTTCCAGACGCTTTCCGCTGGCCAGCGCCTTGCCGCTGACCGCGAAGGCGTCGTAGAGGGCGGCCTTGGTGCCGCCGGTGAGGGCATCCCGCATTGCTTCCTCCAAACATCTATGGATTACTGTAACTCATGGGTGGGTGATGAGTCCGCCTCGTGGGCTCCCGCTCCGGCCGTTCGCTTCGGCCGTCGCTCCGGAAGGACACATGACGAGCCTCGCCGACGACCGCCCACGACCGGAAGCTCGTCCAGGGAACCGAAGGATCCACCGCGTGAACACCACCACCCCGACCGCGCCACCGGTCGACGCTCACGGACGTCCCGTACGCCTCGGACTGCGCGAGAACCGCCTTCAGTTCACGCTGCTCGTCATCGTCAACGTCTGTGTCGGCGGGCTCGTCGGCCTCGAACGCACCACCGTGCCCCTCATCGGGTCCGAGACCTTCCGACTGACCAGCGACCTGGCCGTCTTCTCCTTCATCATCGCCTTCGGCCTGACCAAGGCCCTCACCAACCTGGCCGCCGGGGCCCTGACGGCCCGCTTCCGCCGCAAGCAGCTCCTCGTCGCGGGCTGGCTGATCGGCGTCCCCGTACCGTTCGTCCTCGCGTACGCGCCCTCCTGGGGCTGGATCGTGGCGGCCAACGTGCTGCTCGGCCTGAACCAGGGCCTGACCTGGTCGATGACGGTCAACATGAAGATCGACCTCGTCGGGCCCGCCCGCCGCGGCCTGGCCACCGGCCTGAACGAGGCCGCCGGGTACACCGCCGTCGGCGTCACGGCACTGCTCACCGGCTACCTCGCGACCAGCTACGGCCTGCGGCCGGTACCGGAGCTGATCGGCGTCGTGTTCGTCGTCGCGGGCCTCGCCCTCGCCCTTGTCGTCCGCGACACCGCCGCGCACGTCGCCCTCGAACTCGCCCAGCACACCGTGCCGTTGCCCTCCGGAGAGGACACCGGCCTCAAGGCCACCTTCGCCCGCACCTCCTGGCACCACCGGTCCTTGCGCGGCGTCAGCCAGGCCGGACTGGTCAACAACCTCAACGACGGCCTCACCTGGGGCGTCTTCCCGCTCCTCTTCACCGACCACGGACTCGGCCTCGCCGCCGTCGGCCTCATCAAGGGCCTGTACCCGATCCTCTGGGGCATCGGCCAGATCCCCACCGGTCACCTCGCCGACCGCGTCGGCCGCAAACCCCTCATCGTCACGGGCATGCTCGTCCAGGCAGGAGGCTTCGTCCTCGCCCTCGCCCTGCTCGACAGCCCCATGCTCGCCGGTGTCCTCTCCGCCGTGGCCCTCGGCCTCGGCACCGCCATGGTCTACCCGGCCCTCATCGCCTCCGTCTCCGACCACGCCCACCCCGCCTGGCGCGCCAACGCCCTGGGCACCTACCGCTTCTGGCGCGACATCGGCTACGCCGCCGGAGCGCTCCTCGCCGGCCTCCTCGCCGACCGGCTCGGACTGAACGCCACCGTCATCGCGGCCGCCGTCCTCACCGCCGCCTCCGGCCTCCTCGCCGCCCGCTGGATCACCGAGAACAAGGCGGACTGACACCCGGCGAAACCCCGGCCCGCGGGCGCGGGAGGCAGGGCCCGTCGGTGGTGGTGTCCGTCGGCGACCGGGCTCCGACCTCCGCTCGTGTCGGAGCCGGGACGCGCCTCTTCCGGCGACCGCTCGGTCGGGGGGCACGCAGACCCAGGTCCGGTCGGCGCCGGCCGGGGTGCCTAGAGTGGCCCGCCTGTGTTCGATCCCGCTCTGGAGGTCTTCGTGTCCGATGCACGTGCCGTGCCGTCTTCCGCCGCCCGTCCCGGGGCCTCTCCGGAGGATGCCGAGGCGGTCTGGGCGGTGATCACCGGGATGTACGAGGCGTACGAGGCGGGGGACCGGGCGCGGATCGACGCGGCGCTCGATCCGGAGGCGACGATCTGGGACTCGGCCGCCGAGCCGCTGCTGTTCGGGAAGCCTGACCTGGACCGGGTTCGCGACGAGCGGCCGGCGGCGGGGGAAGGGCCGGAGGAGAGCGGGCTGTACGCCTCCGAGCCGGTCGTCGACGTCTTCGGTGACCTCGCCGTGCTGCGGTACCTGCTGCGGGTCGAGTTCGCCCCGGGGCCGGACGGACGGGAGACGAGGCCGGAGCTCGTCCGCAACACGGTGGTCCTGCGGCAGGGCGGGGACGGCGCGTGGCGGATCGTGCACCTCCACGAGGACGTCCGGCAGACGGGCGGAGTGCCCGCCTGACCCCGGCGGGGCGAGGGCCCGGCCGCCCCGGCCACGGGGTGAGGGCTCATCTGGCCCGGCCGCAGTGCGAGGACCCGCCTGACCCGGCCGCGGGGCCAGGAGCCGCCCGCCCCGGCCATGGGGCGGGGCTCACCCGACCCGGTCACGCAGCCAGGACCCGTCCGACGGGCCACCGCGCGGGGACCCGCCCCGACCCGGCCCCCTGCGTGGGTGTGCCGCATGCACAGCCGGTCTCCTCCGTCTGTGCGCCGCGCACGGGAGCCGCTCCCCCGCCTCTCGTTAGCGTCCGGGCATTCCCCGAGACAGCCGGGAGGCGGCATGACATACCGGGTGGCCATGGACATCGGTGGGACGTTCACCGATGTCGTCGCCTATGACGAGACGAGCGGCACCTACCGCGCGGCGAAGGCGCCGACGACGCCGGGAGACCTGGCGGAGGGCGTCTTCGCCTCGCTGGAGCGGGCGGTGGAGGATCCCGCGGCGATCTCCTTCTTCGTCCACGGCACGACCCAGGGCCTGAACGCCCTGCTGGAGCGCAAGGGCGCCCGTGTCCTGCTCCTCATGTCCGAGGGCATGCGGGACGTCTACCACATCGCCCGGGGCAACCGGGACCGGATGTTCGACCTGCACTACCGCAAGCCGGTGCCACTGGTGGAGCGGTACGCCACGGCCGAGGTCGGCGGGCGGCTCGACTGGCGCGGTGAGGAACTGCGTCCGCTCGACGAGGAGGCGGTGCGGGCCGCGGCCCGGCGGGCGAAGGACGAGGGTTTCACGGCGGTCGCCGTCTCCTTCCTCTTCAGCTACGTCGAACCGGCGCACGAGCGGCGGGCCGGGGAGATCCTCGCGGAGGAGCTGGGCGAGGACGTGATGGTCGTCCTCTCGCACCGCGTGGCGGGCGAGTGGCGCGAGTACGAGCGGACGTCGTCGGCCGTCCTCGACGCGTACACCGGGCCCGTCGTGCGCCGGTACCTCGGCCGGATCGAGGAGCGGTTCGCCGAGCGCGGTCTCGGTGTGCCGGTACAGGTCATGCAGTCCTCGGGCGGGGTCGTCAACGCCGCCTTCGCCCGCCGCCACCCGCTCCAGACGCTGCTGTCCGGGCCGGTCGGCGGCACCATGGGCGGTGTCGCGGCGGCCGCCCTGCTCGGCCGGCCGAACGCGATCTGCGTCGACATGGGCGGCACGTCGTTCGACGTCTCCCTCGTCCTCGACGGGCGGCCCGACATCTCCAACGAGGGTGCGGCGGACGGTTTTCCGGTCCTGATGCCGCTGGTCAACCTGCACACGATCGGCGCGGGCGGCGGCTCGATCGCCTACGCGGAGGCGGGCGGCCTGCGGGTCGGCCCCGAGTCCGCGGGGGCCGCTCCCGGACCGGCCTGCTACGGGCGCGGCGGTACCCGGCCGACCGTGACGGACGCGAACGCGGTCCTCGGCCGGGTCGACCCGGAGTGGTTCGCCGGCGGTCACATGACCCTCGACACGGGCGCGGCGCAGCGGGCCGTGGAGGGGCTCGCCACCGAACTCGGGCTCTCCGCCGTCGCGCTGGCCGGCGGCATCTGCGGGGTCGCCAACGCCAAGATGGCGCAGGCGATCCGCACCCTCACCGTGGAACACGGCCTGGAGCCGCGCGAGTTCACCCTCCTCGCCTTCGGCGGAGCCGGCCCGATGCACGCGGTGGAGATCGCCCGTGAGCTCGGGGTGGCGGAGGTCGTCGTGCCGCGCTTCCCCGGCGCGTTCTCCGCGTGGGGCATGCTCGGCACCGAGGTCCGCCGCGACCTGACCCGACAGTTCTTCACCTCCGGTGACGCCCTCGACGGCGCCGCCATGGCGTCGGCGCTGGACGCGCTGGGCATCGAGGGGCGCGCCGTCCTCGGCGAGCAGGGCGTGCCCGTCGGGCTGCGGCGGGTCGAGCACGCCGTCGACATGCGGTACGAGGGCCAGGACTACACCCTCACCGTGCCGCTCGACGACTCCGCCGAGCCCGCCGCCGAGGGGTTCCTCGCCCGGGTGTCGGCGCGCTTCGCCGGTCTGCACGAGCGGCGGTACGGCCACGCCACCCCGGGGGCCCCGGTCGAGTTCGTGACGCTGCGCACCACGGCGCTCGGCGGATCACCGGACCTCGCCCCGGCCGGGTACGCCCCGGAGGCCGGGGAGAACCCGTGGGCCGGTCGCGTCAAGCCGGTCTTCTTCGACGGCGCAAGCCACGAGACGCCCGTCCTGCGCCGCGAACACCTGGCCGCGGGCGAGGAGTTCAGCGGTCCGGCGATCGTCGTCGAGGCCACCTCCACCACCGTCGTACCGCCGGACGCCCACGTCACCGTCGACGCGAACGGCTTCCTCGTCATCAAGCTCGGAGGCACCGCGTGAGCACCCCCACCCCGGCGGACCGGACCGCTGTCGACCCGGTCACCACGGAGATCATCCGCTGCGCCCTGCTCCAGGCCGCGGAGGACATGAACACCACCCTGATCCGCTCGGCGTACACCCCGACCATCTACGAGGCCAAGGACTGCGCGGTCGCCCTCCTCGACCGCGACCACCACGTCCTCGGCCAGTCCTCGGGGCTGCCGATCTTCCTCGGCAACCTGGAGGAGTGCACCCGGGCCACGGAGCGGATGTACGGCTCCGACGTGTGGCGCGAGGGCGACGTGTGGGTGCTGAACGACTCGTACATCGGCGGGACCCACCTCAACGACGTGACCGTCTACGCCCCCATCCACGTCCGGGGCGAGCTCGTCGGCTTCGCCGCCTCGCGGGCCCACTGGATCGACATGGGGTCGAAGGACCCGGGGGGTTCGATGGACTCCACCTCGATCCACCAGGAGGGTCTGCGGATGGGTCCGCTGAAGATCTACGAGGGTGGTGAACCGTGCGTGCTCGTACACGATCTGATCGCCCGCCAGGTGCGTTTCCCGCAGCCCACGCTCGGTGACATGCGCGCCCAGGTGGCCTGCGCCCTGACCGGCGCCCGGCGGCTGGCGGAGATCGTGGAGCGCTGGGGCACGGACACGCTGCTGGCGGCGCGCGACGCCATCTTCGCGCAGACCGAGCGCCTGGAGCGCGAGCAGATCGCGGCCGTCCCCGACGGGGTGTACGAGGCGACCGGTCGGCTCGACAACGACGGCATCGACCTGGACGTGCCACTCTCCGTCACCGTCCGCGTGACGATCGACGGCGACCGGATGACGATGGACCTCACCGAGTGCGCCGACCAGGCGACCGGGCCCGTCAACTGCGGCGCCGCGCAGACCGTCGCCGCGTGCCGGGTCGGCTACAAGCTCCTCGTCAGTGGCGAAGTGCCGCTCAACGGCGGGTCGTTCAAGCCGCTCGACGTCGTCACCCGTCCTGGTTCCATGCTGGCCGCGATCGAACCCGCCGCCTGCCAGTACTACTACTCCCACCTCGGTCTCGTCATCGACCTCGTCGTCCGCGCGCTCGCCCCGGCCGTGCCGGAGCGGGCCGCGGCCGCCTCCTACGGCGACTCGATGATCGTGCAGTTCACCGGCCTCGACCCGCGGACGGGCAAGCTGTTCGTCTCCCAGGAGGCGACCGTCGGCGGCTGGGGCGCCTGGGAGACCGGCGACGGCGAGTCCTGCCTGATCAACAACGTCAACGGCTCGCTCCGCGACATGCCCGTGGAGGTCCTGGAGACCCTCTTCCCCGTGCGGGTCGAGGAGTACGCCGTACGGGCCGACTCCGCGGGCACCGGCCGCACCCGGGGCGGCAACGGCGTGGTGCGCCAGTACCGCTTCACCGCCGACCAGGACCTCTCCCTGTGGTGGGAGCGGTCGGACACGCCGGCGTGGGGCCTGTTCGACGGCGGGGCCGGCGCCCCGCCGCGCGTCACCCTCAACCCCGGCCGCGCCGAAGCCCGTTCCCTGCTCAAGGTGAACGCGCTGCCCGTCCGCGCGGGCGACGTCCTGCGCTGCGAGAGCGGCGGGGGCGGCGGCTTCGGCCCCGCCGCCGAGCGGGACCCCGCGGCGGTCGCCGAGGACGTCCGGCAGGGCCTGCTGAGCCCCGGCCGCGCCGCGGCCGACTACCCGGCCGGCTCCCCTTCCGGGGGCTCCGCCTGATCCTCCGGCACCTCGGGCTCCGTCGCGTCCAGCTGCACCCGGCACGCCAGGTGCAGCGGCAGGCGGAGCCCCGGGTCGTCCGGATCGCAGCCGAGGGCGCGGAGCCGTTCGAGGCGGGCGCTCACGGTGTTGCGGTGCACCCCGAGCCGGGCCGCCGCGACCGACGGCGCCCCGCCGACGTCGAGCAGCACCGCCAGGGTCCGCAGCAGCGACCCGTCGCGGTCCACCGCGAGGAGGGGCGCGAGCAGGGCCCGCGCGGGGGCCCGCAGCGCCTCGCGGGGCAGCGCGGTGAGCAGGTGGGCCGGGCCGACCCGGTCCGCGCGCACGACGGTGCCCGGCCGGGCCACCCCGACCGCGGCCACCGCGTCGGCGAGGGCCTGCCCGAGACCTCCGAGGGAGGCGACCGGTCCAGCGACCGCACCCGCGGAGGGCGCCGGCAGGCCGGGCTCGGAGCAGGCGGCGCGCAACCGGCGTTCGGCGCGGGCCAGGGGGTCGCGCCCTGCGCCGTCCGGGTCCGCCACGGACTCCCAGGCCACCCACACGCCCTCGTACGCGATCAGGGGTCCGGCCCCCGTGCCGGCCCGGGCCCAGCGGGCCGCGAGCAGCGGCCCGGTCTCCGGCCCGGGCGGCCCCGAGTCCGGGGCGGCCGGGCCGAACGGCCGGACGGCGTGGACGACGAAGGGCCCGCGCAGCGGCCAGCCGAGGGCGACCGCCGCGGCGAGCAGCGGATCGTGCGGGTCGGCGGCGCCGGTCTCCGGCGGGTTCGGCTCGGCCCGGCCCAGGGCCCGCCGCTCGTCCCCCGTCGGGTCCTCCAGCACGTCCCGTGGTGCGTCTGCCCCGGGGCTCCGCCGCTCGTTCCCGACCGGGGCACGCCGCTCCCCCGGGTCCCGTCGCGCGCCGTCGGGCTCGGCGGTGGTGTCGTCGCCGTAGCGGGCGAGGAGTTCCGCCAGCAGGCCCGAGGCGCGGCGCCCGTCCCGTTCGGCGGCGAGGCGTTCGGTCGCCGCCCAGGCGGTCAGGGGCGCGACGGCGAGCCCGAGGACCTCGCGCACGGTGGCCTCCCAGCCGGCCGGGCGGTCCCGGAAGCCCGCCGTCAGGACGGCGAGCGGTTCTCCGCCGGGCCCGGCGACCTCCACCGTCACCCGCGCGGTCCGGTCCGTGGGGTCGAGCGCCCCGGCGCGACCCGCGAGCAGCTCCCCCGCCGGGCCGGTGAGCGCCACGGAGGTGGCGGGGAGGACCGCGTGGAGCGCGGAGAGGAGCCGTGCGGGGCGGATGCCGGCCCCGGCGATCTGCCGGGCCGCGCCCGCGATCAGGGCGGTGCGCCCGGCCTCGGGGCGGGCGACGGCGGAGGCGATCCGCACGGCAGCGTCCAGCGGGTCGCCCGGCACGACCAGGAACGGGATGCCGAGCCGCCCCGCGAGCTCGGCGACCGAGCCGGGCAGGCCGGCCTCGCGTGAGACGACCACGCAGGCGGCCGCCTGCTCCCACGCCTTGCGCAGCGCCATCTCGACCGTCCAGGCGGCGGCCGCCGCCCCGGCGGTGAGGACGACGGCGCTGCGCGGGCGCACCTCGTCCAGCGCGGCGAGCCGGTCCACGATGCGTACCGCGGTGACGGGCACGGCGGCGCCGACCGGCCCGTGGACCTCGATGTCCGCGAGGGGGCCGTCCTGGAGCAGTTCGGTGAGGGTCAGGGGACGGAAGCCCGGGTCGGGTCCGCTCATCGGGTTCCTCCGCTTCCGGTGCGGGCGAGGGCCCGTCCTTCCGGGGTGTACCAGGCCGCCGGGGCCTCGATGACGACCACCTCGACGGCCGTTCCCGGCACGGCGCGCTCCACGTCCAGGACTCTGCGGTCGGTTCTGGAGAGCATGAGGATCTGGTCGGGCAGGGAGGCGGCCGGCGCGCCGTCCGCGAGGACGAGCAGGATCTCGTTGTGGGCCTCCAGCCGGAACCTCCGCCGCAGTCCCTCGTCCTCCTCGACGAGCACGCTGGTCGGGCGGGACGGCAGGGGCACGCGGTCGGGGACGCCGCCGAGCGTGCCGTGGGGCACCGCTGCGGCCGTACCGCCCGCCGGTCCGCCGGGCAGGCCGGTGAGGGGTCCGGCGGCGCCGTTCTCGTGGTTCTCGTACGCGCCCGCCGACTGTTCGACCGCCACGATCCGCCCGCGGCACAGGCTGCGGGGGCGCCAGGGCGCGAAGCGCGCCCGGCCGGTGGCCGCGCCGGCGGCGACGGCCCTGCTGACGGTTCCGGGGACGAGGCACGAGGCGAGCCGGGCACCGTCCATCGGGTACGCGGCGGCCACCGCCCAACCGCCGGAGGCGAGCACGAGGGGGCGGACGAGGTCCTCCACCCGGCCCCGCGCCGACTCCACGGCCACGACGTCGCCGCTCGGGGTGGCGAGGGCGAGCGGGGCGGGGGCGACGCCGGCGAGCGTGAAGAGGGTCTGTTCCAGGAGGGGCAGCACGCGTCCGCACCCGTCCCCGTCGACGAGCGGGAGGCCGCAGCGGGCGGCGGTCGCGAGGGCGATGAGGGCGTTCTCCGCGGCGGCGTTGAGCGGCACGACGGCCTCGGCGGCCCGGCCGGCGACCCGCTCGACGGCGCGCACGGCCCGGACCGGCTCCTCTCCCGTGGGCAGCTGCTCGGCGAGGGCGGCCGAGGCCCCGGCCAGGGTGACCGCCACGCAGAGCCCGGTGCCGGGCAGCCGGTCCACGGGGAGCAGCGGGACGGGTCCGTGCGCGGCGAGTTCCGCGGCGGCCCAGTCGAGTGCCACGTGGTAGGCGGACTCCTCGGTCCCCGCGGCGAGGACGCGTGCGCCGACGGCGAGGTCTTCCAGGTCGTCGACGGTCAGCGCGCGGACCGGGCGGCCGGCGGCCGGCGCGGTCATGGCGTCGCGCCCGGGGCAGGGGCGCCCGCCGCCCGTACCGTCACGCGGTGCACCCCCGCGGGCAGATACGCGACGGGGGCGTGGGCCAGGCTCTCGATCCGTACGGAACCGGGGGCCGCCCCGGCCGCGACGCACCGCGAGAGGGCGTGGTCGCGGACGGCGGCGAGCGCCTGGTCGAGCTCGGCGCGGCCCGCGGCGGAGATCACCTGCTCCACTTCGATCCGGCAGTCCGCCCGCGCGGCGTAACGGGCGGCGTCGGTGAGCCGGGGGTACCGGCCGTGGAGGGCGGGGTCTGCGTCGGCCCCGGCGCCGGTCCGGACGTCCGTGCGGGCGTCCGTCCGGGCGTCCGTCCGCGCGTCGGCTCCCGCGCCGGTCCGGCCAGTGGTTCGGGTGTCGGCCCGGGTCACGTTTCTGCCGGTCCCCCGCTCCCGGTCTCCGGCCGGGGGCTCCCCCGGTCCGACCGGAGCGCCGAACGCCTCGGCCCGGCCGCCCGTGTACAGCACGCCGGCACCGGGGACCCGTTCCAGCAGCCGGGCGACCGTCGCCGGAACCTCGGCCGCCTCCGCGCCGTCGGTCTCCACGACCTCCGGGGCGCCGAGCGCGAGGCGTACCCCGAAGGGGCCCGGAAGCAGCCGCGTGGAGCGTTCCGGCTCGCCGTCGCGCACGACGAGACACCGGACAGAGCGGGCGCCCGCGTCGACGACGACCGCCTGGTCGAGTCCGGTACGGGCGAGGGCGCCCCGGGCGGCGCAGGCCGAGGCGGGGGCGGTGGCGATCACGGGGTGCCGGGCGAAGTACTCGGCCGACACGAGCCCTCCGTCGTCCCGGGCGAAGCAGAGGGGTGCCGCGATCCGCGCGGACCGCAGCGCGGCACGGCAGTCGGCGACGAGCTCCTCGGCCCAGCCGCCGAGGGCGGCGTTGACGGCGGTGGCGTTCTCGCGCTCGCGCAGGCCGGCGGCGCCGGTCTCGTACGAGAGGCTGAGCGACGCCCCGGGCACCGTGGCCGCGAGGACCGCCGCCGCGTCCAGTTCGGGTCCCGGCCGGGCGGGGGCACCGGCCGCGCACACGGCGAAGACCCGGACGCCCGCGTCCCGGGCCCGGCCGGCGAAGGCCGCGGCGCCGTCCCGGTCGAGCGGGCCGAGCGACCCGCCGGTGACGGCGCTGCCGCCGGCGACGACGCCCGTCAGCCCTCCGAGCGCGGTGTGCGCCGCCTCGGGCCGGTCGGCGAGCGGCGCGAGCGCGGCATGGCTCCCGGGGGCGATGCGCAGGACGGCGACGGGCCGGGGGCGGGGCGGCCGGCGGGCCAGGTCGGTGACGACGGCGACCGCCCCGACCGGTCCGGGGAGCGGGCCGAGCGCGGCGAGCGCCCGCCGGACGCAGAGTCCGGTGCGGGGAGCGCTGTCGACGACGGCCTCGGCGAGCACCCGGCCCGCCGCGTCGACGAGCACGGCGGTGCTGGTGGCGCGCCCCACGTCGATTCCGATCCGCATGTCCCCATCCTTCCACCGGCCGCGATCACGGGTGTCGGCTCGCGACCCCGGCCCCCGGGAGGGTCGGCCGCCCGGCCCCGGAAAGGTCCGCCACCCGCCTCTCGGAGGTTCGGCTATTCCAGGTCCTTGCCCTCGGTCTCCGGGAGCGGGGCCGCGCACAGGAGGGCGACGGCGAGGAAGGCCATGATGAAGAGGACCGTCGAGGAGTGTCCGGTGGCCCGGGCCAGCAGGTAGCCGACCACGGACGGGGCGAGGGAGGTGGCGCCGAGCTGGGCGGCCGTCGCCCACGAGTACCCGGTGGCGCGCAGGGCGGTCGGGTAGAACTCGCCGTTCCAGGTGTTCCAGACGCCCCAGGCGCCCAGGCAGAAGAACGAGAGGGCGAAGTTCGCCACGTACATGCTGGTCAGCGTGTCCGCGTAGGCGAAGGCCACTCCGGAGACGGCGGCGAGTCCGACGTACGGCAGGAAGACCTTCTTGCGGCCGTAGCGGCCGGTCAGCAGCGACGCGGAGACGTAGCCGGGGATCATGAAGACCGCGCTGAGGGCGACGAACCCCAGGCTGGCGGACATGCTGAGGCCCTTGTCCTGCAGGAGCGTCGGCAGCCAGGTCTGGAGGCCCCAGTAGCCCCAGTTGAAGGCGAAGTTCACGACGAGCATGAGGACCGTGACGCGCAGCAGGCGGCCGCGGAACAGGTCGAGCGGCTGCCCCGCGCGCTCCTTGCCCTCCGCCGAGGAGGCGAAGACCGTGCCTTCCGGCACGTCCGCCCCCAGCTTCCGGAGGACGGCGGCGGCCTCGGCGTGACGGCCGCGCTCCGCCAGCCAGTACGGGGACTCGGGCACCCACGCGCGGATCGCGAAGACCCAGGCGCCGGCCAGACCGCTGGCGACGGCGACGACGTGCCAGCCGAGACCGCCGAGGAGCTGGGTGACGCCGACGGCGAGGAGGACGCCGATCGGCCAGCCGACCGAGAGGTAGACCGCGGCCCGGCCCCGCAGCCGCGACGGCAGCAGTTCCAGGAAGTAGGGGAAGGTGACGGTGTAGATGCCGGCGAGGGCGAGGCCGGACAGGAACCGTGTGACCATCAGGACGGTGAAGTTCGGCGAGAACGCGCTGACCAGGGCGATGACGCCGTAGGCCGCCAGCGACCACAGGCAGACCGCGCGCCGGCCGATCCGGTCCGAGACCGGACCCCAGACGAGGCTGCCCGGGATCATGCCGAGCGCGACGGCGGACAGGGCCCAGCCGATGGCCCCCTCGTCGATGCCGAAGGAGCTCCCGAGGTCACCGGAGACGTAGACGAGGGCGAGCTGCTCCCACGACTCGATCACGAAGGCCATGAAGAGGGCCGTCGCGGCCAGCAGGTGGGCCCTCCGGAAGGGCATGTCCTCGAACCAGTACCCCACGGACCGGACCGGACCGGCCTCTCCGACCATGCCTTCCTCGCCTCTTGGTGCTGTTTCTCTCATGGCGCTCATCGACTGTCCTTCCGGGCCTCGGCACAGGCTACGCATCCCTCGACGTGAGGAGTGGCGGCACCCTAGGCGGACCCGCCCGGCACCGGATGTGCGCGGCGCACGGGGAACGGCCCCGGCGCCGTGCTCCCCGCACAGCCCGAGTGCCGCGACGGTCCTCCATGGAGGGTGCGGCGCCCGAAAACCGGTGGTGGGTCCGGCCGGCCCGTGGGGAGGATCGCGGCATGTCCACCTTCCTGAAGACCGACCGGCTCGTCCTGCGCGCGTTCACGACGGCCGACACCGACCACCTGTTCGCGCTGGACAACGATCCCGAGGTCATGCGTTTCCTCAACGGCGGTCGCCCGACCAGCCGCGAGGCGGTCGAGACGCGGGTCCTGCCGCGGCTCCTGCACGACCACCCGTGCTGGGGGACCCGCGGCTACTGGGCCGCCCAGGAGAAGGACACCGGCACCTTCCTGGGCTGGTTCGAGTTCCGGCCGCTGGACGAGGGCAGCCCCGCCGTGGTCGAACTCGGCTACCGGTTGAACCGGGCGGCGTGGGGGCACGGCTACGCCACCGAAGGCTCCCGGGCCCTGATCCACAAGGGGTTCACCGACCTGGAGGTCGAGCGGGTCACGGCGAACACGATGGCCGTGAACACCCGCTCCCGCCGCGTCATGGAGAAGTCGGGCCTGGTCCTCGTCCGGCACTTCACCGGGGACTGGCCGGAGGCGATCGGGGGCTCCGAGCACGGTGAAGTCGAGTACGCGCTGACCCGGACCGAGTGGGACCGGCGGTAGACGTCGACGGCCCGGTCCACGGCTCGGGCGGATCGCCTGACGCGAACCGCCTACCGCGTGTCCCCCGGGCCAGGGGGTCTGCGGGGACGGCTTTGGTCTGAGAGGCCTCGCGGATGGCGTAGGGTGGTGTTCACCGACGCGGGGTGGAGCAGCTCGGTAGCTCGCTGGGCTCATAACCCAGAGGTCGCAGGTTCAAATCCTGTCCCCGCTACTGATGACGTGAGGCCCGGATCCACAGGATCCGGGCCTCACGTGTGTGGATACCCGCCCGCCGGCCCCGGCCCCTCACGAACACCCTGGATGCGATCCGCGGCGGACGTCGCGGACGTCGCACCGGCAGCCGGGGGCGGGCGCGGCTCAGGGACCCGCGACGCCGTCTGCCGTTGGTCGCGGTCGAGACGGCTCGTCGTGCGACCGCACGGACGATTCGCGGTCCTTCGTACAACCTTCCGACCCCACCCCCTGTCTGATCGGGCACGGCACATCGGTGCTTCGTTCTTCCCTGGGGGTCTCTTTGCAGTACCGCACCACCACCGCCACCACCCGTCTCGCCGCCGCCGTCGCGGCCGTTCTCGCGTTGACCGTCGGCACGGGCGCGGTCGTCGCGCCTTCGGCGGCCGCCGCCACCACCACCGAGACGTCCGACGACCCCTTCCGCTCCCTGCTGCCGGGGACCGTGCTGCTCGGCGCGGGGGCGCAGGGCTACGTCCTCGACGTCCCCACCGGGGATCAGGACTACAGGAAGCTGCGCTGGGTACCGTACGCGGGCGGCCCGCACCGCGACTTCGACGACTACCGGTTCGACTACGACACCTGGCACGACGTGTCCGGGGAGATGCTGGCCGGGTCGTCAGAGGGCTACTACGGCATGGGCTACGACCTGAGGACCGGGGAGACCTGGCGCGCGGACCCGGTGCCCGGTGTCCTCGACGCCCTCTACGCGGGCACCGCCGGGTCGGCCGTCGCCCTGAGGCCCGACGACAGCCAAGGGGAGAAGAGTCCCCTGTGGCTGGACACGAAGGACGCGGCGCCTCGCGAGATCCGGGGGCTGCCCGCGGGGACCAGCTATCTGAAGGTGCGTCCGGCCACCGCGACGGTGGGCCTGCTGGATTTCCGCACCGCCGAGGGCGAACAGCGGGTGGGGCTGATCGACCTGGCCACCGTCACGGTGTCGGAGACGTACCCGAGAGTGCAGGCGGTCTCGGCGACCCGGGTGGCGTGGGCCGAGGAGGCGAGCTCGGCCTCCGGTCGTCACGTGGTGGTCCGCGAGCGGACGACCGGCAAGCACGTGGTCGTCCCGGTGGCGGGCACCGGCCCCCTCGCCGTGGAACTGCTCGGTGACTGGCTGCTGTTCGGGGGTCAGGCACGGCACCTGGTGACCGGGACGACGGTCACTCTCTTCGATCGGGTCGACGCCCTGTCCACCGTCGTCGATGGAACAGCCGTCGTCGCGCAGGGCGCCCGGGAAGGAGACGTCGGCATCCACCGCGTCGCGCTCGGTGCCGACGACAAGCCCGTCGTGACGTTCATGGCCCGCAGCACCACCCCGGCCGGCCTCGCCCACGACATCGACGCCGACGGGTACCCCGACCTCCTGGGCCGGGACGCCTCGGGGACGCTGTGGCGGGACAGCGCCGCGGACGGCCGCCCCCGGGCGTCGGCCGGCACCGGCTGGCAGGGCTACGACAAGATCGAGGTCGTCGGCGACGCCATCGTCTCGGGCGGGTCCGACAACTACGCGGCGGACGTGGTCGCGCGGGACGCGGCCGGCGTCCTCTGGCTCCACCAGGGCGACGGCAAGGGCGGTTTCCTCCCCCGGACCCGCATCGGCGGCGGCTGGCAGACGTACGACAGGATCGCCGGCGGCAGCGACTTCACCGGCGACGGCCGAGCGGACCTCGTCGGCAGCGACAAGACCGGCGCGCTCTACCTCTACGAGGCCACCGGGGACATCGGCTACCCCTACGAGACCCGCAAGAAGATCGGCGACGGCTGGGGCGTCTACAACCAGCTCACCGCGGTCGGCGACATCGGCGGCGCGGCGGGCGGGGACCTCGTCGCCCGCGACAAGGACGGCCTCCTGTGGCTCTACCTCGGCAAGGGGGACGGCACCTTCACGGCCCGCAAGCCCATCGGGGGCGGCTGGCAGGTCTACGGGCAGCTCACCGGGGCCGGGGACGTGAACCACGACGGACGGGCCGACCTCTTCGCCCACGAGTCCGCGACGGGCCGGGTCTACCTCTACACCGGGACCGGCGACTGGCACGCGCCCTTCGCCAAGAAGGCCGTCTCGGACGTCCATGTGGGTTTCTCCTACGACCACTTGGCCTGATCCGTTCGTACAACCATGTGATCCACTCGTGAGTCTGACCGGGCACGGCACGTGAACGCGTGCCGAGCCAGGTCTTCTCATGGGGGTCTCACTTGCAGCACCGCACCGCCGGCACCGCCCGTCTCGCCACCGCCGTCGCGACCGTCCTCGCCGTGACGTCCCTCGGGGCCGGAGTCCTCGCCACCGCCCCGGCCGCCTTCGCGGCCACGCCGGCCGCCGTGTCCGCCGGCTCCGCGGCGGAGGCGGACTCCCCCGCCGTCCTTCCGGAGGGCGCCGACCTCGGCGGCATCTCGCCCTCGGGCTTCCTCACCTACTCCTTCGAGCGGGACGGCAGCCGGAAGCTGCTCTGGACGCCGTTCGACGGCGGTGCCCCGACCCCGCTCGGCGAGCCGGAGGGCTGGGCCCTCGGCGGCGGTGACGTGGTCGTCCTCGGCGACGCCGGGTGGACCGCCCGGATGACCGCGCTCAGCCTGCGGAACATGGCCGACCCGTCCGCCCCGGCCGTGGACATCGACCTCGGCCCGCTCGACGGCACCTACGTCACGGTGCTCGGCCCCGACAGCGTGCTCGCGCAGCTCAGGAACGGCGACGGGACGACGGAACTGCACGTGGTCACCAAGGCCGGTGCCGAGACGACCCACCGCAAGGTCGAGGGGCTGCCGGCGGACGCCGCCGACTTCTTCGGCTCGGACGTCCAGGACGGCACCGTGCTCGTCGGCTACGCGACGGGCCCCGCCGACGCGCGGACCGGCGGCCGGGCCGTCGTCGACGTGGCGACCGGAACGGTCTCGGAGACGTACGCGTCCGCCGAGGGCGGCTACGACTTCAGCGGGCTGCAGTTCTCCGACTCGCACGTGGCCTGGACCGACTACGACAGCGCGTCCGGCCTGTACATCACCTCCGTCGACCGCACGACGAAGGAACGGAAGAAGACCGTCCTGGGTGCCCGCGACAGCGAAGCCTACGCGGCCCTGATGGGCTCGTGGCTGGTGCACGGCGACCCGACGACCGCCGTGAAGGCCCTCGACCTGACCACCGGCGAGACCCGCGAGCTCGCCCCCAGGGCGACCGCCGCCGCCTCCGTCGGCGACGGCACCGTGGTGTTCCAGGGCGAGACGGCCGCCGACGGCAAGGGCCTGTTCCGGATCGCCGAGGCGGCCGACGGCGGCTTCTCGCTCACCAAGGTGGCGAGCCCGGCATCGGCGGTGCCGCTGACCTTCGAGCAGACCCAGGTGCCCGAGACGGTGAACCTGGACGAGTCCGGCGGCTCCGTCACCCTCAACTGGACGCTGTCGCGCCCCGACGCCTCCGTGGTCGTCACGCTCACGCACACGGCCACCGGCAAGGAGGTCACCGAGGCCGCGTACTCCCCCGCCGAGGACGGGCACTTCGCCTTCGCCTGGGACGGCACCATCGACGGCGTGGACGCGCCGAACGGCGCCTACACCGTGGAGGCCCGCGCGGAGCTCCACAACGGCGCCGTCGAGCCCGTGACCCGGACCTCGCCGGTCACCGTCACCCGCACGGCCAACCCGCACGACTTCACGGACAACGGCTCCACCGACGTCCTCGCCCGCGACGCCTCCGGCGTGCTCTGGCGCGACGACCTGCGCGACCGCCCGGTCGACGGCCGGGTCGAGAGCGCCCAGCGCGCCCAGATCGGCGCCGGGTGGAACACGTACACGCACATCGAGGCCGCCGGGAACATCGCCGGCGCCGCGCACGGCGACCTCGTGGCCGTCGACGGCTCCGGCACGATGTGGCACTACCTCGGCAAGGGCGACGGCACCTTCACCGCCCGCCGCCAGGTCGGCGGCGGCTGGCAGGTCTACGACAAGCTCGCCGGCGGCTCCGACCTGAACGCCGACGGACGCGCCGACCTCCTCGCCACCGACACGTCCGGCGGCCTGTGGTTCTACGCGGGCACCGGCGACGCCGCCCAGCCCTACAAGCCGCGCGTGAAGGTCGGCAGCGGCTGGCAGATCTACAACCAGATCACCGCCGTCGGGAACATCGCCGGAGCGTCCGGCGGCGACCTCGTCGCCCGCGACAAGGACGGCGTCCTGTGGCTGTACCTCGGCAAGGAGGACGGAACCTTCGCCGCCCGCCGCGAGATCGGCGGCGGCTGGCAGGCCTTCTCCCAGCTCGTGGGCGCCGGAGACGTCGACAGCGACGGGCGCCCGGACCTCGTCGCCTACGGGGCCGGCGGCACCTACGTCTACCGGTCCACCGGGTCCCTCACCTCCCCCCTCACCCGCACGGACACCGCCCTCTACGCGGGTGAGGGAACGAAGTTCACCAGCGTCTCCTGACGCACCGGGGCTTCGGCCCGCAGCCCCGTTCGCTCTCCTCGCGAGTCCTCCGGGTGCGGCCTTCACGGCCGCACCCGGGCGACCCCGTCCGACCGGAGGACCCCACGTGTCCCGTACCCGCCCGTCCAGGCCGCTGCTGACCGCCGCCGTCCTCACCGCCGGGGCCGTCACCGGCACCCTCGCGGCCGCCCCGGCCACCGTCGCCGCGCCCCTGACCGCGCCCGTGACCGCGCCCCTGGCCGCCGCGGAGGACGTCGCGCCCTTCCCCAAGGGCGGCACGCTCCTCAGCGGCGGGAGGACCGGATTCCTCGCACGGGCGGGAACGGGCACGGCGCCGTACTTCTGGACGTCGTACGACGGCACCGTCACCGCCCTGCCCGGCGCCCGCCACCTCGGCGCCGACGGGTCCGACACGGTCGTGCAGGACTCCGGCGACGGCACGTACACCCTGCGCGACATGGGGTCGGACGCCCCGCCCGTCGTCATCACCACGCCCGGCCGGCTGGTCGCCGTCGTGGACACGACGCTCGTGATCCAGGACGCGGGCGACATCCACCTGGTGGACAAGGTGGGCGACCGGGTGCTCCGCCGGACGGTGACCGGCCTGCCGGCGAGCGGGGCGGACGTCGTCAGCACGGCGCCGGGGGCGCTCGCCGTGCGGACGGGCACTCCCTCCGCGCAGTACCTCTCCCTGGTGCACCTCTCCTCGGCCTCGGTGGTCAAGACCGTCCAGGCCCGCAACTCCATCCTGGGATTCGAGTCCGTCGCCGTCTCGAAGACCCACCTCACCTGGTACGACTACACGGCCGCGGACGACGGCGCGTCGTACTGGCTGTACGACACCGGGAGCGGCCGGACCCGGGAGCTGGGCGGTTACGGCGGCGGCGAGTGGGCCGCCCTCTCGGCGGACTGGCGGGCTCTCGGCGGCACCGGAGGGCTCAGCCTCCACTCCCTCACCGACAACCGGGCGCTGACCGTCCTGGACCGCGTCCGCGGCGTGCGCCCCGGAGCGGACGGCGCCTTCCTCGTGGACGGCACCCTCGACCGGGTGGAGGGGATCTACCGGGTCACCGTCGGCGCCGACGGCAAGGCCGCCGCGGAGCTCGTGGCGAGCAGCGGACGCCTCCCGGACCTCGTCGTGACGACCGAACAGGTTCCGTCGGTCGTCGACTTCGACGCGACGGAGCGCTGGGTGGAATTCGCCTGGGACTTCAACCACCCCGTGGACCCCGTTCTCACCCTGACCCACAAGGCCACCGGCCGGCAGTGGTCCTTCTCCTCCGGTCACCACTCGCCGCCGCCCACCTACCGTTTCACGCTGGGCAGCCGGGGCTCCTGGGGCGACATCGCCGTCTACGACGGCGAGTACTCCTGGAAGATGACGGCCACGGAGGTGCTGAACGTCGGCCCGAGCCTGGAGCGGACCGGCACCCTGACCGTCAACCGCACCGCGGCCCACCGCGACCACGACGAGAACGGCAACCCGGACCTCCTGGTCCGCGACGGCGCCGGCGTGCTGTCCGCGTACGAGACCAAGCTGGTGCGCGAGGCGGAGTACGCCCTGGACCCGGTGGCGCCGACGGTGCTGGGCACCGGGTGGAACACGTACACGCTGATGGCCTCGCCGTCCGAGCGCACCCTCGTGGGCCGCGACCGCGACGGCGTCCTCTGGCTCCACAAGGGCGTGGACCAGAAGCTGCTCCCGCGCACGAAGGTCGGCGGTGGCTGGCAGGTCTACGACAAGATCACCGGCGGGTCGGACCTCAATGGCGACGGACGCGGCGACCTGCTCGCCACCGACACCTCTGGGGTGCTGTGGCTCTACGTCTCCACCGGCGACACCAGGACCCCCTTCAAGCCCCGCGTCAGGATCGGCGGCGGCTGGCAGACCTACAACCTCCTCCTCGCCCCGGGCGACATCGCCGGAGCCTCCGGCGGCGACCTCCTCGCCCGCGACAAGGACGGCGTCCTCTGGCTCTACCTCGGCAAGGGCGACGGCACCTTCACCGCCCGCCGCCAGATCGGCGGCGGCTGGCAGCAGTTCACCCACCTCGCCCCCTTCGGCGACCGGAACGAGGACGGCCGGATCGACCTGTACGCCATCGGGACCAAGGGCTCCCGGATCTACCCGACCACAGGCACGGTGGACCAGCCGTACGGAACCCCCGAAACCCTGCGCCGCACGTCCGACACCACCTTCAAGACCGTGTTCTGACCATGCCTCCGGTCCCGTCCGGAAGCCCGTGCCGGTCCTCCGCCCCGCCGCTGGTTCGCGTTCCGTCCGCTGCGTCCACCAAGGCGGTCAGTTCGGGCCGGGTGGTCCCGGCCGGCACACGCACGTCGAAGGTGTAGCCCCCGTCGCAGAAGACCAGGTCCAGGTGCGCGGGTGCGAGCGTACGAAAGGCGATCGCCAACCAGATCGCCTCCTCCTCCCCCACATCCATGTACAGACAGGTGCCGTCCTCGTGCAGGTACGCCTCACCCGGGCCGTACGCGGTCTCGAGCTCCCAGATGAGACTGCGCACCGCGCTGTGGGCCGACGCGTCGATCTCGGCATCGGTCCACCGAGCGAGGACGGCCTCGGTCAGCGCACCCCGATCCACATGCCACCCGCCCGCATCACCCTCCACCATGACCACGAATCTCATGGGCAGGGTGTATCAGACCCCGACCGCCGGATGCGGCCATCGAGGCGGTGCCGCCCGTCACCCCGCCCGGCGGGGCCCCGACCCGGGCGTCAGCCTCGGCGGATGACTCCTGCGCGACCTCCGAGGGCGATCACCCGCCAGGACGGCGGGCGGCTCCACGCCGACGTGATCGATTCCCGTGCCTCCACGGACGTCGGGGTCGGCGAAGAGTGGTTCCGCTCCCGTCTGATCGACGTGCGCACCGGCGCGGTCGGCGGCGAGCTCGCCGCCGGGGCGGTCCACCCGTACGACCTCGTGCCCCTGGGTGACGGCTCCTGGCTCACCGACGGACCCGTCCGTCGGCGGTGGGGTCCTTCGCCGTCCTCGCCCGTCCACCCGGCGGGGGTCTGATGGACTGCGTCTTCTGCCGGCTCCTGCGCGAGGACACCGGGCGGTGGGTGGCGCGCGAGGCGGACGTGTGCGCCTTCACTCCGCTGAACCCGCTCGCGCCCGGCCACACGCTGGTCGTTCCCACCCGTCACTACGCGGGCGTGCTCGACACGCCGCCCGAGGTGCTGGCCGCGTCGATGTCGCTGGTCCAGCGCCTGGCGGCGGCCATGCGGGCCGCGCTGGCCGCCCCGGGTGTCAACGTCCTGAGTGCCAGCGGACCCGGTTCGGAACAGTCGGTGCCCCACCTGCACTTCCACGTCGTCCCCCGGTGGGTGGACGACGGGATCTCCACGTGGCCGACGGGCACGTCCCGTCACCGGCTGGTCGGCGACCCGGGCGAGATGCTGGCCGACGCGCTCCTCCGCCTCGACCGGACCCAGACGTGAGCCGGAGCGCCTTCGGGGACAGTGGTGGCGCGCGCCCGGGGCGTCGCCGGCCCGTCCGGCCCCGCTCCCAGGTGCGGCGACGCCGGCGCGGACCGGCCGCCGTCACGTCGAGCGGCGCCGCGCCGGAAGGCCGTACCGGCGGTCGACGGCGAGGGCCGTCCCCAGGTCGGTCCTGGCGTAGCGGACGACGCGGCCTCTGCGGTGGCGGTCGACCAGTCCGGCGCGCAGCAGGATGCCGAGGTGGTACGACACGGTCGCGTTGCTCCAGCCGGTCCTGCGGCTCAACTCGACGGTGGAGGCGGGTGCGTCGAGCGTGGTCAGCAGCGCGGCCCTGGTCACGCCCACGAGTCCTGTCAGGGCAGATTCGGCCGGGCCCGCCGGGCGCTCCCCCAGGGCGCCGATGCCGCGCGCACGATAGAACAGGACCGGCGTGTGGGGGCGTTCGGCGGCGAACAGCACCGGGCCGGTGTGCGTCGTGACCGGCACGAAGAGCACTCCTTCGTCGGCCCAGTCGATGATCCCGGAGTAGGCGCGCTCCAGTACGAGTTCGGTGCCCGTCCACCGCATCCGCTCGCCGAGATCGTCGAGCACCGCCGCCGCGCCGTGCGCGGCCATCCGGTCGGCGCGGTTGCCGATGTCGGCGTCCAGTACCGCGCGGACCCGTGGCCAGTCCGGCGCCAGTACGGACGCGAACAGGGCCTCCATCGCCGTGGCGGCGGCGGTCGCGACGGCGGCTCCGCCCTCGCGTGCCACGGTCGCGAGCGCGGGGGGCATGGGTCGCCGCCACCGCTCGTAGGCCGCCTCGCTCCGGTGGAGCGCGAGGACGTCGGGCCACACCCGGCGGCCTCGGATCGCGATGTCGAGCTGGTAGTCGACCTCCTCTTCCGGGGTCGCCGCGATACGGGCGGCCACCTCCGGCATCGACTCGCCGGGGCGCGGCACGGGGGTCAGGAAGTCCGGGGTGTAGCTGTGGTCGGCGGGCACCAGGGCCTCCAGCAGCGCCCGTTGTCCCGGCGAGAGGGCCCGCAGGGCACGAGCGTGCCATTCCCGTGCGTGAGCGGCGGGATGCCGGCCGCGGTGCCGCAGCACGCCGAGGACCTCCATGGCCGCGGACGTGGCGAACCGCGACCTGCTCCACGCCCGTGCGTCCAGTCGCAGCCTCATCGCCATGCCGAGAGTGTCCCATCGGCGCCGGGTCGGGCCGATGGATTCGAAGGGCCTCGAATGCGTGGAGGCCACCGCCGCCCCGCTCGATGGTGGTTCGCGACCGTGTCACCACGACCGAGGAGACGCCTTGAGTTCTCACCGAACGACTACGAACTCCGACCGCGGTCGGGCTTCCGCCGCCGTCAGCCGACGCGGCATCGTCCGCATGGGCACCGCGCTCGGCGCGATGGGGTTCCTGGCCGCCGCCACGCCGGCGGCGGCGGCGGCCGATGCGCTGGTGGACGATCCCGCACCGCGCAAGCCGATCCTGGTCGGGGCCAATCCGGGCCTCCAGCTGTTCGACGGGGCGGGCTCGTGCACGGCCTACGTCTCCACCTGGCAGGTGGAGTGGTCCACCCACGGCGCGGGGAACGCCTTCGTGCTCTGGCGGCCGGACGGAGTGAGGGCCGTCGGGGAGGACCCGCACCTCACGCTCTGGCTGGCCGAGCACTTCGTCCGTCACTTCCCCGAACTCGACGGCCTGCCGTGGTCCGCCCCGCGGTTCCACCGGTCGGCGGTCCAGGTGCGGCTCGACCTCGCCTCCGGGTTGCGGGCCTGGGGCGGAGGCATCGACGTGAGCATGGCCGAGGTGCTCGACCGGCGTGCCTTCGCCACCGACCGGTTCCCGCTGGCCGGCGTGGACCACAGTCTCAGCCTGGTGTTCGGCCCGTGCGGACGGGCCCGCGCGCGCGTCGACGGCCGGGTCCAGCCCGGCGGGATCAGTCGGGGAGGGACTCCGAACCGCCCGTCGTCGTCGGCGTTCCTCGCCGCGGCCGAGGTGTGGCGCGCCTGAGGACAAGCGATGAGGGATCCAGGTCCCGGATCCGGCAGCTTCGACCGCTCCGGGGGGCGGCGGGATGGTCGCAGCTCGTCGAGGCCATGGTCGGTCCGCGGTGTCGTGTGTCAGGGTGGCGGGATGGATTGGCAGTCCGAAAGCCCGGAACTGTGGGCGTACTTGGAGTCCCTGCGCTGCGGCGACATCCTGTCCGGCACCGTCGCGGCGGTCGAGCGGTTCGGGGTCTTCGTGGCACTCGACGAGGGGCCCGCTCACCCCCTCTTCCCCGGCGTCGGGTTCATCGTCGGCCCCGAACTGTCCTGGCGGCACATCAGCGCGCCCTCCGACGTCGTACGGGTGGGTCAGCGCGTCTCGTGCGAGTTCCTTCAGTTCGACACGTACAACGCGGAGGCCAGACTGTCCTTGAAGGCACTGGAGCCCGACCCCCTCCGGGCCTTCGCCGACCGCACCTCGGTGGGCCGGGAACTCCGCGGGACGGTGCAGGAGGTGGTTTCGTTCGGCGTCTTCGTCGACCTCGGGGACGGCGTTGCGGGACTGCTCCCCTCCAGAGATCTCCACGGCCGTCCTGCGGTGAGCCCGGTCGAGGAATTCGAGGCCGGGGAGACGATCACCGTCGTCGTCACGGACATCGACCTGCCGACCCGACGGGTTCGCCTCTCCCGGCCGCAGCACAGCCGGCACGAAGGAGCCGTGCCGGCCGGCTGACGTGGTCGAGGGAGGCCGCACCGGGCGCGGACCGGGGTTCCGTGCTCCAGCACCGCCCGCGCGTATCCGGACGGACCACGGTGGCGGAGCACCCTCTCGCCCGTCCGGTCAGCGTCGGCCAGAACCGCGTGCGCTCCGTGGCACGGGCCGTCCCGCCCGCCAGAGGTCCGGCCAGGCGATGTCGTCGATCGCCAGCCACGGTGCGGCGGCGACGGCGGTCGGGGTGAGTCCGGTGAACGCCTTGGTCTCGCGGTGCAGATGGGACTGGTCGACGTAGCCGCTCTCGGCCGCGACCCCGGCCGGGGGAAGTCCCGCCGCGAGCAGGTGGGCCGCGTGGTCGAACCGCACCAGCCGGGCGGCTCGCTTCGGGGTGGGGCCGAGCTGCGCCCGGAAGCAGGCCCACAGGCGCTTGCGGCTCCAGCCGACCTCGTCCGCCAGGTTGTCGACACGCACCCGGCCTCCGCCCGCGACGATCCGCCGCCAGATGTACGCGACCTCCGGATCGACGCGCGGGCCGCCGTCGCCGATCCGCCGGCGCACCAGGTCCGTCGCCATCGCGAACCGTTCGTCCCACGACCCGGCGGTACGCAGCCGCTCCTCGAAGCGTCCGGTGTCGAGGCCCCAGACGTCGGCCAGGGACTCCGCGCCCGCGTCGGCGCCTGCCGGCGAGCCGAGCGCCGCGGCCGCCACAGCCGGCCGCAGCCGGATCTGCAGGCACTCGCCCACCAGGCCGGACGCCCGCAGCGCGCCGGGGGCCAGGCCGATCACGACGCTGCCGCGTCCGCGCCGGACTCCCGTCTCGTAGACCAGGCCGTCCTCGCCGCTCAGGTCGATGAGCAGGGTGACGGACGGATGCGCGACCATCGCGATGTCGACGGGCGCGGGGAGAGCCTGACGGAATCCGGCCATGCTGACGCCCGGCAGCCGGTGCGCGGGCGGGGGCACCGCTATGTCGACGCCCGACCACGTGGAGGGCGCGTCCTTGGACGACATGACGCCAGTCTAGGCAGGGCCCGCCGTCGCGGTCCCGGCGCGAGGGGCCGCGAAGTCCAGCAGCAGTCGGCCCGTCGGTTCGGGCGCTTCCAGCATGGGCATGTGCCCGACGCCCGGCAGCATCTCGATCCGCGCGTCCGGCACGGCGTCGTACAGGCGCGCCGACGCCGGATCCCACCGGGGATCGGCGGTGCCGAAGACCACGAGCAGGGGACGTCCGAGTACGGCGAGCCGCTCGGGCACGGACCGCTCGGCGAGGTAGGCGGTGTTCTCGCGCAGCACCGTGCGGAAGGCCCGGTAGGTGGTGTTCCGCAGGTCGGCGACCATGCCGGGCGGGATGGCCGCCGGGGCGGCGAACGTGGCACCGATGGCCTTGCGGATCATCGCGTCCGAACGCCGCCGCCACAGCAGCGGCCCGAACGGGGGCGCCAGCAGGGCCCGGAGGACGGCCGGCTGCGGCGACAGCGCGTCGAGGCGCGGGCCGGTGCCGACCAGTGCCAGCGAACCCACCAGGTCGGGTCGCCGTTCCGCCAGCGCCGTGGCGACGTACCCGCCGCTGGAGTGACCGACCACGGTGACCGCGCTCAGCGCGAGTTCGTCGAGCAGCGCGGCCACCCGGTCCGCCTGCGCCCGAACGTCGTAGGACGCGGCGGGTGGGGACTGGCCGCACCCCGGAAGGTCGACCCGGATCACGTGGTGCCGGGCGGCCAGCGCCGGGACCACCGGCCCCCAAGAGGCGCCCGAGGCCCCGGATCCGTGGATGAGCAGCAGCGGAGGAGCGTCCCGCGGTCCGTCGTGGTCCACATGCGTCGGCTGCGCGTGTCGTACGCCGTGAGGGTTCATACGGGCGATGGTCCGCGGCCGGCGGCCGGGCGTCTTGTACGAATGTCCCGGGCGGCCCGCGGCGAGCGCGGTCGGGTCAGGCGCGGCGGCTCCGCCAGAGCCACGTGGACGTGGCGGCCAGGAGGGCGAGCGTCACGAGGTTGGCGACGAGGGCCGGCTCGTCGCCCGCCGGGGCGATCGTGGTCGCCTCCCAGATGATGTTGGCGGTGGTCGGCAGGACGAGGGTGAGCAGGACGCCCACCGTCTTCTGGACCGGGGTCCAGAAGACCGAGGTGCAGAGGAACACCGCGCCGATGATGCGGAGCGTCCCGACGCAGAGCTGGAGGGCGGGGGCGTCGGGGACGACGGTCGCGAGGAGGAAGGGGAGGGTGATCAGCAGGAGCGGGACCGAGGGGTGCACCTTGGCGCGCGGGGCGGGTGCGCCGACGTGGTCACGGCCCCAGGCCGCGCCCCCGGTCCCGATGCCCGCCTCGGCCAGTGCCGTCCCCGCGATGGTGCGGGGGTCCCCCAGCCTCGCCAGGACCTCGCCGGGTCCGGCGTCGGGGTGCTCGGCGCGGGTCACCTCGATGTGTTCGGCGAGGTCGGCGAGGAGCTCCTGGCGGCGGTCGGCGGGGAGCGCGGACGCCTCGCGTTCGACGGCCGACAGGTAGTCGCGTACGGGGTCGGCGGGGGTCTTCATGCGGGGTCTCCGGGAGGGGCGGTCGGGGGCGTGAGGAAGGCGTCGACGGTGTCGCGGAAGGCGGGCCAGACGCGGGTGAACTCGTCGAGCGCGGCCCGGCCGCCGTCGGTGAGCGCGTAGTAGCGGCGGGGCGGTCCGGAGGTGGACTCCTGCCAGGTGGTGGTGACCAGGTCGTCGCGGCGGAGCCGGGAGAGCAGCGGGTAGACCGTGCCCTGGCTGGTGGCCAGGACGCCGGATTCCTCCAGGGCGTGGACGAGTTCCACCCCGTAGCGGGAGCGGTCCCTCATCAGGGCGAGCACGCAGTACTCCAGTACGCCCTTGCGCAGCTGCACGGCTGCCCGTGCCTGTTTGGCCGCCGCCTCACCTGGTGTCATGCGATACAAGGTACCTGGCGCGCCAAGGGTCAAGGAAGGCGGGGTTCCGTTTCATGGGCGCGGGCTCCGGATCTCTTTGCTTGGGGATCCGGATTCCTGGGCTCGGGGGGTCCGGCTTGTTCGTGTACGCGGTCCGGAACCGCGTCAGGGGCCGAGGCTGATGCGTGCGGCCACGGGGAGGTGATCGCTCGTCGTCGCGGGGAGGGACCAGGCCGAGGTGGCCCGCACGCCCTTCAGGAGGATCTGGTCGATGCGGACGACGGGGAAGCGTGCCGGCCAGGTGAAGCCCAGGCCCTCGCCGGCGGTGGACTGGGCCGAGGCCATGTGCCGGGTCAGCGGGCGCAGCGAGCGGTCGTCGGCGGAGCCGTTCAGGTCGCCCACCACGACCACGCGTCGGGCGCGTTCGGACCGAAGGTCCTCGGCCAGGCGGCCGAGGGCCTCGTCGCGCGTGCCGACGGTGAACCCGGCGGGGGTGACGCGGACCGAGGGGAGGTGGGCGACGTAGACGGCGAGCGGGCCCCGGGGGGTGTCCACCGTCGCGCGCAGGGCCCGCGTCCACGGCATGATCGGCAGGGGGCGCGCGTCACGGAGGGGGTACCGGCTCCACAGGCCCACCGTGCCCTGGTAGAAGTGGTGCGGATACGTGGCCGCGAGGGCCTGCTCATAGGCGGGTGCCGTGTCGGGGCTCAGCTCCTGGAGGGCCAGGACGTCCGCCCGGGACGCGATCAGGCTCTGTGCGGTGCCGTGCGGGTCCGGGTTCTCCTGCCGGACGTTGTGACTGACGACGGTGAGGTCCCCGCCGGGCGAGGACTTGTCCGCGAACCTGCCGCCGAAGACGGCGAGCCAGGCGGTGACCGGGATCAGCAGAGCGGCCGTCGCCGTCCGTGATCTGCGCAGCAGTCCGGCGGCGAGCAGCGCGGGCAGGGCGAGCGCGGTCCAGGGGAGCAGCGTCTCGACCAGGCTGCCGAGGTGGCCCGGGCCGTCGGGGATCAGGCGGTGGCCCGCGATGACCAGCGCGAGGAGGACGGAACAGGCCGTGGTGATCGTGCCCCCGCGTCGCGACCGGGCTGCCCGCCACGACCGCCACCACCGCCCCGGTTCCGTGCTCCGGCCCTGCGGCGTGCTTCCGGCTTCCGTCGTCGTGCCGTCCGAGGGATCGTCGCGCTCCGCGCCGTGGACAGGGGCGCCGGACACCGTTCGTGCGGTCGTCATCGTGGTTCAGCGCTCCGTCCGTGCCGAGGACAGTCGGTCGCGGAGGCCGGTGATCAGCCGGCGGCCGCTCTCCAGGGCCGCTTGGATTCCCTCGCTGGGCGTGGTGTTCGCCCGCTGGTGCAGGACGGCGCCCAGGAGCAGTCGGGTGGTGCCGCCGGAAGGGACCTCGCAGGCCCACAGGAGGTTGCCGCCCGCCGGGGTGCTGGAGCCGGTCTTGATGCCGACGACGCCCGGGGTGTCCAGCAGGGAGTTGGTGTTCGTGATCGGGCCGATGTCGGGCACGGTGACGCTCCGGCTGGCCACGATCTCGCGGAAGACGGGGTCCTTCATCGCCTCCCGTGCCAGTTTCACCTGGTCCACGGCCGTGCTCGTGGTCGTGGGTTCGATCCCGCTGGCACCCGTGTACGTCGACCGGTCCATGCCCAGCTCGTCCGCGGTGCGCTCCATCTTCCGTACGAAGGCGTCCTGGCTGCCGGAGTCCCAGCGCGCCAGAAGGCGGGCGGCGTTGTTCCCCGAGGGGATCAGCGTCAGTTCGAGGAGCTGGCGCTGGGAGTACGTCCGGCCGGCCTGGAGCGGCACCGTCGACTCGCCGCCGACCCCCGCCTCGTGGGCGGCCTGCCGGTCCACCTCGATCAGCGGGCCCGGTTCGCCCGGCCGCAGCGGATGCTCCTTGAGGATGACGTGGGCGGTCATCACCTTCGCCAGGCTCGCGATGGGAACCGGCCGCTGCTCGCCTCGCGCCTCCGGGGCGCCGGTGCCCACCAGCTCGACGGCGCTCTGGCCGTCCTCGGGCCACGGGATCGTGCTTCCGTCGAGGACGGAAACCGGGCCGGGGGCGGTCGTCCGGCCGCCGGACGCGGACGAGGGGTCCGCCGCGCTCTCCACCACGACGGTCGTGATGCCCAGGACGAGCAGGGCCAGCGCGCCGCCTGCGACGCGGTGACGACGGGCGGGGGAAAGGGACATGGAGGCCACCTCCGGGGGCTGCCGTGCGGGTCGGGGTACGCCTGCAAGGCTGCCGGGGTGGTGTGTCGGGGCCTGGGCCGCGACCGCGCCGGGGACGCTCAGGAATGCATCGGCCGTGTATCGGTCCGTGCCCGGTCGGGCAGGCCGGTACGGGGCGCGTCCTCGGCCCGGGCCGCCGCCGCTCCGCCGGGATCGTCCTCTCCCCCGTGGTCCTCGGGAAGGCCGCCGGCCGTCTCGGGAAGGCGCAGCACCGCCACCGCCCCTCCGTCCTCGGGATGGTTCGCGAAGTCCAGCTCCGCTCCGATCACCTGGGCCTGGCCCCGTGCGATCGTGAGGCCCAGACCGTGGCCGCGGCCCCGTTCGACCGCGCCGGTGCGGAACCGGCGGGGCCCGTGGGCGAGGAGGTCCGCGGGGAAACCGGGGCCGTGGTCCCGGACGGTGATCGTCGTGCCGGAGACGGTGATCTCCACGGGACCCGCGCCGTGGCGGTGGGCGTTGACCACGAGGTTGGCGACGATGCGGTCCAGGCGCCGGGGGTCGGTCCGGGCCACCGCCGGCGCGTCCCGGGTGGTCACCCGCGCGGTGAGACCGGTCCTGGCCACCGACTCCTCGACGAGTTCGGCGAGATCGACCGGGCGCGGCAGCGGCTGCTCGGCGCCGGCGTCGAGGCGGGAGATCTCCAGGAGGTCCTCGACCAGGTCGCGCAGGACCTGGACGCGGTCCCGTACGAGGTCGGTGACCTCGCCCTCGGGGAGCAGGCCGGCCGAGGTGAGCAGGCCCATCAGCGGGGTGCGCAGTTCATGCGCGACGTCGGCGGTGAAGCGCTGCTCGTCCGCGATGCGCCGCTGCAGGCTGTCGGCCATCGAGTCGACGGTGGCGGCGATCTCGGTGATCTCGTCACCACCGCGCCCGCCCATGTCCGTGCGGGCGTCGAGGTCGCCCGCCGTGATGCTGCGGGCCGTACGGGCCACCCGGCGGAGCCGCCGGGCCGGAAGTGCCGTGGCCAGGGCCGTGGCCGGGACGACGACGGCCAGGGTGAGCAGGGAGTACTTCCACAGGTGCCGGTCGAGTGCCTGGCGGGTGAGCAGATCGGTGGTCATGTCGACCTCGACCGCGTACAGCCGCCCGCCTTCCTGCCGTGCGGCCCAGTAGACGGGTGCGGGGGGACCGTTCTCGTAGAGGGTGCCCTCGCCGTGCTGGTCGAGCTGCCGCAGCAGGGCGTCCGGGAGTTCGCCGGGGGTGGCGAGGGGCGGTTCCTGGCCCGTGGCGTGGGCGTCGCGCACCGCGCTGTCCAGGCTGCTGCGGGCCTTGGCCGCGCCGTCGTTCATCGACCGCCTGAGGGTCGAGTCGTGCACGAGCAGCCCGATGGTGACCGCCATCGAGGAGCACGCCACGGCCACCAGGAAGATGGTCTTCCAGCGCATCGAGCGGGGGTTCAGCAGCGAGCGGACGACCGTCATGTCCGTGACTCCGTTCAGCGCCGCAGCTTGTAGCCGAAGCCGCGGACCGTCTCGACGCGGTCGGCGCCGATCTTCTTCCGCAGCCGCTGTACGCACAGGTCGACGACTCTCGTGTCACCGTCCCAGCCGTAGTCCCAGACCTGGCGCAGCAGGGTCTGGCGGTCCAGCACGATCCCCGGCTGAGCCGCGAACTCCAGCAGCAGCCGCAGTTCCGTCGGTGTCAGGGTGAGCTCCCGGCCGTCCCTGAACACCTCCAGGGCGGCGGGGTCGATCGCCAGATCGCCGAAGACCAGCCGGCCGGCCGGCGCCTCCCGTCCGGTCTCCCCGGCCCGAGCCGGGGCGGCGAACGTGGCCCGGCGCAGCAGCGAACGGATCCGGGCCACCAGGACGGAGGTGTCGACGGGTTTGACCACGTAGTCGTCGGCTCCGGCCTCCAGCCCGGAGACCACGTCCAGGGCATCGCCGCGCGCGGACATCATCAGGATCGGGTCGGTGCTCGACTCCCTGATGCGGCGGCACAGCCCGATGCCGTCCAGCCCGGGGAGCATGACGTCGAGCAGCAGGAGGTCGTGTCGGCCCTCCCTGAACAGTTCGAGCCCGGTCAGCCCGTCGCCGGCGACGGTCACGCCGTAGCCGTAGCGTTCCAGGGCGATCGCGACGGATCTCCGGATCACCTCGTCGTCCTCGACGAGCAGGATCTTCACGGGAGTGGCTTCAGACATGCGCATCCATCGGGCGGTGTGGTCATCGGGCTCCCCATCATGCCCCTTCCTCACGACCCGCCACGCACCCGGCGGTCTGGTGCCGTCGGTCGACGCATAGGGCTGACCAGCGATGATGCACGACTGATACACGACCGCGCGGCGACGGAGGCAGAGTCGAGCGTCCCCGGTGACGTCCCTGGAGTCCGGCCCGCCCTTCCGGAGGACGGGCCGGCGGGCCCGGCGTCGGGCGCGGTCCGCCCCGTGGGTCGGGGACCGTCGGGCGCGTCCGCCGTCAGCGCCGGTCGGCGGGGGTCAGTTCGCGCGTGAGGGCGGTCATGGCGAACGCGTGGGGGGAGGCGTGCTGCCAGCGGGAGCGTCCGAACATGACGTCCTCGGCGAGGCCGCTGAGCATCGCCACGGCCCGGATGGTGAACTCGGGAAGGTCGACGTCGGCGAAGTGTCCCAGGTCCCGGCCCTCGCGGACGATGGCCTCCAGGCGCTGGTCCCATCCGTCGAGCAGCTCGGTGAGGATCTTGCGGCCCGCTTCGTCGTGGCGCTGGGCCAGCACCTGCGTCCACAGCGCGTAGCGGTCGTCGTCCTGGTGGACGGGCAGGTAGAAGCGGACGAAGAGGTCCAGCTTCTCGGCGGGGGACGCCGCCCGGTCGACGGCGTGCCGGAAGCGTGCCCAGAGGTCCTCCTGGCTCCACGCGAGGACTTCCAGCAGGAGCCGGTCCTTCTTGCCGAAGTGGTAGAGGATGTGGCCGGTGCTCATGCCGGCCCGGGCGGCGATGTCCGACATCCGCAGGGCCGCGGTGCCCTTCTCGGCTATGACGCTGATGGCGGCCCGCATGGCGCGCTCCCGCGCCTCGTCCCCGCTGGGCTGGCGCTTCCTGTCGATCGGAACCCGGGCCGCGGGCCGTGAGGCGGTGCCGCCGGTGCCGCCACCGGCCGCCTCGGTCACGCCTTCCGACGGCGCGGGGAGGCGGTGGGGCAGCGAGGGCCCGGTCTCTGACGTCGGCATGAGCTCTCACTTCCCGGTCCGGAAATTCAGGTGCCCAGTCTAGGTTCCACAAACCTAGATCCTTAGTCTAGATTGAAAATCTAGTCAGTGCGATGGACGAAGGACGACCGACCGTGCGCGGTCGCCCCGACGGCCGGCGGCCCGCCCGCCCCGCTCACCCTCAGGAGACCCCCCTCATGACGCGTGGATTCGATGTCGTGGAGACCTGTATCGCCGACCTGCGCGCAGCGCTGGAGAAGGGCGAGACGACCGCGGTCGGGCTGCTCGACGCCTACCTCGCGCGGATCGAGGCGTACGACCGGCCCGGTACGGCCACCGCTCTGAACGCGATGGTCGTGATGAACCCGCGCGCCCGGGCGGAGGCGGAGGCGTCCGACGCCCGACGCGCCCGCGGCGAGACGCTCGGCCCGCTGGACGGCATCCCCTACACCGCCAAGGACAGCTACCTCGCCGAGGGGCTCACGGCCGCGTCCGGCTCCCCGGCGTTCGAGCACCTCGTCGCCCAGCGCGACGCCTTCGCCATCGAGCGGCTGCGCGCGGGCGGCGCGGTCCTCATCGGCCTGACCAACATGCCGCCGATGGCGAACGGCGGCATGCAGCGCGGCGTCTACGGGCGTGCGGAGAGCCCGTACAGCGCCGAGTGGCTCACCAGCGCCTACGGCTCCGGCTCCTCCAACGGCTCCGGCACGGCGACGGCGGCGTCCTTCGGCGCGTTCGGCCTCGGCGAGGAGACCTGGTCCTCGGGCCGCGCGCCCGCGTCGAACAACGCGCTGTGCGCCTACACCCCCAGCCGCGGCGTGATCTCGGTCCGCGGCAACTGGCCGCTCGTCCCCACCATGGACGTCGTGGTCCCGCACACCCGCACCATGGCCGACCTGCTGGAACTGCTCGACGTCATCGTCGCCGACGACCCGGACCCGCGCGGTGACCTGTGGCGCGCCCAGCCGTGGCTGGAGCTGCCCCCGCCGTCGCGGGTGCGGCCCTCCTCGTACCCGGCCCTCGCACCCGCCGACGCCGGGGCCGCCGCCTCCGTGCTCGCCGGGAAGCGCGTCGGCGTGCCCCGGATGTACGTCAACGCCGACCCCGACGCCGGAACGAACCCCGACGGGGGCATCGGCGGCCAGACCGGGCAGCGGGTCGACACGCGCCCGTCGGTGATCGCCCTGTGGGAGGCCGCCCGCCGCGATCTGGAGGCCGCCGGCGCCGAGGTGGTCGAGGTCGACTTCCCCGTGGTGTCGAACTACGAGTCCGACCGCCCCGGAGCGCCCTCCCTGCTCACCCGCGGGCTGGTCAGCCGGGAGTACCTGACCTTCGAGATCGAGGACCTGTCCGCCTGGGCCTGGGACGACTTCCTGCGCGCCAACGGCGACCCGGCGCTCCCCTCCCTGGCCGACGTCGACGGCGACCGGATCTGGCCCAAGCAGGAGGGCGAGCTGCCCGACCGGTACGAGGGCTTCGACGACACGATCGGCGCGTACCCCCGCTTCGTGCGCGAGCGCCCGTACGCGTCCCTCGCCGACATGCCGCTCCTGGAGGCGGGACTGCGCGGACTCGAGGAGACGCGCCGCGTCGACCTGGAGGAGTGGATGGACGGGCTGGGCCTGGACGCGGTCGTCTTCCCCGCCGTGGCCGACGTGGGCCCCGCGGACATGGACGTGAACGTGGCGTCCGCCGACCTCGGCTGGCGCAACGGCGTCTGGGTCGCCAACGGCAACCTGGTCCCCCGGCACCTCGGCATCCCGACCGTCACCGTCCCCATGGGCACCATGACGGACACCGACATGCCCGTCGGCCTGACCTTCGCGGGCCGCGCCTACGACGACAACGCCCTGCTGTCCCTGGCCGCGGCCTTCGAGCGGACCGGCAGCCGGCGCACTGTCCCGCCGCGCACGCCGCGCCTGCCCGCCGAGTGACCTGACGCCCCGGGGACGGGGCGTGACGCACCGCCACGCCCCACCCCCTCCCCGGAGACGCGGGTGGCCGGAGCCGCCCACGTCTCCGGCGAGGCCCCATGCCCACGCCCCGCCACCGGAGCGGGGACGGGACCCGGCACGATTCCGTGGTGCGTTCCGGGACTCAGGCGGTGCACGGCGTCGCGGCCGGCCGCGCCCCCGCGGCGAACGCGGCCGGGGGGACGCCCATGAAACGGCGGAACTCGCCCGTCATGTGGGACTGGTCGTAGTAGCCGGCGGACGCGGCGATGTCCGCCCACCGACCGGTGCCGGCCGCGAGCACGGCGCGTACGCGCTCGATGCGCGCGAAGTGCTTGGGGGACAGACCGGTGCCGTCGGTGAACAGGACGTGCAGACGCCGCTCGCCGATCCCCAGCCGGGACGCGGTCTCGCCGATCGTCGAACCGGCCAGCAGACGCGCCGCCTCATCGAGGCGCCGCGAGGGCTCGGGCCGGTCGGCGAGCGCCGCCCCGAGGGCGGCGACGGGATCGGCGGCGAGCAGGTCGAGGTCCAGGCCCGGCAGTTCGCCGAGCGGCAGGACCCGGTCGGCGAGCCCGCTCACCGGACGGCCGAGCAGAGCCTGGGCACGCCCCGGCCGCATCCGGATCCGCACGCACGAACGGCCGGGCGGCGCGAGGTGGTACGCGGCCCGGGTGCGCGGGCCCATGAAGACCAGCGCGCGCTCGTCGGTCCGCAGGAGGAGCGTGGTGGCGTGATCGGGCACGTCGGCCACCGGGCGCCCTTCCGCCGGACTTTCCGCCGAATCCTCCGCCGCGTCCTCCGCCGTGGCGACGTCGATCCCGGCCACCCAGGGCCGCAAGCCGGCCGGAACGAGGAGTGAGGTCACGCGGCTCACGATAGTGCCGAAACTTCCTAGAGAACGGTGCGCGGGCGCTGCGATCGTCAGGACATGATCCTCATCACCGGTGCCACCGGCACCATCGGCAGCCACGTCGCCCGCCTGCTCACCGAGCAGGGGGTGCCCTTCCGGGCGATGTCCCGCCGAGCGCAACCCGGCGGAGTACAGGCCGACTTCGACGACCCCGCGTCACTGGCGCGCGCGGTCGCCGGCGTCGACGCCGTCTTTCTCGTCACCGTGCCGCCCGTCCCGACCGCGGCCCACGACCTCGCCCTGCTGGAGGCCGCCCGGGCCGCTGGCGTCCGCAAGATCGTCAAACTGTCCGCCATCGGCAGCGGCGAGACGTTCGACGGGGCGACCGTCGGCGCCTGGCACGTCGACGCGGAGCGGGCGATCGAAGCCGGCGGGTTCGCGTGGACGGTCCTCCGCCCGCCGAGCTTCGCCTCGAACCTCCTGCGCTTCGCACCGCTGATCCGGGCCGGTGAGCCGCTCCCGAACCTGGCCGGAGACTCCCGCCAGGCCGTCATCGACCCGAGGGACGTGGCCGCCGTCGCCGTCGCCGCCCTGACCGGCGATGCCCACGACGGGCGTCGGTACGACCTGAGCGGACCGGAACTGCTGACGTTCGCGGACCAGGCGGCGATCCTGGAGGGCGTACTGGCACGCCCGGTCGACGTCACCGACGTCCCCACCCTCGACCAGGTGCCGGCCGCGATGGCCACCGGCGTCGCCTGGGCACGCGCCGGCGGCGCGGCCTACCTCACCGACCACGTGCCGCGGATCCTCGGCCGCCCCGCCGGCACCTTCGAGCAGTGGGCCCACGACCACCGGGAGGCCTTCACGAACCCGCGGGAGTGATCCGGCTCCTCGACGGGCCGGGCACCGCCTCGACCCGCCCCCGGTCCCGGTCCTCGCGACAGGTCCGTCACGCGGTCACCGCAGGACCACGCGCGCGCCCCGTTCCCCGAGGATCTCCAGGAGCAGATCGAACAGCGCGACGTCACGGTCGGCGGTCTGCACGACCTCGGTCAACCGTGCCCGTGATGCGGCCGAGAAGTCCCAGTGCAGGGTGAACGGAGTCGTGGCGCCCCAGCCGCCGCGGAGGCAGTCGTCCAGAGCATCGAGGTTCCAGCCGAAGTATCCGCCGGGTCCGTCGACCGCCTCACCGAGCGCGCAGTAGAAGCTGTCCTCGTCGACGATGTGCCGGCCGTCCAGGGTGAACACCCGGCCCGCGGGCGCATCGGGTCGTCCCTTGCGGCGGTATCCACGAGACATCAACGCCACCGACAGCCAGGCGTGCCGGTCCGCGGGCACGAGCTCGTGCCACATGCCCGGACGGTTCAGGCGACCCGTGCGGACCAGGTCCCACACGCGTTCCGCCCCGGGCAGGCCGCCCTCGCACCACAACGTGACCGTCAGGTCCACGAGGTCGGCTCCCCGGGCGGAAGGCGTGACGTCGACGACGGTGACCTCTCCCACGAAGTAGGTCCCCATGGCGGCACCGTCAGCGTCGAGGCAGGTGAGATGGCCGTTCCCCGCCACGGCGCGACGACTGCCGACATGGTCGGCGCTCTTCAGGAGGCCACCCTGGGGCAGGCACCCTTCGAGGCGCACTCGAAGCAGGTCCTCCCCCTCCGGCAGCGGCGTGAAGAACCCCTCGGCATCGTGAGCGAAGCCCCAGAAGTCGCTGTCGTCCTCGTCCGAAGTCAGCGCGTACCTCTGACCCTCGCCGCCCCATCGAGACGTTCCCATCGCACCCCCACGAAAGCACTCAGCCTACCGACGTCCGGGCTCCGACCGGCCGAGGTGGGCCCGCAAAGGTGGGGGGGCTCTCACGCGAACAGCCCTCCCTCCTTCTCCAGCACCCGCGCCCCGTAGGGTGTGGCGGCGTGAGCGCATGGCAGATATCCGATGAAGAGGGCGGCGTCCTCGCCGCCCGCTGGTGGCAGTGGGCCCTGTCGGCCCCCGACGACGTGAGCCCGGTGGCGGACACCACCGGCGCACACGCCGCGTGGCGGCAGCCGGACGACCTGTGGTTCCTGGCGGGCACCTACGGCGGCCGGGTGGTCCGCCACTGCGAGATGCCGGCCGGACGTCCCGTGTTCTTCCCCGTGCTCAACGTCCAGCACACCAAGCTCCACTCCCGCAAACCCCTCTCCCTCGACGTGACCCGGGCCGAGGCGTACCTCAACGGCGCCCCTCTCCCCCTCCGCGAGTTCGTCGCCCCGCCCTTCCGCGTGGGCCTGCGCATGCATCTCGCCTGGGGCCTCTGGTCCGCCGTCACCCCGCTGCTCCCCGGTCAGTACGTCCTTGAGATCAAGGGCGAGACGGCGGGGGGCTTCCAGGTCGACACGACCTATCACCTCACCGCCACCGGCTGAACCGACGACGGGGCATCGGGGCGGCCATGGGCGGCCTCGCCGGAGAACATACGGCCGCCGGCCGCGACTTCGGTGGCGCCGAGGGGCACGACCGAACCGTCGGAGGTCGCAGTCCTCGGTCTCTTCGAACACGACACCGCGCCGACGCATGGCCTCGACGTCCCGTCGCAGTTCGTCGGATGTCAGGACCGGCGGACCGGGTAGACCGGCCGTCCCCGCCCGCGCGGGCCCCAGGATGTGACTCCCGATGCCCGCCTGCGGCGGGGCCGGCTTCGGTCAGGGGAGGGTGACGTTGTTGAGGGCGTCGTGGGTGGGCAGCGTGTCGGCGGCCTTGCCGGATTCGGACGCGTGGTCCGCGGGGGCCCGCTGGTCTCCGTTGCCGAAGGTCTGGGACAGGAGTCCGACCCCGGGCAGGTGGTTGCCGACGCTGTCCGCCGCAGCCGCTCCCGCCGAGGCGAGGACGGCGGTGGCGGCGACGGTGGCGGCGGCGAGAACGCGGTGGTTGAAGATCGTCATGCCTGGCTCAACGACGTGAGTCCCGGCAGGGCACGGCGCTCGGTCAACCTGGCGCCACCTCGACAAAGGTGACTCTCAGGAGCACTCCGCGCTCGGTCTGCCCGGGTTCCCGGGACTCGTACGGCGGACGAGCGGACGCGATCGCTCACCAAGCGTGATCGATACGTTACTTTATGTGTCGGCAGGGTCCTGTGTCCGCGTCCAGCGGACGACTCCGGCCCTCGCCACCCCTCTTCGCGCGACTCCCACCTAAGGACTTACGACATGACCACCTCCGTGCAGCTCGACCGCGTCCAGAAGCGCTTCGACCTCTGGGACGTCAACGGTGACGGCCAGATCGACCGCGCCGACTGGCAGGCCGAGGCCCAGCGCATCCTCCAGGCGTTCGGCGAGGCTCCGGTCTCCCCGGCCGGCCGGCAGCTGACCGACGCCTACCTCGGCATGTGGAGCTTCTTCGCCGACAAGGCGGGCATCGACGAGCAGACCGGTGCTCTGACCCCCGAGCAGTTCAGCCACATCGCCGAGGAGCACGTCCTGGAGAACGGCGGCGCGGGCTTCGGCCGGGTCGTCAAGCCGACCATCCAGGCCATTGTCGAGCTCGTGGACGTGGACGGCGACGGCCAGGTCAACCCGGCCGAGTTCAAGACCTGGCTGGACGCCATCGGCGTGGAGGGCGTGCAGCCGGCCGAGGCGTTCCGTCAGATCGACACGGACGGCGACGGCCAGCTCTCGGTCGAGGAGCTGGTCCAGGCCGTGCGCGCCTTCCACCTGGGCGACATCGACGTGCCGCTGCTCGGCCGCTGATCTCCAGGAACGACCCGCCGGCCCTCCGGCGCTGACCAGGGTCCCGCGACAGGGGTGACGCCCCCGTCGCGGGACCCTCGCCATGCCCTCCCTCACTACTGGGTTCGTCACCGGTGGACCGGCCGGGGGAAGGGCCGTACTACGAGGGCCGGTTACGGCTCCGCGCGGTCCGCCGGGTGGAAGTTGACGCGCTCACGGACGACGGGGAAGCCCGCCTTGGCGAAGTTCGCGGCCATGGGGAAGTTGCCCCGGTCCGTGGCTCCACTGATGGACTCCGCGCCCTGTTCGACGAGGAAGTGGGTGCATTCCGCGAGCAGGTCGTAGGCGTAGCCGCGTCCGCGCTGTTCGGGGAGGACCCCGATGAAGCCGATGGTCGGGCCGGAGGGGTTGTGGGCCGGGATGTGGATGCCGGCCAGTTCGCCCTCCGGCGTGTGCGCGAGCTGCCACCACTCGCGTGGGGACGGGCACCAGTGGAAGAAGTCGAGTTCCTCCTGGGCGGCCCGGTCGAGACCGCCCTCCTCGATGGCCCTGAGCGCGTGGGCGTCGAGGGTCGCGGAGTGGATGCGCCGCAACGCGTCGAGGAACACGGTGTCGTCGGGTTCGGAGCGGAAGCGGAGGCGTTCCGGCCGCTCGGGCAGACCGCGTTCCGAGGTCCACTGGTACAGGAAGCGTTCCACCAGGAGCTCGTACCCCGCGGCTCGTGCGGCGGTGAAGCGTGCTTCGGCGGCGGCGCGGCGGTCCGGCTCGTCCCGCCAGCCGCCGGGCAGGTTGATCTCGAGTTCGACCTGCCAGGGGGCGGAGCGCAGGAGTGCGGCCCCGGCCTCCTCCTCCCCCTCGGCCACGTCGAACCAGTTGATGTTGACGGGCTCCGGGTCTTCGGGGCCGCCCCACCAGGCGCCGCGTGCGACGACCTCGCCGTCGCGCAGGGCGACGCGCTTCCACTCGGGGCGGAAGTGCGTACGCCGATGGCTTTCTCGGGCGCCCAGGGGGTCGGGAAGGGCGTCGAAGAGAGTCGCGTCGCTCGCCGAGAGCGCGCGGATGACCGGATCGGTCATGGATTCCTCCGGGATGCAGGCTGCTTGGAGCGCTCCCGGTCAGATCTCGTGCACCACGCCGGGGCAGCGGAAAGGGGAGCGCTGGAAAGGTGTGAACTGCACGGCACTCGCCTCCTTCCGTCCGTCTCAGGGCGTGGAGCCACAGGTTAGGCGATCTTCCGCGGTGCCGTCCATGCATTTCCGCCGCCCTGGTGGCGAGGGGGCCGCCAGCCCCCTGAGACGGGGTCATCTCACGTCGGCCGGCCCGATGTCCGATGTCGGCGCGGGCGCGATGAGGGCCGACGCGAGTTCGCGCCACTCCCGCTCCGGCAGTGCGGTCGGATCGGCGGTCAGCACCTGCAGGCACACGTGGTCGGCGCCCGCGTCGAGGTGCTCGCGCACACGGCGGCTGATCGTCTCCGTGTCTCCGTACGCGACGATCGCGTCCACCAGCCGGCGGCTGGGTCCGCCCGTGACGTCCTCGTCGCCGAATCCGAGCCTGCGGACGTTGGCCTGTTGGTGGGGCGCCATGGCGACGTAGCCGGCGACGTGTGCGGTGGCCACCTCCCGGGCCCGGCCGAGGTCGGTGTCCAGGACGACGGCCTGCTCGACGCCGAGGAAGGCGTCCGGTCCCATGATCGTCCGGGCCCGCGCGGTGTGCTCGACGGGTACGAAGTAGGGGTGCGCGCCCCAGGTGCGTTCGGCGGCCAGCCGGAGCATCTTGGGGCCGAGGGCGGCCAGGACGCGCCGGGGGGCCGGATCCGGGACGGGGCCGTGGGAGGGGGTGGCGTCCATGGCGTGGAGGTAGGCGCGCATCGTGGCGAGCGCCTTGCCCCGGGCCGGGACGGGGTAGCCGTCCACCTCGTGCACGGTGTCGTCGACCCGGTGCCCGCCCAGGCCGAGCAGGTAGCGCCCGGGGAAGGCCTCGCCGAGGGTGCGGGTGGCGTTGGCCATGGCGATCGGGTCCCGGAAGGCGATGTTGGCGATGCCGGACGCGACGGTGATCCGGCGGGTCGCCGACAGGAGTAACCACGCCTGGCCCACCGTGTCGCGACCGAACGCCTCACCGTGCCAGATGGCTCCGTACCCCAACTCCTCCAGTTCCGCCGCCGATTCCCTCACGCGTGCCGCGGGCTGCCCCTCGTAGGCGAAGGTCCAGATCCCGACCCGGCCGAGCCGGGTCCGTGCGTCGTCCGTCATCGGTACTCCTCGAAGCCACAAAACGGAGAGGTTCTCCGCTTCCTCTTCCGGCTACCATACGGAGAACCTCTCCGGTTTGCCAGGCCGGGAGTCGACCGAAGGGCGGGACGATGACGAACGGACGGGCAGGGGCCGCGGCCGAGCCTCCGCGGCGCACGGACGCCCGCCTCAATCGGGAACGGCTGGTGGCGGCGGCACGAGAGGTGTTCGCCGAGGCCGGGCCCGGCGCCTCCCTCAACGAGATCGCCCGCCGGGCGGGGGTGGGCCCCGGCACCCTCTACCGCCACTTTCCCGACCGCTCCGCCCTGTTGAGCGCGGTCCTCTCCGACCGGATCGAGAGGCTGGGCGCGCAGGCGGAGCGGCTGCTGGTGTCGGAGGACGCCGACGAGGCCCTGGAGCAATGGCTGCGCGCCTTCCTCGCCCACGCCCGCGTGAACCAGGGCATGGGCAGCGCCCTGCTGGTCGAACCGGCCGGCGAGTCGGGCCCGGACTGCCACCGGCGCATCCTGGACATGGCGACCGGCCTCCTGGACCGGGCCCAGCTGCACGGATCGGCCCGCGCCGACCTGACCGCCGACGACCTCCTCCACCTCGTCATCGGGATCGCGCTGTCCACCACCCAGGACGACCGGCCCGGCCGGCCCGAGTTCCTCCTGGACCTGGCCCTGGACGCCGTCCACGGGTCGCCCCGCCGGAAGGGGTGACGGCTCCTGGAACTCGCCGACGGCGGTCCGCGCACGTCCCTCCGTCCCCGCCCCGCTCGCCCCTCCCCCGGTGCAACAACGCTCCGGCATCGGTGGCCAGCTCTGCGAGTGGGAGGACACGGGTCCCGCCCGGGGCGGTATCGGAACCCGTCGCTAGGCTCCCGCTCCATGACCAGTGACCACGCCTTCACCTGCGCCTGCTGCGGTGCCCGGCATTCCGAGCTGCCGATGAACTACACGGCCGAGGCCCCCGCGGTGTGGGACGCGGCCTTCGCCGACGCCGAGGACTGCCTGCTCTCGGCGGACCAGTGCGTGGTCCTCGGGCAGCACTACTTCGTCAAGGGCCTGATCGAGATTCCGGTGATCGGCGGCGACGAGGTGTTCTCCTGGGGCGTCTGGGTCTCGCTCAGCCGGGAGAACTTCGCCCGGGCGGCGGAGCTGTGGGACACGCCCGGCCGGGAGACCGAGCGGCCGTACTTCGGCTGGCTCACCACCGACCTGTCCGTCTACCCGTCCCCGACGCTCAACCTGAAGACGCACGTGCACACCCGCCCGGTCGGCGAACGGCCCCGCGTCGAGCTGGAGCCCATCGACCACCCTCTCGCCGTCGAGCAGCGCACGGGAATCAGCCTGGAGCGCGTACGGGAGATCGCGGCGGCCGTGCTCCATCCGGGCGGCGGGGAGGCGGCCGTGGCCGCGCGGTGAGCCATCGAGGGTGCGGGTGCCTCGGGACGGCCGGAGAAGGCGATGCCTGCCCGGGGCTGTCGCGGGTGAGGGCCGACGCCCCACCGTTCCCGGAGCTATGAGCGGTCGGCGCGGGGCGGTGGCGCGTCCTCCGGGGGGCGGCGCTGGGTCGGGGGGAGGAGGAGCACTTCGAGTGCCCGGGCGCAGGAGCGGGCCTGGGTGAGGAACCAGTCGAGTCTCGCGTCCGTGATGACCTCCGGTGTCGCGCGGACCGCGAGGGCGAAGCGTGCGTGGCCCGCGCGTTCCAGGACGGGCACGGCCACCGTGCGGACTCCGGGGGCGGACTCCTCGTCGTTGAGGGCGTGGCCCGCGTCCCGGACCCTTGCCAGTTCGGCCGCGAGTGCGGTGGGTTCGACGATGGTGCGGTCGGTGAACGCGTACAGGGACGGCAGGGCGAGCGGACCCGCCTCGCCGGCACGGGGCCAGGCGAGCAGGACCTTGCCCAGTGCCGTCGAGTGCAGGGGGCGGCGCAGCCCCACCTTGGGGGTGACCGAACCGCCCGCGACGATGACGGCGTACGGGCCGCTGCGCAGGGCCAGGTCGGCGGTGGCGCCGGTCCGTTCGGCCAGGTCGGCCAGTTCCGGTGCGGCGAGGTGCAGTCCTCGCTGGTGGTAGGAGAGCCGGCCCAGTTCGGTCACCGCGGGGCCGAGGCGGTAGCGGGCGGTGCGGGCGTCCTGTTCCAGGAAGTCCGCCGAGAGCAGGGTCCGGACCAGCCGGTGGGCGGTGGAGGTGGAGAGGCCCAGCCGGCGCGCCAGGTCGGAGACGCTGAGGTCGGGCCGGTTGTCGTGGAAGCTGTGCAGGACGTCCAGGGCGCGGCGGACGGCCTGGGCGCCCGCCGGGGGACGTACGGGCTCGGCCTCGGTGGTCATGGTGCTCGCTCCCCCTCGGTGATCGACACCTCCTACGCTCCCACATCGCGGTACCCGGAACGGCTCCGCGGCCCGGGAGGAAACATGCCGTTCATGTGCAATCCCACATGATGGGAAGCGAGTTGTGGCGGGCCGGATCGTCGTGTCATGGTTCCGGCCAACACCCCAGGAGGACACCGCCCCGGGACGCCACGTCCCGGGACCATCGCACGGAGGGAGCAGGTCCGCCATGAGCATGTGCCGCACGGCGTCGTACGCCGCTCCCGCCGTTCCCGCCGTCCCCCACCTCCTGCTCGGGCTCACCCGCCGCCGTCACATCGACCTGGCGCGGGTCACCGGTACCGGCTGTCGCCGCGGCTGACGCCGTTCCCGTCCCCTCTGCCGTACCGGCCCCCCTTCCTTACGGGGCGCCGCGCCTCGCAGGCCGTGCCCGGTGCGCTCCGTGTGCCGACGTGCCCGGGGGCGCCGTGGCCCGTCCCGCGCGGCCTCCGCCCCGCCTCCCTTCACCCCAGGACTCCTCCATGACCGCTGCCCGTCTGCCCGAGACTCTCTGGTTCACCCGCTGCCCCGTCCCCACCGCCACCGGCGTGGCCGCCGACCGCGGCTGGCTCGCCGCGGAGTTCGCGCCGGACGGGATCGCCGTCCGCTCCCTCCAGGACGCCGATCCCGGTGCCGACCGCGCCGCGCACTACACCCACGACCTCCCGGGTCTCTTCCGCGAGGGCGGCAACGTCCCCGCCCTGTGGGCCCGTTCGCGCGGCCAGGACACCCGGCTCGTCGGGCTCACCTGGATCGAGGAGCGCCAGGCGGTGCTCGTCGCCCCCGGTTCCCCGGTCCGCGATGCCGGCGCCCTGCGCGGGCTCCGGCTCGCCGTGCCCCGGCACGACGTGCCGATCGACTTCTGGCGGGCCATGGCGCTCCGCGGCTTCGAGGGCGCCCTCGCCTCCGCCGGTCTCGGACTCGGCGACGCCCGGCTCGTCGACGTCCCCGCGGCCGGGCACACCGGGCAGTGGGCCGCCGAGCTCGACGCGCTGCGCCGGGGCGAGGTCGACGCCGTGTACGTGAAGGGCGCCCTGGCCGTCGAGTCGGCCCGCCGCGCCGGCGCCGAGGTGGCCGTCGAACTCGACGCGCTCCCCGACCCCGCGCACCGCGTCAACAACGGCACCCCCCGCCCCCTCACCGTCCACCAGGACCTCCTCGACCGCCACCCCGACCTGGTGGCCCGCTTCCTCGCCGTCCTGCTCCGGGCCGCCGACTGGGCCGCCGGGGAGCCTGCGGAGGTCGCCCGCATCCTCGGTGCGGAGACCGGCGCGGGCGCGGAGGGCGTCGCGGGCGCCTACCGCGACGGCACCCACCGCACCCTGCACCCCGACCTCTCCGACCCGCGGCTCGACCTGCTGGCCCGGCAGGAGGCGGCGCTGCGCGCCCACGGCTTCCTTCCCGAGGCCGTCGACATCCGGGCCTGGGCCGACCCCGAGCCGCTGCGCCGGGCCCACCGGATCCTCGCCGGCACGCCGTCACCGAGCCACGCGCCCGTCGCGTAACCCGGTCCCCCGGTCACCGGCACGCCGTTCGCCTCTCGCCGTTGCCGCCCCTTCCGACAGTTCCTCCCCCCGCCCCCGCACTCCTTTCCCTTCTCCGCCCAGCAAGGACGACCGCCATGCGCCCACTCGCCTCCCTCACCGCTCTGGCGGCTCTCACCGCCCTCGCCACCCTGACCGCCTGCGGCGCCGACCCGGCGGCCGACTCCGCCACCGGCGGGAGCGGCGCGGCCGAGGGCGGTACCGTCACCGTCCGCATCCCCGACCCCGGAAACGCCGGGGTCCTCGCCCGGGGCAAGCAGGACGGGAGCCTGGACGAGGCGCTCGCCGCCGTCGGCGCCAAGGTCGCCTGGACCGGCAGCGCCGGTCCCTTCGCACCCGCCGCACAGGCGATGAACGCCGACCAGCTCGACTTCGCCACCGGCTCCATCACCTCCGGCATCACCTCGCTCGCCCAGAACCCCGGCTTCGCCTTCTTCACGGCGACCGACCCCGACCCCGTCGGCGAGGGCATCCTCGTCCGCGAGGGGTCCGACATCGCCTCCGTGAAGGACCTCGTCGGCCGGAAGGTCGCCGTCAACAAGGGCGGCACCGGCGAGTACCTGCTCCTCAAGGCCCTCGCGAAGGAGGGCATCCCGGCCGACGAGGTGGAGCGCGTCTACCTCCGGCCCGACCAGACCGCCGCCGTCTTCAACGCCGGACAGGTCGACGCCTGGGCCGTCTGGTCCACCTACGCGGTCGCCGAGATCGGCAGCGGCAAGGCGCGCTTCCTCGCCGACGGCGCGGCCATCGGGTCGGACAACTACAGCCTCAACGCCGTCCGTTCGGACTTCGTGAAGGAGCACCCCGCGATCGTCGAGGCGCTCTACCGCTACCTCCACGACAACAGCGCCAAGGAGCGCCGGGACCCGGCCGCCTATCTCAACGTCTTCACCGACGCCGGCCCCACCGCCGTCACCGGCAAGGCCAAGGACGTCCAGATCGAGTTCACCCGCAAGGGCGGGACCGTCGACCCCATCGGCCCCGAGGACATCGAGCGGTTCAGGACCGTGGCCCGCTTCTACGCCGACCAGAAGGTCACGCCCGGCACGGTCGACATCGCCGCCCACCTCCTCGACGTGGAGTCCCTCTCGTGACGGCGCCCCCGGCCCCCGGCCTGGTCACCCCCCGCCCCTCCGTCCACCGCCCCCGCTCCCGGGCCCACGGCCTCACCGTCCGCGCCCTGGGGCCGGTCGCCCTGCTCGTCCTGTGGTGGGTCTCGTCCGCCACCGGGCTCCTCACCCCCGACGTGCTCGCATCTCCCTCCCAAGTGCTGGACGCGGTAGCCGAGTTGTGGGGGAACGGGCAGCTGCCCGACGCGCTCGCGACCTCTCTCACCCGCTCCGGGATCGGGCTGGTCATCGGTCTCGCCGTCGGGCTCACGCTCGGGATCACCACCGGCTTCACCCGGCTCGGCGACGAGCTCCTCGACTCCTCGCTCCAGACCCTGCGCACCATCCCCTTCCTCTCCCTGGTACCGCTCTTCATGGTCTGGTTCGGCATCAACGAGACCGCGAAGATCCTGCTCATCGCCGTCGCCACCACCTTCCCCATGTACGTCTCCACCAGCGGCGGCGTCCGCAACACCGACCGCAAGCTCGTCGAGGCCATGCGCAGCTTCGGCCTCGGCCGGCTCGCGATCGTCCGCCAGGTCGTCCTCCCCGGGGCCCTGCCGTCGCTGCTCGCCGGACTGCGCCTGTCGATGACGCTCAGCGTCATCGCGCTCATCGCCGCCGAGGAGATCAACGCGACCGCGGGCATCGGCTATCTGATGTCGCAGGCCCAGAGCTACGCCCGCACCGACATCCTCGCGGTCTGCATCCTCGTCTACGGACTCCTCGGCCTCACCGCCGACGTGCTGGTCCGCGGCCTGGAGCGGATCCTCATGCCCTGGCGCACCGCAGGACCCGGAGGGACGACACGATGACCGCCGTACGCGTACGCGCCCTGCGCCGGGTCTTCGGGGACCGTGCCGTCCTCGACGACCTCGACCTCACCATCGGACGCGGCGAGTTCGTCGCCCTGCTCGGCGCGAGCGGCAGCGGGAAGACCACCCTGCTGCGCATCCTCGGCGCCCTCGACGGCGCCGACGGAGGAGAGGTCCTCGTCCCCGAGGCCCGCACGATCGTCTTCCAGGAGCCCCGGCTCATCCCCTCGACCAGGGTCCTCGCCAACGTGACCGTCGGGCTGCCGCGCGGCGCCGCCACCCGCGAGACGGGCCTGCGGGCCCTCGCGGAGGTCGGCCTGGAGCAGCACGCCGACGCCTGGCCGGCGACGCTCTCCGGCGGTGAGGCGCAGCGGGTCGCCCTGGCCCGGGCGCTGGTGCGCGAGCCGGAACTCCTGCTGCTCGACGAGCCGTTCGCCGCTCTCGACGCGCTGACCCGGCTCCGGATGCAGGACCTCGTGGGCGAACTGCGCCGGATCCACCGCCCCGCCGTCCTGCTCGTCACCCACGACGTCGACGAGGCCGTACGGCTCGCCGACCGGGTCGCGGTCCTGCGCGACGGCCGGCTCGTCACCGACGAGCCCGTGACCGTCCCCCACCCCCGGGACCCCGGCGACCCCGAGGTCGTCGCCCTGCGCCGCAGGCTCCTCGCGGACCTCGGCGTCCATGCCACCACACCCGCCGGCGCACCGACCCCCGCGCCCTCCACCACCCGCGCCCCGCAGAAGGAGTTCTCCGCATGACCGTCACCCTCGGCGTCCACCGCAGCAACCCGACCCTCTTCCACCTCTCCCGCCTCGGCTACGCGGAGGAGGAGCTCGCCGCCCTCGGCGAGACCGCGCGCTGGCACGCGTACACCGACGGCGTGCGCACCGGCGCCCTCCTCGCCGACGGCACCATCGACTTCGGCGGCACCGGCTCCACCCCGCCCGTCACCGCCCAGGCGGCCGGCCACGACATCGTCTACACGGCGATCTCGGCACCCCGCCCCGACCACGGCGCCCTCCTCGTCCCCGAGGACAGCCCGGTGCGCACCGTCGCCGACCTCAAGGGCGGCACCGTCCACCTCGCCATCGGCTCCTGGCAGACCCACCTCGTCGCCCAGGCCTTGGACGACGCGGGCCTCTCCTACGCCACCGACATCACCCCCGTGCGCGGCGGCGCCGACAGCGAGGCGAAGCTCCGCTCCGGTGAGATCACCGCCTGGGTCGCCCAGGGTGCCGAACTCGCCGCGGCCCGCCGCACGGGCGGGCTGCGCACCCTGGTCCGCACCGGGGACGTGATCTCCGACCGGTCCGTCTTCTTCACCCGCCGGGACCTGGCCGAGCAGCGGCCCGAGCTCGTCGAGGCGCTGGTCCGCGCGCTCCGCCGGGCCGACGCGTGGGCCGCCGAACACCCCGGGGAGGCCGCCGCCCTCGCCGCCGCCGACCAGGGCGGCGCCGCCGAGGACTGGGAGACGGCACTGCGTGCCCTGCCGTGGACGATCGAAGAGGTCACCGAGGAGTTCGTCGCCGAGCAGCAGCGGGCGGCCGACGTCTTCCACCGCACCGGATTCATCGACCGCGCGGTCACCGTCGCGGACGCGCTCCCCCGGAAGGTCTGATCCCGTGACGACCCCGGCACCGGAAGTCCTCTGGTACATCATCCCGCGCGAAGGCGCCTACCCCTGGGAGCCGGAGGGCCGCAGGCCCGTCGACCTCGGCTACCTCCAGCACCTGGCCGGCACCGTCGAACGCCTCGGCTACACGGGCGCGCTGCTCGCCACGGACCTCTACGACGTCTGGCCGCTGGGCTCGGCGCTCGCGGCCGCCACCAGCACCCGCTTCAAGCCGCTGCTCGCGGTCCACCCCGGCCTGATCTCGCCGACCCTGCTCGCCAAGACGGCGCTCACCTTCGACAACCTCTTCGGCGGCCGGCTCCGCTTCAACGTCGTCAACGGCTCGACCGCCTCCCTCCGTGAGTACGGACTGCACGTCGACCACGACGAGCGGTACGAACTGAGCGCCGAGTACTGGTCGATCGTGAAGCGGCTCACCGCGGGCGAGGTCTTCGACCACAAGGGGAAGTTCTACGACCTCAAGAACGCGGGTGCCTCCTTCCGGGACCTGCGCCCGGTCCAGGCACCGCACGTGCCGCTCTGGTTCGGCGGTTCCTCCGCCCCCGGCATCGAGATGGCCGCCGAACACGTCGACGTCTACCTGACCTGGGGCGAGCCGCCGCACCTGCTGAAGGAGAAGCTCGACCACGTACGGGCCAGGGCGGCCGCCCACGGCCGCACCCTCCGCATCGGCCTGCGGCTCCACCTCATCGTCCGCGACACGGAGGACGAGGCGTGGGCCGCCGCCGACCGGCTCCTCGACGTGACCAGCGAGGCGACGTACGCCCGTCAGCTCGGCGAACGGTCCGGGGAGGAGGGCGTCGGCTGGCAGCGCCAGTTCCGCCAGCACGGCGGCCGGGTGCCGGCCCGCGCGCGGGAGCTGGAGACGTACCCCAACCTGTGGCCGGGGATGAGCCTCTTCCGGCCCGGGCCGGGTACGGCGCTCGTGGGCTCCACGGCGCAGGTGGTGGACCGGCTCCAGGAGTTCCGGGACCTGGGCGTGGACACCTTCATCCTGTCCGGGAACCCGCTCCTGGAGGAGGCGTACCGCGTCGCCGAGACGGTGCTGCCGGCGCTCGGGGTACGACGCTGACCACTGGTGCCGGTGCCGACGCCGGTTCCGGTGTCGGTGCCGGTTCCGGTGTCGGTGCCGGTTCCGGTGTCGGTGCCGGTTCCGGTGCCGTCTCCGGCTCGGGCGGTCGTACCTGTCGGCGGACCAGGCCGACCCCGAACAGGACGACCGCCATCCCGAGGGCGATCCGAAGGCTGAAGTCCTCGTCGAGGACGACGACGCCCAGGGCCACGGAGACCACCGGCAGCAGGTAGCCGACCGTCGCCGTGTTCGTGGCGCCTTCGGCGGCGATGTTCCGGTAGGTGAGGTGGAAGGTGACTCCGGTGGAGACGACGCCCAGGATCACGACGGCGATCAGCGTGATCGGGCCGATCTCGACCGGGGTCAGACCTCCGGCCGGCAGGGTCGGCGCGGTCAGCGCGGTCGCCGCGACGAGCTGTGCCGCGGAGAGCGAGAGGGTGGGGGCGCCCCTGCCGACCAGGTAGCGGCCCATGAACACGAAGCCGACGGCGTAACTCGCCGCCGCGACGAGGATGGCCAGGGCGGCCCAGCCGCCTGATTCCGTCGCCCGCCACGGGGCGAAGATCAGCACGACCCCCGTGAAGCCGAGCACCAGCCCACCCAGCCGGGCGGGACGGAGTCCGCGCTCGGATCCGACGACGACGCCGATCACCAGCGACCACAGCGGGGTCGTCGCGCTCAGGACCCCGGCGACGCCCGAGTCGACGCTCTGCTGGCCGAAGCTGAACAGGGCGAAGGGCAAGGCGTTGCAGAAGAAGGCGGCCACGAGGACACGACCCCAGACCCGCCGGTCCCTCGGCAGGCGCAGACGCGAACTCCAGCAGGCGACCAACAGCGCGGCCGACCCGAGGACGCAGCGGCTGAACGTCACCTGCACCGGGCTCAGCGCGTCCAGCGCCAGCTCGATCCAGAGGAACGTCGATCCCCACAGCAGGGCGAGTACGCCGATCCGCGCCCATCCCGACGCCCTGCCCGCGACCCCGTTCATCCGCGCCTCCTCCGGTCGACTGGTCGGCCGGCCGGCGAGTCGGCCGGCCTGCTGCGATGAACGATCCCGTGAGGCATCAGGAAGGACAAGCAAAAGATTCTGCACTTTTGTTAAGTTGGGCTACATGCTCGATGTGAGACGTATGCAGGTGCTGCACGCGGTGACCACCACCGGATCGGTGACCGCGGCGGCGGCCCGCCTCGGGTACACGCCCTCGGCCGTCAGCCAGCAGGTGGCGGCCCTGGAGAAGGAGGCCGGGACGGCACTGCTGGAACGGGTCGGCCGCGGCGTGCGGCCGACGGCCGCGGGCCTGCTGCTCTCCCGGTACGCCGCCGACATCGGCGCACGACTGGCCGAAGCCGAGACCGCGCTGGCCGATCTGCGCGCGGGACGCACGGGCCGGCTGACCCTGCACTACTTCGCCTCGGTCGGACCGACCCTGCTGGCACCCGCGCTCGCCCGAGTCCGCCAGGCGCACCCGGGCGTCGCCATCGATCCCCGGCTGACCGAGCCGGACGACGCGCTCTCCGAGGTGGAGCACGGTCGTGCCGACCTCGCCCTCGTCGTCCGCCGGCCGACCGGCGAACAACAGCAGGGCATCCGTGTCGTCCACCTGCTCGACGACGCCTACCAGGTGGTCCTTCCGGCCGGGCATCCGCTCGCCGCCCACCGGGCGATCGACCTGGGCGACCTCGCCGACCAGCACTGGGTCGGGAGCGAACCGCCCGGACCGTGCCGCGCCCCGATCGCGGACGCCTGCGCCGCGGCCGGCTTCAGCCCGCGCTTCGTGGCGAAGTCCGAGGACTACGCCACCGCTCAGGGCTTCGTGGCCGCCGGTCTCGGCATCAGCCTGATCCCCCGACTGGGACTGGGCGCCCGCCATCCCGGCGTCGTCGTCCGCAGGGTCCGCACCCCGGAACCGTTCAGGTCGATCCACGCCGTGGTCCGGGAGAGCTCCCTCGACCAGCCCGCCCTGCGCGCCCTGCTCAAGGCCCTCAAGGCTCCGTCGGGAGCATGACGCCGGGGACCGTCGCCCCTCCGGCGCCCGGACCGGAACCGGGAGTGGAACCTGGACCTCGACCTGAACCGGGTCCAGGTCCGCTTCCGGTAGCCGTGCCCGCAGGCCGGCAAGGCTCCGCGGGGCTCACGCGAGGTCGCGCGTCGCGGGCGGGTCGCCCGCTCCGAGGGCCCAGTCGAGCTGCCAGACCCTCAAGGTTCCGTCCATGGTGCGGTCGACGGCGAGCTGGCCGTCCGGGGTCATGGCGAGGCCCACCACGGACGGGCGTCCGGCGTGGGTGTCGAGGGCCCGCAGCCGTCGGCCGGTCGGCACGTCCCAGGCCAGCACGTGCGAGCCCGTGCCGCCGGACAGGGCGAAGTCGCCGTCGGCGGTGACGGCGAGGCTCGTACAGGCGCCGGGGGCGGCGAACTCGTGGAGCGCCGTACCGGTGGTCACGTCCCACACGCGGACGACGTCGGCGCCCACGCCCATGCCCCCCGCGACGAGCAGTCGGCGCCCACCCTCCGTGAAGCACAGCCGTGCCGGGTTCTCGTGGAGGAGGGAGTCCCGGGCCCGTGGGTCGGTCAGCGTGTGCAGGACCGTGCCGTCCGCGGCGTCGAGGAGCCGGACGCCGCCCCGGCCGCCGACCGCGACGGTGCGGCCGTCGGGCGCGACCGCGAGGACCTTCTCCCCGCGATGGGCGACGGGCTCCTCCAGCGTCCGCTCGACGCCGCCGTCCCGCAGGTTCCACCACCGCATGGAGTACGACGTGGCGACGACCGCCCGCTCGCCCCCGGGCAGTGGACAGACGGCGGCGGGCCGCGGCGTGCCGGCGGGGGCACGCCGGTCGGAGGCCAGCGTGCGGAGGCAGGCACCCGTGTCCGTCCGCCAGAGGCGGACCGTTCCCGCGCTGTCGGCGGTCAGCAGCCGGTCGCCGTCCTCGCCCAGGCGGACCTCGGGCACGTGGTCCGCGTGGCCGGTGAACTCGCGCAGCAGGGCTCCGGTGTCGACGTCCCACAGCCGTGCCGTGTCGTCCCAGCTGCCGGTGGCGGCCAGCCGCCCGTCGTCGGACAGGACGACCGGACCGCTCTTCCCACCGGGATGCGTGAACTCGCGGACGGGCCAGGCCGTCCGCAGGCCGGTGCGGCGCGTGTGCCGGGCGAGGCCGCGCCAGGCGGTCATCACCCGGGGCGTCCGCTCGTAGCCAGGCGTGGCCCTGGCCGCTTCGAGCCGTTCGAGGGCGAGGTCGTACCGCTGGACCGTCCGCGCCTCCTCCGCCTCCGCCAGCAGGGCGTCCACCCGGGCCCCGGCCCCGCTCACCTCCGCGTGGTGGTGCGGCACGCTCAGTCGGGGCGCGCTGACGTAGCCGCCCGGCAGCGACCAGGCGCGGACGGTCCGGTCGGCGGCGGCCGACACCAGGGTCCGGCCGGCGTCGGTGAACGTCACCGAGGTGACGTCGCCGTCGTGCCCGCGATAGGTGCGCAGGCAGCGGCCGGTCTCCGTCTCCCACAGCCGGACGCCGGCGGACGCCGAACCGGACGAGGCGAGGAACCTGCCGTCCGGTGAGAGGACGGCGGCCCGGGCACCGTGCCCGCCGGTGAAGGTCCGCAGGCGTTGCCCGGACCGCGGGTCCCACAGCACCAGCTCGTCGAACGTGCTCGTGACGGCCCGGCGGCCGTCCGGCGAGACGTACAGGACCTGCGGCATGACGGCGTGGCCGTCCAAGGCGTGCAGGCGCCGCCCCGAGTCCACGTCCCAGACCAGGGCGGCGAAGTCCCTTCGCTCCACGGGCAGATGGACGGCGTCCTTCTCCCAGAAGGTGGCGATCACCCGGGCGCCGTCGGCGGTCACCGCCACTCCCCCGCCGTCCAGGTGGTCGGGGAGGGTGCACCGCAGCCGTCCGTCGCCGGTGTCCCAGACCCGCACCGTGCCGCGCGCGTCCACGGCCACGGCGGTACGACCGTCCGGGGTGAGCCGGACCGACCGCCGGTGCGGGGCGCTCGACACCCGCTCGACCCCGGACAGGTCCTGGAGCCGCGGCTCGCCCCGGTACAACGCGGTGCCGCCGGACAGGCGCGTCAGGAACCCGCCCGACAGGTTCCAGAAGCGCACGACCCCGTCGGCGCCCTGCGACAGCGCGTGGAGGCCGTCCGGGGTGAGGTCGACCGCCTCCACCTCGCGGCGATGCCCCCGGAGCGTCTTCACGCACCGCCCGCGCCGCACGTCCCACAGGCGCAGCGCACCGTCCGGACATCCGCTCAGCGCGAGGCGGGCCTCCTCGGCGAGTGCCACGGGCAGCGATTCGTACGCGCCGAATCCCTCCGACCGCGGGTGCCACAGGTCGTTCAGCGGCCGGGCCGGCCAGGGGACGTTCCAGACCGCGGTGAGGCGCGCGTGACCGGCCGCCGCGGATCCGGTCGACCGCAGCGCCGCCTCGACACCCTGCTCGTCGGGCAGTTCGCGGTCGACGTGCGCCAACAGCTCGCGGGCCGCGCGCAGTTCACCGCGTTCCAACTGGACCTGGGCGAGCAGTCGGCGCGCCTCCGGGGTGTCACCGGTGTCCTGCCGGGCACGTTCGACACGCGTGATCACCTCCTCGTCCGTGCGCGCGCCGCGACGCCAGCGCAGCAGTTCGTCGTTGTAGACGACGCGGATGTTCCGGGGGTCGGCGCGCAGCGCCTCCGCGAGCGCCGCGGCCGCGTCGTCCTCGCGGCCCAGGTCGAGCAGGGACAGGGCCCGGTTGTTCAGCTCGTCGGCGCGCAGTCGCGCCTCGCGCGGAACGGGACGGCGGTACGGGGAGCCGGTCGCCGTCTCGTGGATCCCGCTGATCACCTCGGCGATGTCCGCCATGGAAGCGGGCCGTCCCGCCGCGTGCGGGCGCAGGCACCGACGCAACAGGGCGCCGAGTTCCGGTGGAGCGGTGACCGGGTTCGAAGGGTCCGCCAGGAACTCGTCCAGGACGGACCCGGCGACCGATCCGTACCGCCAGCGCACACCGCCGGTGACCATCTCCAGGACCGAGACCGCGAAACTGTGGACGTCGCTGCGCCGGCCCACGGGCTCTCCGGCGAGTTGCTCCGGAGAGGCGTAGGCGAGCGTCATGCCACCCGTCGGCACCAGGACGCTGGCTTCCCGCGCCCCGTCGAGGACGGCCGACCCCGCCGGGGGCATGGCGCGTCCGGACCGGGCGAGTCCGAAGTCGGTGATCTTCGCGGTCCCCGCGCCGTCGAGCAGCACGTTGGCCGGCTTCACGTCCTGGTGCACCAGGCCCTTGTCGTGAGCGTGCTCGAGCCCCCGGGCCATCTGTGCCGCGACGTCGAGGACCCGCGCGAGGGCCTCACGGGCGTCCCCGGCGTAGAGGCGGCCGTCACGGATCCACTCGGCGAGGCTGCCGCCGTCCACGTACTCGACGAACACGCGGGGGACGCCCTCGATCACGCGCACGTAGTGACAGGCGCAGACGTTCGGATGCAGTCCGAGCGCCACCCAGGTCTCGGCCTCCCTGACGAACAGCGCTTCCTCGTCCGGGACTTGGAACAGCTCGGGCCGCGGGCTCTTGACCGCCAGGTCGATGCCCCAGGCCAGATGCCGGACCCGATGGACGACGCCCATGCCGCCGCGCCCCAGCTCCCCGATCACCCGATAGCGGCCGTCGACGGTCTGGCCGGGAGCCCAAAGGGTGGGCGACACAGGCTCCTCCACCCCGACCTCCGTCCCGTCTCCCGCGATCGAACCGACGCCGGGCCGCGCCGCCGGGCGGCGGTCCGACGCGGCACCTGCCCCGCGCTCGCCGCGCACGGCTCCGCGCTCACCGCTCTATGCTCTCTGCTCTCTGCCGCGCGCCCAAGACTCCCATGTTTCCCCGCGCCCCGCAGGGCATCCCCCGACCGGCGAGCAGCACGCTCACCGACCGCTCCGGGGGCCTGACGCACTCTTCCGGCCTTCGCCTCCAGCGCGCTGGGCTGAGCGCCGAAGAGGCCGCCCGCATGGGCGGGGCGAAGACCGCGTGCCAGAGCCAGAGGGCCCCCGGCCCCGCTACAAGGCGCGGGGCCGCACCGGGCGCCCGATGAATCAAGGCGCGTTCTTCGTCACCTCCCCGGCGGGCATGGTGCCGGCACGGCGGAGAGCGGCGAACGTCGACCGCCGGGGTCCGCATCACGCCGCCTTTCGGTGCGCGACTCTCACCAACAGGCTTTATCCGCACTGCTGTTGACACAGCCCTGCGTAGTCTTGACCTTCGCGCACGCGCCGGCCCGCCGGGCTTCGCGATCCGGTCCCCACCCAGCAAGGAGTTCGGTCACCACAGCCGGCGGCTCAACCCGCCCGTCACTCTGCCCCATCGGCACTTCCCACGATCAGGAGAGCCCGTGTCCCAGCACCCCATCCCGCCGGGCGAGCCGCCGTGGACGGAATTCGACGAGTACCTGTGGCACACCTGCGACATCATCGCCGACCTCATCCAAGGACGCATCGCCCAACGCCCCCTCGTGGCGACGCCCGCACCGCTCCCCGCGGGCGACCGCCCGCTGGTCACCGGGCCCGTGTGGCCGGCACGCTGGCGCGCCCTGGGCGACGGCAGCTATCACCACAGCCAGATGATGGCCATGGGCAGTACGTCGTTCGTGATCGGCAGCATGCTCGGCAACGCGGCCGGCAACGCCGCACGGCGCAGAGAAGCCACCCGCAACGCCCAGCCGCGCTGGGTTCCGGGTGATCCCGGCATGGTCACCGTCAGCAAGCTGGGCGCCTTCGTCATCCACCCCACCAGTCACTCCGACTCGATCATGCTGTACTGGTCCGGTCTGGACTCCGTCGACCTGGTCGCACCCGACATCTTCCAGACCCAGTACGTCAGCACCACGCAGGTCCCCGTCACGATGCGTCTCGCCACCCCCTGGGCCTCGCTGATCTTCGCCCTCGCCGCGTACCACCGCTTCCCCCACCATCCCCGCATCCTCACGCGGGGCTGGCTCCCACCCGGCTTCGAACAGCGCGCCGCCGCCGCGGGAAAGCCGTGTCAGCCCGCCGCCCAACTCCTGCTGGGCGGGGGCTCGTCGTGACGCGTACGTCCACGCCACGGGTCGTACGCACCGTCAGTTCGCCCGACCCCGGTCCCGGGAGCCGCCCCGGGCCGTCAGCTTCGGATGCCCGAGGGGGATGAGATGCGCTTCGACGAGAACGAACCGCAGTCCGTACGAGAGGAACGCTTCGCCGCGGAACGCGCCAGACGCGGGGAGTCCCGCAGGACCGCGCGCCTGGACTCCGGTGGAGCCCACATCGGAGCGGCCGTCGTGGCCGCCCTCCTCGCGCTCCTCGGCTGGAACCACCAGACGGTCGCCCTGTGCGTCCTGGGCGGAATCTTCCTGCTCTGGTTCTCCGCAGCACTGGCGTGGGCCTACGCCGACAAGGACCGCGGCCGGCACGCCCTCCAGCGCGCCTACAACCTCACCTTCGGATGGGGCAACGGATTCTGATCCAGGGCGGGGCGCCGGCGCGCAGGTAGGCGGACGCAGCTGGCCTCCTCGCTCGACGAGGCTCGTCTCTCCCTGCACGGGAGCAGTCGCGGCGTCGCGGCCGATCGGCAGTGTGGTGAACCGGCCGTCCCCGAGGGCCATCCGAACAGGCGGAGCCGACCGGATTCGAACCGGCGTCCTCGCGATTTTGGAGACCGCGCGCGACAACCTCTGCGCTACGGCCCGCCCGCCCGCGACTCTACGACACCCGCCACAGAACCGACCCCGCGGGCCGCGGACGGGCTCGCCGGGTCTGTAGCAGGATTCGCCCAGGCAGCAGGGCTCCTGTTCCGTTCCTGGCGCTCCTCCAGGCTGAAGCTGAAGGGCACCGTCCGAGGAGTGGCAGGAGCGGGCAGGGTTGCCGGTGCACGGCCGTCCCGGGGCATGGCGTGCCGGCCAGCCCTGTCCGGCCCGGTCTCGTGGCTGACCTAGCATCTCGTGCCATGAACGGCGACGAGAACGTCCTGGACTGGCTGCAGGGTTGGTACGCCGCCCAGTGCGATGAGGACTGGGAGCACGAGTGGGGCGTCAAGATCGAGACGCTCGACAACCCGGGCTGGGCGGTCCGCATCGACCTGGAGGAGACCGATCTCGAAGAGCACGCGTTCCCCCGCCTGGACATCGAGCGCGGCAAGGACGACTGGCTCATGGCCTGGACCTCCGACATGGCCTTCCGCGCCGCGTGCGGACCGGGCAACCTCACCGAGGTACTCGGCCTCTTCCGCCGCTGGGCGATGGAGAACGCCCCGCTGTAGGGAGTACGCCGCGGGGCGACACCTCCAGCCCCACTGAGCACGGGCGAAGCGGCCCGACCGCTGCGGCCGCGCTCGCTGGTTCGCGTGGTCACCGAGCCGGAGCCGAGCCCCGGAGCGGAGCTGCTGGAAGACGGCTTCACCGCTTTCGTGGCCCTCTGCCGCACGGCGAACCGGCCCACCGGAACCACCCCGGCGGGGCCGACGCACTCGCCGAGGTCACGGATGGCGGTTTCTCCCTCGTGCCGGCCGATGCGTCGCTGGGCGACTGTGCGCCGTCGTACCGGACGCGGACGGGGTGGCCAGGGGGCAGCGGGAGACGTGATCCACGGCTCGCGCTTGCGGGTGGTGGCCTTCTCCCCGCCCGCCGAGCCGTCCGCGAGCGCGGCAGAAAGCCGGTGCAGGCCGCCGTCATCCGCCGCTTTCGCCCGGTGCTGAGCTTCGCGGTCCTCGGGCCGGCGGATCGCGGGGCGGGCGCGTGTCCTCGGTTCCGGGCCGTGGGTGGGGGTGTCGCTCAGACCGCGGTGCCGTCCGGTTCCGTCTCCAGGGTCATGCGGGCGACGTGGAGCGCCAGGTAGGAGACCTCGTCCTCGCTCAGGTGGGTGCCCAGGCGGAGCTCGACGACCGTCGCCAGCTGCTGTGCGGTGCGGGTCGCCTCCGGGTAGTGGCGGCGGATGCCCTGGCCGATCGTGGACTCGTGGCCCTTCAGCTGCCGGTGCTGCTGGATCCGCACGAAGAGGTAGCGCACGTGGGTGATGAACCGCGCCGCGCTCATGGACTCCTGGGAGACCGACAGGCCGTGCCGTTCCCGGACGACGGCCAGCATCTGCTGGATGACGCCGGTCATCGTGTACGTGAAGGACAGGTCGCCCTTGGCGAAGCCCGCGTTCACCAGGTGCAGCGCCAGCGCGATCGCCTCGGGGGGCTCCAGTCGCGGGTCCACGCGCTCGTTGATGGCCGCGAGGAGGCGCTGGGCCTGGGCGTACTCGGTGGCGTACAGGGCCTGGACCTCGGCGAGCAGCGGGTACTCGACGACGATGCCCCGCGCGGCCCGGTCCAGCGCGCCGGCGACGTGGTCGGCGACGGCGATGGCGAGGGTCGGCCGGGTGGACTCGCGTCCCTCGATGCCGGTCTCGTCGAGGGCGATCACGACGGCCCTGAGGACCTGCTCGTCGATGAGGGCGAGGGCTTCGCTCAGGTGGTCGGGGTCACGCCCGTCCGCCGGGACGAAGACGCGGACGATCAGCGCCGGGTCGACCGGCTTGCCCTGGCGCGAGCTGAAGCCGATGCCGCGCCCCGTGAGGATGACCTCCTGGCCCTTGTCGTCGCGCGCGAGGACCACATTGTTGTTGAGGACACGCAGCGCCTTCAACGCCTGCTCTCCTTCTCGTCCGCGGTCCGTTTCTCCCCCAATGATCCCGCATGGTCCGCGGCTGCCGTGCCGGAGCCGTGCGGACCGGTCCGATGCGGACCGGTCCGCTGCGGGCCGTGCCCGTGCGGGTACGCGCTCCGCGGGGTGCGCGTACCCGTGTCGGGCCGGTGGCCGCTCGTCACCGGCGTACGGTCACCACGGGTGCGCCGACGGCGACGTCCTGCCCGGTGTGCGGCTCGACCGAGGCGAGCTCCGCGGTGTTGGTGACGGTCATCAGGGTGACCGTCGGGTGCTGGGCCGCGCGCACGGCGTCGAGGTCGACCTCGACGAGGAGGTCGCCGGCGCGGACCTGTCGGCCGGCCTCGGCCCGGACGTCGAAGCCCTCGCCCCGCATCTGCACCGTGTCGATGCCGACGTGGATGAGGACCTCGACGCCCTCGGCGGTGCGGATGCCGAAGGCGTGGCCGGTGTCGGCGACGACCATCAGCTCTCCGTCGACCGGCGCGACGACGCGGCCGTCGGCCGGTTCGACGCCCACGCCCTCGCCGAGCGCGCGGGAGGCGAAGACCGGGTCACCGACCTCGTCGAGGTCGACCACGCGGCCCGCGACCGGGGCGCCGAGCTCGATGCCCTTCCCGGCGGAGACGACCGGGGTGGTCTCGGCCGGCGTGGTGGGGGCGGGGGTGGGAGTGGAGGTGGTGGGCTTCGTGGCCCCGGCGGCGGTCTCGGCACTCACGGGGGCGCCGACGGTGACGAGCTCGCGGTCGTCGGCCGCGGCGGTCTCCTGGGCGACCGTCTCGGCCTCCAGGGCGTCGCGCTCGGCGTTGGCCCGGGCGCGGTCCTGCGGGGTGCGGAAGTCGGAGAAGTACACGAGGGCCATGGCGGTGAAGAAGGACGCCGTGATCGCGATGACGTACACCAGCATCGGGTCGAAGACCGGGATGGTGAGCAGCGAGGTGAAGGCGAAGGCGTTGGTGTCCACGCCGCCCAGGACGCCGACGATGACGCCGCCGACGAGGCAGCCGACCAGCATGCGCGGGTAGATCCGCTTGAAGCGCAGGTGGATGCCGTACAGCGAGGGCTCGGAGATGCCGCCGAAGAGTCCGGCGGCCAGGGCTCCGGTCGCGGTCTGGCGCATCTCCTTCTCGCGGTGGCGCAGCGAGAGCAGGAGGACACCGGCGGTGGCGCCGAAGCAGGCGAAGTTCCACGCGCCCATGGGGCCCTGGATGAAGTCGTAGCCGAGGGTGTTGATGTTCTGCAGCATGAGCGCGTTCAGCGGCCAGTGCAGGCCCAGCGGCACCAGGAACGGGTACAGCAGCGGGATCATGATCGCGAAGACGATCGGCGCGTTGTTGTTCAGCCAGGAAAGGCCCTCGCCGAGACCGTTGCCGGCCCAGATGCCCAGCGGGCCGATGAGGAAGGCGGTCACCGGGATCATGATCAGCATGCTGAAGAACGGCACGAAGACCATGTGCACGCTCTCGGGGAAGACGCGCTGGAGGCCCTTGTAGACCAGGGCGAGCAGGGCGACCATCAGCAGCGGGACGAAGACCTGGCCGCCGTAGTCGTTCAGCTGCATCGGCAGGCCGAAGACGTGCGCCACGGACTCGGTGGTGCCCAGCGTCTCGTTCGTGGTGGTCGTGACGCCGGGGATCTTGGAGTTGAGCATCCCCGTGAAGTTCGGGGTCATCACCGCGGCCATCACGGTGGCGCCCACCCACGGGTCGATCTTCAGTTTCTTGGCCGCGTTGTAGGCGACGAAGATCGGCAGGAAGTAGAGCACGGAGCGCCACATGGCGTCGACGAACACCCAGGTCGCCGACTTGTCCGCGGCGCGGAAGTCCACCACGCCGAGGGCGTCGAGGACGGAGGCGATCGCGATGATCAGCGAGGAGCCGAGCAGGACGCCCATGAGGGGGCGGAACGAGTCCGAGAGGTACTCGAAGAAGTTGTCGACCCAGACGAGGCGGCCGCGGCTCTTGGCCCGCATCTCGGCCTTGACGTCGGCGTCCGACTTCCGGGGCGCCGTGCCGCCGTTCGTCATGGCCGGCAGGTTCATGATCTCGGAGTAGACCCGTGCGACGGCTCCTCCGATCACGATCTGGAGGCGGTCGCCGGACTGCGGCACCGTGGCCATGACGCCGTCGAGGGCGTCGAGCGCGGTCACGTCGGCCTTGGCCCCGTCGTGGAGCTGGAAGCGCAGCCTCGTCGCGCAGTGCGTGAGGCTCTCGACGTTCTCGGCACCGCCGACGCCGCGGAGGATCTGCTCCGCCGGCGTGCCGTGACCGGTTGCGGGTGTGTTCATGATGCTTCCTTGCATCCTCGGGCTGTCGCCGTCCTGCGTCTGTCCGCGATCTCTCACGCCCGGATCCGGGCAACAAAAAAGGCCCGGGTCGCGCACACGGCGCTACCCAGGCCTTGCCTTCCCTCAAGCGGACACCGTCGTGGCGTCGCGTGGGCGACGAAGACGGTGTCCTCGGGAAGTAACAATCCTGCGATCGAGATCGATCCGGCAATACTGTAACACCGGATTCCACCGGCCTTGAGGACGGCGTGGAGCCGGGCGCCCGCGCGCCGGGCCGTGAGGGACCCGCAATCACCGCGCAACATGAAACACGACGGAAATGCTCGTGTACGCGTCGTGAAACGCGCCGCCGTGAGGCTCTGCGTCGAACCCGTACCGGAGGAGACCGTTGATGCCCCTCGCCGCCGTACCCCGGCTCGACACCGGCGACACCGCCTGGCTGCTCGCCGCCACCGCGCTCGTCCTGCTGATGACCCCGGGCCTGGCCCTGTTCTACGGGGGCATGGTCCGCACGAAGAGCGTCCTCAACATGCTGATGATGAGCTTCGTGTCGATCGCCCTGGTGACGGTGGTCTGGCTGGTCGCGGGCTACTCCCTCGCCTTCGGCGACGACGCCTTCGCCGGCCTGATCGGCGGCCTCGACCACCTCGGCCTGGCGGGCATCGGTCCGGACAGCCTCACCGGTACGGTTCCCACGCTCCTCTTCAGCACCTTCCAGCTGACCTTCGCGATCATCACGGCGGCGCTGATCAGCGGCGCGGTCGCGGACCGCACCAAGTTCGCGGGCTGGCTCGTCTTCGTACCGGTTTGGACGCTTCTCGTATACGTTCCCGTGGCGCACTGGGTGTGGGGTCCCGGCGGCTGGATCACGCAGTCGCTGGGCGCCCTGGACTTCGCGGGCGGACTCGTCGTCGAGATCGCGTCGGGCGCCTCGGGCCTCGCGCTCTGCCTGGTGCTCGGCCCCCGCCTCGGCTTCAAGAAGGACGCGATGCGGCCGCACAACCTGCCGATGGTGCTGCTCGGCGCGGGGCTGCTGTGGTTCGGCTGGCTCGGCTTCAACGGCGGCTCGGCCCTGGGCGCGAACGGTCTGGCCGCCGCGTCCCTCCTCAACACCCTGGTCGCCGGGTGCACGGGTCTGCTCGGCTGGCTCTTCGTCGAGCAGCGGCGCGACGGCCACCCGACCACGTTCGGCGCGGCGTCCGGCGCGGTCGCCGGGCTCGTGGCGATCACTCCGGCGTGCGGGGTCGTCGCGATGCCGGGCGCGGCGGTGGTCGGTCTCGCGGCGGGCGTCGTCTGCTCGTACGCGGTCGCCTGGAAGTTCCGCTTCGGCTACGACGACTCCCTCGACGTCGTGGGCGTGCACTTCGCCGGAGGGGTCGTCGGCACGCTGCTGATCGGCCTGTTCGCGACCTCGGCGATGACCGGCGGCACGGAGGGCCTGTTCTACGGCGGTGGGTTCGGTCAGCTCGGCCGGCAGGCCCTCGCGGTAGCGGCCGTGGCGACGTACACCTTCCTCGCCACGTACGGGATCGGCAAGGCGCTCGACCGGGTGGTGGGGCTGCGCGCCTCCGCCGATGAAGAGTTGACCGGACTCGATCAGACGGTGCACGCGGAGACCGCCTACGATCACGGCGTGCTCGGCCATGGCGGCGCGCCGCTGCACGCCGCGTCCCCCGTCGTCTCCCCCGCCAAGGACAGGAAGCCCTCCGCATGAAGCTGATCACCGCGATCATCCAGCCGTTCCGCCTCGACGAGGTGAAGACCGCGCTCCGGGAGCTCGGCATCAACGGGCTCACGGTCACCGAGGCCAGCGGCTCCGGGCGCCAGCGCGGGCACACCGAGGTCTACCGGGGCGCCGAGTACCAGGTGGACCTCGTCCCCAAGGTCCGCGTCGAGATCGTCGTCGAGGACGCCGACGCGGAACCCGTCATCGAGGCCGTCGTCCGCGCCGCCCACACGGGCCGGATCGGCGACGGAAAGGTCTGGGCGGTCCCGGTCGAGACCGTCGTGCGGGTCCGCACGGGTCAGCGCGGCCCGGACGCGCTCTGACGCACGGGCCGGGAGCGGGGGACGTCGACGGCCGTGCGGCCCGGTGAGCAGCGACGGCCTCGACGGCCGCCGGAGCGGTGGGTACCCCGCCCTCGCGCGGCCGTCCGCCCCCCGCATCCCGTGCCTCGGTCGGGTCGGGTCGCGTGCCGCCACCGTCGCGGTGCGGGTGTCGTACGGCGACCACGGCGAGTCCGAGCACGGCCGCCCGTCACCCCCCGACGGGGCGGCCGTGCCGGGAGAGGGAGGAAGCCGGGGGGCGGTGGCTTGTCGGGGCCTTCGTCCGGCGCCGCTCATGGGATAACGGAATCCATCCGTATCTCATGAAAAAGGGGCGAAATGGTCGCAGTGGACGAGATGGCTGCCCGGCGCATGGCGGACGCGTTGTTCATCGAGCGGGCGTGGGGCGGTCCCAGTTCTTCGCGGTTCTGGGTGCTGCTGGTCCTGGCGTCGGTCATCGCGAGCGCGGGAGTGGTCGGGGACTCCACCGCCACCGTCATCGGAGCGATGATCGTGGCTCCTCTCATGACGCCGATCCTCGGTACCGCCCTCGCCCTGGTCCTGGCCGACCGGTCGCACGTCGTGCGCAGTGCGCTGCTGGTGTTCGGCGGTGCGGTGGCGGTCGTGCTGATCGGGATGCTGCTGGGCTGGATCGCCGCGCCGCCCGACGCGTTCGCGAGCAACAGCCAGGTGTCCTCCCGGATCAGCCCGCGCCTGATCGACCTGCTGGCGGCGCTGGCCACCGGGACGGTCGGAGCGTTCGCCCTGGTCCGCACCGACATCTCCGACACGCTGCCGGGTGTCGCCATCGCCATCTCCCTCGTCCCGCCGCTGGCCGTCACCGGGCTGCTGATCACGGTCGGCCGCTACCACGACGCCGGTGAGTCGGCGCTTCTGTTCGCCACGAACGTCGCCGCGATCGTCGCCACCGGCACACTGGTCTTCCTCGCCTACCGCGTCCGTGACGCCGCCCGCGCGGCAGGGCTCACCGTGGGCGCCTTCCACGGCCGTACCCTCGTCGCGGTCGCCGCCGTCGTCCTCCTCATCGCCGTTCCCCTCACGACGGGAACGGTCTCCGTGGCCCGTGACCGCGCCCTGGCCGCCGACGCCCGTCCCGTCGCCGAGCGCTGGGCGACTGCCGGTGCCTGGCAGATCGCCTCCGTCGACGCCCGCAACGGCGTCGTCCTGATCGGCGTCCTCGGCCTGCCGCCCCATCCCGCACCCACCGCCCTGCGCGCCGCACTCGACCGGGCCGGGATGAGCGACGCCGACCTCCAGCTCCGCCTCGTCGGCGGCCGAACCCACTGGTGCCCCGCCGACACCGTCACCTGCACCGTGGAGGACGCCCCCGTCGGGTGACCCGGGCGCGAGGGTCGGGCTGGTGGCACCACGAGCCCGACCGGCCGTCGTCGAGGGCGTCCTCTGCTCAGCGATGAGGGCGGCGCGTGCGTCGCCCTCATCGCTGATGGGCGGTACTGCCTAGAGGTGGAGATGAGCCAGGGCCTCCTCGCGCACGGCGTAGGGGCGTTCGTCCGGCAGGAGGCGTCGGGCGGCGTCCAGTTCTCCCTCCCGTACGTGGGCGTGGATCCTGTGGGCCGGCGCGGTGACGTCGGTGACGGCGACGATCCACTCGTCGGCGTAGCGGCGGGCGGCTTCGCCGGTGAGGCCGAGCTGGAGTGACCGGTGAGGAAGCGGCTGGAGACGCAGGTCGCGTTCGGGGTCCCATTGCACACGGGCGGGTGCCCGCTCCAACTCTCTCCTCCACGCGTCGTGGTCGGTGTGGAGTCCGCGTTCGTAGTGCGACAGACAGGCGTGCCGCAGGGCCCACTCGAAGCCGTCGCGGGTGATCTCGACGGCGAGGATCCGCTCCTGGCCTTCCTTGGTGCCCCACCCGCAGCGGTACATCATCCACAGGAACGACGGCTTGATCCATGTCATCCGGTCCCGCTTCCACGCGGGCGGGAAGCGTCCGTCCCGGGCCGCCGCCAGACCGATCTCCGGCGGGTACGCCTGGTAGACGGTGACCGTGGAGTCCGTGTGGAGGGCTCGGATCTGGTGCGTGGGTCGGGGTTCTGTCACGGCACCAGGGTGATCACACCGCTCGACGTCCGCCATCGAATTTCGGCGGCGGGAGGCGCGGCGTCCGGTCCGAGACCCGATGGCGGCCGGTGAGGGCGTGGCCCGGTTTCGCGACGGTGGGCGGTCAGCCGCCCGAGGAAAGGCGCTTCTCCAGTGCCCCGGGCAGCGGGTAGAGGCGTTCCGCGGGAAACAGCCGCTGGGCCTTCGCCGCGTGCCCGGTCTGCATCAGGGAAGCGGCCTTGCGGACGTGCGGGGTGAGGTCGGTGAGGCTGACGACCCAGTCGTCGGTGAACGTGCGGATCAGATGGCGGCCGACGCCGACCTGGATGCTGTAGTGGTTGAGCGCCGCGCCACGCGGCGAGCGCTCCGGATCCCACTGGACGTGCACGGCCGCCTGGGCCACGGCTGCCGGGTCCGCGGTCGTGAGCACGGCCAGGGACAGGGCCTCCTCCCAGCCCTCGCGCGTCATCCGCACCGCGAGGACGCGCTCCTGACCGGGTTTGCGGGCCCAGTTGCTCCGGTGCATCAGCCACGTGAACGACGGCTTGATCCACGTCATCCTCTGGAAGGAGAACGGCGCGACGAAGCGGCCCGCCCGCAGTGCCGCGTCGGCGATGGCGGGCGCGTACGCCTGGTAGACCACGATCGTGCGAGCGTCGTAGTCGGCACGGATCTGATGCTGGGGGGCCATGTGCCGCACCCTGTCATCCGCCTCATCGGCCTCGCGAGCCCTTTTCCCGGAGCGGAGCGCCTCCCTCCCATGGCAGGACCGGTGCCCGAGGGGCTGGGCCGGTTCAGGGTGCCTTCCGGTCGGGGGGGTTCTTGGGCCCGGGGCTCACCCGCGCTCCTCGGACGAGCACCGGGAGCCACAGGAGGCATGCCAGCACGGGGACGGCGGCGTAGGCGGCCATGCCCGCGCTGGAGCCCAGGCCGTCCATGAGCGCGCCGAGGACGAGGTAGCCGACGCCGATGAGCGCCGACTCCACGAACGCGATCATCGACAGCAGGCTCGCCCGGTGGCGGGACGGTACGGCCTCGTTGAACGCGTTGTCGACGAGCACGGCGGCGACCTCGGGAATCCCGACCAGGAGCAGGAACGCGGCGATGGTGACCCAGACGAGGCCGAGCCCGGTCAGGCCGAGTGCCGCGGCGAGGGTCAGGAGCGCCACGGGGACGACCATCCGGTACCCGATGCGCCGGTCCGCGCGCTCCGACAGCAGCGGGGTGAGCCCGCCGGCGAGGAATCCCGCCGATATGACCACGCTGACCCATGCGGTGCCCGCGCCCTGATCGGAGAGCGTCTTCTGCGTGAAGATGATGTACGGCGTCAAGGTCGCGTGCATCAGCCCGGACACCACGACCAGCGTCACGAGCGCCGGCGTGGCGACCCGGAGCATCGCCCGCCACGCCGTGGCGTCGCCGTGTCCCTCTTCGGCTCCGTCCCGCTCGTCGACCGCGTCCGCGCCGCGGATCTCGGGCACCCCCGACCTCAGCACCACCACCGCCAGGACGAGGCAGGCGGCCGAGGCGACGTAGACGACTCCCCAGGAGATCTGCTGCAGTTGGCCGCCGAGGACGATGGCGGCTCCCGAGGTGACCGTCCCGAGCATGGTGAACCGGGACCTGATCCTGACGTAGCCGGCCGTCGCGCCACGACGCACGAGCAGGTCGTACAGCAGGGCGGTGTCCGAACCGGATACGCATGCCATGCCCACGCCCTGCCCGACGAACAGCGCCAGGAAGACCCAGTAGCGGTCCGACGCCACCTGACCGAGCAGGCATCCGGCGATCAGCAGCTGGCCGATCACGATGCTCGCACGCCGGCCGACGCGGTCGGCGATGACTCCCGTCGGCAACTCCGCGACTCCGCTGACCAGGTACAACAATGTCTGCAGGAGCGCCACTTGCGCGGCGGAGAAGCCGCGCTGGTAGAGGAAGATGACGAAGACGCCGCGCTGGAACAACGAGTTGGCGAGCACGGCGTAGACGTAGAACGGGCGCGTGACGTCGCGCACCGCGTGGTCGACGGCGACCGACCCGCCCAGGGCCTCCGTGGTGCCGGTCACGCCTCGGCCTCACTGATGACTTCGGTGCACATGGGGGACGAGCCTACGCCGCTGCCCGGTACCTCCAGCCCCCGCTTCATGCAAGGGACTTGGCCGGCTCTCCGGGAGCCGCCGCAGCCACCCGTGTCGGTGGTGCCGCGTCCTTCAGCCGGACGCCCCACCCGCTGCCACCCGATTCAGCCGCGCCGACCGACCACGTGAACGGTGAGCGCCCACAGAGCCGTCGCCACGAAGACCAGCGCTGCCGCTCTCCCGGTCCAGCGGAACAGGTCCTCACCGATGTGCGCGAGCCGGGAGGCGATCGCTTCGCCCGGCGTGTCGGAGTCCGCGCTGATGTTCCTCCCCTTGCACCGATGGCGGGAGAAGAGCACCAGGCCGACGCCGCGCAGCACCACGAGGACGAGGAGCAGAACCAGCCCGGTGATGACGGGCGGTAGGAGGAGAGGATCCGGCGCGGGTGAGGAGGCATCCATGCCGTCACGGTTCCACTGCGTCGGCTTCGCGCACCTGAGTACGCGTACTCAGGTGACGTCCCCCCGTGCCCGCCGGGCCGATCAGGGAACCCCGCTGTCCTGTCTCGCCGAGGTTTGACGGGTCTCGGTGCTGGAGTTCGACCGGTGGCGGTTTGTCTCGGCGAAGTCCGACTGTCAGAGTTCGGGGCGCGAGGCCCGCAGGGGCGTCGGGGTGTTCGTAGAGTCGCTTGGCGGGTCGAAGGGGTGGAGGAGACCATGCGCGTCACCATTGACGGGGCACACATCGGAAGCCAGGCGGACCTGCATCGGGTTCTTGCCGGGCCTCTCGACTTCGGTCCGTACTACGGACACAACCTGCCTGCCCTGTGGGACCGCCTGAGCAGGGATGTCGAGCGCCCGGTCGAGATCGTCTGGGAGAACGCCGAAGTCAGTCGTGGCCGCATGGGCGACGAAGCGTTCGAGGCCATCGCATCCGTACTGGCCCGGGCCGCCAAGGAAGACGAGTCGAACGCGCCGGACAAGAGGTTGACCGTGCGTTTCACCTGATGCGCGGTCCAGCAGACGAGTCGAACTTCGTGGAGACGGCTCACCTGCTCCGTCGCACCGCGGGGAGCAGCCCCGTCGGTCTGGTCGTCCCGCTGCGTCGACACCGCAGCCGACGGCGCCGGCCGACCGGGCACCGGGACGCCGGAGTGATGGCATGCGTCGCCTGCTCCGGCTCGCGCTGCTGCGGGGCTCGCCGTCGGCCGGTGGCTGTGGGGGCATCCGAAGGCGGGGCCATGCTCGCTGCCCAGAAGGCGACCGGGAACGCGAGCCGCCGACGCACGCTGTATGAGCAGCAGACGCGCGCGGCGGAGGAGGTCGTGCACTGAGGAGGTCGTGCGCGCCGCCTCGCTCCAGCACGGCGTGACCGTGCTGCGGGCGTCCCGCCATCCTCGCCGCGGCGATACCGGCGCCGGCCGGGGCGGCGTACTGCTGTTCCTTCCCGTCGGCGTCTGCCACGACCAGGACCGCCTCCTCGCACGCGTGGTCCCCGCACCATCGGGGGCTCGGCGCCGTCTCCCTCCCGGCGGATGCCCGGCGGGGGCGGTTGCACCGTCGAGAGCGTCCTCGGATCCGGACCGTCGCCACGCTGAGCGAGGCCGACCGTCGGCCGGGTCCCACTGCGGGGACCCGGCGTGCGCCCGGCCCGCTCACCCGGTACCCCCACGTACGCGCACGGCCGGTGCGCTCGCGTCCTGGGCGGGCCGGTACGCTGCGTTTCGGCCGTCCGTCGCATCGGCGCCGTCGGCCGATCCGTACCGCTCCTCCGTTTCGCCCCTCCGGAAGCCCGCCATGTCCGCTCCTCGCATGCCGCACGGCGCAGCGCCGTGGGCCGGTGGGCTGCGCGTGGTGCGGGCCGGGGTGTTGGCGGTGTTGTGCGTGCTGCTGCCGGTGGGCGGGCATGCGCTGCTCCAGGGGCATACGCCTCGTCTGCTCGTCCAGGCCGCGGTCGCCGCGCTCGCGGTGGTCCTGTGTCTCGTCCTCACCCGCAGGCGGCTCAGCGACACCCAGCTGCTCGCCGCGTTCCTGGGGGCGCAGGCCGCCTACCACGTCTGTTACGTGATCCCGGGCGCCTGCGCGACGCTCACCGACGCGCCGGGGGGCGGGCACCTCGCGGGGCTCGCCGAGCACGCGACGGCCGGGCCGGGGCCGTCGGTGCTGTTGGGCGGCCACGCGGTCACCCTGCTGCTCGCCGCGCGGCTGCTCGGGACGACCGAGTCCGTGCTCGCCCACGCCCGGCCCCTCGCCGAGTCCGCCCAGCGGATCCTGCACGCCCTGCTGCCTCTGCTGACGGTCGTCCCGGCCGCGCACGGCCCCCTGCGCCGACCCGCCACCGACGTGGCGCCGCTGCGGCCGGCCGCCCTCGCGTGCCCGTGTCCGGGACGCGCCCCTCCGGCGCCCGCGCTCCTCCCGCACCCGTTCCGGCCGACGGCCGTGACCGGCTTCCGCCTCGCCGTCTGACGCCTCGCCGTCCGGCACCGCGCTTTCGGGCGCCGCGACGCGGGTGGGCCGGCGCGCCCCGCGCGGCCTCCTCGACACGCCGTCCGTCCCGCATCCCGTCGGGTGCCGGGGCGGCAGAGAGCTCTCCTCACCATGCGCATCAGGCATTCCCGCGCCGCTCGTACCGCGGTGCGCTCCCTCCTCCTTCCCCTGGCCGTCGGCGGACTGCTGGCGGTCTCCGCCCCGCCGGCCGCCGCCCACACGGAGCTGAACGGATCCGACCCGGCGAACGACGCCGTCCTCGACGCCGTTCCCCGTACGGTCACGCTCACGTTCAGCGATCCCATGTCCCAGGCGTACGCCCAGCTCGCCGTCACCGGACCGGACGGCGCCGCACTCGGCGACGGGGCTCCGGCCGTGGCCGGGCGCGAGGTCACGCTGAGCCTCAAGGAGGCCAGGACCGCCGGCCGGTACACGGTCGGCTACCGGGTCGTGTCGGCCGACGGCCATCCGGTCTCGGGGACCTCGGCGTTCACCGTGCGGCCCGCGCCCACCGCCCCCTCCGCGGCTGCCACGCCCGCCACCCCCTCAGGAACGATTCCTCCCGCCACGACCCCGTCCGGTCCGGCCGGGTCGCCGCGCCCGACCGGCACGTCGGCGTCCCCCTCGCCCACCGCCTCCCTCTCCCGCACCGCCGTGGCGTCCGGGGAGCGTGCCGTGACCAGCCTCAAGGCCATCGGCATCGGCTTCGGCATCGGGCTCGTCGGGATGGCGACGGCGATGGTCGTCACCATCCGCCGTCGCAGGAGGAGCGCGGACGATGCCGGTCGCTGACCGCTCGGGCGACGGTGCCGTGCGGCTGGCGCGACGGACCTGGGCCGCCGCACCGGCCGTCGCCCTGCTCACGGCGGCGGCAGTGGCGGCCGCGACGACCGGGGCCGGCGGAGGGACCACCCCTCCGGGCGTCGTCGACGCGGGCCCGCTCACCCGCTGGGCGCTGCCCTTCTCGCGTACCGTCGCCGACGTGGCGACCGTGGCCACCGTGGGCGCGCTCGTCCTGGCCGCCGTGCTGCTCCCCGGGCCGAGGCGGCTGGCTCCGGCGCAGGGCAGGGCGATGCTCTGGGCGTCGGCCGCGGCGGGCGTGTGGGCGGTGGCCTCGGTGGCCGTCGTCGTCTTCACCCTGTCCGACCTGTCCGCCCGTCCGGCCGCCGACGTGCTCGAACCGGCCGTGCTGCTCGACTTCGTGGCCACCGACTCCCGGGGCACCGCCCACGCCCTCACCGCCACGACGGCCGCGCTCCTGGCGACCTTCGGGCCCGGGGTGACCACGGCGGGCTGGGCCAGGTTCTGGCTCCTGGCGGCGCTCGCCGGCCTGTTGCCGCCCGCCTTCACCGGTCACGCGGCCGGGTCCGCGGGTCATGACACCGCCGTGGTGTCCCTCGCCGTCCACCTGGTCGGGGTGACGTTGTGGGTCGGCGGTCTGGCCTTCCTGCTGCCGGTGGTCGCCCGGCGGCATCCGGACGCGGCCGTGACCGTCCGCCGGTTCAGCGTGCTGGCGGGGGCCGCGCTGGTCGCCGTCGGTGCGGGCGGTGTCGTGGGTGCGGTGATCCGGCTGCCGGGCTGGGACGCGCTGTTCACGAGCGCGTACGGGCGACTGGTCCTGGTGAAGACGGCCGTCCTGGTCCTGCTGGGGTTGGCGGGCGCGTGGCACCGGCGGCGGAGCCTGGCTGCGATCGCCACGAGGACCGGTGCCGGAGCGTTCGTACGCCTGGCCGCGGGCGAACTGCTGCTGATGGCGGTCGCCATGGGCCTCGCCGTCGGGCTCGCCCGCACTCCCCCGCCCTCCTCGGCGGCCGCAGCCCTCTCACCGGCCGGGGAACTGCTCGGGTTTCCGATGCCGCCGCCGCTGGGCGGGTTCCCTTGGACACCGCTGTTCACGCAGTGGCACTTCGACCCGGTCTTCGCCTTCGGTACGGCGGCGGCCGGGCTGGCGTACGCGGTCGGCGTCCGTCGGCTGCGCGCGCGGGGCGATCACTGGCCCGTGGGCCGCACGGTGTCCTGGTTCCTCGGGCTCACCGTCACGGTCCTGGCGACGATGAGCGGTCTGGCGGTCTACGGCAAGGTCATGTTCAGCGTGCACATGGGCCAGCACATGGTCCTCGCGATGACCGTCCCCATCCTGCTCGTGCTCGGCGCGCCCGCGACGCTGGCCCTGCGGGCCCTGCCCGCCGCCGGGAGGGACGCCCCGCCCGGCCCCCGTGAGCTGCTGCTCAAGCTGCTCCACAGCACGTACGTACGGGTGATCTCGCATCCGGCGGTCGCCGGCGTGCTGTTCATCGGATCCGCCTTCGCCGTCTACTACACGTCACTGTTCGAGGCGCTGATGCGCAGTCACCTCGGGCACCTGGTGATGCTGGTGCACTTCCTCGCCGTCGGACTGCTGTTCTTCTGGGTGATCATCGGGGTCGATCCGGGGCCGCGCAGACCGCCGCACCTGGGGCGGCTGTTCGTGTTGATGTTGACGATGCCGTTCCACTCCTGGTTCAGCATCTCCCTGATGAGTTCCACCGGACTGCTCGCGGAAGGGTGGTGGACCTCGCTCGCCCGCCCCTGGGGGCCGTCGCTCGCCGACGACCAGTACAACGCGGGCGCCATCGCCTGGGCCACCGGCGACATCCCCGTACTGATCACCACGATCATCCTCGCCGTCCAGTGGGTGCGGTCCGACTCCCGCGAGGCCCGTCGCGTCGACCGGCGCATCGACCGCGGCGACGCCGGCGACCCGCTCGCCGCGTACAACGCCTACCTCGCCGCCCTCCACGCCCGCGACCGGCGAGCCGTGGCCACCCGGCGCGCTCCCGCTCCTCCGAACGAAGGTCCCTCATGAAGAACGCCAAGAAGCAGCTCCTCGCCGCGCTCGTCCTGCTGGTCGCGCTCGCCGTCGCGTTCGGTTCCTTCCTCCTCTTCCGCCCCGACGCGGACGGCGGCGGCGGAAACGGCGCACGGGCCCTGCCGGAGCCGGCCACGGACGCCCGCGTGGTCCGTGCCGACAGCCACCGTCTCACCGAGCCCGCCGGGAGCCGTGTCACCGTCGTCGAGTTCCTGGACTTCGAGTGCGAGGGCTGCGGCGCGTTCCACCCGGTCATGGACCGGCTGAAGAAGGAGTACGGCGACCGCGTCACCTTCGTCGCCCGCTACTTCCCCATGCCCGGCCACCGCAACAGCGAGTCCGCCGCACGCGCCGCGGAGGCCGCCGCGCGGCAGGGCCGGTTCCGCGAGATGCACGACAAGCTGTTCACCACCCAGGCGCGGTGGGGCGAGGCGCGGGAGCCCAAGGACTCCGTGTTCCGCGCGTACGCCCGCGAACTCGGCCTGGACATGGCCCGGTACGACACCGACGTCGCCTCCGAGCGCACGGCCGAGCGCATCGCCCTCGACCAGCGCGACGGCCTGGCCCTCGGCGTCCAGGGCACGCCGACCTTCTTCGTCGACGGCGAGCGGGTGTCTCCGCGCGGTTACGAGGACTTCAAGGCGCTGATCGAGCGGAGGCTGACCAAGGGCTGAGGCGTGAGCGTGAGGGGGAGCCTGAGGGTGGGAGTGAGCTAGAGGGTTTGGGTGGGGTGTGGTGTGGTGGGTGGTCGGCGGGGGCTTGCGGGCTGCCGGTCGGGGCTGCTGCTCGGGGGCTGGTGAGCGGCACACCGGCCGCTGATCGGGGGCTGATCCTCGGCTGGTCGGCTGCCTGCTCGCACCGCGTGGTCCCGATCAGCCCCTCGCGCGGCCGTCCGTTGCTCAGGGGCTCTGCTGAGCCCGGGCCGTCCGGGGTCGTACGTGGCCGACCTGACGGGTCCGGCACCGGGACGAGGTCGTCGTGACCGGTCATCTGGCACCAGGCGGGCAGGTCCAGCGGGGTGGACCGGGCCGTGGCGACGGCCTCGGCCCGGTGCCGTCGACGACGAGCGGCGGGGCAAGGGCAAAGGGAGAGGCACGGGCGTGCGCGGGGTCGGGGAACGCGCCCACGCTGCGGCCGCCTCCTGGGTGATCGGTGCGGTGTTCGTCGTTGTGGGACCGGCCCTCGCCCTGGCCGTCCGCGAAACCGCCGCGCACGTCGCCCTTGAACGCGCCCGGCACGCCGCGCCGCCGCCCAGCGGCGAGGAGACGGCTTGAAGGCCACGTGCACGCGTACGTCCTGGCGCCGCCTGTGCCTGCTCTGCCCCGGCCAGGCCGGAGTGGTCGGCAACCTCGACGACGGTGTCACCTGGAGTGCCTGCCCGCTCCTCGGCACCAACCACGACCCACGCTTTCCCTCACGCCCGCTCTTCCCGCAGGGCGGCGCACAGTTTCTGCGCCTTCTCCGCGTCCCTCTTCACCGCCGCCCCGAGCCCGCGTCCTGGACGGCCTGATGGAGGCCGCGAAGAGTCTCGCCGCTGTCGGCCTCACCAGGGGCCCGTACTCGATCCTCTGGGGCATCGGCCGGATCACCACGGGCCACCTGGCCCACCGCGTCGACCGCAAACCGCTCATCGTCACGGGCACGCCGGGCCGGGCCGGTCTCGTCCCCGTCCTCGCCCTGATCAACCGTCCCTGGCGCGCCGGACTCCCTTCCGCGGTCATCCAGGGCCTCGACACCGCGTCGGTCCACTCGACACTCATCGCCTGCGACCACGCGCCCCCCTGTCGGGCCGACGCCGTGGGCACGTCGCCAGGAGCCCTCCTGGCCGACCGACCCGGCCTGATAGACCGCCGTGACCGTCGCGGCCGCCGTGCTCACCGCCGCCTCCGGCCCGCCCTCACCCGCTGGACCACCGGACACCGGCCCGGCGAAAGATGCCCCATGCCCGATGACGAGCGGCTGCTGACCGGCCGGGCCCACGGAAGCCGCGCCCGGGCATCACGTGAAGCGACCTCGCTCCGCCGTGCCTCCGTAGACTGGAGTGACCCCTGGCAGGGCTGCCGCAGAGGAGGCGGTCGACATGGCGCAATCGGTCAAGCCGCCGCCGTTCCGGCCGCACCCGTTCTTCGCCCGCTGCTACGCACGGCTCGCCGGTCCGGCTCTGGAGAAGGCGGGCGTGGCCGAGCACCGCGAGCGGCTTCTCGCCGGCCTGACGGGCGAGGTGATTGAGATCGGAGCGGGCAACGGTCTGAACTTCCCCCACTACCCGCCCGAAGTGACGCGTCTCGTCGCCGTCGAACCGGAGCCGAACCTCCGCGCACTGGCCAGGGACCGGGCCGCCACCTCTCCTCTCCCCCTGGAGGTGCACGAGGCCCGTGCCGAGCGGCTGCCCTTCCCCGACGCCTCCTTCGACGCGGCCGTGGCCTGCCTGACCCTCTGCTCCATCGCCGACCCGCCCGCGGCCCTCGCCGAGCTCCACAGGGTGCTCCGGCCAGGGGGACAGCTGCGGTTCTTCGAACACGTCCAGGCACGCACGAGCGGGATGCGGCGCCTCCAGCGCGTCCTCGACGCCACCGTCTGGCCACGTCTGATGGGCGGCTGCCACACCGGCCGCGACACTCTGGCGACCCTCACCGCCGCCGGCTTCACCCCGACCACGGTCGACCGCTTCGACTTCCCCGAGACCCGGCTCCCGACTCCGGCCGGCAGCCACATCCTTGGCACCGCCGTGCGCGGTGACCACGCGGGCGCCCCCTGACCCACCTGCTGACGGGGGCGTGGCGCTCACGCCCAGAGGCGCGCCAAGTGTGCGTGAAGGACGTCCTGCGCCTCGGGCGGGGTGAGGTGACCGATGAGGACGTGAGTGGTGAGCCCGTCCACGAGGGCGAGGAGGGTGCGGGCCTCGCGCCGCGGGTCGACGAGCGCGGCACGGTCAGCGCCTGCGTCGCCATCGCCATCGGCGCCCGCGTCGGATCCGGAGCCTGCTTCGGCATCGGCGGCTTCCGCGATCAGGCGGGTGAACGTCTCCTGCAGGGGCGCGTAGCTCGCGCGGAGGGTCGTGGCGAGCGTCTCGTTGACCGCCGCCTGCGCGACGAAGGCGAGCCAGACCCTGGCCTCGGCGCGGTGTTCCTCCCGGAGCAGCGAGATCTCGGTGGCCGCGTGCCCCAGCGCGGTGCCGGCCGACTGGGCCGGACTCCTGACGAGACGGGCCCGCACGCGCTCGCCGATCCTCTCGCCGATGTGCCCGAGGGTGAACACGAGCATCTCTTCCTTGGTGCGGAAGCACCGCTGTACGGCACCCATCGACACCTGCGCACGGGCGGCGACGTCGCGGAGGGTCACACCCTCCAGGCCGTGTTCGTCGGCGAGATGACACACGGCCTCGGCGATGAGGCGGCGGCGGCTCACGTGATCCACCTGCTTGGGCATCCCTGGTGCCTCTCTTTCACGGCTCGCTGTTCACGACTCACACGCTTTCCGCTTCGCGGACTTCCGCGTCGCAGCGCGCGGCCCGACTTTATCCGATGCGAGCGCATCGATTCCAGGCTACGGTTGCCGTTCCGATGCGAGCGCATCGGAACGTAGGGGAGGATGGTGCAGTCATGCGGGACGCCCTGTGGAAGCTGTCGGCCGCCGAGCAGGCGGAGGCCGTGCGCAACGCGGAGGTCTCGGCCGTCGAACTGGTCGACAGCCACCTGGAGCGCATCGCCGAGGTCAACCCGCGGGCGAACGCGGTCACGCAGCTGCTCGCGGAGCGCGCCCGCGAGGACGCGGCGCGGACGGACCGCCGGCGGGCCGCCGGCGAAACGTTGGGACCGCTCGCGGGCGTGCCCTTCACGGTGAAGGAGTCCATCGCCGTCGAAGGCGTGCCGACGACGTTCGGGGTGGAACGCTTCCGCGATCTGGTGGCGTCGGCCGACGCGCCCCCGGTGGCACGGCTGCGCGCGGCGGGAGCCGTCCCGATCGGGCACAGCAACATCCCCACCCTGATCCTGGCGGGGATGCACACGCGCAGCGAGCTGTTCGGCGACACGGTCAATCCGTGGGACGGCGGCCGGACCCCGGGCGGCAGCAGCGGAGGTGACGCGGTGGCCGTCGCCACGGGCATGGCTGCGATCGGGCTCGGCAACGACTCCGGCGGATCAGTGCGCGTCCCGGCCCAGTTCTGCGGCGTGGCCGGGCTGAAGCCGTCCACGGGCAGGTTCCCCGCCGACCACCGCTTCCTCGGCCCGGACGACCCGGGCCCGGCGTCCCAGCTGCTGGTCACCGACGGCCCGCTGGCCCGGACCGTGGGCGACCTCCGCCTCGCGTACGAGGTGCTGACCGGGACCGATCCGCGGGACCCGCGGGCCGTACCGGTGCCCGCGTACGGCGAGCCCCTCCCGGGGCCCGTGAAGGTCGCGGTCGTGACGGACCCCGGCGGGCACGGCGTCCACCCCACGGTCCGAGGAGCCGTCGCCGCCGCGGCCGACGCGCTGCGCGACGCCGGGTACGAGGTGCGCGAGGTGCGGGACGTACCGCGCATGGACGAGGCCCTTGAGGCGTACGGCCGGATCACCGCGACCGAGTTCGCCCCGTCGTGGCCGGCCGTGCGCGGACTACTCGGCGAGGGCGGCGACCGCTACCTCGAGATGGCGATGGAGCGGACCCCTCCCGCGAGCGCGGCCGAGTTCATGCACCTGATGGGCCTCTGGATGAACATCCGCCGCTCCTGGGCCGAATTCCTCGACGCCTACCCGCTGTTGCTCGGCCCGGTCTTCACCGAACCGCCGGTCGAGCCGGGGCTGGAGTCACGGGACCGGTCGGGCCGGGACCGCGTCGCGTCGGGAATGCGCCTGTGCACCGTGAGCAGTTTCGTCGGCGTACCAGGCGTGGCCGTGCCGACCGGGACGGCCGACGGACTCCCCACGGGAGTGCAGATCATCGGCCGCGCCTTCCGGGAAGACCTGTGCCTGGACGCGGCCCAGGCGATCGAGGACCGACTCGGGGTCCTCACGCCGATCGACCCCATCGGCCGATCGACCCCATCGGCTTGATCGGCTTGATCGGCTTGATGGTCCGATCGACGCCCCTCGGATGACGCGCCCACCCGGCTTCGGCGGGTGGGCGCGTCATCCGAGGCCGGCGACGCCCGGCCGCCCTCAGTCCGAGAACTGCGCCAGGTGCCGAAGGACTTCACGCGCGGACTCGCCCTCCTCCGCGGTGAGCGGAACCGCGGCGGGCCGCGGAAAGCGCTCCGGATGTCTTCACACTGTGAGGGCGGGCCCCCATCAGTGGACGGTGAAGCCGCCGTCGGCGGGGAGAGCTGTTCCGATGACGAAGCCGGCGCCGGGGCCGCACAGCCACAGGGCGGCGTCGGCGATCTCGTCGGCGGCGCCCAGGCGGCCGATGGGCTGCTGCTCCACGATGTCGACCATGGCGGCGGCCTGTTCCTCGGCGGCCACGTCGCAGCCGAGGCCGAGGGCCCGGTGGCCGGCGTCGGTCAGGTCCTCGGACGCTCGCTCGGCGGCCCTCCGGTCGAGGTCGGCGAGGACGACGGCAGCGCCGGCCCGGGCGAAGGCGCGGGCGGTGGCCAGGCCCATGCCGGAGGCTGCGCCGGTGACCAGGGCGACCTGCCCGGTGAAGTCGCAGGTGGGTTCATCAGGGGAGAGTCCTGTTTCGGGGTGGGATGCGTGACTGGGTTGCGCGACGCCGGTCGCGGCGCCGCGCGGGATGGTTCAGGGGCGCAGGAGCACCTTGGTGGCGCGGCGTTCGTCCATGGCCTTGTAGCCCTCGGCGGCCTGATCGAGCGGGAGTTCGAGGTCGAAAACCTTGCCGGGGTCGATCTCGCGGTCCCAGATGAGCTGGATCAGGTCGGGCAGGAACCGGCGGACGGGGGCCGGGCCGCCTTCCATGTGGATGCCGGCGAGGAACAGGTCGAAGCCGGGAATGTGGACGTCGTAGTTGACGCCGACGAAGCCCATGTGGCCGCCGGGCCGGGTGGCCCCGATCGCCTGCATGGTGGATTCGCGGGTGCCGACGGCCTCGACGACCGAGTGCGCGCCGAGTCCGCCCGTGAGCTCCTTGATCTTCGCCACTCCCTCGTCGCCGCGTTCCTCGACGATGTCGGTGGCGCCGTAGAAGCGGGCCAGCTTCTGTCGTTCGGGGTGGCGGGACATCGCGATGACGCGCTCCGCGCCCAGCTGCCGGGCGGCCAGGACCGCCATCAGGCCGACGGCGCCGTCGCCGACGACGGCGACGGTCCTGCCGGGGCCGGCCTCGGCGGCGACCGCGCCGTACCAGCCGGTGCCCAGCACGTCGGAGGCGGCCAGCAGGGAAGGGATCAGGTCCTCGTCGGGCTGTCCCGGGGTGGCGACGAGGGTTCCGTCCGCGTAGGGGATGCGGGCCTTCTCGGCCTGGGTGCCGATCGTCCCGGCCACGAACTGGCGGTGCACGCAGCCGGACTGGTAGCCCGCCCGGCAGATCTCGCAGGTGTTGTCGGAGATGACGAACGAACCGACGACGAAGTCACCGACCTTCACGGTCCTCACCTCGGAGCCGACCTCTTCCACGACGCCGACGTACTCATGGCCCATGGCCGTGTGGTCGGCGGGCTCGATCCCTCGGTACGGCCACAGGTCGGAACCGCAGATGCACGTCGCGGTCAGCTTCACGATCGCGTCGGTGGGCTCGATGATCCGCGGGTCCTCGCGTTCCTCGACCCGGACGTCTCCGGCGGTGTGCATGACCACTCCACGCATGGTGGCTCTCCTTGCTTCGTGTTTCCGGCGCCTCGGGCGCCTGTGTGAGACCAGGAAGGCATGACTTCCTGATGAATGAGGGGAAATGTTCCGGTGTGGCGTTGCCGGTGGTGGCGACGTCCCGCGGTCTCGCGGTCGGCGTCCTAGCCGGCGGCGGGCTGGGCGCGACGCCCCTGGACGAGCGCGAGGGTGAGGGTGGGGATGAGGGCCACCGCGGCCATGGCGGCGCCGATCACGGCCGGCCCGGCGGTGTGGAAAGGCGAGTCGAGGGCGAGTCCGGCGATCCAGGAGCCGGCCGCGGTGCCCAGGTTGAACGCCGACACGGTCAGGGCCGAGCCCAGCGTGGGGGCCCTGCCCGCGAAGCGGACGCCGAGGGCGATCAGGACCGGGGTGCCGAGGAAGCCGACCAGCCCGAGCAGGGCGACCAGCGCCACCGTCGGGGCGGCGAAGCCTGACAGCAGGCCGAGCGCCGCCAGGACCACCGCGGCCGACGCCGCAGCCTTGATCGTGGTCGCGTACGGGCGGACATCGCCGAGACGACCGCCCACGAGGAAGCCGGCCAGGGCGCCGGCACCGAATCCGACGAGGACGAGCGGCACGAGACCCGCGGCGATTCCCGCCCGGTCGGTGAGCAGCGGGGCGATGTAGGTGTACGTGCCGAGCACGCCGGCACTCGTGGCGGCGCAGGCCGCCAGCACCAGCCAGAGTCGGCCCGAGCGCAGCGCGGACAGCTCCGAGAGGATCGACACCGTCTGCCCGCCGCGGGGCTCGTGCGGGACCCGGCGCGCGATCAGCGCCACCGCGGCCACCGCCAGGACGGCCAGTATCCAGAAGGGGCCGCGCCAGCCCATCAGCTGCCCGGCGAACGCGCCGAGCGGCACGCCGACGACATTGGCGAGCATGGCCCCGGAACCGACCACGCCCACGGCGCGCGAGCTCGCGGCCGGGCCGGCCGCCCGGGTGGCCACGACGTTCGCCACCGCCCAGAACGCTCCGGTCGCCAGCGCGGTCAGGAACCGCGCGGCGAGCAGCAGGCCGAACCCGTCACCGACAGCGGCGATGACATGACCCGCGGCGAAGACGCCCAGGGCCAGCATCAGCGTCATGCGGGCGGGCAGCCGCAGCGTCAGCATCGACATCAGCGGCGCGCCGATGATCATTCCGACCGCGAAGACGGTGATCGCGAGGCCGGCACGGGCCACGCTCACCCGTAGGTCGTCCGCGATCTCCGGCAGCAGACCCGCCACCACGAATTCGGTCGTGCCCATCAGGAAGGTCCCCAGGGCCAGCACGTAGATCACGGCGGGAAGCCGACGGGAGGCGGATGGCCGTTCCGCGGCACGATCGTCGACGGAGGCGGGGAGGGTCGCTCCTTGCACGGTGGGGCTCCAAGAGGTGTCGCTGCGGGGTCGTCCATCCCAGGGAACCGGTATCCACGCAGGTCAGAAAGGTCGCGCTTATAGGGGGTACAAGCTCCACCTCCCTTCCCGGCGGAACGCGCCTACCGTGAAAGACATGGACAAGCGACCCGACAACCGCTCCGACATCCGCGACTTCCTCGCCAGTCGGCGCGCCAGGATCACACCGGAGCAGGCCGGGCTGCCCACCAGCGGCCGGCGCCGCGTCCCCGGCCTGCGGCGGGAGGAGGTCGCCGTTCTCGCCGGTGTCAGCACCGAGTGGTACACACGCCTGGAGAAGGGCCACATCAACGGCGTGTCCGAAGACGTCCTCGACGCGGTCGCCCGCGCGCTCCACCTCGACGACGACGAGCGCACCTACCTCTTCGACCTCGCCCGCGCCGCCCAGCCGGCCGGCCGCGCACCCCGGCGCCGCAAGGCCGTCGACCTCCCGCCCCGCGTCCAGTGGCTGCTCGACTCCATGACCCTGTCCGCGGCCTTCGTCACCAACGGTCGCCTCGACATCGTCGCCACCAACGCACTCGCCCGGGCGGTCCTGTCACCGATGTTCCACAGCGACACGGCCGACGAGCAGGGCCGCCCCAACTGCGCTCGCTACTACTTCCTCGACCCGGGCGCGCGGCACTTCGTCGCCGACTGGGACCAGGCCGTCACCATCACCACCGCTCTGCTGCGCGCCGAGGCCGGCCGTTACCCGAACGACAGGGCACTGCGGGAACTCATCGGAGAGCTGTCCACTCTGAGCACCGAGTTCCGCACCCTCTGGGCCGCCCACGACGTCCGCATCCACCACGGCGGCGTCAAATCCTTCCACCATCCCGACGCCGGACCGCTGGAACTCACCTACCAGCCGCTGGACCTGCCCCTCTCCACCCGCGAGGCGCACTCCCTGACCATCTACACCGCCGAGCCCGGCACCCCTGACGAAGACCGGCTCAAACTCCTCGCCAGCCTGGCGGCCACCCCGAACGGCCCCCGGGCACGGCTTTCCCCTTCCGCCGCGGACCCCCGGGACAGGGCGACCGACACCGGCGACGCACCTGAGTAGCGGCGCTGGGGGCCGCCGACCGCACGCCCGCGGTGCGATGCCCGTGCCTCCACGACTCGCTCGGCCCACGTGCCGGTGCGACACCGGGCGCCGGCCTGCAGCCCCGACGGTCACCGGCTCGCCGTGGCCGGCCAGGCGCATCAGGTCGAGCTGGTGCGATGGACCTGGCCCGCTCCCGGAGCGCGGCCGGGCTCAGAGGTCGTACGCCGCTCCGCCCCGTCGCGGCTCCTGGCCCCTGCGGGTGACGGGACAGGCGCCGTTTCCGTCTCCGCCCGGTGGGACGTACGCCGGCGCGCCCGGTTCCGGGGTGCCCAGCTGGTCCAGGATCTCGTCGGCGAGGAGGTCCTGGGGGCCCTTGAGGGCGTCTGCGGCCGCACGGTCCGAAGGGAACACCAGCTCGGCCGCGATGTTGTCCTGGACGATCCGGGCGAGGTTGTCCAGGGCCACGAAGACCGGGTCCGAGGGCGGCTCGGCGGTCGGCAGGTCGATCAGGTGGGTGGCCACCTTCGCGGGGTTCATGCACGGCCCGATGATGATCGAGTTCTGGTTGAGTTCGGACGTGGCCCACTGGGACAGGACCACCGTGTACAGGTCCCGCCACGCCTCCTCGCCGATCCGGGCGCGCCACCTCCGCAGGACGCCCTGGACGCCCGTGATCTGAGCCTCGGCCGCGTACCGCATGGTGGTGCGGATGCCCGCGTACACGCTCCGGGAGAAGTCCTCGAAGGACCTGATGTCGAAGGAGCGGGCCTCGGTGGAGACCTTGACGAACGCCAGCGCGCCGTCGAGCACCTGCGCGCAGGAGGCCGCCGCCTCCGGCGGGATGCCGGCCCGGTCGAGGTGCCGCCGCGCCGCGGCCAGGGTGTCGGCGTACTGCCGCAGGGGGGCGATCCAGTCGGTGGACGTCGTGTCCCTGAACGCGAGCATGGCGAGGTCGTGCGGATCGATGCGGTCGGCGCCGGGGATGTTCGGGACCCGGCCGCTCAGGTGGGGCGCGATGATCGCGAAGACGCCGAGCGGCGCGTGGGCGACGGACTTCGCCAGCTCGAACACCTCCCCGACGGGGTGCAGCGACTCCTGCGTGCCGTCGTGGACGAGGGTGAACCTCCCGCCCTTGGCGTCGTTCTGGACCACGAGGACGGGACTGAGCCGGGCGATCAGATCCGCCTTGAGCGCGGCGTAGTGCGACCGCATCCCGCTGTTGACGGCCACGATCGCGTCACGCGCCCGCGCCCGGCGCACGTCCGGTGCGCCGACGGCGGGTGACCCGCGCCCGTCCTCGGCCGCCGCCGGTGAGGCCGTGAGGCCCGCCAGGACGCCGGCCGCGGTGGTACGGCCGAGAAAGCTCCTGCGTGTGGTCATGCTCCGCCTTTCGTCTGGGCCCCCGCGCGAGACGAGGCGGGGGCGGGCACCGACGCGCCGGTGTTCCCGGCAGACGGAGAACGACCCCGGGCACCCGCACGCATCGGCTCGGCGCGGATCGGGTGAGCGGCCGCCCGGTCACAGCTGGCCGTGCTGGGCGAGGTTGAGGGCCAGCGTGGCCGCGGGAAGGCAGAAGAAGAGGAGCCACCCGCCCAACTCGTGGTCCCGTACCCGCAGATGGGTCCAGAGGGCGCCGAGGAAGTACAGCACGAGGCCTGCGGCGGCGAGCGCGCCCAGCGCGGGCACGGCCAGGCCGGCCAGCAGGCCCAGGGCGCCCGAGCCCAGGAGGATGCCGAGCGGCCGCATCCAGGAGCGGGGGACGCCCAGCTTGTCCGCCTGGCTCTTCGGATAGTCGTGTCCGATGAGGTTGGCGACGGCGGCCAGGCCGTTCACGGCCGAGGTGAGGAGGGTGGCGACGAGATAGGCGGCGAACACGTGAGTCTCCTTGGTCCTGTGCTGGGAACACCTGCTGGTGGTTCACCCCATGGACCGGTCAGGGCCCTGATGTGTGACGGCCGGATCGATGCCACCGTCACTCCCCCGTTCCTGTCCGGCCCCGCCGGGTCACACCGCCCGCACCGTGCGGCGCATGGCGCACGGATTGCGCTTGAACTCACTGAGCAAGCAACACACATGACGACCTATCAGATGCTGCGAGTCGAACCCCACGGCTTCGCCCCCGCTCCGGCACTTCCTCCCTCCCGGAGGCTTGACGCCCGATGAAACAAGTCAATAGTTTCCGTATCATCGACTCTTCGGGGGTGACCCCCGTGGAACCCGGAATCCAGTCGCACCGCGCGCCGGTGGCCGTGGTGCCGTGCAGGAGGGATCGCGCATGGGGCGGTACAGCCGGCTTCGGCTCATCCGGCGGATGGATCCGGAGCGGGACTTCGAGCAGATCTTCCGGTGGATCACGCAGTACGAGTTCCCCCGCGACTACCTCCACGGCACGTCGATCGCCTTCCTGCGGGACTACGGCGTGCCGCGCATCTCGCAACTACTTGATCGCACGCAGGAGTTCGAGCGGGCGGGGCAGAAGCGGTACGACGACACGGTGCTGATCGCGTACGAGATGGTGCGCGCGGGGATGGACTCGGAGGAGGGGCGGACGGCGGCACGGCATCTGAACCGCATCCACGGGCGGTACCGGATCCCGAACGAGGACTTCCTCTACGTGCTGGCCACGACGGTGGTCGGGCCGAAGCGGTGGATCGACCGGTTCGGGTGGCGCCGGCTGTCCGCGCAGGAGACCGAGAGCCTGGCGCTGGTGGGGCGGCGCATGGGCGAGATGATGGGGATCTCCGGCGTGCCCGGCACGTACGCCGGGTTCGAGCGGCTCCATGACGCGTACGAGCGGGAGATGTTCGCGTACGACCCCGCCAACCGCAGGGTCGCCGCGGCGACCCTGCGGGTCATGGGCTCCTGGTACCCGGCGCCGCTGCGCCGGGTGGCGACCCGCGTCGTGCTCGCCGTGCTGGACGAGCCCCTGCTCCGCGCCCTGGGGTTCCGGCCGCAGCCCGCGTGGCTGCGGGGAGCGGTGCGACGTGGGTTCCGCGTCCGGGCCGGGCTGATCCGGCTGCTTCCCGCCCGGCCGGAGTGGTTACCCCGCAAGCCCGAGGCGCGCAGCTACCCCTTCGGCTGGACCCTCGACGACCTGGGCCCCCACTGGGCCCACTCCCGCCCCCTCCTGCCTCTCCACGACGAGGCGCCCGAGGAGCGGCCGGACGAGCGGCCGGGCGACACGTCGAACGCACCGCCGCCGCCGGCGGCGGGATCCGCCCCCGCCACGCCCTCCCCCGCCCGCGCCATCCGTCAGGAGCCCCGATGACCGACACCACCACCTCCGCCGCCGCACCGGGCGCCGCGGTCTTCACCACCCGCTCCCCCGCCGCCGGAGAGCCGCTCGCCGAGCATCCGGTGGACGGGCCGGAAGCGGTCGCGCGGGCCGTGGAGCGGGGGCGGGCCGCGCAGGCCGGGTGGGCGGCGCTGCCCGCGTCCCGGCGGCGCGGCCACCTGCTGGCCTGGAAGAAGGCGCTCGCCACCGAGCTGGACGCCGTGGCCCGCAGCATCGCGGAGGAGACCGGCAAGCCGGCCGGCGACGCGGCCCTGGAGGTGGTGCTCACGCTGGAGCACCTGGCCTGGGCCGCGCGTCACGCCGATCGCGTGCTGCGGCGGCGCAGGGTGGGTTCGGGGCTGTTCACCGTCCATCAGCGGGCCTCGCTGGTGCACCGGCCGCTGGGGGTCGTCGGGGTGATCGGGCCCTGGAACTATCCCTTGTACACCCCGATGGGTTCCGTCGGGTACGCCCTGGCGGCGGGCAACGCGGTGGTCTTCAAGCCGTCCGAGCTGACCCCGGGCACCGGCGTGCTGATGGCGCGGCTGTTCGACAGCGCGGTGCCCGAGCACGCCGGACTGCTGGGGGTCGTCACCGGACCGGCGTCCACGGGGGACGCCCTCGCCCGGTCGGGGGTCGACAAGCTGGCCTTCACGGGTTCGCCGGGGACCGCCCGGAAGGTGATGGCCGTCTGCGCGGAGACGCTGACGCCGTTCCTCGCCGAATGCGGCGGGAAGGACGCCGTGATCGTCACCGCGGACGCCGACCTGGACGCGGCCGCCGACGCGATCGTGTGGGGCGCGCTGAGCAACGCCGGGCAGACCTGCGCGGGGGTGGAGCGCGTCTACGCGGTACGGGAGGTCCACGCGGCGCTGTGCGAGCGCGTCGTCGAGCGGGCCGGGGCGCTGCGCACGGGAGCGGGTCAGGAGGCCGCCTACGGTCCGATGACGCTTCCGGGGCAGGTCGGGATCGTCGAGCGGCACGTGAGCGGTGCGGTCGCGGAGGGGGCCCGGGCGCTCCTCGGCGGGCCGGAGTCGGTGCGCGCGCCGTTCGTCTCGCCGGTGGTGCTGGCCGGGGTGCCGGAGGGGGCGGCGGCGATGACCGAGGAGACCTTCGGTCCGGTGGTGGCGATCAACGAGGTGGCCGACGTGGACGAGGCGGTGGAGCGGGCGAACGCCTCCCGCTACTCCCTGGGTGCCGCCGTGTTCTGTGGCGGCGGGCGGGCCGGAGCGGCGATCGCGGCGCGGCTGCGCGCCGGGGCGGTGTCGGTGAACTCGGTGCTGGGGTTCGCGGCCGTGCCGGCGCTGCCGTTCGGGGGCGCGCAGGAGTCCGGCTTCGGGCGGATCCACGGCGAGGAGGGGCTGCGCGCCTTCACCGCCGTGCAGTCGACGACGGTGCAGCGGTTCGCCCCGCCGATCGCGCTGACCTCGTTCGCGGTTCCGGCGGCGATGCGGGACCGGGCGGTGCGGCTCGCCCGGTCGCTGCACCGGCGCCGCTGAGCGGCCCCGCGGCGGTCCAGGCCGCCGCGCGGGTCGGTCGGTCGTCCACCGCCGTGCGTCACTGCCCGCCGGCCGCAGGGGGAGCCCTGTCGGCGGGTGCGGGAGTCCTCGCGGCCGTACGGCGGTTCCGCGGGGCCGGGCGGGAGCCGCCCGGCCCGTCAGGCGTCCAGGAGCGGGGCGAGGTAGCGGCGGGCGAAGGCCCGGGCCTGCTCCTCGTCCTCCATCTCGATGCAGCTGGCGGGGTTGAGCAGGAAGGAGACGGCGACCCGCACCATCAGCTCGGCGAGCGGGCGCGGGTCCTCGTCGGCACGGCCCTCGACCTGCTGCGCGCGGCGCAGATGGGCCGTCAGGTACTCGACCGTGGCCGAGAGCGAGAAGCCGCCCTGCACGGTCAGATACGGCAGCACCAGCTCGGGTTCGAGGCGCAGCAGGCCGCCGAAGAGCGGATGGGCGCGGGTGTGCCGCAGGGCGACCACGAAGCCCTCGACGACCCTCTCCTCCATGGTCGGCAGCGGGGCCACCCGCGCGTCGAGGTGCTGGAAGAAGCGGTTGAGCTCGCGCAGCAGGGTGGCTTCGACGAGCTTGTCCTTGGACTGGAACCGCCGGAAGACGGTGACGCGCGAGACCCCGGCGCGCTTGGCCACGTCGTCCACCGAGGAGCGGCGCAGCCCCAGCAGGCTGAACTGCTCCAGTGCGGCGTCGAGGATCCTGCGCGCGGTCGGGTCCTCGACCTCCGGCCGGGCGACGGCCGTGGTGGGGCCCGAGTGGTCGGTGTCGGTACTCATGGCGCTCACGATACCGGCGAACCCCTGCCGTAGAGACGATGAAACGCTTATCGTAAATCCGTCACATCACTGAGCGCGGGAGGATCTGATGGGCAGTCGCCTCACCGAGGAGCAGGCCGACTTCGTCGCGGCCGTGCGTGATTTCGCCAAGCGGGAGTGCGGCACGCGGGAGCAGCGCGACGCGCTGACCTCGGGCGGCCGCGAGGCCCACGACCCCGCGCTGTACGGCAGGCTCGCCGAGCTCGGCTGGCTGGGGGTGTGCCTGCCGGAGGAGTACGGGGGCGCAGGCGGCGGACTGGCCGACGCCTGCCTCTTCCTGGAGGAGACCTCGTACGGCATGGTCCCCGCCGGGGGCTTCATCACCACGGTCATCGCGGCGAAGGCGTACGAGAGGTTCGGCTCCGAGCGGCAGCGCGCCGAGGTGCTGTCCGGTGCGGTGCGCGGCGACGTCCTGGCCATCGCCATGTCGGAGCCGGGGGGCCGGCTCGGACGTGGGGGCGCTGCGCTGCCGGGCGCGGCGGCAGGACGACGGCACCTGGCTGGTGGACGGCCAGAAGACCTGGATCTCCAACGCGCACTGCGCGCGGCACATCCTGCTGGTGGCGCGCACCGGCGAGGACAAGCACGGCGGACTGACGATGTTCCACCTGCCCGCCGGCACCCCGGGCGTGGAGACCCGGCGCATCGACACCATGGGCGGCCGGGAGGTCAACGACGTCTTCCTCACCGGCGTGCGGCTGCCGGCGGACGCGGTCGTCGGCGAGGTGGACCACGGCTGGCGGCAGCTGATGGCCGGGCTCAACCACGAGCGGCTGTTCCTGGCCGCGAACATGCTGGGCCTGGCCCGCCGCGCCTTCGACGACACGGTCGCCTATGTCCGGGAGCGCGAGCAGTTCGGGCGCCCGGTCGGCTCCTTCCAGGCCCTGCGGCACCGGATCGCCGACCTCGCCACCGAGATCGAGTGCACCCGGCTGCTGGTGCGGGAGACCGCCCTGGACTGCGACGCGCAGCCGGACCGGCTCTTCCCGCGCGAGGCGTCCATGGCCAAGCTGAAGGCGACCGAGGTCGCCAAGCGGGCGGCGCTGGAGGGCATGCAGATGATGGGCGGCTACGGCTACACCACGGAGTTCGGCATGGAACGGCACCTGCGGGCGGCCGTGGTGTCGACGGTCTACGGCGGGACCAGCGAGATCCAGCGGGACGTCATCGGGAAGACCTACGGCCTCTGAGGAGTCGTGGGCGCACACCGTCGAGGCCGCCCCGGGAGGGGACGGCCTCGACGGCTGCCGGGTGCGCGGCGAGTTCCCCGGACCCGGCCGATCCCGGCCCGGGCGCCGGGCCTTCCGCCCCGCCGGCCCGGCCTCCTCAGCTTTCGTACAGTCCGGAGAGCGAGTCGGCGTACCTCTCCCGGATGATCCGGCGCCGCATCTTCAGCGACGGGGTCAGCTCGCCGGTCGCCGGCCCCCACTCCTCGGTGAGCAGCTCGTACCGCTTGACCTGCTCGCTGCGGCTGAGCCGGGCGTTGGCCGCGGCGACCCCGCGCTCGACCTCCGCCCTGATCCCGGGGTGCGCGGCCAGGGCGGCCAGTCCCCCGTCCGTCCTGATGCCGTGGGCGGTGGCCCAGGCGGGGGCGGCCTCCGCGTCGAGCACCAGCAGGGCGACGAGGTAGGAGCGGTTGTCGCCGTGCACCAGGGCCTGGCCGATCAGCGGGTGCGTCTTCAGCGCGTTCTCCACCAGGGCCGGGGAGACGTTCTTGCCGGTGGAGGTGATGATCATCTCCTTCTTCCGGTCGGTGAGCCAGAGATAGCCGTCGTCGTCCATCCTGCCGATGTCGCCGGTGGCCAGCCAGCCGTCGGCGTCCAGGACCGAACGCACCGAGCCGTCGGGCTGCAGGTAGCCGGAACAGACGGACGCGCCGCGGACGAGGATCTCGCCGTCCTCGGCGACGCGGACCTCCACGGACTCCACCGGGCGTCCCACCGAGCCGAGCCGGAATCCGGCCCGGGGGCTGTTGCTGGTGGCCACCCCGGTGGTCTCCGTCATCCCCCAGGCGTCCATGATGACGATCCCGAAACCCGCCCAGAACCTGACCACGTCGACGGACATGGGCGCCGACGCGCTGGCCGACCAGGTGACGCGGTCCAGGCCGGCGGCGGCGAGCATGGGGAGCAGCACGTCCTCGCGGACCCGGGCGTACCGCTCCTCCAGCTTCGCGGACGGGGTCTCGCCGCGCTCCCGGTGGGCGACGTGTTCCCGGGCGACCTCGAAGGCGTCGTCGATGACCGCCCGCTGGTCGTCGGGCATCAGCGAGAGCAGGCCCCGCACGGCGGCGGACAGCTTCTCCCAGATCCTCGGGACGCCGAAGAACTGTGCCGGGCGCACCTTGCGCACCACGGCGGCGACACCCGTCGGATCGGCGCAGAGATAGACGTGGGAGGCCCGGTGGCAGGGCAGGTAGATGCCCAGCATGCGCTCCGCGATGTGGGCGAAGGGCAGGTAGCAGATGTGCTCGACGTGCGGCGGCAGCTCCACCACGGCGTCCAGGGCCAGCGCGTTGGACATCACCTGACGGTGGGTGAGGACGACGCCCTTGGGCTCCCCGCTGGTGCCGGAGGTGTAGACGACGGTCAGCGGGTCCTCGGGGCGGGCGGTGTCCAGTGCCGTGTCGAACCCCTCCGGGACGGGCTCGCGGAGCAGAGCGGCGTACGGGACGTGGTCGCCCTCCTCGCCCGGCTCGGCCACCACCAAGTGCTCCAGGGGGGTGTCGGGGTCCGTCAGCAGCCGCTCCCACACGGCTGTCCGGTCCGCGCCCTCGACGACGGCCAGGCGGGCCCGGCAGTTGCGGGCGATGTGGGTGATCTGCTCGGGGGCGGCGGTGCCGTAGACGCTGACCGGGACCGCGCCCAGGCGGACCAGCGCCAGATCGGTCAGCCAGTGCTCGGACCGGTTGGACATCATCAGCAGGACGTGGTCGCCGCGGCCGACGCCGAGGGCGCGGTAGCCCGCGGCGAGGCTCCGGGTGTGCTCGTGGATGCCGGCCCAGCTGAAGGTGGTCCAGTTGCCGTCCGGGCCGTTCGCCTGCCAGGACAGCCCGGGGAGTCCGGGGTAGTCGCGTGCGTTGCGCGCGAGCAGCTGCGGCAGGGTGCGGTCGCCCGGGTCACCGGGCAGATCGTCCGGCCGGCCGGCTCTGGTGCGGGGCGCTGATGTCATCGGGGCCTCCTTGCGGGGAGCGGAAGGGAAGGGCGGGCGTGCGGACGACGCGGCGCGGCCGGCCCCGGCCCCCGACCCCCGGTCACAGTCGGGAGTCGGGAGTCGGGATTCGGGAGTCGGGAGTCGGGAGTCGGGAGGGACCGGTCGGCGGTGGAGGGGATGCGGGAACGGCGGAGGTCAGGCGTCGGTGAAGGTCTCGGCCCGTTCGGCCTTGCGGAGCAGCAGCTCCGGCGGGAGGAAGCGCTCGCCGTGCCGGTCGGCCAGTTCGCGGGCGCGGGCCACGAAGCCGGGGAGGCCGCCCTCGTACCCGTTGACGTACTGGAGCACGCCGCCCGTCCACGGCGGGAAGCCGATGCCGAGGAGGGAGCCCACGTTGGCGTCCGCCACCGAGGCGAGCACGCCCTCCTCCAGGCACCGGACCGCGTCCAGCGCCTCCGCGAAGAGCATCCGCTCGGAGAGTTCCGTCAGGTCCGCGGGCTGCTTCGCCGGGTCCGTGAAGTGTTCGCGCAGCCCCGGCCAGAGCCGGGTGCGGCGCCCGTCGGCGTACTCGTAGAAGCCCGCGCCGCCGGAGCGCCCGGGGCGGCCGAAGTCGTCGATCATGCGGTCCACCACCGCGTCCGCCGGGTGTGGCACCCAGCGGGCGCCGGTCGCCTCCGCGGCGCGACGGTTCTCCTCGCGGATCTTGCGCGGGAGGGTGAGGGTCAGCTCGTCCATGAGGGAGAGGACCTTC
>NZ_BNBS01000006.1 GCF_014656075.1 Streptomyces hydrogenans
ACCCCGGCCCTTCCGCACCCGCACGAGCGGGCGCGCGGCCGCGCGCCCGCGCCCCGGGCGCCTCGCCCCACGAGCGGCGGCACACCACTTCGGCCCTTCGGCCGACGCGCGGACGGTCGCCCGTCCGCGCCCGGCCACCTCACCCCCGGCCACTTCGCCGCACAAGCCGCGGCACCCCACCCGACCCCGCCCCGGCGGCTCACCCCACCGCCCGCGCCCGCTCCACCACCGCGCGCAGGTCCAGCGTGTGGGGGAGCGTGCCGAAGGCCGAGCCCGCCTCCCCGCCCAGCCGGCCCGCGCAGAACGCGTCCGCCACCTCCGGCGGGGCCCAGCGCACCAGCAGCGCCCCCTGGAGGACCAGCGCCATCCGCTCCGCGAGCCGCCGGGCCCGCGCCTCGACGCCGTCCAGATCGGCCAGCTCCGTGAGCAGGCCCCGGATCGCCCGGTCGAGTCGCGGGTCCGCGCCCCGCGCCTCGCCGACCTCCCGCAGATACGCGTCCAGCGCCGCCGGCTCCGTCCGCAGCGCCCGCAGCACGTCGAGCGCCTGGATGTTCCCGGCGCCCTCCCACACCGAGTTGAGCGGCGACTCCCGCAGCAGCCGGGGCAGCCCGGACTCCTCCACGTACCCGTTCCCGCCCAGGCACTCCAGCGCCTCCGCCACCACCGGCACGCACCGCTTCGTCACCCAGTACTTCGCCGCCGGCACGGCGATCCGCAGCAGCGCCAGGTCCCGCTCGGTACCGGAGTCGTACGCCGCCGCCAGCCGCATCCCGAGGACGGTCGCCGCCTCCGACTCCACCGCCAGGTCCGCCAGCACGTTCCGCATCAGCGGCTTGTCGGCCAGCAGGCCCCCGAAGGCCGCGCGGTACGAGGCGTGGTGCACGGCCTGCGCCACCGCCTGCCGCATCAGCGCCGCCGAACCCAGCACGCAGTCCAGCCGGGTCGCCGCCACCATCCCCATCACGGTCCGCAGCCCGCGCCCCTCCTCGCCGACCCGGCGGGCCCACGTCGTCCCGTCGAACTCCACCTCCGCCGAGGCGTTCGACCGGTTGCCCAGCTTGTCCTTGAGCCGCTGGATCGCGAACGCGTTCCGCGTGCCGTCGTCCAGCACCCGGGGCACCAGGAAGCAGGTCAGCCCGCCGGGCGCCTGCGCGAGCACCAGGAAGGCGTCCGACATCGGCGCCGAACAGAACCACTTGTGCCCCGTCAGCAGGTAGGCGCCGTCCGCCGCCAGCGGCCGGGCCGACGTCGTGTTCGCCCGGACGTCGCTGCCGCCCTGCTTCTCCGTCAGGCCCATCCCCAGCAGCGCCCCCGCCTTCCCGGCGGCCGGCCGCAGCTCCCGCTCGTACACCCGGGAGGCCGCGAGCGGCTCCCAGACCGCCGCCAGCTCCGGCTCGGCCCGCAGCGCCGGCACCGCCGCGTGCGTCATCGACACCGGGCAGCCGTGCCCGGCCTCCGCCTGCGTCGCCACCAGGAACCCGGCGGCGCGCCGCACGTGCCCGCCCGGCCGCCCCCAGGCGTCCGTAAGGCCCGCCGCCACCGCCTTGCCGAGCAGCCGGTGCCAGGACGGATGGAACTCCACCTCGTCGATCCGGTGCCCGTACCGGTCGTGGGTCCGCAGCCGCGGCGGGAAGGCGTTCGCCAGCTCGCCCCACTCCCGCACCTGCTCCGAACCCGTCGCCCGGCCCAGGGCCCGCAGCTCCCCGAGCGCCTCGTCGAGGAGCTCCGCCGGCAGGTGCCGGGAGACCGCCTCGGCCAGGGCCCGGTCGGACGTGAAGACGTCGTACCCCACCAGGGGCGGAGCCTGATTGGTCACGGTGTGGGAGGCCGCTGTCATGCCGATACGGTAAGCAGGTGCAGGCAGCAAGCGAAACACCCGACAGGCCGGAGCGGCGACCCTGGAGCAGGCTCCACCGGGCCCGTGTCCTCTACCGCAACGTCTCCAAGCGGAAGATGGTCTGGCTGCTCCTCAAGGACACCGTCAACTCGTGCATCGAGTACCGGATCCTCGGCCTCGCCGCCGAAGCCGCCTTCTTCACCCTGCTGTCGCTGCCGCCCCTGCTGCTCGGCCTGATCGCCGTCCTCGGCTACGCCGACGACTGGACCAACACCGACACCGTCGCCAGCATCGAGGAGAACATCCTCCGCGCGGCCGGAACGATCCTCTCCGAACGCGGCGTCGGCGAGATCGCCCAGCCGATCCTCGACGACATCACCCGGGCGAAACGGCCCGAACTCATCTCGCTCGGCTTCGCCATCGCCCTGTGGTCCGGCTCCCGCGCGGTGAACGTCTTCATCGACACCATCACCGTCATGTACGGCCTCGACGGGCAGCGCGGCATCGTCAAGACCCGGCTCCTCGCCCTGCTCCTGTACATCGTGGCGCTGCTCATCGGAGCCGTCGTCCTGCCCCTCGCGGTCGTCGGCCCCGACCGGGTCGTCGAACTCGTCCCCTGGGGCACCGACGTCGTCGCCGTCCTCTACTGGCCGGCCGTCATCCTGCTCTCCATCGCCTTCCTCACCACGCTCTACCACGTCTCCGTCCCCGTCAGGTCGCCCTGGATCGAGGACATCCCGGGCGCGCTCGTGGCCCTCGCGATGTGGGCCTTCGGCAGCTTCCTGCTGCGGATCTACCTGACGAGCCAGGTCGAGGGCCCCACCATCTACGGCTCCCTCGCCGCCCCCATCGCCATCCTCCTGTGGATCGGCGTCTCCGCCTTCGCCGTCCTCGTCGGCGCGGCCGTGAACGCGGCCATCGACCGCGTCTGGCCGTCCGTCGCCACCGCCGCCGCCCGCGAGGCCAACGAACGGGCCCGCGCCGTCCAGGCGGCCGAGCTCGTCGCCCGCATCCGCGCGGAGGCCGAGGACGTCGACGAGGACGACCCCGACATGCCCTCCGAGTTCCCCGAGCGCTGGTCCCGGTTCCTCCCCCCGGACGACGTGAAGTCCCGCCTCCACACCGGCTGGGAGAAGGACTGACGGACCGGCGACACTGGGAGGATGGTGTACGAGGAACGCCCCGCCCGGCTCGACGGCGCCGTCCTGTGGACCCGGACCGCGCCCGCGCCCGTCGTCTCCGACGCCCTCGTCGTCCCCGACGGCTGCATGGACCTCATCTGGGCCGACGGCCGGCTGCTCGTCGCCGGCGCCGACACCCGCGCCCACCGCTCGGCGGAGGCCGTCGCCCGCTACGCCGGACTCCGCTTCGCGCCCGGTGACGCCCCGCGCCTGCTCCGCGCCCTGGCCGCGGTGCTGCGCGACCGCCGGCCCGACCTGGCCGACCTGTGGGGCGCCGGCCCCGCCCGCCGCCTCGCCGGACGGATCGGCACGGCCCCGGACCCGGCCGCCGCCCTGGAGGCGTACGCCCTCCGCGGGGCCGCCCGCACCGGACCGGCCGACCCGCTCGTCCGGGCGGTCACCGACCGGCTCGGCGCGGGCCGCCCCGTCGACGAGATCGCCGACGCCCTCGGCCTGGGCGTCCGCCGCCTCCACCGGCTCTCCCTGGCCGCCTTCGGCTACGGCCCCAGCGTCCTCGCCCGGGTCCTCCGCCTCCAGCGCGCCCTGGCGCTCCTCCGCGCCGGGCTGCCGCCCGCCGAGGCCGCCGCCCGCGCCGGCTACACCGACCAGGCGCACCTGAGCCGCGACACCCGCGCCCTGGCGGGGACGACCCCGGCCGCCTACGCGCGGGTGTCGGCCGTGGTGTCGGCGAACAGCGAGATCCCGTAGCCGTCCGGGTCGCGCACCACGGCGTACCGCTGCCCCCAGACCGCGTCCCACGGCTTCAGGTGCCCCTCGTACCCGGCCTCCGTCAGCTCCGCGTACGCCGCGTCCACCTCCTCGGCCGTGTCGCACCGGAAGGCCAGCTCCGCCCGGCTGCCCTCCGTCGGCCGGAACGACGGGTCGAAGGAGCGGACGGACTCCTCCGTGTCCCAGGCCAGCCGCAGTCCCCCGGGCAGCACCGTCTCCACGTGGGGAGCGCCGTCCGCCCCCTCGGGGAAGGCGAGGCCGAGCCGCCGGTAGAAGGCGAGCGAGGCGGCCATGTCGGCGACCACCAGGCCGATGAGGTCGAGTCGAGGTGTCTTCATGCCCCCGACGCTAGGCCGCCGGCGGGCCCCGGTCTTGTACGGATCGGACACGGGAAAAACCGGTGGCGCCGTCCGCGGGGCCCCGGCTAGGGTGACGCACGTCTGGGACCGCCGGACCCCGCAGGCGCGCCGCGCGCCGGGAAAGACACAGGAGGTGTGACCGATGGCTGTCGTCACGAAGGGCCTTGCCCGCACGCAGAAGTTCGTTCACACCACCTCCGTGGCCACCGGCTGACCTCACCGGAAACACCGCATCGCCGGGGCCACCCCTGTGAAGGGTTCCCCTTGTCTTTCCCGCGTTCCCCGCTGTCCTCCTCCCTCTCCACCTCCCCTTCCGTCTCCTCCGTCCTCGACGCCCACGGCTGGGACTCCGGCTGGGCCGAGAACTTCGCGCCGTACGCCGCGCAGGGGCTCGTTCCCGGACGGGTCATCCGCGTCGACCGCGGCCAGTGCGACGTCGCCACGGCCGACGGGGTCGTCCGGGCCGACACCGCCTTCGTGACGCCGCACGATCCGCTGCGCGTCATCTGCACCGGCGACTGGGCTGCCGTCGACCCCGAAGGGGCGTCCGACCCCCGGTACGTACGGGCCTGCCTGCCGCGGCGGACCGCCTTCGCGCGGTCGACCTCGTCCAAGCGGTCCGAGGGCCAGATCCTCGCCGCCAACGTCGACCACGCCGTCATCACCGTCTCGCTCGCCGTCGAGCTGGACCTCGGCCGGATCGAGCGCTTCCTCGCCCTCGCCTGGGAGTCCGGCGCCCAGCCGACCGTCGTGCTGTCCAAGGCCGACCTGGTCGGCGACCCGGTCGTCCTGTCCCACCTGGTCGAGGACGTCCGGGCCGCGGCGCCCGGCGTCGAGGTGGTGCCGCTCAGCTCGGCGACGGGGGAGGGGATCGAGGTCCTCTCGGCCGTCGTCTCCGGCGGCACCACCGTGCTGCTCGGCGTCTCCGGCGCCGGCAAGTCCACCCTCGCCAACGCGCTCGTCGGCGAGGACGTCATGACCGTCCAGGCGGCCCGTGACGTCGACGGCAAGGGCCGGCACACCACCACCACCCGCAACCTCTTCGTGCTGCCCGGCGGAGGGGTCCTCATCGACACCCCGGGGCTGCGCGGCGTCGGCCTGTGGGACGCGGAGGCCGGCGTCGGCCAGACCTTCGCGGAGATCGAGGAGCTGGCCGCCGAGTGCCGCTTCCACGACTGCTCCCACGAGTCCGAGCCGGGCTGCGCGGTGGCCGCCGCCCTCGACGACGGCACCCTCGCGGTGCGCCGCCTGGAGAGCTACCGCAAGCTGCTCCGCGAGAACCAGCGGCTCGTCGCCAAGACCGACGCCCGGCTGCGCGGCGAGATGCTCAAGGACTGGAAGCGCAAGGGCGCCGAGGGCCGGGCCGCGATGGCCTTCAAGCGCGAGGGCCGGCTGCGGTAGCCGCCCGCCGACGCCGTGTCCGAATCCCGCCGGTGTGCGGCGGTCCGCCGCCGCACACTGGAGGCATGACGGACGACGAGGGCGACACCCTCTACCAGGCGGTGAGCAGCAGGGACGCGCGCTTCGACGGGGAGTTCTTCTTCGCCGTCCGCACCACCGGCATCTACTGCCGGCCCAGCTGCCCCGCCGTCACCCCCAAGCGGCGCAACGTCTCCTTCTTCCCCACGGCCGCCGCCGCCCAGGGCCACGGCTTCCGCGCCTGCCGCCGCTGCCGGCCCGACGCGGTGCCCGGCTCCGCCGAGTGGAACGTCCGGGCCGACGTCGTCGGCCGGGCCGTGCGGATGATCGGCGACGGCGTCGTGGACCGCGAGGGCGTCCCCGGCCTCGCCGTCCGGCTCGGCTACAGCACCCGCCAGGTCCAGCGCCAGCTCACCGCCGAGCTGGGCGCCGGAGCGGTGGCGCTCGCCCGCGCCCAGCGGGCCCACACCGCCCGCGTCCTGCTCCAGACCACCGCCCTGCCGGTCACCGACATCGCCTTCGCCGCCGGTTTCAGCAGCGTCCGCCAGTTCAACGACACCATCCGGGCCGTCTACGCCCGCACCCCGACCGAGCTGCGCGCCGAGACGTCCGGGCCGCGCTCCGCCCCCGCCACCGGCGTCCCGCTGCGGCTCGCCTACCGGGGGCCGTACGCCGCCGCCGAGGTCTTCGACCTGCTGGCCGCCGAGGCGCTGCCGGGCGTCGAGGAGGTCACCGGCCCGCCCGGCTCCCGCACCTACCGGCGCACCCTGCGGCTGCCGTACGGCCCCGGGGTCGTCGCCGTCGGCGAACGGGCGCCCGGCCGCTGGCTGGAGGCCCGGCTGCACCTCGCCGAACTGCGCGACCTGACCACCGCCGTGCACCGGCTGCGCCGCCTCCTCGACCTCGACGCCGACCCGTACGCGGTCGCCGAGCGGCTCGGCGCCGACCCCCGGCTCGCCGCCTCGGTCGCCGCCCGGCCCGGCCTCCGCTCACCGGGCGCCGCCGACCCGGAGGAGTACGCCCTGCGGACCGTCCTGGGCCCCGCGGAGTCCGCCCGCGTCCTCGCGGAGTCGGGTACCCCGCTGGACGCGCCCGACGGCACCCTCCGGGCGCTCTTCCCGCCCCCGGGGGCGCTCACCGCGCACCCCGTCGCGGGGCCGCTCGCCCGCGCCCTCGCCGCCGACGCCCTGCGCCTGGACCCGGGCGCCGACCGCGATGAGGCGGCCCGCGCCCTCGCGGCCGTCCCCGGCGTCGAGGCCCGCGACGCCGCCCTGATCCGGGCCCGCTCGCTCGCCGACCCGGACGTCCCCCCGCCGGACGGCCCGGACGCGCCGGAGTGGGCCCCGTGGAGGTCGTACGCCCGGCGTCACCTGGAGGTCAGCCGAAGATGACCGCGCCCGCCCACGCCCCCACGATCAGCAGACAGGCGAAGAGCTCGACCAGCACGCTGGTGCCGGCGGCGCGCATCAGGGTCCGGGTGGCGGCGCGGGCCTGGCCGTGGCCGCCGAGGCGGCGCCGCTCGGAGAGGTAGACCCCGCCGACGAAGCCGGGCACGGCACCCAGCACCGGGATCAGGACGAAGCCCAGGAGGGCGCCCGCGCCCGCGTACCCGATGGTCCGGCGGGTGAGGCCGACGCCCCGGAAGCGGCGCGGCGGCAGCTGCCAGACGACCACCTGGGTGAGGAGCAGCAGGGCGGTCGAGGAGACGAGCAGGATCCAGGCGAGGCCGGTCTGCACGTGCAGCGACCACCAGAGCACGGCGGCCCACACCAGCCAGCTGCCCGGCACGCCGGGTGCCAGGACCCCGAACAGGCCGAACAGCATGACCGCCGCGACCATCAGGAGCTGCCACACACCCACGCGCCCAGCCTCCCCCACCCGGCCCGTTCCCGCAGGTCGCGAGGGCCGTTCGGGGAGGGGTCGCCGCCCCGCGGTCCGCCGGCCGCGGCCCGCGCCCGGTCAGCGGCGGGCCACCCAGCCCTTCTCGTACGCGTGCCAGCCGAGCTGGAGGCGGGTCGTCACGGCGGCCAGTTCCATCAGGCCCTTCACCCGGCGCTGGACGGTCCGCAGGCCGAGGTCCAGCTGCTTGGCCACGCTCGCGTCGGTCATGCCGGCGAGCAGCAGGGAGAGGATCTCCAGGTCGGTGATGTCGGGACCCGGGGCCTGGTCCTCGCTGACCTGGGCGCCCGCGCCGAGCCGCAGCGGCAGCGCCTCCCGCCAGACCGCCTCGAAGAGGCCCATCAGGGACTCCAGCAGGCCGCTCGCGTGCACCACGAGCGCGGCGGGCTCGGCGCCCCGGCCGGTGAGCGGCACCATCGCGAGGCTGCGGTCGGCGACCACCAGCTTGGTCGGCACCCGGTCGACGACCCGGATCTGCTCCTCGCGGCCGAGCGCGGCGGACAGTTCGAGCAGCCCCGACGGGAGGGTGAGCACCTCGCGCTCGACGACCACCCGGTAGCCGACGCCCCGCCCGGCGGCCAGCTCCTCGGCGTCGTTCTCCAGTCCGGAGACGGCGATCGGCTTGCCCGTGACCAGCGCGCAGACCTCCTCGGTCGCGCCGAGCTGGAGCTGGAGGAAGCGGTGGGTGACGGCGCTCGCGCCGGTGACCACCTCGACCAGGTCGTGGACGGCCGGTTCGGTCGCCTCCGCGCGGTACTCCTCCGCCAGCAGCGCCGCCGCCAGCTCCGCCTGCTCCAGCTCGTGCCGCTGCTGGGTGAGGAGGGCGCCGAGCGCGACCGCGGGCGGGGCCGCCACCCAGCGGCCGGTGCGCGCCGAGGACTGGGCGGCGAGGCCCTGCGCCTCCAGGCGGCGCAGGGCCCGTTCGGTGTCCTGTTCGGGGAGCGAGAGCCGGTGCGCCAGGTCGGTGACCTCCGCCGCCCCGAGCGCGATCAGCGCCCGGTACGCGGACTCCTGCCGCTCGTCCAGTCCTATCGCACCCAGCATCGGTTCCCGCCCCTCGCCGTGCCTCCGGCGGACCGCGCGCGATGTTCCACGGGCGTTCTCCGGAGGCATTCGTTCCGTTGGTGACCTGGCGGGAAACGGCCACGGCGTATTCCCGCCTCTTCCATCATCCCTGTACCGGCCTCACCTCTGCCAATGTGGCGCCACCGCAGCACCAACCACCTCCGGTTACAGGTGACTTGCGCCTGTTGCCCGGATTCTGATGGGGAGAGCGATGCGCCCGATTTCGCGTACGGCCCTGGGAGCGGCGACCGCCGCCGTCCTGGCCGTCACCGCGGCCCTGCCGTCCGTCGCGGCCCAGCCGCCGGCCGGCGGCACCGCGGAACGCCCGCCGGTCGGCAGCGAGGCCCAGGCCCGCACCGGGGAGCGGGCCGCCACGGTGACCCTGGTCACCGGCGACCGCGTCCTGGTCAGCCGGGACGAGCGGGGCGACCCCGCGGCCACCGTGCTGCCCCGCGAGGACGGCACCGTGCCGCTGGTCCAGACCCGCCGCTCCGGCCAGGACCTGTACGTGTACCCCGAGGGCGCCACCGCCGCGCTCGCCGCCGACCTGGTCGACGAGGAGCTGTTCAACGTCACCGGCCTGGTCCGCCAGGGCTACGACGACGCCTCCACCACCACCCTGCCGCTGATCGCCGTCTACGGCTCCGGCGCCACCGCCCGCACCGCCCCGGCCGCCCCCCGCGGCGCCCGCCGCGGCCAGGTCCTCAGGACCATCGGCGGCGTCGCCCTCCAGGCCGACAAGAAGCAGGCCGCCACCTTCTGGTCCGAGGTCTCCGCCCCCGCCGCCCGCTCCGCCTCCGCCGGCATCGAGAAGCTGTGGCTGGACCGGAAGGTCGAGGCGTTCCTGGAGCGTTCGACGGCTCAGGTGCACGCCCCGGAGGCGTGGGCCGCCGGCTACGACGGCACGGGCACCAAGGTCGCCGTCCTCGACACCGGCGCCGACGCCGAGCACCCCGACCTCAAGGGCCGGATCACCGCCTCGGAGAACTTCACCGACTCCGCGACCGCCGGTGACTTCCAGGGCCACGGCACCCACACCATCTCCACCGTCGGCGGCTCGGGCGCCGCGAGCGGCGGCAAGAAGAAGGGCGTCGCGCCGGGCGCCGAACTCCTCAACGGCAAGGTCCTCAACGACTCCGGATCCGGCGCCACTTCGTGGATCATCGCCGGTATGGAGTGGGCCGTCGCACAGGGCGCCGACGTCGTCTCCATGAGCCTCGGCAACCCCTCCGAGACCGACTGCGACGACCCGATGAGCGCCGCCGCCGAACAACTCGCCCAGAACGAGGGCACGCTGTTCGTCATCGCCGCGGGCAACGCGGGCCCGTCCCTCAACTCCGTCTCCTCGCCCGGCTGCGCGCCCAGCGTCCTCACCGTCGGCGCCACCGACCGCGACGACTCCACCGCGTGGTTCTCCAGCCGCAGCCCGATCGCCAACGAGGCCCACACCCTCAAGCCGGAGATCACCGCCCCCGGCGTCGGCATCTCCGCCGCCGCGGCCGGCGGCCGGGGCCTCTACGCGTACCAGGAGATGTCCGGTACGTCGATGGCCACCCCGCACGTCGCCGGCGCCGCCGCGATCCTGAAGCAGCGTCACCCCGACTGGACCGCGCAGCAGTTGAAGGCCGCGCTCGTCGCCTCCGCCGAGACCGACATCCCCGGCGACGTCCGGGAGACCGGCGGCGGCCGGCTCGACGTCAAGGCCGCGATCGACCAGACGGTCCTGTCCGCCCCCGCCGTCCAGGGCGGCACCTTCCACTGGCCGCAGGACCGCAGCGACCGCACCACGGTCACCGTCCCCTACACCAACGCCTCCGCCGCCCCCGTCACCCTCGACCTCGCCGTCGAGAAGGTCACCGGCAACGACGGCTCCGCCGTCCGGTCCTCCGTCGCCCGCCTCGGCAAGCGGACCGTCACCGTCCCGGCCGGCGCGACCGTCGAGGTCCCGCTGGCGATCGACCCCACCGCCCGCCTGGAGCGCGCGCAGTACGGCGACGTCACGGGCAGGGTCGTCGCCACCGCCCGCGGCGGCGTCCACGTCTCCACCCCCTTCTCCCTCTACGTCGAGCCCGAGACGGTCACCCTCCGCGTCAAGCTGATCGACCGCCGGGGCAGGCCGGCCGACGGCGCGTCCTCGCTCGACGTCATCGGCACCGACACCGCGTCCGGCGAACGCCGCTTCAACGAGGGCGCCGCCGACCAGGTCTTCCGGGTCCGCCCCGGCAGCTACTTCCTCACCTCCTTCGTCACCACCCCCGACGCCGGCGAGGGCGCCACGCTGACCGACTCCCTCACCCACCTGGCCCGCCCGCAGCTGGAGGTGCGCAAGGACACCACCGTCGTCCTCGACGCCCGCGAGGCCGCCCGGCTGTCCGTCCGCACCGACCGGCCGTCCGAGGCCCGCGGCACCACCCTCGCGTTCGCCCGCTCCTGGGACGACGTCTGGATGCACTCCGGCACCGCCATCGGCCCGCGCTCCATCCGTGCCTACTACGCCTCCGTCGAGGGCGAGACCCGCGACGGCTCCTTCGAGTCCGGCAGCTACTGGCGCGCCGCCGCCCCGCAGATCTCCTCGCTGCGCACCGGCGACGGCCTGGACCTCCACCCGCTGACCGCCTCCACCGGCTCCGACAACCTCGACGGCACCGGCTCCGCCGTCCTCGTCGACGCCGGCACCGGCACCCCCGACGAGCTGAAGGCCGCCGGAGTCCGGGGCCGCCTCGCCCTGGTCCGCCTCCCCGACACCACCACCGGCGTCGCCGCCGCGGCCCGCGACGCCAAGGCCGCCGGCGCGATCGGCATCGTCGTCCACCACGAGTCGGCGCTCCGCTGGTACCCCACCGGCGGCTTCACCGGAGTCGGCCTGCCCGCCCTCGCGGTCCCGGCCGCCGAGGCCGGCGCGCTCCGCGACCGCCTCGCCGCCGGCGAGGTCACCCTGCACTGGAAGGCCACGGCCAAGCCGTCCTACGTCTACAGCCTCGCCTTCCCCGAGACCGGCGAGGTCGACCGCGACCGCGTCTACCGGACCCGCGACTCCCGTCTCGGCCGCTCCGAGGTCTCCTACGGCTCGGCGGGCGTCGCCGCGGACTTCATGAACTTCCCCGCCGCGTACCGCCCGAACGGCCTCGCCGTCGGCTTCGCCGGCCTGGAGACCGTCCCCGCCCCCGGCAGCCGCACCGAGTACTACACGACCGGTGACACCGCCTGGCAGCAGATGAGCGGCAGCAGCTTCCCCTACGGCGAGCTGATGGTCGGCGACCGGCACACGTACGCCCCGGGCGAGAAGCGCACCGAGCGGTGGTACGGCGGCGTCATCGTCCCGACCGCCCCGCGCTCCACCGACGGCGAGCCCGTCCTCGTCGCCGAGCGGCAGGGCGACCTCATCGGCTTCTCCGCCGCGATGTGGGGCGACGGCTCGCACCACGCCGAGCCCGGCTCCTTCGGCGACCTCGGCAACCTGCGGCTGCGCCGCGACGGCGAGCTGATCGGCGAGAACGCCTGGCCCTTCGGAGCCTTCGAGGTGCCCGCCGAGCGCGGCACCTACGAGCTCGAACAGAACACCATGAAGATCGGCAACCGGAACTGGGCCCGCTCCACCTCCGTACAGTCGATCTGGAAATTCACTTCCCAGCTCGACGAGACCGTCTATTCTCAGGGCATCCCGATTCTCTTCCCCCGGTACGACCTGCCGGTGGACGGACTCAAGACCCTCGCCGCCACCGACGGCCAGCGGATCCGCCTCTCCGTGACCGGTCACGCCGGATACGAGCCGGGCGCCCTCACCTCGGCCACGCTCTCGTACTCCTACGACGGGGGCACCACCTGGACCGAGGCGCGGGTCGCCGAGGCGGGCGGCGAGTGGATCGCGACCGTGGACCACGCGGGCGCGACGGGCAAGCCGGTCACCCTGAAGACCGAACTGACGGACGCCAACGGCAACTCCGTCACCCAGACCGTGGTCCGCGCCTACGACGTGCGCTGACCACGCCGGTCCGCCGGGCGTCCTTCCCGTGGGGGGTGGGGCCGCCCGGCGGACCACCCATTCGCAGCAACGGTTTTCCTCGTGTCCCGTTTTCCCGGGCCGCCCGCGGTGGACAATAAGGGCATGACGCAGCAGGGGGACAACTGGTGGGACGCGCTCTACGACGAAGCGGCGGAGGAACCCGCCCCGACGGCCTCGGGTGACACCCTCGACGCCCGCTTCGCCTCCGCCGCCCGGGCCACCGCGCCCGAGCCCGCCACCCCACCGCCACCACCCCCGTCCGCACCCGAGGCCACCACGCCGCCGCCCCCCGTGACCGCGCCCCCGCCGACCGCAGCAGCCGCACCGGCGCCGTGCCCCGCCGCTCCGTCCCCGCGCAGCCGCCCTGCGGCAGGCAGACCGCCGTCACCCCCGCGGCCGCCAGCCGGTCGGCCGTCCGGCCCGCCACGTCCTCCGGCAGCCGGGCGAGCCCCGCGCAGGGGCCGAGGGAGACCCCGGGCCGCAGCCCGCCGGCCATCGCCGCGAAGCGGGCGAGCCGCGCCGGGTCGTCCCCGTCGGTGTGCAGGTCCACCGGCACGCCGTGCTCGGCCGCCACCTCCAGGACCGCCTCCACGTACCCCGTCGGGTCCGGGTCCAGGTCCGGGCGGCCGCCCACCACCGCGGCGCCCATCTTCACCGCGTCCCGCAGCATCGCGAGGCCGTCGGCGCCCGCCGCCCCGGTCAGCAGCCGGGGCACCGCCACGGCCGTCAGGTCCGCCAGGCCGCGCAGCGAGCGCCGGGCCTGGAGGACGGCCTCCAGCGGGCCCAGCGCGTGCACGTCCCCGATCCGGACGTGGGCCCGCAGCGCGGTCGCCCCGTGCCCGAGCTGGAGCAGCGCCGCCTCGGTGGCCCGCCGCTGCACCTCCTCGGGGGCGTACGAGACCGGCCCCGTGGTGTCCCCGGAGAGCGCCGTGTCGGCGTGGGCGTGCGGCTCGGCCGGGGCCGGCAGCAGCAGGTAGCCGGCCAGGTCCACCCGGGACCCGGCGGTGCTCAGGCTCCCCGCGGTGCCGACGGCCTCGATCCGGCCCTTCACGAGCCGCACGTCCACGGTCCGTCCGTCGGTCAGCCGGGCGTTCGACAGCAGGAGCGCGCTCGCGTCCTCGGTCGCCGCGCCGCCCGCGTCGTCGGAGGGCGGACGGGGCTGCTTGCTGTCGGCCGACATCGGGCTCCTCACCAAGTCACCAAGATCGAGATCACGCAGCGTGGGGCAGAGCCTAGGGGCGGTCGTCGCCGCCTTCGAGGAGGAGCGCAATAGTCGTACCGATGAGTCCACGAGTGGCGTACGGGACGGGGGTGGGGGCCCTCCGGAGCGGGCCGCCCCAAAGGATTTGGGTGATGGGCCGCAGACCGTGTAATGTCTTCCTCGCTCGCCCCAATAGCTCAGTCGGCAGAGCGTCTCCATGGTAAGGAGAAGGTCTACGGTTCGATTCCGTATTGGGGCTCTGGTGTAGGGAATCCCGCCTTCGGGCGGGGCTACCGACATCAAAGCGGTGTAGCTCAGTCGGTAGAGCAAGCGGCTCATAATCGCTGTGTCACCGGTTCAAGTCCGGTCACCGCTACACACGGTAGCCGATTGTGGGGTCGGTCCTGCGATCGGCTACTCTTTCATGCGTTCATCCATCCCATCCGTCCGTCAAGGAGCACTCACGTGGCTGCCACCGACGTCCGCCCGAAGATCACGCTGGCCTGCGTGGAGTGCAAGGAGCGGAACTACATCACCAAGAAGAACCGGCGTAACAACCCGGACCGTCTTGAGATGAAGAAGCACTGCCCCCGCTGCAACTCGCACACCGCGCACCGCGAGACGCGCTAATCAGGCTCGTTCACGAGGCCGTCCCCGCCAGGGGGCGGCCTCGTGGCGTTTCCCGGCACGCTCAGCACTATCGGCAAAAGATCCAGCAGGAGGTATCGAGTCCATGGCGCTCGACCAGTCCTTCGTGGGCCGGACCTATCCGCCCACCGCGCCCTACGAGGTCGGCCGCGAGAAGATCCGCGAATTCGCCGAGGCGATCGGTGACGCGAATCCCGCGTACACCGACCCCGAGGCGGCCAAGGAACTCGGCCACCCCGATGTGATCGCCCCGCCGACCTTCGTGTTCGCCATCACATTCAAGGCCGCCGGCCAGGTGATCGAGGACCCGCAGCTCGGCCTCGACTACAGCCGCGTCGTCCACGGCGACCAGAAGTTCGCCTACACCCGGCCCGTCCGCGCCGGCGACCGCCTCGCGGTCACCTCCACCATCGAGGCGATCAAGTCGATGGCCGGCAACGACATCCTGGACATCCGCGGCGAGGTCCACGACGAGACCGGCGAGCACGTCGTCACCGCCTGGACCAAGCTCGTCTCCCGCGCCCCCGAGGAGGTCGGACCGTGACCGCGAAGATCGCCTACGCCGAGGTCGAGGCCGGCACCGAGCTGCCCGCGCGGACCTTCCCCGTGACCCGCGCCACCCTCGTCCAGTACGCCGGCGCCTCCGGGGACTTCAACCCGATCCACTGGAACGAGAAGTTCGCCGTCGAGGTCGGACTCCCGGACGTCATCGCCCACGGCATGTTCACCATGGCCGAGGCGATCCGCGTCGTCACCGACTGGGCCGGCGACCCCGCCGCCGTCGTCGAGTACGGCGTCCGCTTCACCAAGCCCGTCGTCGTCCCGAACGACGGCGTGGGCGCCCTGATCGAGGTCTCCGCCAAGGTCGCCGCCAAGCTGGACGACAACCTCGTCCGCGTCGACCTGACGGCCACCAGCGCGGGCCAGAAGGTGCTCGGCATGAGCCGGGCCGTCGTCCGGCTCGCCTGACGGCCGGAGGGGTACGTATGCGGCGCCCGCGCCCCGCATACGTACCCTTGTCTGCGTGCAGCTCCTCAACGACGCCCCCCTCGCGCCCCTGACCACCTTCCGGCTCGGCGGGCCCGCCACCCGGCTCGTCACGGCCACCACCGACGACGAGGTGGTCGCCGCGGTTCGCGAGGCCGACGCCTCCGGGACCCCGCTGCTCGTCATCGGCGGCGGCTCCAACCTGGTCATCGGGGACAAGGGCTTCGAGGGCACCGCCCTGCACATCGCCACCACCGGCTTCTCCCTCGACGGGACCCGCCTGGAACTCGCCGCGGGCGAGGTCTGGACGGACGCCGTCGCCCGGACCGTGGAGGCCGGACTCGCCGGGATCGAGTGCCTCGCCGGCATCCCCGGCTCGGCCGGCGCCACCCCGATCCAGAACGTCGGCGCGTACGGGCAGGACGTCTCCGCCACCATCAGCGAGGTCGTCGCGTACGACCGCCGCGCCGAGGAGACGGTCACCCTCACGAACGACCGGTGCGCCTTCTCGTACCGGCACAGCCTCTTCAAGGAGCACCCCGAGCGGTACGTCGTGCTGCGGGTCCGCTTCGCGCTGGAGGACGCCGGCGGGATGTCGGCGCCGATCGCCTACCCGGAGACCGCCCGCGCCCTCGGTGTGGAGGCCGGCGACCGCGTGCCGCTGGCGACCGCCCGCGAGACCGTCCTGAGGCTCCGCGCGGGCAAGGGCATGGTCCTGGACCCCGAGGACCACGACACCTGGTCCGCCGGCTCCTTCTTCACCAACCCGATCCTCACGGCGGGGGAGTACGCGGCCTTCCTCGCGCGCGTGGCCGACCGCCTCGGCCCCGAGGTCGCCCCGCCCGCCTACCCGGCGGGCGAGGAGCACACCAAGACCTCCGCCGCCTGGCTCATCGACAAGGCCGGCTTCACCAAGGGGTACGGCTCCGGCCCCGCCCGCATCTCCACCAAGCACACCCTCGCCCTCACCAACCGCGGCGAGGCCACCACCGAGGACCTCCTCGCCCTCGCCCGCGAGGTCGTCGCGGGCGTCCACGCCGCCTTCGGCATCACCCTCGTCAACGAGCCGGTGACGATCGGCGTCCAGCTCTGACCCGCCCCTAGTAGGCGACGCCCACGCCCTGCCGGACCGTCGACGGGTCGTCGAGGGCCGCCAGCATCGCGTGGGCCACGTCCGCGCGGGCCAGGGTGCGGCCCCGGGGCGGGGTGCCACCGACGACCGTGCGGTAGCGGCCGGTCAGCGGCCTGTCCGTCAGCTTGGGCGGGCGGACGGAGGTCCAGTCGGTGGCGCTGGCGGCCAGCTCGGACTCCATGACCCGCAGGTCGGCGTAGACGTCCTTCAGGACGCTGTTGACCACCGCGAGGACGGCCTTGTCCAGCAGTCCCTCGCCCTCCGGGGTCGGCCCCACGGGGGCCGCGCTGACCACCACCAGCCGCCGCACGCCCTCGGCGTCCATCGCGGTCAGCACCGGACGGGTCAGCCGCGCGGCGATGCCGGTGGCCGCGTCCGCCCTGCTGCGGGCGCCCAGACCCGAGAGCACCGCGTCCCGGCCGGCGACCGCGGGGCGCAGGGCCCCGGCGTCGCCGAGGTCGGCGCGGTGGACCTCCAGGCGTTCCCCGGTCACCGCGAAGCGCGCGGGATCCCGCACGACCGCCGTCACCTCGTGGCCGGCCCCGAGGGCCTGCCGGACGATCTCCTGACCGATGCCGCCGGTCGCACCGAAGACGGTGAGCTTCATGACGCAGCCTCCCAGGTGGGTGAGTACTCACTCACCCCAGGGTGGGTGGATACTCACTCACACGTCAAGGCTGTGTGGAGGGTGCATGGAACAGAAGCCGACCAGGGTCCGGATCGTCGACGCCGCCCGCGACCTCATGGGCACCCTGGGCCTCGCCCGCACCACCACCAAGGAGATCGCCAGGGCGGCGGGCTGCTCGGAGGCCGCGCTCTACAAGCACTTCGACAGCAAGGAACAGCTGTTCCTCACCGTCCTCACGGAACGGCTGCCCCGCCTCGGCGGCCTCCTGGAGACGCTCGCCGTCGACCCCGGCGGCCGCACCGTCGAGGAGAACCTCACCGAGATCGCCCGCCAGGCCGCCCTCTTCTACGAGCAGACCTTCCCGATCGCCGCCTCGCTGTACGCGGAGCCCCGGCTCAAGGCCCGCCACGACGCCGGCATGCGGGAACTGGGCGCCGGGCCGCACAAGCCCATCGAGGGCCTCACCGCCTACCTCACGGCCGAGCAGCGGCACGGGCGCATCGGCCCCGACGCCGACCCTGGGGCCGCCGCCGCCCTCCTCCTCGGCGCCTGCGTCCAGCGGGCCTTCGCCTACGGGACGACCCCGGAGGGCGAGCCGCCGCAGTCGCTGGACGCCTTCGCGGGCGCCGTCGCCCGCACCCTGATGAGGGGCCTCAGCTAGCCAGCCAGTCGTCGACGCCGGACAGGAGCTTTCCGCGTACGTCCTCCGGGGCCGCGGAGGCGCGGATGGACTGGCGGGCCAGTTCGGCCAGCTCCGGGTCGGTGAAGCCGTGGTGGCGGCGGGCGATCTCGTACTGGGCGGCGAGGCGGGAGCCGAAGAGGAGGGGGTCGTCGGCACCCAGCGCCATCGGGACGCCCGCGTCGAAGAGGGCGCGCAGGGGGACGTCCTCGTGCTTCTCGTAGACGCCCAGGGCCACGTTCGACGCGGGGCAGACCTCGCAGGTCACCCCCCGCTCGGCGAGCTTGCGGAGCAGGCGCTCGTCCTCGGCCGCCCGTACGCCGTGGCCGACGCGGGCCGCCCGCAGGTCGTCCAGGCAGTCCCGCACGGAGGCGGGGCCGGTCAGCTCGCCGCCGTGCGGGGCCGCCAGGAGACCGCCCTCGCGGGCGATCGCGAAGGCCCGGTCGAAGTCGCGGGCCATGCCCCGGCGCTCGTCGTTGGAGAGCCCGAAGCCGACCACGCCCCGGTCCGCGTACCGCACCGCGAGGCGGGCGAGGGTGCGGGCCTCCAGCGGGTGCTTCATGCGGTTCGCCGCCACCAGGACCCGCATCCCGAGACCGGTCTCCCGGGCGGCCGAGTCGACCGCGTCCAGGATGATCTCCAGGGCCGGGATCAGACCGCCCAGGTGGGGCGCGTACGAGGTCGGGTCGACCTGGATCTCCAGCCATCCCGAACCGTCCCGCACGTCCTCCTGCGCCGCCTCCCGCACCAGCCGCCGGATGTCCTCGGGCGAGCGCAGGCAGGAGCGGGCGATGTCGTACAGGCGCTGGAAGCGGAACCAGCCGCGCTCGTCGGTCGCGCGCAGCTGCGGAGGCGTCCCGCTCTTCAACGCCTCCGGCAGGTGCACCCCGTACTTGTCGGCCAGTTCGAGGAGGGTCGAGGGCCGCATCGAACCGGTGAAGTGCAGGTGCAGATGGGCCTTGGGCAACAGGGTGAGATCGCGGGGGTGCTCCATCGCCCGATCCTGCCTTACCCGAATGGCGGTATGCACGGCGATTCCCCGATCGATACCCGCCCGAACGCAAAAACGGGCCCCGGTTCCGAGGAACCGGGGCCCGCTTCGTGCGACGGGACGCGGAGGGATCAGTCGCGGGCCTCGGCCAGCAGCTTCTGGATCCGGGACACGCCCTCCACCAGGTCCTCGTCACCCAGCGCGTACGACAGGCGCAGGTAGCCGGGGGTGCCGAAGGCCTCGCCCGGGACGACCGCGACCTCGGCCTCGTCCAGGATCAGCGCGGCCAGCTCGACGGAGCTCTGCGGGCGCTTGCCGCGGATCTCCTTGCCGATCAGGCCCTTCACCGACGGGTACGCGTAGAACGCGCCCTCGGGGGTCGGGCAGTAGACGCCCTCGATGTCGTTGAGCATCCGCACGATCGTCTGGCGGCGGCGGTCGAAGGCGGTGCGCATCTCGGCGACCGCGTCCAGGTTCCCGGAGACGGCGGCCAGCGCGGCGACCTGGGCCACGTTGGAGACGTTGGAGGTGGCGTGCGACTGGAGGTTGGTCGCGGCCTTCACGACGTCCTTCGGGCCGACGATCCACCCGACGCGCCAGCCGGTCATCGCGTACGTCTTGGCCACGCCGTTGACCACGATGCACTTGTCGCGCAGCTCGGGCACGATCGCCGGCAGCGAGGTGAACTTCGCGTCGCCGTAGACCAGGTGCTCGTAGATCTCGTCGGTGAGGACCCACAGGCCGTGCTCGACGGCCCAGCGGCCGATCGCCTCGGCGTCGGCCTCGCTGTAGACGGCGCCCGTCGGGTTCGAGGGGGAGACGAAGAGGACGACCTTGGTCCGCTCCGTGCGGGCCGCCTCCAGCTGCTCCACCGAGACGCGGTAGCCGGTGGTCTCGTCGGCCACGACCTCCACCGGGACACCGCCGGCGAGCCGGATCGACTCCGGGTAGGTGGTCCAGTACGGGGCCGGGACGATGACCTCGTCGCCCGGGTCGAGGATCGCGGCGAAGGCCTCGTAGATCGCCTGCTTGCCGCCGTTGGTCACCAGGATCTGGGAGGCGTCCACCTCGTAGCCGGAGTCGCGGAGCGTCTTGGCGGCGATCGCGGCCTTCAGCTCGGGCAGGCCGCCGGCCGGCGTGTAGCGGTGGAACTTGGGGTTCTTGCAGGCCTCGACGGCCGCGTCGACGATGTAGTCCGGAGTCGGGAAGTCGGGCTCGCCGGCGCCGAAACCGATCACCGGGCGCCCGGCGGCCTTGAGGGCCTTGGCCTTGGCGTCGACGGCGAGGGTGGCGGACTCGGAGATCGCACCGATCCGGGCGGAGACCCGACGCTCGGTGGGAGGGGTAGCAGCGCTCATACGGCCATCGTCCCAGACCGTTTCCCGGCCCGGCACACAGGTTTCAGGGAGCGGACAGGAGTGGTCGATACCGGTCGCGGTGCGGTCCGCGGGCAGGTCGGCACGGTTCGTGTTCGACGGGAGGCCCCAAGGTCACGTACACTCACTCCTCGTTGGCCCGCACCGACCACATCACCGATGAGGTAGGTTGGGGACGCCACAAAGGGTCGTAGCTCAATTGGTAGAGCACCGGTCTCCAAAACCGGCGGTTGGGGGTTCAAGTCCCTCCGGCCCTGCTACACACACCGCCAGGTTGTGTGCGCATGTACGTCTTCATTGCATTGTCGTGCGGCTCCACCCGGGCGCGGCACGGCCACGACCCGGAATCAGGTGAGAGATCGTGACGGACGCCGTTGGCTCCATCGACATGCCTGATGCCGAAGACGCGTCCGAGTCGAAGAAGAAGGGCCGCAAGGGCGGCAAGCGCGGGAAGAAGGGCCCTCTGGGCCGTCTCGCCGTCTTCTACCGGCAGATCATCGCCGAGCTCCGCAAGGTCGTCTGGCCCACGCGTAGTCAGCTCACCTCGTACACCACGGTCGTCATCGTCTTCGTGGTCGTGATGATCGGCCTGGTGACCGTGATTGACTTTGGCTTCCAGGAAGCAGTCAAGTACGTCTTCGGCTGACTTTTTGTTCCACCCCATCTGTATCGCAGGAAGAAGCAGCCACCGTGTCTGACGCGAACCTGAACGACGCCTTCGAGTCCGAGTCCGTCGAGGACGAGCTGGACATCGTCGAGGCCGCCGACGAGGACGAGGACCAGGACGAGGCTGCGGACGCCGCGGCGGACGACGCCGCCGGGGACTTCGCGGACGACGAGGACGCGGACGACGAGTCCGCCGACGAGACCGACGCCGAGGACGAGACCGACGAGGTCGAGACCGAGGACGACGACGTCGAGGTCGAGGACGCGATCGAGGAGACCGAGGAGGAGGCCGAGCCGGCCGCCCCGGTCGACCCCGTCGCCGCGCTCCGCGAGGAGCTGCGCACCCTGCCCGGCGAGTGGTACGTCATCCACACCTACGCGGGCTACGAGAAGCGCGTGAAGGCCAACCTGGAGCAGCGCGCCGTCTCCCTCAACGTCGAGGACTTCATCTACCAGGCCGAGGTGCCCGAGGAAGAGATCGTCCAGATCAAGGGCGGCGAGCGGAAGAACGTCAAGCAGAACAAGCTCCCCGGCTACGTCCTCGTCCGCATGGACCTGACGAACGAGTCCTGGGGCGTCGTCCGCAACACCCCCGGCGTCACCGGCTTCGTGGGCAACGCCTACGACCCGTACCCGCTGACCCTGGACGAGATCGTCAAGATGCTCGCCCCGGAGGCCGAGGAGAAGGCCGCCCGCGAGGCCGCCGAGGCCGAGGGCAAGCCGGCTCCGGCCCGCAAGCTGGAGGTCCAGGTCCTCGACTTCGAGGTCGGCGACTCGGTCACCGTCACCGACGGCCCCTTCGCCACCCTCCAGGCCACGATCAACGAGATCAACCCCGACTCGAAGAAGGTCAAGGGCCTCGTCGAGATCTTCGGTCGCGAGACCCCGGTCGAGCTGAGCTTCGACCAGATCCAGAAGAACTGATCGACTTCCGGTCGTTCGCTAGATCATCACCGAGTTTCCGGACAGGTCAGAAGGGCTGCCAAAGCCCTTCTGACCTGCTCGGTTTTTGGACGCACGGCCATACCCGTTATCGTTGTGCGGTATGCCTCCATCCGGATGACCGGATGGATCGGCTGAAAAACTCTCACTAGGACCCGGAGAGAGCAATGCCTCCCAAGAAGAAGAAGGTCACGGGGCTCATCAAGCTCCAGATCAACGCCGGTGCGGCCAACCCGGCCCCGCCGGTCGGCCCCGCGCTCGGCCAGCACGGCGTCAACATCATGGAGTTCTGCAAGGCCTACAACGCCGCGACCGAGTCGCAGCGTGGCTGGGTGATCCCGGTGGAGATCACGGTCTACGAAGACCGCTCCTTCACCTTCATCACCAAGACCCCGCCGGCCGCGAAGATGATCCTCAAGGCCGCGGGCGTGGAGAAGGGCTCCGGCGAGCCGCACAAGACCAAGGTCGCCAAGATCACCGAGGCGCAGGTCCGCGAGATCGCCACCACCAAGATGCCCGACCTCAACGCGAACGACCTGGACGCCGCGTCGAAGATCATCGCCGGCACCGCCCGTTCCATGGGCATCACGGTCGAGGGCTGATCACCCCCCCTCGTGACCTCAGTGGTAGGGCCAGCGCTTGGTCCGCACCACGACTCCACACCTGCCACGCGGCGACAGCCGCATGGTGCAACAGCCAACAGGAGCAGAAGTGAAGCGCAGCAAGTCCCTCCGCGCTGCGGACGCCAAGATCGACCGGGAGAAGCTCTACGCTCCCCTCGAGGCCGTCCGCCTTGCCAAGGAGACCTCCACCACGAAGTTCGACGGCACCGTCGAGGTCGCCTTCCGCCTGGGTGTCGACCCGCGCAAGGCCGACCAGATGGTCCGTGGCACCGTGAACCTCCCGCACGGCACCGGCAAGACCGCCCGGGTCCTGGTCTTCGCGACCGGTGAGCGTGCCGAGGCCGCGGTCGCCGCGGGCGCCGACATCGTCGGTTCCGACGAGCTGATCGACGAGATCGCCAAGGGCCAGCGCCTGAACGAGTTCGACGCCGTGGTCGCCACCCCGGACCTCATGGGCAAGGTCGGCCGCCTCGGCCGCGTGCTCGGTCCCCGTGGCCTCATGCCCAACCCGAAGACCGGCACCGTGACGCCCGACGTCGCCAAGGCGGTCAACGAGATCAAGGGCGGCAAGATCGAGTTCCGCGTCGACAAGCACTCGAACCTGCACTTCATCATCGGCAAGGCGTCCTTCGACGACACGCAGCTGGTGGAGAACTACGGCGCGGCCCTGGAGGAGATCCTCCGTCTGAAGCCGTCCGCCGCCAAGGGTCGCTACATCAAGAAGGCCGCCATCAGCACCACGATGGGCCCCGGCATCCCGGTCGACTCGAACCGCACCCGCAACCTCCTCGTCGAGGAGGACCCGGCCGCGGTCTGAGCCCTTCCGGCTCGGTAGCAGTCAGTCCTGAAAGCCGCCCCCCGTTCCTCTTCCGAGGAACGGGGGGCGGCTTTTATTGCGTCCCCCCTGTCGTAGCCGTCGGTTACGGTTCAAGAAACGGCAAAGACGATCAAGGGGTGGGGAACACCTATGAGCAAGTCCACCTGGAAGCGTGCGGGCGTCGCGCTGACCGCGGCGGCCCTCGTGACGGGCCTGGCCGGCTGTAACGACGGCGACGCGAAGGCCGGCGGGAAGTCCGGCGGCGCCAGCCCCGTGCAGGCCCTCACGGCGGCGTTCGAGAAGACCACGGCGGCCAAGGCGGCCAAGGTCAAGATGACCATGAGCATCGAGGGCGTCGGCGCCGAGTCCGGCACCATGGAGATGAACGGCGTCCAGGGCTGGGACCCCGCCGTCATGGACTACACGATGACGGGCTCGATGCTGAGCGCCGGCGACCCGGACGCCCCCGAGCAGATGCGCATCCTGATGCTCGACAACGTCATGTACATGGACATGGGCGAGAAGCAGGCCGCCGAGATGGACGGCAAGCGCTGGATGAAGCTGGACATGAAGGCGGCGGCCGCGGAGTCCGGCGACAAGGCCCTCCAGAAGCAGATGACCGGCGGCCTGGACAACATGAACCAGGACCCGGCCCAGCAGCTCGCCCTGCTGCTGGACTCCCCGGACCTCAAGCACGTCGGTGCCGAGAAGGTCAACGGGATGGAGACCCAGCACTACAAGGGCACGCTCACCTTCGAGCAGATGCTGAAGGCGAACGAGTCGTCGAAGGTCCTCTCCAAGGAAGAGCACCAGAAGCTCGTCGAGAGCGTGAAGAAGACCGGCCTCAAGGGCTACGACACCGAGGTCTGGGTCAACGAGGACGGCTACCCGGCCCGCATGGACGTCTCCATGGAGATGGCCGAGGGCTCCGTGCAGATCCGCGCCGACTACAGCGACTACGGCACCAAGGCCGCCGTCCAGGCCCCGCCGGCCTCCGAGACCGTCGACCTCTTCAAGATGCTCCAGGACGTCGGCGGAGCGGGCGCCGAGGGCTGATTTGCCCCTGGCCCCGGCCATCACGTACGCTTCCACAGAAGCCAAAGACCGCTGGTCGTTGCTGTGCCCCTACCGGGTGCGGTGGCCGAAGGATCCGCTGACTGCGGACGACCCGCGCAGGTGACTGTGGAAAGTTCCCGGACGTTCTCGTCCGGTCGAGCTCAGCCCCGTGCGCCTGCGCCGGGGCGTTTTGTTTGTTCAGCCCCTTCTGAGCGGTCCTCATCACCCGGAAGGAGGCGAACGCACTATGCCGACGCCCAACAAGGCTGCATCGGTGGCCGAGCTCAAGGACGCGTTCCAGAGCTCCAACGCCGCCGTGCTGACCGAGTACCGGGGTCTCACCGTCGCGCAGCTCAAGACGCTGCGCCGCTCGCTCGGTGAGAACGCCCAGTACGCCGTGGTGAAGAACACGCTGACCAAGATTGCGGCCAACGAGGCCGGGATCACCGCACTGGACGAGCACTTCGCTGGTCCGACCGCGGTCGCCTTCGTCACCGGTGACCCGGTGGAGTCGGCGAAGGCCCTGCGTGACTTCGCCAAGGAGAACCCGAACCTCATCATCAAGGCCGGTGTCCTTGACGGTAAGGCTCTCTCCGCCGACGACATCAAGAAGCTTGCGGACCTCGAGTCCCGCGAGGTTCTGCTCAGCAAGCTGGCCGGCGCCTTCAAGGGCAAGCAGACTCAGGCTGCTCAGCTCTTCCAGGCTCTGCCGTCGAAGCTCGTCCGCACCGTGGACGCGCTCCGTGCCAAGCAGGCCGAGCAGGGCGGTGCCGAGTAATTCGGCTCGCGCATTGATCCACGCCGCCTAGTGCGTGGGTCGTAGCGGGCCGTTACGCCCGCCTCTATAGACACATCGGCACCTGCCGAATTAGTGGAAGGATCGCCCATCATGGCGAAGCTCTCTCAGGACGACCTCCTCGCCCAGTTCGAGGAGATGACCCTCATCGAGCTCTCCGAGTTCGTGAAGGCCTTCGAGGAGAAGTTCGACGTCACCGCCGCCGCGGCCGTCGCCGTTGCCGGCCCGGGCGCCCCGGTCGCCGGTGCCGAGGCTGTCGAGGAGCAGGACGAGTTCGACGTCATCCTCGAGGGTGCCGGCGACAAGAAGATCCAGGTCATCAAGGTCGTGCGCGAGCTCACCTCCCTGGGCCTCAAGGAGGCCAAGGACCTCGTCGACGGCACCCCGAAGCCGGTCCTCGAGAAGGTCGCGAAGGAGGCCGCCGAGAAGGCTGCCGAGTCCCTCAAGGCCGCCGGCGCCTCCGTCACGGTCAAGTAAGACCGTTTCGAGTCGCTGAAGCTGACTCCCGCCCCCGTGTAACGCGGAGGCCCCGAAAGGCGATCATCCATCTGGGTGGTCGCCTTTCGGCGTCCCCGGGACCCGCGTGGCGGGGGTCCCGCCGGCCGCCGGAAGCGGAGTATGGTGATCTTCGCCGTGCGCCGCTCACGGGCGGGGGCCTTGACGAACGGCACGCCGCGCGCAATTCTCAGGACGCGTCGTCACAACGATCCGTTTCCGAGGCATGGATCGACGACCGAACGGGCAGTATCGAGGTGCGCCACACGGCGCGAGTACCGCGGAGTTGAGAGCAACGAGGGTCGCGAAGAAGTCGCCCTGGACATCAGTGAGCCAAGTGGCTACACTGTCCCTTTGCGCTGCCTGTTAGCTGCCCCCTGCCCGTCACCAGGGGCATACCTTCGCATCAGCTTCGTGGACCGACCCCGTCTGACCTGGCCTTTTGGTCACTTCAGGAAACGTCTGCCGTGAAGCGTTGCTGGGGACCGGTACGCGCGTAGTGAGTCCGAGCCCTCGGAAGGACCCCCTCTTGGCCGCCTCGCGCAACGCCTCGAACAACATGAACAACGCCGCCAGCACCGCCCCGCTGCGCATCTCCTTCGCAAAGATCAAGGAGCCCCTCGAGGTTCCGAACCTCCTCGCGCTGCAGACCGAGAGCTTTGACTGGCTGCTCGGCAACGCCGCCTGGAAGGCTCGCGTCGAGGCCGCCCTCGAGTCGGGACAGGACGTCCCCACGAAGTCCGGTCTGGAGGAGATCTTCGAGGAGATCTCCCCGATCGAGGACTTCTCCGGGTCGATGTCGCTGACCTTCCGCGACCACCGCTTCGAGCCCCCGAAGAACAGCATCGACGAGTGCAAGGACCGTGACTTCACGTACGGCGCCCCGCTCTTCGTCACCGCCGAGTTCACCAACAACGAGACCGGCGAGATCAAGTCCCAGACGGTCTTCATGGGCGACTTCCCGCTCATGACGAACAAGGGCACCTTCGTCATCAACGGCACCGAGCGTGTCGTCGTGTCGCAGCTCGTCCGCTCGCCGGGCGTCTACTTCGACTCCTCCATCGACAAGACGTCCGACAAGGACATCTTCTCCGCCAAGATCATCCCGTCCCGGGGTGCCTGGCTGGAGATGGAGATCGACAAGCGCGACCTCGTCGGTGTCCGCATCGACCGCAAGCGCAAGCAGTCCGTCACCGTCCTCCTCAAGGCTCTCGGCTGGACCACCGAGCAGATCCTCCAGGAGTTCGGCGAGTACGAGTCCATGCGCGCCACCCTGGAGAAGGACCACACCCAGGGCCAGGACGACGCGCTGCTCGACATCTACCGCAAGCTGCGTCCGGGCGAGCCGCCGACCCGTGAGGCCGCTCAGACGCTGCTCGAGAACCTCTACTTCAACCCGAAGCGCTACGACCTCGCGAAGGTCGGCCGCTACAAGGTGAACAAGAAGCTCGGCGCCGACGAGCCGCTGGACGCCGGCGTGCTCACGACCGACGACGTCATCGCCACGATCAAGTACCTCGTGAAGCTCCACGCGGGCGAGACCGAGACGATCGGCGAGAACGGCAACGAGATCGTCGTCGAGACCGACGACATCGACCACTTCGGCAACCGTCGTCTGCGGAACGTCGGCGAGCTCATCCAGAACCAGGTCCGCACGGGTCTGGCTCGTATGGAGCGCGTCGTCCGCGAGCGCATGACCACCCAGGACGTCGAGGCGATCACGCCGCAGACCCTGATCAACATCCGGCCGGTCGTCGCCTCCATCAAGGAGTTCTTCGGCACCAGCCAGCTGTCCCAGTTCATGGACCAGAACAACCCGCTCTCGGGTCTGACGCACAAGCGTCGTCTGTCCGCGCTGGGCCCCGGTGGTCTCTCCCGTGAGCGGGCCGGCTTCGAGGTCCGAGACGTGCACCCGTCCCACTACGGACGCATGTGCCCGATCGAGACCCCCGAAGGCCCGAACATCGGTCTGATCGGTTCGCTCGCCTCGTACGGCCGCGTCAACGCGTTCGGCTTCATCGAGACGCCGTACCGCAAGGTCGTCGACGGCCAGGTCACCGACGAGGTCGACTACGTCACCGCCGACGAGGAGGACCGGTTCGTCATCGCGCAGGCCAACGCCGCGCTCGACGACGACCTGCGCTTCACCGAGAACCGCGTCCTGGTCCGCAAGCGTGGCGGCGAGGTCGACTACGTCGAGCCGTCGGACGTGGACTACATGGACGTCTCGCCGCGCCAGATGGTGTCGGTCGCGACCGCCATGATCCCCTTCCTCGAGCACGACGACGCCAACCGCGCCCTCATGGGCGCGAACATGATGCGTCAGGCGGTGCCGCTGATTAAGTCGGAGGCCCCGCTCGTCGGCACCGGCATGGAGTACCGCTGCGCCACCGACGCCGGCGACGTGCTCAAGGCCGAGAAGAGCGGTGTCGTCCAGGAGCTGTCGGCCGACTACGTCACGGTCGCCAACGACGACGGCACGTACAACACGTACCGCCTGCACAAGTTCTCCCGCTCCAACCAGGGCACCTCTGTGAACCAGAAGGTCGTCGTGGACGAGGGCGACCACGTCATCGAGGGCCAGGTCCTCGCCGACGGTCCCGCCACCGAAGACGGCGAGATGGCGCTCGGCAAGAACCTCCTCGTGGCGTTCATGCCGTGGGAGGGCCACAACTACGAGGACGCGATCATCCTGTCGCAGCGCCTCGTGCAGGACGACGTCCTCTCCTCGATCCACATCGAGGAGCACGAGGTCGACGCCCGTGACACCAAGCTCGGCCCCGAGGAGATCACCCGGGACATCCCGAACGTCTCCGAGGAGGTCCTCGCCGACCTCGACGAGCGCGGCATCATCCGCATCGGTGCCGAGGTCGTCGCCGGCGACATCCTGGTCGGCAAGGTCACGCCCAAGGGCGAGACCGAGCTCACCCCGGAGGAGCGCCTGCTCCGCGCGATCTTCGGTGAGAAGGCGCGCGAGGTCCGCGACACCTCGCTGAAGGTCCCGCACGGCGAGATCGGCAAGATCATCGGCGTCCGCGTCTTCGACCGCGAGGAGGGCGACGAGCTTCCCCCGGGCGTGAACCAGCTGGTCCGCGTCTACGTCGCCCAGAAGCGCAAGATCACCGACGGTGACAAGCTCGCCGGCCGTCACGGCAACAAGGGCGTCATCTCCAAGATCCTCCCGATCGAGGACATGCCGTTCCTGGAGGACGGCACCCCGGTCGACATCATCCTCAACCCGCTGGGTGTCCCGTCCCGAATGAACCCGGGACAGGTCCTGGAGATCCACCTCGGCTGGCTCGCCAGCCGCGGCTGGGACGTCTCCGGCCTCGCGGACGAGTGGGCGCAGCGCCTCCAGGCGATCGGCGCCGACCAGGTCGCCCCCGGCACCAACGTCGCCACCCCCGTCTTCGACGGTGCGCGCGAGGACGAGCTGGCCGGCCTGCTCAACCACACCATCCCGAACCGCGACGGCGAGCGCATGGTGCTCCCGACCGGTAAGGCGAGGCTGTTCGACGGCCGCTCCGGCGAGCCGTTCCCGGACCCGATCTCCGTCGGGTACATGTACATCCTCAAGCTCCACCACCTGGTCGACGACAAGCTCCACGCGCGTTCGACCGGCCCGTACTCGATGATCACCCAGCAGCCGCTGGGTGGTAAGGCCCAGTTCGGTGGCCAGCGCTTCGGTGAGATGGAGGTGTGGGCGCTGGAGGCTTACGGCGCCGCGTACGCCCTCCAGGAGCTGCTGACGATCAAGTCCGACGACGTGACCGGCCGCGTGAAGGTCTACGAGGCCATCGTCAAGGGCGAGAACATCCCTGAGCCCGGCATCCCCGAGTCCTTCAAGGTGCTCATCAAGGAGATGCAGTCCCTGTGCCTCAACGTGGAGGTGCTGTCCTCGGACGGCATGTCCATCGAGATGCGCGACACCGACGAGGACGTCTTCCGCGCAGCGGAGGAGCTCGGCATCGACCTGTCCCGGCGCGAGCCGAGCAGCGTCGAAGAGGTCTGACGGGAGTCCGGCGGACCTTGAGTGATCAAGGTCCGCCGGCCCCAGGACCCCCGTATCAGACCCCACAGCCTTACAACCCTGAGAGGGATTGACGCATAGTGCTCGACGTCAACTTCTTCGACGAGCTCCGGATCGGTCTGGCCACCGCTGACGACATCCGTCAGTGGAGCCACGGCGAGGTCAAGAAGCCGGAGACCATCAACTACCGCACGCTCAAGCCCGAGAAGGACGGACTCTTCTGCGAGAAGATCTTCGGTCCGACCCGGGACTGGGAGTGCTACTGCGGCAAGTACAAGCGCGTCCGCTTCAAGGGCATCATCTGCGAGCGGTGTGGCGTCGAGGTCACCCGCGCCAAGGTGCGCCGTGAGCGGATGGGCCACATCGAGCTGGCCGCTCCCGTCACCCACATCTGGTACTTCAAGGGCGTCCCGTCGCGCCTCGGATACCTGCTGGACCTCGCCCCGAAGGACCTCGAGAAGGTCATCTACTTCGCGGCGTACATGATCACCTTCGTCGACGACGAGCGCCGCACCCGCGACCTCCCGTCGCTGGAGGCCCACGTCTCCGTCGAGCGCCAGCAGATCGAGCAGCGCCGCGACTCCGACCTGGAGAACCGCGCCAAGAAGCTCGAGTCCGACCTGGCCGAGCTGGAGGCCGAGGGCGCCAAGGCCGACGTGCGCCGCAAGGTGCGCGAGGGTGCCGAGCGCGAGATGAAGCAGCTGCGCGACCGCGCGCAGCGCGAGATCGACCGTCTGGACGAGGTCTGGTCCCGCTTCAAGAACCTCAAGGTCCAGGACCTGGAGGGCGACGAGCTCCTCTACCGCGAGCTGCGTGACCGCTTCGGCACGTACTTCGACGGCTCGATGGGTGCCGCGGCGCTGCAGAAGCGCCTGGAGACCTTCGACCTCGAGGAGGAGGCCGAGCGCCTCCGCGAGATCATCCGTACCGGCAAGGGCCAGAAGAAGACCCGTGCGCTCAAGCGCCTCAAGGTCGTCTCCGCGTTCCTGCAGACCGCGAACAGCCCCAAGGGCATGGTTCTCGACTGCGTGCCGGTCATCCCGCCGGACCTGCGTCCGATGGTGCAGCTCGACGGTGGCCGCTTCGCGACCTCCGACCTGAACGACCTGTACCGCCGCGTGATCAACCGCAACAACCGTCTGAAGCGCCTGCTCGACCTCGGTGCCCCCGAGATCATCGTGAACAACGAGAAGCGGATGCTCCAGGAGGCGGTCGACGCCCTCTTCGACAACGGCCGTCGTGGTCGCCCGGTCACGGGCCCCGGCAACCGTCCGCTGAAGTCCCTGAGCGACATGCTCAAGGGCAAGCAGGGTCGTTTCCGCCAGAACCTGCTCGGCAAGCGTGTCGACTACTCGGCGCGTTCCGTCATCGTCGTCGGCCCGCAGCTCAAGCTGCACCAGTGCGGTCTGCCGAAGGCCATGGCGCTGGAGCTCTTCAAGCCGTTCGTGATGAAGCGCCTGGTCGACCTGAACCACGCGCAGAACATCAAGAGCGCCAAGCGGATGGTCGAGCGCGGCCGCACGGTCGTGTACGACGTCCTCGAAGAGGTCATCGCCGAGCACCCGGTTCTGCTGAACCGTGCGCCCACGCTGCACCGCCTCGGCATCCAGGCCTTCGAGCCGCAGCTGGTCGAGGGCAAGGCCATCCAGATCCACCCGCTCGTCTGCACCGCCTTCAACGCGGACTTCGACGGTGACCAGATGGCCGTGCACCTGCCGCTCTCCGCGGAGGCGCAGGCCGAGGCCCGCATCCTGATGCTGTCCTCGAACAACATCCTCAAGCCGGCCGACGGCCGCCCGGTGACGATGCCGACCCAGGACATGGTCCTCGGTCTGTTCTTCCTCACCACCGACGGCGAGCTGCGTGACACCAAGGGCGAGGGCCGCGCGTTCGGCTCCACGGCCGAGGCGATCATGGCCTTCGACGCCGGGGAGCTCGCGCTCCAGTCGGAGATCGACATCCGCTTCCCGATCGGCACCGTTCCGCCGCGCGGCTGGGTTCCCCCGGTCGCCGAGGAGGGCGAGCCGGAGTGGCAGCAGGGTGACAGCTTCCGTCTGAAGACGACGCTGGGCCGTGCGCTCTTCAACGAGCTGCTGCCCGAGGACTACCCGTTCGTCGACTACTCGGTGGGCAAGAAGCAGCTCTCCGAGATCGTCAACGACCTGGCGGAGCGCTACCCCAAGGTCATCGTGGCGGCGACGCTCGACAACCTGAAGGCGGCCGGCTTCCACTGGGCGACCCGTTCGGGCGTCACCGTGGCCATCTCCGACGTCGTCGTGCCCGAGGCCAAGAAGGCCATCGTCAAGGGCTACGAGGAGCAGGACGAGAAGGTCCAGAAGCAGTACGAGCGCGGTCTCATCACGAAGGAAGAGCGCACTCAGGAGCTCATCGCGATCTGGACCAAGGCGACCAACGAGGTCGCCGAGGCGATGAACGCGAACTTCCCGCGGACGAACCCGATCTTCATGATGGTGGACTCGGGCGCCCGAGGAAACATGATGCAGATGCGTCAGATCGCCGGTATGCGTGGTCTGGTGTCGAACGCCAAGAACGAGACGATCCCGCGTCCCATCAAGGCGTCGTTCCGTGAGGGCCTCACCGTCCTCGAGTACTTCATCTCGACGCACGGTGCCCGTAAGGGTCTCGCCGACACCGCCCTGCGTACCGCCGACTCGGGTTACCTGACCCGTCGTCTGGTGGACGTCTCGCAGGACGTGATCATCCGCGAGGAGGACTGTGGCACCGAGCGCGGTCTGAAGCTGCGGATCGCGGCCAAGGACGAGGCCGGTGTCCTGCGGAAGACGGACGACGTCGAGACCTCCGTGTACGCGCGGATGCTCGCCGAGGACGTCGTCGTCGACGGCAAGGTCATCGCGCCGGCCAACGTCGACCTGGGTGACGTGCTCATCGACGCCCTCGTGGGCGCCGGTGTCGAGGAGGTCAAGACCCGCTCGGTCCTGACCTGTGAGTCCGCCGTCGGCACCTGTGCCTTCTGCTACGGCCGCTCGCTGGCCACCGGCAAGCTGGTCGACATCGGTGAGGCGGTCGGCATCATCGCCGCCCAGTCCATCGGTGAGCCCGGTACCCAGCTGACGATGCGTACCTTCCACACCGGTGGTGTGGCCGGTGACGACATCACCCAGGGTCTGCCGCGTGTCGTCGAGCTCTTCGAGGCGCGTCAGCCCAAGGGTGTCGCCCCGATCTCCGAGGCGGCCGGTCGCGTCCGCATCGAGGAGACCGAGAAGACCAAGAAGATCGTCGTCACCCCGGACGACGGCACCGACGAGACGGCGTTCCCGATCTCGAAGCGTGCCCGTCTGCTCGTGGGCGAGGGCGACCACGTCGAGGTGGGCCAGAAGCTCACCGTGGGTGCCACCAACCCGCACGACGTGCTCCGGATCCTCGGTCAGCGCGCGGTCCAGGTCCACCTGGTCGGCGAAGTCCAGAAGGTCTACAACTCGCAGGGCGTGTCGATCCACGACAAGCACATCGAGATCATCATCCGGCAGATGCTGCGCCGCGTGACGATCATCGAGTCCGGCGACGCGGAGCTCCTGCCGGGCGAGCTGGTCGAGCGGTCGAAGTTCGAGACCGAGAACCGTCGTGTGGTCACCGAGGGCGGTCACCCCGCCTCCGGCCGTCCGCAGCTGATGGGTATCACCAAGGCCTCGCTGGCGACCGAGTCCTGGCTGTCGGCCGCCTCCTTCCAGGAGACGACCCGAGTTCTGACGGACGCGGCGATCAACGCCAAGTCCGACAGCCTCATCGGCCTCAAGGAGAACGTCATCATCGGTAAGCTCATCCCGGCCGGTACGGGTCTGTCCCGCTACCGCAACATCCGGGTCGAGCCGACCGAGGAGGCCAAGGCGGCGATGTACTCGTCCGTCGGCTACGACGACCTCGACTACTCGCCGTTCGGCACCGGCTCCGGCCAGGCCGTTCCGCTGGAGGACTACGACTACGGTCCGTACAACCAGTAAGCGAGTCGCTTGACCGAAGGGCGGTCACCCCGTTGCGTACGGGGTGGCCGCCCTTCGGGGTTTCAGCGGGAGGCGAGCTCCCAGAGCGCGACGAGGACGCCCGCGCCCGCGGTGAGCGCGGCGATGGAGGCGAGCGGCCAGCGGGCCCGCTCCAGCTCGTCGAGCCGGGCCTCGTGGTCGGCGAGCTGCCGGTCGGTCTGGTCGCTGCGCTGCACGAGCAGGGCGAGCGAGCCGTCGACGCGGGCGAAGCCGGCTTCGAGGGTGCCGCGGAGCCGCTCCAGTTCGAGTGCCACCGCGACGGGGTCGTTCGGATCAGCCTCGGTCATCGGCGGCCCCCGGTCCGGTGCGCAGCCACGAGGGCAGCAGGAGCTGGACGGCGGGCACCGCCATCACCCGGGTGAGGGCGCCCGCGGCGGCCAGCGCGCCGGCGACCCAGGGCAGGGTGGCGGGGAGGCCGGAGACGTCGACGAGGGCGGGCAGGACGACGGCGAGGCCGACGGCGGTCTGCAGCACGGTGCGGGCCGTGCGCTTCGCGGCTTCGGACATGGGGGTTCTCCTCACGGGGGGCTACTTCGTGTACGGGACCTTCAGCGCGTTCCAGGAGGCGGCGCCGGGCCAGCCGTCGGCGTCGGAGCCGCGGAAGCCGAGCTTGCGCTGCCACGCCTCGTACGACCTGCGGTCCGCCTCGGACCAGCGGGGGCCGGGGCCGACCTGGTAGCGCCCGCAGCCCTCGGCCATCAGCCGGCGGCCCATCGCGGTGACCACCGGGGAGCTGGGGTTGCTCCGGAAGAAGGCGGCGCCGGGGAAGGGCTGGTGGCGGGGGGCGGCGGGGGCAGGGGCGGTGGGCTTCGGGGCCGGGGCGGCGCCTAGGCGCTTCTGCACCCGGTCGCGCATCCCGGGCATGCCGAAGCCCTTGGGGTCGCTCTTCCAGTCGGACCACTCCAGGTGGCCGATGACGGACTTCGCGCCCCAGCCGTGGGCCCGGCAGAGGGCGGCGGAGACCCGTTCGATCGCGTCGAGCTGGGCGGCCGGCCAGGGGTCGGTGCCGTTGCCGAGGTTGACGCACTCGAAGCCGTAGAAGCGGGAGTTGCCGTCGACGGCGCCGGAGCTGCCCTGGTGCTCGCGCGGGACCGGGGGCCGGTCGCCGTACGCCTCGGTGACGACGGCCCGCAGGACGGACGGGTCGCCGCCGCCGGCGTGGTTGGCGCGGCCGGCCGAGACCAGGTGGACGGTGCCGTCCTTGGCGATCACGCCGTGGCAGAGCGGGCCGGGGAGACCGGCGTAGCCGTCGGAGCAGAGCGCGACGGAGGACGCGGTGCCGGTGGACACGGTGTGGTGGATCATGACGCCGGCGACGGGGCCCCAGGCGCCGGCACGGTTGCGGTCGTGGGTGCGCCAGCCGGGGTGTTCGACGACGGTGACGCCTTCGGCGCGGAGCGCGGCGAGGAGCCGGTCCGCGGACAGGGGAGTGGCCAACTTTTGTCCTCCTGACGTGCGAAAACCCCGGCCGTCGGCGGCGCGGGGCGGGTGGGGCGGGATGCGGTGGGGCGTTTACGGGGCGGGCTCCGGCTCGGGGTCCGGCTCCGGCTCCGGCTCCGGCTCCGGCTCGGGCTCCGGAGGGGCCGGGGCCCAGGCGGCGCAGAGCGCGGCGAAGGCGGCCCGGCGGGTCTCGAAGTCGGCGAGCGCGGCGGCGACCGCGCGGACGACGACCGCCGGGTCGGGCACCGCGGGGCTGCCGTTCACGGGCTGGACCAGCGCGAGGCCGGAGCCGCGGAGCTGGGCGCCGCCCTCACCGCTCTCGGCGACCTGCGCGGTGACGTACACGGCCGGGTACTCGCCGGTCATCGGGTCGGGCTCCAGCGGGCCGCCGAGGGTGTTGTCGTACAGGCGCAGGCCGACGGTGTGGCCGTTCTCGACGACGGTGCCGCGGCCCGCGTAGTCGATCTCGACGCCCCAGGGCTGGGTGGGGTCGGGGGTCATGGGGTGCTCCTCTCGGTCTTCGGAAGACGGGCCGGTCAGGTCTGGCGGCCGTACATCAGCACCGGCTTCGCGTAGACGGTGCCGGTGGTGCTGGTGACGATGGCCTGGATCTCCACGGTGAGGTCCTTGCCGAAGTCGGCCTGCATGTTGGTGGTGACGACGTCGGTGTGGTCGAAGACGAGGCCGGCGGTCACGGTGGAGCCGAACTGGACGCCGCCGACCATCACCCGGACCTGCCCGCTGGTCCCCGAGGAGAAGCGGGTGAGCATCCGCAGCCGCATCTTGGGCTGCCAGAGCGGGTTCTGCGACTGGGCGATGGTCGTCCACGCGGTGGAGGTGGTGGCCGGCCAGTTCGCCGAGGCCAGGTCCTGCGGCGGCAGCATCGGCAGCCAGGGCCGGGCGAGTCCGCCGGAGAGGATGTCGTCGGAGAGGACCTCGTGGCCGTAGGCGTCGTTGACCCGCAGCACGGGCTTGTTGCCGCCCGGGCCGCTGGTGGAGAGCTGGGCGACGAGGGTGGACGGGTCCTCCGGTGCGGGCTGTCGCTTCAGGGCGAGCGAGCCGTTGGTGATCTCGGTGAGCGGCGGGCGGGTGTTCACCGCCGTGGACAGGGCGTTGATCCGGCGCTCCATCTGGATCAGCCGGTCGATGATGTCCTCGGGCAGCAGTGCCATCAGGGGGCCTCCAGGGCGAGTTCGGCGGTGTCGGGGCGGCCCCGCTCGGCCGGCCTGACCTTCACGCCGACGATCCGGTAGCGGGCGTCGAGGCCCGTCGGGTGCCACTCGTCGGTGATCCGGAGGCGGGCGGTGCGGCCGAGGAGCGCCGAGGGGACGACCTCGGAGAGCCGGATGGTGATCTCGGGGATCAGCACCGAGCCCTGGGCCTCCTTCAGGACGGCCGTGGCCAGCGCGTCGAGCGTGTTCTTGTCGCTGATGTCGTTGTAGTCCGTGGACAGGTCCAGCTGCGGCCAGCGGTCGGGCAGGCCCTCCGAGGGGATCTCGGACGACAGCGTCGGCCGGGACTCGGCGGCGGCGTTGGCGTTGACGGTGGCGCCGCGGGCGAGCGAGGTGGTGCCGCCGCGGGTGGCGTCGTCCGGGAGGGAGTAGCTGAGGATCGTGCCGGGGCGGTCGAAGACCATGTCCGTGGCGCCGGTGCGGATCCGGGGCGAGCCGAGCCGCAGCCGGCGCACGCGCCGGCCGTCGGACGGGTCGCGGTAGACGAGGACCTGGTACTCGACGCCGTCCGTGTAGGCGCCGAGCTGGTCGAGCGCCTCCTGGTAGACGGTCTCGTCGCCGAGCCGCCAGGACGCGGTCCGCGGCACCGGCTCGGAGGGCACGTCGTCGCCCGGTTCGATGGTGCTGGCCCCGAGGCCGGCGCCGAGCTCCTGCCAGATGCGGCGGACGATCTGGAACTGCTCGACCTGGGTGAACCGGAGCGCGTCGGTGCGGATGCGCCGCCGGGAGGCGTACGAGTCGAAGGTGGCGGCCTGGATGCCGAGGGTCACCACGCCGCGGTCGCTGCCCTGGAGGTTGGTCGTCCAGACGATGCCGCCCCACCACAGGAAGCCGCCGCGCTCCAGGTAGACGGTGGTCCGGCCGGGCTTGATCTTGTGGGCGCGTTCGGCCATGGCCCGGTCGGGGACGGGCACGGTGCCGGAGAGCGAGCCGGCCCGCCCGATGTAGTCCTCGAAGGAGACGTCCCGCAGCGGCAGGATGTCGAGGGTCTGGTCGGTCACCAGGTCGCAGAAGATGGCCCGGTAGGGCGTGTCGAGACTCATGCTGGCCTCACGGGAGGATGTAGGTGGCGCTGACGCGGACGTTGCGGCCGTTGACGAGGGCGCCGTTCGAGACCCAGGTGCGCAGGGTGACCTGGCCGTTGGAGGAGAGCCACGCGGAGCCGTCGGCGTAGCCGTCGGAGGCCACCGCGTCCATGGAGACGGCGGTGCGCCAGCCGGCGGGCAGGGTGCACAGGGGTTCGTCGTTGATGTTGCCGGCGCTGTTGGCGTCGACCTGGGGGCCGGTCCGGTTGAGGACGACCGCCATGGAGCACAGCCCGCCGCGGGTGCGCCGGGCGTCGTAGGAGACGACGGCCCAGTTGGCGAGGGCGACCGCCCCGGTCGTGGTGGTCTCGGTCTCCACCGGCGGGTGGTAGGTGGCCCAGCCGGTGCCGTTCCACCGCTGGAGGACGCCGTTGTTCTCGCGGTACTGGCCGGTGTAGCCGCCGACGGAGAGCGCGCCCTGGGGGGCGACGCCGCCGATCTCCTTCGGGTAGGCGACCCAGCCGGTGCCGCTCCACCGCTGGAGGTGGTGCGCGACGTCGTTGTCCTGGTACTGGCCCGGGTAGGAGCCCGGCACGCCGGCGTTGTTGTAGACGGGCAGGATGCCGCCGACGGAGGCGATCGTGGCGCGCAGGTCGGTCAGGTCCTTGGTCCAGTCGATGCCGCCGGTGCCGGCCGAGGCGCCGGCCTTCACCCGGACGGTGAACAGCGGCAGCGAGGCGGCCGGGACGAGCGGGGCGACGGGCGCGGCGTCGGGCTTGCCGACGAGGACCTCCAGGACGGCCTCGTACCGGGTGAGGTTGTCGAACTCGTCGTCGTACACGCGCAGGACGACGAGGTCGATCCGCGGGTTGAGCGGGTCGCCGTCGCCGAAGGCGAGGACGGTGTCGCCGTCGAGGGCGACGGGGTACGCGCCCTGCTCGGGCCGGCCCTGGACGATCGCCCGGCCGGCGTGGACCGTGGCGGCCATCGGGCCGCTGCCCGTCATCGACAGGCCGCTGACCCGGTAGGTGCCGTCGGCCGAGCCCGGCAGGATGCCGGACCGGGAGGTGAAGGGGCCGGCCGGGGTGCCGGCTCCGAGGGCGGTCGTCCGGGTCGTCTGGCGGGTCTGGCCTGTGGGGGTCAGCCAGCCGGGGCGGATGGGCATGGGGTGCTCCTCTCGGGTGCGGGGCCGGTCAGTTCTGGGGGTGGACCGCGATGAAGCTGGTGTTGAAGTAGCCCTTCACCTGGGTGGTGTTGGCGGCGACCTTGTACAGGGCGGCGAGCTTGTAGTTGGCGCCCGGGATGAGGCCGAAGAACCGGGTGAAGGAGGCGGCCGAGGCCGGCGCGGTCCCGGTGTGGACGACGGTGAAGGTGTCGCTCTCGGTGATGCCGGCGCCGCCGTCGAGGTTGGTGAGCCGCAGGCCCATGCTGACGGCGTGGGTGGCGGACGAGCACCACATCCGCGCGCCGTAGTTGATGAGGATCGCGCCGGAGGGCGGGCCTGTGAAGGTGACGGCGACCGCGGCGGTCGAGTCGGTGAGCGTCGGCGTGAACGTCGTCGAGGTGGTGTACCCGTCGTCGATGGAGCCGCTGAAGTACGGGCCCGGGAAGGCGGGCCGCCAGGCCGTGCCGTTCCACCGCTGGAGGACGCCTCCGGGGGTGTCCCGGTACTGGCCGGTGTAGCTGGCGGTGGTGCTCGCGGCGGAGGCCGGGACGATGCCGCCGGTCGCCGAGGAGTACGGCACCCAGGCCCCGCCGTCCCAGCGCTGGAGCGCCCCGCCGGCGTCCTGGTACTGGCCTGGGTAGGCGCCCGGCTGGACCGGGCCCTCGACCGGGAGGATGCCGCCGAGGGAGACGACCGGGGTGCGCAGGTCCTTGAGGGAGGTGTCCCACGGGATGCCGCCGTTGCCCGCGCTGGCGCCGGCCGGGACGAGGACCTCGTACAGCGGGAGGCAGCGGTCCGGGACCTGCGGGACCTGCGGGGTGGGATCGGGGGCGCCCTGGAGGATCTCCAGCTTGGCCTCGTACCGCTGGTTGTCGTCGTACAGGCCGTCGTAGATCCGCAGGACGATCAGGTCGATGCGGCCGTACTGGGCGTTGCCGGGCGCGAAGGTGAGGGTCTCGGAGGCCGGCAGGGTCACCGGGTAGGCGCCCTGGGAGATCTCGCCCTGGATGACGGCCCGGCCCTCGGAGACGGTGGCGGTCATCGGGGCGGAGCCGAAGGTCTAGAAGGCGGCGAGCCGGTACTGGCCGTCGTAGGAGCCGGGCAGGACGCCGGAGCGGACCTGGACGGGGTTGGCGAGGGTGGTGACGCCGGTCTGGGTGAGGCGGGTGTCCTCGCGGGTCTGGCCGGTCTCGACGGTCCAGCTGCTGCGCAGGTTCACGGGGTTCTCCTGTCGGGGGTCGGGGCGGTGGCGGTGGGGGTCAGGAACGGATCCACTGGGCCGCGAGCGTGCAGCCGTAGCCGGAGCCGCCGAGCGTGCGGACGGGGGCGGTGTGGGTGTGGTAGCCGGAGAGCTGGAGCATGTCGCCCGTGACCAGCCGGATGAGCGCGCTGCCGCCGACGCAGACGGCGCCGTTGCCCGCGGGGCCGAGCCAGGTCACCCGGGGGTGGTTGCCGCCGTTGATGGTGATCCGGCCGCCGCGCATGCCGGTCTGGCTGTCGTTGGCGTAGGTGACGTGGCCGTTGAGCCGCCACCAGCCGGTGCGCGGGACGGTGTAGGTGAGGCCGTTCCAGGCCTTGGCGTCGTCGACCTCGACGGTGGGCAGGCTGATCGGGGTCCAGGTGTTGGCGGCGAGCGTCTGCTGCTGGGCGGTCGACCACTGGGTCGCCCCGAACAGCACGGTGGAGGCGCCCTCGACGTACTGCCAGGCGGTGCCGTCCCAGCGCTGGAGGCCGGTGCCGGTGTCCCGGAACTGTCCGGCGTAGGCGCCGTCGGCGGTGCCGACCGGCGCGATCCCGCCGATCGCCTTCGGGTACGAGACCCAGGTGGTGCCGTCCCAGCGCTGGAGCAGCCCGGAGGTGTCCCGGTACTGGCCCGGGTAGGCGCCCTTGTAGCCGCTGGCCGGCATGATCCCGCCGAGCGCGACCACCGGCCAGTGCTGGGCGGTGACGGCGCCCTTGTCCCAGGCGATGCCGCCGGTGCCGGCCGAGGTGCCCTTGGGGACCTTGACCGTGTACAGCGGGAGCGTGCTGCCCGCGGGGCTCGTGGGGGCGACCGGGGCGGCGTCCGCCCGGCCCTTGACCAGGCGGACGACGGCCTCGGTGGTGCCGGTGCGGTCGTAGGCGTCGTCGACGACGGCCAGCTCGATCAGGTCGATCCGGTCGTACTGCGGGTCGCCGTCCTCGATGGTCAGGATCTCCGGCGCGGTGACCGCGACGAGGTACGCCCCCTGGGCGGTGTCCTTGCCCTGGACGATCGCGCGGCCGGTGCCGACGGTGGCCTGCATGGGGGCGCTGCCGGTGAGGACGAGACCGCCGGGCAGGACGCCGGCCCGGGAGCGGAGCGGGGTCTCCGCGGCGCTCTGGCCGCTGGGGGTGAGGAGGGCTGCGAGGGCGAGTCGGGTGTCCTCGCGGGTCTGCCCGGAGGACTGGAGCCAGGCGGCTCGTACGGTCATGGGATCACCTCGGGGTAGGGGAGGGGCGGAGAGGTACGGCCGCGGGAGGGCGGCACGCGGGAGCTGCCCGGCGGCTGGGTGCCGGGCGGCTCGGGGGCGTACGGGGGCATCGGGCGGCGCGCGGGCGCGCGCCGCCCGGTCACCACTCGGCGCTGCGCCAGCGGACGGTCATGAGGGCCTGCTCGGTGCCCTCCTCGGGCCGGAAGGACAGGTCGCTGCGGCCGGGCTCCAGGACGAACAGCTCCTCCGGGGTGGAGTCGGCCATCGCCGTGTGCAGCCGGGAGGCGGAGTTGTTGAGCATCACGGTGCCCGCGCGGGTGTCGACGGTGAGCTCGTCGCCGGCGGCCAGGTCGATGGCGTAGCGCAGCCGGCGCCGGCTGACCCGCTCGGTGACGCTCGGCATCGAGCAGGGCCCGCGGAAGACGATCACCGGGTGGGCGGGGGCGGAGCCGGTGTTCTCGACGACGGCGTCCCCGGTGGACTTGGCCTCGCCCCAGTCGAGCGGCCAGGTCAGCGGCCAGGTGATGCCCGCCTCGGGCTGCGGCGGAGTGGTCGTGGCGAGCTGCTCGTTGACCACGTACCGCCGCGGGTCGGCGGCGAGCCACTGGACGGACATGCGGGAGCTGCCCTGGGTGGCGAAGCCCTGGTCGGCGGGGACGACCCGCTGGGCGATCCGGGCGCGCACGGCGAGGGTCTCGCCGTGCAGCCGGACGGCGAGCCAGCGCTCCTCCTCCAGCAGGCCGAGCGCCTGGCGCAGCGCCCGGACGGCTCCGGCGGCCGAGCCGTGCTCGGGCATCAGCACGATGGTGCCGCCGGTCTTGCGGGGCTTGGCGTAGCGGGAGCCGGGCCAGGCGCCGTGGGAGGTCGGGCGGTCGGCGTCGGCGGAGTCGTACTCGGGCAGGTCCTCCCAGCCGGTCAGGCCGGACTTGTCGACGGCGAAGGGGGTGCCGGGGCCGATGAGGAGCCCGGCCCACTGCATCTGCCCGTCCTGGGTGATGAGCGAGCCGGGCGCGAGGTCGGCGGTGTGGTTGTTTCCGGCGTACGGGGTCGTGGTCTCGGCCATGGGGCCGTCACCTCACTTCGGGGTGGGCGGGGTCGTCAGGTCAGGACCGGCTGCTCGGCGCCGGTGCCGGTGTGGGCGGCGAGGAGGAAGTACAGGTCCTCGGCCACGCCCACGGGGCCGGCGCCGGGTTCCTCGCGGAACTCCCGGACGCGGTGCGGGCGCGGGGGCGGCTCGGTGAGCGCCGGGACGCGCCGGTGCTCCAGCTCGTTCAGGGCGTCGATGCGGTACTCGCCGGCCTCGGGGGGCGCGACGATGCCGCCCTCGGCGAGCATCGGGATCTTGTCGAGCGAGACGCCGAACTTCTTGCCGGTGAGCGGGATCTTGAAGCTGAGCTTGTTGAGGCCGTCGATGATCCAGTTGGCGAAGGCGATCAGGCCGTTGATGGGGCCCTTGACCACGCCGAGGACGGCGCTGAGGCCGCCCTTGACCAGGTCGCCGATGCCCTTGAGGGCCTTGGCGACGGCGTCCTTGGCGGTGCGGAAGAAGCCGGGGACCTTCTCGGTGATCCAGCGGACGACGGGCTGGACGGCGCTCTTGATGCCGCCGAGGGTGCGGGAGGCGATGCCGCCGAGGGCGTTGCTGGCCGCCCGGACGGCGGAGCCGATCCGGGAGATCCCGCCGACGGCCGCGCCCACGATCTTGAGGGCGGTCCTGAAGACGGTCAGGTACGCCTTGGCGTAGGTCCCGATGGCCTTGCCGAGCGCCTTCATGAAGGGGCTGAGGAAGTTCCAGACGCCCTGGACGGCCTTGAGGGCCTGCTGGAGGACCTGGCGGATGATCCGCTGTCCGGTCTCGGAGTGGACGGCGAGTTCGATGAGGTAGGCGGCGACGGGCACGATCAGGCCGACGAGGAAGCCGAGCGGGTTGGCCCGCATGGCGACGTTGACGCCCGTCATGGCGATCGAGGCGACGGTCATGACGGTGCCGAAGGTGCCCATCAGGCCGGTGATGACGTCGGCGACGGGCAGCAGCGGCAGCAGGAGTCCGAGGACCGCGCCGGCGCCGGTGCCGATCCGTCCGGCGGCGGTGCGGGCCTTGCCGGCGGCGGTGGCGATCCGCTGGACGCGGGTGGCGGCGGGGGAGCGGCGGAGCCTGTCGAGGGCGGTGCCGGTGCCGGCGGAGTTCTGGCCGAGGGTGCGGGTGGCGGTGCCGGCGTCACGGGCGGCGGTGACGAGGGCGGCGACGCCGGCGGACGCCCGCTGGACGTTCTGCCGGAGGTTCCGCACCGCCCCGGTCGCCCCGACGGCACCCTGCCGGAGGCCGCCCATCGGGCCGATGACCGCCCGGAAGGAGGGCATCACGACGCGGGGCGCGGCGAGGGCGGCGCTCATGCGCGGGCTCCACGCGCCTTCACCAGGTACATGAGGGCGTCGGCGGTGGCGTGCGGGTCGCTGCCGCGGGCCGCGTGGTAGTGCTCGATGTGCAGTCCGGCGCCGGCGGTGACGGCCTGGCCCTGGGCCTGGCGGGCGCGGCGGGCGGTGAGGGCGAGGAGCCGGTCGAGCTTGGAGAGCGGCAGGACGGCCTCGGCCTCGCCGGCTTCGGCGAGGATGGCGGGGACGCCGCCGGTGCGGGGCATCACGACACCGCCGGTGGCGAGCATCGGGATGGTGGGGATGTTGACGCCGAAGGTCTTGCCGCCGACGACGGGGACCCAGCCGGGGACGGAGACCTTGACCCGGTTGATGGCGCGGATCATGGAGTTGATCAGGCCGATGACGGCGTTGATCGGGCCCTTCACGCCGCTCTTGATGCCGTCGAAGGCGCGGGACGCGATGCCCTTGAGGCCGTTCCAGATGGACGACATCTTGTCCTTGACGGCGCTGAACGCCTTGGGGATCGCGCTCTTGATCCAGTTCACCACCGGGGTGATGACGCGCTTGATGCCGTTCCAGACGGTGCTGATGACGGTCTTGATCGCCTTCATGACCGTGGTGATGACCGTCTTCCAGATCTTCACGTAGGTCTTGATGACGGTGGCGACCGCCTTGACGACGGTGGAGATGGCCTTCTTGATGCCGTTCCAGACCGTCTTGATGAGCGAGCCGGCCTTCTTCATGATCGGCCCGATGGCCTTCATGACGGAGCTGATGACGCTCTTGACGGCGCTGAACGCCTTCTTCAGGACCGTCTGCATCGTCTTCGAGCGCAGCGCCATGTCGACGACGGCCTCGATGAGCGGCATGAAGAGTTCGAGCAGGCGGACCAGGAAGTTGCCCTTCATGGACTTGTTGAGCTTGTCCTGGCCCTTGGCGGCCTTGCCGGCGCCGGATTCGTACTTGCCGAGCTTGCCGCCGGCGGACTGGGCGGTGGTGCCGGCCTTCTTCATGGCCCGCTCGGCCTGGTCGGACGCGGTCTTGAGGTTCTTCAGCTGGGTGCCGGCGCCCTGGGCGTTCGTACGCAGCGTCCTGAGCTGACCGGACGCGGACCGGCCGGCGTCGCCGACCTTCTTGACCGAGGTGCCGGCGTTGGACGCCTGGGTCTTGAAGCTGCCGAGGGCGGTCGACGCGTTCTTGAGGTTTCTGACGAGGGACATGGATGTACCTCCTTTCGGGGATGGGTGGGGGTCAGCGGGCGCCGGCGCCGGCGATCACGTCGTCGAGGCTGCCGATGACGGTCCGGAGGTCGCGGAACTTGTCACGGAGGGTTCCGGTCTCGTTGGCGAGGTTGTTCATCGCCTGGGCCGTGTTTCCGAGCTGGGTGTCCGTGGGCAGCTTGGTGGGCTGGAACCTGCCCAACTCGTCGTTGAGCTTCTCCAGGCCCTCGGCGATCTTCCGCAGCTTCACGGCGTTGACCTTCTTGATGGCCCCGCCCAAGGTGTCGAGGACGGTCACGGCCTTGTCGGCCTTGTTCTGGTTCGGCAGCCTCTTGAAGGAGTTCAGGAACGAGGGGGCCTTCGCCTCGAACCTCTCCACCTGCGGGTTCAGCTTCTCGAGCGCCCTGGCCAGCGTCTCGGCCTGCTGGGCGTTGGCCGGGTCGCTCACGAGGTCGGCGATGCTGGTGCCGCCGTTGGCGATCCGGCGCTCGCGCTGGTCGACGACGGCGGCGTTCTCGCGCGAGAAGGGGCCGTTGGGCCCCCGCATGGTGATGACGTCGCCGTTCAGCATCCACTTCATCAGCGCGCGGGACCCCGCGAGGGCGGCCGCCGCGACCACGATGGCGATGAGGGGCAGCAGGGCCTGGGTCAGACCGAGGGCCAGCGCGGGCAGGGCCGCGACCAGGCCGTTCTTGAAGATCTCCTCGATGCCCTTGTAGATCTTGTCGAAGCCCAGGAGCTCCATGATCTCCTGCCAGGGGCTCTTGACGACCTCCTCGTGGGCCGCCTTGAGCTGGTCGAGGGCCTCCTTGAAGTGCTTCTCGATGAACTCCTGAGTGGCGACCTTGGGGGACACGTTGATGAGGTGGTGCTTGAGCAGGGAGGGCAGCTCGGGCTTGTCCTTGCCGTCGGGGTCGGCCCGGCCCTCGATCAGCGCGGCCTTCAGTTCGGAGATCCTGTCGAGGATCTCCTGTTCCTTGTTCATGGTTCGCTCCGCTTCCGGCCCGTGCGGGCCAAGCGCCGAAAAGCCCCCGCCGGGTCCCGGCAGGGGCTCGTTCGCAGGGGCTGTGCGCCGCGGCTAGGCGTCGGTGTCCCGGCGGGGGCCGCGCGGCACCGTCGCGAGGGCGTCGTTCCAGCCGGCGGCGTACGCGAGGGTCTCGCGGCGGGAGACCTCGGCGTAGAGGGTGCCGAGCAGGGCTCTCTTGTCGAGGGCGGCGGGTCCGTCGAGGAGCTGGCGAAGGCGGTCCTGGAGAGGGATGTGCGGTCGCGCTGCCTCGCCCGGCTGAGTCATGGACGCCTGCCTTCCTTTGCTTGCCCGTGCGTGCGTGGCGGCGCCGCGTGCGTGTGGAGAGCGGGGGCACCACGTTATCGAACTACTGTGCGAACAGAGTGTGGAACATCTGTTCGAGGTTTGTCGAGCGAGATGGGGCTGACGGCGTGTCTTCTCGTCAGGTTCTCGAACGAGTTGGCGGTGATCGAAGGAAAAGTTCGACCGGGTAACCTGGAGGGCGCTCTCCCGGCCGACCACTCCGGGACGGCACGGGGCGCGAGGGGCGCGCGGGGACCCCAGGGGGCTGGAAGGCAGCACTGACACATGGACACGGACCCGGATGCCGACCGGCGGGACCGCATGGTCGACTGGCTCGCCTCCCATCCCGATCTCCCGCACCTCTTCGCACGGCTCTCCGAACTCGTCCACGCCCTCGGGTACGCTCCCGAGGAGCTCGTCGTGATCCCCCGGTCCGAGATCGACCGCCGGGAGACCACCGCCTTCACCTCCGGCTGGGCCGAAGCCGTCTCCGACGAACTCCCGCGCATCCGGCGGGAGTACGAGCGCCGCGTCGCCGACGCCTACGCCCAGGGGCAGGGCGACGGCCGGGGCGTCGGACGGCAGCAGCGCCGCAGGGACGCCGGGCCGCAGGACGGCGCCCGGGTCATCGCGCTGCCCTTCGCCCGGCTCCTCGAACCGCCCGCCGCCGTCGTCGAGGCCGAGGAGCGGGTGCGCCGGGAGCGCGAGCTGTTCGAGCGGGGCCCGGTGCCGGAGCCGGAGCCCGACAGCGGGTACGGGGACGAGCCCGAGCCCGAGCACGGCAAGGAGCCCGCGCCCGACGCGACGGCGCCCGACGCCCTGGTCACGGCCCAGGAGAGCCGCGCCCGGCGCAACGCGCAGCCCGTCCGCAAGGTCGTACGGGGCAAGGGCGGCCGCCCGATCGTCCCGCCGCTCTCCCACGTCCCCGTCCAGCAGGGCGGCGGCACCGGCGAACGCCGGGACCCCGAGCCCCGCAGGACCCGCCGCCTCTCCGAGCGCGCCAAGGCGCTGGAGGAGGAACTTGCCGCCGAGCGCACCCAGGAAGCACCTCCGGAGTCCGCCCCCTGACGGGAACGGACTCGGGGAGGGCGGAACCGACGGGACGGGCGGCCGGCGCTCAGCCGAAGAAGCGGGCGAGCTCGCCGGGGGAGACGGCGTGGGCCGGCGTGCCGGCCGGGGGAGCGGGCGCCCCGCCCACCGTCCCGGTCACGGTGCCCTCCCCGTCCTCGTCCCCGTGCTCGTCCTCCTTGGATCCCGGCCGCGGCACCGCCTGCGGGAACTCCGGCGGATCGCTGTCCTCACCGCTGTTGACGCAGGTGAACATCCAGTTGGAGACGGCCAGATGGTCCACCACCGCCGCCAGCAGGTGGTCGGTGACCGACCACTCGGCGGCCTCGCCGTGGATCTGGCGCTGGAGGGCGCTCTCCCGCGGCAGGTGCTTGACCAGGACCAGCAGCCGCCGGCTGGACAGCTCGCCCCGGTGCCAGTCGAGGATGTCGGTCCCGTAGTAGCGGATCAGGTCCGCCTCAAGGGCCTCGGCGTGTTCGTCGACGAACTCGACGAGGCTCAGTCTTCCCCCAGGCCGAGCCCGGTCTCCTGGCCGTACGCCTCCAGGATGGCGGCGATGTCCTGCATGGTGACGTCGTGCTCCTCGAAGCGGGCGAACTGCTCCGCGCCCATGAGGAGCGCGAGCAGGCCGTCCACGTCGTTGTCGTCGAGCTTGCGCAGGCCCTTCGCGGTCGTGCGGGAGAGCTCCGTGGGGAGGGTGAAGGTGTCGCCGTCCAGCTCGAAGGTCCAGGAGCGGCTGCGGCCCTCCTGGCGCTGGGCGCGGGCGGCGTTGACGTCGAAACGGGCCATGGTGATGCGTACTCCTTGATCGGATCCGTACGAAGGGGAGGGGAGGGCCCGGGGCCGGACGGCGGGGGCGCCGCCGTCCCGCCCCGGGGGGATCAGGCCGAGGCGCCGTACTGGTTGTCCTTCATCAGGAAGGTGGCCAGCGGCTTGCCGTCGCCGTTCGACATGGCCGTGAAGGTGACGCCCAGGGTGGACGCCGCCTTGCGGGCCAGCTTGATGTCGTCGGAGGCGGTGACCTGGCCGCGCGGGATGATGAAGCGGTACGTGACCGCGGTGCCGCCGACCTTGACGTCGGTGAACTCCAGGCCGAGGGCGCGGGCGTCCGCGTACGGGCGCTCGGCGATCTCGTACTTGTACGTGTCGGTCGACGCGGCCGGCTCCGCCTCGACCTTGCCGCCGCCCATGAAGAACGGCAGCGTGTCCTCGTTGAACTGGAGCAGCGAGAACTTCAGCGACAGGTCACGGCTGGAGTAGATGAAGTGCACCGGCGACACCGACTGCCAGGTGTCGATCGGCTCCAGCTTGTCCTTCTTGGAGAAGGTGACGCCGTCACCGGTGGTGTAGCCGAGGTTCGTCCAGGTCGCCGCGGCCCAGTCGGTGGCCGGGTCGGAGCCGAAGGACGGGGCGGTGGCGCCGGCCGTGGCGACGAAGAGCTTGCCGGAGCCGGCGACGCGGATCTCGGCCGAGTTGTTTCCTGCCATGGTGGGTTTCTCCTTGTGATGGGTGAGGGCGCCGCGCCCGGGCGGAGGGAAGGGAGCCCGGGTACGGCAAAGGCCCCGCCGGTCGGCGGGGCCTCGTCGGTGGGCCGGGTGATCCGGCGGGGCGTCAGAAGACGCTCAGGGAGAGGCGCAGCACGCAGAGGTAGCGGTGGGCGCCCCGGTAGAGGTAGTCGGGCAGCCAGCGCGGCCCGTCCTGCTCCTCCACGTCGTGGACGACGTTGGTGCCGATCTGCTTGCCGAGGGTGGCGAGCAGCGCGCGCCGGGCGCCGTTGGCGAGGACGTGGGCGGCCTCCTTGGTGGGGCCGTAGACCTCGAACTCGATCAGCGGCATGTCGACGTGCAGGTCGCCGATCCAGGCGCCGCCGCGGCGGTTGACCAGGACGGCGGCCTGGGTGCCGTCGAAGCCGGCGGGCGCCTGGACGGCGATCACCGCCCCGGCCAGCGCCGGGTCGGCCTTGAGGACGTCGACGACCAGCTTCTCGACGTCCGGGAACGCACTCGGGGGAGTGGTCATGACGGTTTCTCCTCGGGAGGGAGGGGCGGTGGAGAGGGGGCCGCCGCCCGGGGTTCCCGCGGGGGAGGGGGCGGGGCGCGGGAACGCGCCCGGACGACGGACGGCGGAGCCGCCGCCCGTCCTGCGGGCGCAGCTCCGCCGCTGCGCCAACTGTGACAGAGAGCGTGCGCGCACGCAACTAGTTCGGGGGCCGAAGCGACCGGAATCCCGGAGAAGTGGCCCTGACCTGCGGCGATGCCTTCCGTGCGAGCGGCACTCGCCGATAGGTTGGCCCTCCCCGACCCGCTTCCAGCCGCGCCCCGACCGCTCTCCGCCCCCTTTCCGCCCCTTCCCCGCCCCTGTTCTGCCCCCCCCGCCCCTGTTCTGCCCCCTCCCCGCCCCGCTCCCTCTCCGTCCCCCGTTCCGTCCCCTCCCGAGGAGCCGCCCGTGTCCGCCGACCGCCCCCGCCTGCTCTACGTCACCGACCTCGCCTACCCGGCCCGCGGACGGCGCTACTGCGACGAGGACATCGACCTCACCGCCCGGCTCCGCGCCTCCTTCGACCTCGCCCTCTGCCACCCCCGCGACGCCGCCGCCCTGATGGACGCCTTCGACGCCGTCGTCGTCCGCAACAGCGGCCCGGTCCTCCACTTCCAGGAGGCGTACGACCGCTTCCGCGAGCGCGCCGCGGCCCTCGGCACCCGCGTCTACAACCCGCTCCACGGCCGCGGCGACATGGCCGGCAAGCAGTACCTCCTCGACCTCACCGCCGAGGGCCGCCCCGTCATCCCCACCGTCGACCGCCCCGAGGACCTGCACCGGCTCCCCGAGGCCGCCGCCTACGCGGTCAAGCCCAAGGCCGGCGCCGACTCCATAGGACTGCGCTTCCTCCCGTACGCCGAGCTCGCCGCACTCCCGTACGGGGACGGGGAACTGCTCGTCCAGCCCAGGATCGACTTCCGGTACGAGCTCTCCTTCTACTTCGTCGACGACCGCTTCCAGTACGCGCTGTACGCCCCCGACCCCGAGCGCCGCTGGGAACTGGTGCCGTACGAACCCACCGCGGCCGACCTGGACTTCGCGCGCGGCTTCGTCGACTGGAACACGCTGCGCCACGGCATCCAGCGCGTCGACGCCTGTCGGGCCCCCGATGGGGAGCTCCTCCTCGTCGAGCTGGAGGACCTCAACCCGTACCTCTCCCTCGACCGCGTCGACGAGCCGGTCCGCGCCCGCTTCACCGAGGAACTGACCCGCTCCCTGCACGACTTCCTGAAGCGGGCATGAGAAAGCGCCCCCGCGTCCGTCAGGACACGGGGGCGCCGCTTCGTACGGGAGGTCAGGCGGTACGCGGCCGCCGGCGGGCCGCCCGCTCCGCCGCGAAGACGTCCTCCAGGCGGAAGAGCTGCGCCCGGCCCGCCTTGCCGACGGCCCGCAGATGGCCCAGCTGCACCCACTTGCGGATGGTCGCGGGGGCCACCCCGGCCTCCTCGGCGGCGAGCGGGCCCGGGATCAGGGCGGGCAGGTGGGGGGTGCTCAGCATGAGGTCTCCTTCGTCCCGGCCGCCGCGGCCGTGTCGTCCATCGCCGCCTCGATCTCCTCCGTGCGCGCCCCGGAGGCGTCCGCCAGCTCCCGCCACTCCTCCTCCCGCCACAGGTGCCGGTAGGCGGGGTCGTCCTGGCAGCCGCAGACCGGGTCGACGCACACGCAGGCCGGGTTCACGCACAGCACCGCCCGGCGGTCCGGGAAGGCGCGCAGCGAGACCGAGTCGCACCAGGGGCAGCGGCCCGCCACCCGTACGACCGTCTCCGCCTCGCCCAGGGTGCGGGCGCACCGGCGGGCCATCCGCCGCACCTCGTCCCGCACGTGCCGGGCGAGGTCCGGGTGGGCCGCGACGGGGTCGAGCAGGGCGACGACCCGGCGCAGCCGGTCGACCACCCCAGCCCGCGGCGGGCGCGGCAGGCCGAGCCGCGCGTGGACGGCCTCCTCCAGCTCCACCACGCCGTCGGTGACGTCCCGGATGCAGTCCGAGACGTGCAGCCGGATCGGGGCGGCGCCGTGGCCGGGCACGGCGAGCCCGTGCCGCTGCTCCAGGAGCAGCGCCTCGCGCCGCTCCCGCCGGATCAGTTCGGCGGTGCCGGGCGGCGGCGCGGCCGGCCCGGCGCCCGCAGGGGAGCGGCGTACCGGTGCCAGCTCCTCGGCCAGCTCGGGGAAGTGGCGGACGAGGGCGGCTGCCCAGAGGGTGATGTCCCGCAGGACGGGGGCGGCGGTCTCGCCGGTGCGCTCAGTCACGGTCGCCTCCGGCGCGGGCCGGGAGGCCGCCGGCGGGGACGGCGGCGAGCTGGGCGGCGACCATCCGGGCGTCGAGGGGGGCGGGGCCGTTCCGGGCGTCGAGGGGGGCCGGGCCGCCCTCGTGGCGTCCGGCGCCGTCGCGGGGGCGGGGCTTCACCGGGCGGCCGTTGCGCCAGAGGCGGCCCGCGCAGACGCCGTCGAACCAGCTCTCGGCGGGGGCCACGGCCGCCTCGCACTCGCGGGCGACGGGACAGACGGCGCAGGCGCGCAGGGCGGGGGCGGCCTGCCGCTCGCGGCGGGCGAAGACGACGGCCGGGGAGAGGCCGGCGCACGCGGCGGCGGCCTGCCAGGGGGTCGGGTCGGGCTGGAACAAGACGTTTCTCTCCACGGTCCGGGCCACCGGGACGGCAGGGGCCCGTGAGGGCCCTGGGGTTCAGGGGGCAGACGAGTGCGGCGATCGGCAGACTTACATGTTGCGCGCTCGCGCGCAACTATGGGTCGGGAGGGGTCTTCACCGATTCGACACGATTGCGTGCCCGAAAGCACGTAATTCCGTGCGCGCAAGCACGCTAGAGTGGGGGCCCGGAGAGGGTGGGGGATGAGGGAGCGGTAGAGCATGAACACTCAAGGACTCGACGAGTTCGCGGGCTGGGTCGAAGGTCTGATGAGAGCGCGCGGCTACGACATCGACAGTCCGCGGGGCGGCGGCAAGTCCCGCATCGCCGACGAGGCGGGCGTGCACCGGGCCGCGGTGACCCGCCTCCTCCAGCGCCAGAGCATGCCCGACCTGGAGACCATGCGCCGGATCGCCCCGCTGCTCGGGGTCTCCGTGCGGGACATGCTCATCCGGTCCGGCCGCGTCACGCCGGAGGAGCTGCCGCTGGCGGCGGACCTGCTGCCGCCGACCGACTGGCAGCCCACCATGGAGGACTTCGCCCGCTGGCTGGGCGTCCCCGACGAGCGCATGGGCGTCTTCGTCAAGGTCGTCAGCCAGTTCCTGGAACCCGACGTCGCCCCCGAGGCCGAGGAACCCCGCGCCGAACCCCGCCGCACGGCCCGCGACTGACCCGGCCCGGGCGTCCGGCTCCCGGTCCGCGGCCGGTTCCGAGGTGGGTTCAGAGGCCGGGGTTGTGAATCCGGTCTCCCGGACCGGCGTCGGCCCGGCTCCGGCCGTCCGAACCCCGGGATCCGGATCCCGGGGTTCGGACACCCGTCCCGTCCCTCCTCCGCGGCCCGGCGGCCGGCGGGAGCGGTCGGCCGGCCTCCGGGCGACGCCCGAGGGGGTGGGGTCGTCGTCGGGGGCGCCCGGCCGCGCGCCCCTCAAGTCGCTTGTGGCGCGGGGGTGGTCGGGGGGCTCACGGGTCGCGCGCCGGTCGGGCGGGCCGGTCCGCCGGGGCGGGGTGCGGAAGGGTTGCGTCCGGAGGCCGCAGGGCCGGACGATCTTCGCGGCCGGGTCGGCGGGTTCCATTTCTTTTGACCGCAGTCCGTGCGATAGGTACGCTCATGCCTTGTGCCTGGGGTGTGCCTGGGCTCCTGTGCGTGTCCACAACCGCACGGTGAGTCCGAGACCGGCCACCGTGATCCGCGCCTTTCCGCGCTCAGCGGAAGGTCCACCGGATCCGACACTCCCGACCGCGTGGGTCGGCGAATGTTCCAGGTTAGTAGTACTTACGGCACACAGAAACCGGAGAAGTAGTGCCTACGATCCAGCAGCTGGTCCGGAAGGGCCGGCAGGACAAGGTCGAGAAGAACAAGACGCCCGCTCTCGAGGGTTCGCCCCAGCGCCGTGGCGTCTGCACGCGTGTGTTCACGACCACCCCGAAGAAGCCGAACTCGGCCCTCCGTAAGGTCGCGCGTGTGCGTCTGACCAGCGGCATCGAGGTCACGGCCTACATCCCGGGTGAGGGACACAACCTGCAGGAGCACTCGATCGTGCTCGTGCGTGGCGGCCGTGTGAAGGACCTGCCTGGTGTTCGTTACAAGATCATCCGCGGTTCGCTCGACACCCAGGGTGTCAAGAACCGCAAGCAGGCCCGCAGCCGCTACGGCGCCAAGAAGGAGAAGTAAGAATGCCTCGTAAGGGCCCCGCCCCGAAGCGCCCGGTCATCATCGACCCGGTCTACGGTTCTCCTCTTGTCACGTCGCTGATCAACAAGATCCTGCTCGACGGCAAGCGCTCCACCGCTGAGCGCATCGTCTACGGCGCCATGGAGGGCCTGCGCGAGAAGACCGGTGCTGACCCGGTCGTCACGCTGAAGCGCGCCCTCGAGAACGTCAAGCCGGCTCTCGAGGTCAAGTCCCGCCGTGTCGGTGGCGCCACCTACCAGGTGCCGATCGAGGTCAAGCCCGGTCGTGCCTCCACCCTCGCGCTGCGCTGGCTCGTCGGTTACTCCCGCGCCCGCCGCGAGAAGACCATGACCGAGCGCCTCATGAACGAGCTCCTGGACGCCTCCAACGGCCTGGGTGCTTCGGTCAAGAAGCGCGAGGACACGCACAAGATGGCCGAGTCCAACAAGGCCTTCGCGCACTACCGCTGGTAGTCGCAACCCCCATCGAGACCGAGAGAAGACTGAAGCCTTATGGCTACCACTTCGCTTGACCTGGCCAAGGTGCGCAACATCGGCATCATGGCCCACATCGACGCGGGCAAGACGACCACCACCGAGCGGATCCTGTTCTACACCGGCGTTTCGTACAAGATCGGTGAGGTCCACGACGGCGCTGCCACGATGGACTGGATGGAGCAGGAGCAGGAGCGTGGCATCACGATCACGTCCGCTGCCACCACCTGCCACTGGCCGCTCGAGAACGTCGACCACACGATCAACATCATCGACACGCCGGGTCACGTCGACTTCACCGTCGAGGTGGAGCGTTCCCTGCGCGTGCTCGACGGTGCTGTGACCGTGTTCGACGGCGTGGCCGGCGTCGAGCCCCAGTCCGAGACCGTCTGGCGTCAGGCGGACCGCTACGGCGTTCCGCGCATCTGCTTCGTCAACAAGCTCGACCGCACGGGTGCCGACTTCTTCCGCTGCGTCAGCATGATCGTGGACCGCCTCGGCGCCACCCCGATCGTGATGCAGCTCCCGATCGGTGCCGAGGCCGACTTCGAGGGCGTCATCGACCTCGTCAAGATGAAGGCCCTCGTCTGGTCCGCCGAGGCGACCAAGGGCGAGATGTACGACGTCGTCGACATCCCTGCCGACAAGCAGGAGCTCGCCGACGAGTACCGCGCCAAGCTCGTCGAGGCCGTCGCCGAGAACGACGAGGAGCTCATGGAGCTCTTCCTCGAGGGCGTCGAGCCCACCGAGGAGCAGCTCTACGCGGCGATCCGTCGTATCACCATCGCCTCCGGCAAGGGCGGCGAGACCACGGTCACCCCCGTGTTCTGTGGCACCGCGTTCAAGAACAAGGGCGTCCAGCCCCTGCTCGACGCTGTCGTCCGCTACCTGCCGTCGCCCCTGGACGTCGAGGCCATCGAGGGCCAGGACGTCAAGGACGCCGAGGTCGTCGTCCGGCGCAAGCCGTCCGACGACGAGCCGCTGGCCGCCCTCGCGTTCAAGATCGCGAGCGACCCGCACCTCGGCAAGCTCACCTTCGTCCGGATCTACTCCGGTCGCCTGGAGGCCGGCACCGCGGTGCTGAACTCCGTCAAGGGCAAGAAGGAGCGCATCGGCAAGATCTACCGCATGCACGCGAACAAGCGTGAGGAGATCGACTCGGTGGGCGCCGGCGACATCGTCGCCGTCATGGGCCTGAAGCAGACCACCACCGGTGAGACGCTGTGCGACGAGAAGAACCCGGTCATCCTGGAGTCCATGGACTTCCCGGCGCCGGTCATCCAGGTCGCGATCGAGCCCAAGTCCAAGGGTGACCAGGAGAAGCTGGGTGTCGCCATCCAGCGTCTCGCGGAGGAGGACCCCTCCTTCCAGGTTCACTCGGACGAGGAGACCGGCCAGACCATCATCGGTGGCATGGGCGAGCTCCACCTCGACATCCTCGTCGACCGCATGCGTCGCGAGTTCAAGGTCGAGGCGAACGTCGGCAAGCCGCAGGTCGCGTACCGCGAGACGATCCGCAAGGCCGTCGAGCGACTTGACTACACCCACAAGAAGCAGACCGGTGGTACCGGTCAGTTCGCCAAGGTGCAGATCGCGATCGAGCCCATCGAGGGCGGCGAGGCGTCGTACGAGTTCGTGAACAAGGTCACCGGTGGCCGCATCCCGAAGGAGTACATCCCTTCGGTCGACGCGGGTGCGCAGGAGGCCATGCAGTTCGGCATCCTGGCCGGCTACGAGATGACTGGCGTCCGCGTCATCCTTCTCGACGGTGGCTACCACGAGGTCGACTCCTCCGAGCTCGCGTTCAAGATCGCCGGTTCGCAGGCCTTCAAGGAGGCCGCGCGCAAGGCTTCCCCCGTGCTCCTTGAGCCGATGATGGCCGTCGAGGTCACCACGCCCGAGGACTACATGGGCGAGGTCATCGGCGACATCAACTCCCGCCGTGGCCAGATCCAGGCCATGGAGGAGCGTCACGGTGCCCGCATCGTGAAGGGCCTCGTGCCCCTGTCGGAGATGTTCGGCTACGTCGGCGACCTCCGCAGCAAGACCTCGGGTCGCGCAAGCTACTCGATGCAGTTCGACTCCTACGCCGAGGTTCCGCGGAACGTCGCCGAGGAGATCATCGCGAAGGCCAAGGGCGAGTAACGCACCGCGTCCACACGCTTTAGGCTTGACACCGACCGGTGGGGGGCCGTCCCGAGAGGGATACCCCCTGCCGGACGGCACCCCAGCAAAGATCACCTGGCGCCGATGAAGCAAGGCGTTCAGAACCACTCCAGGAGGACCCCAGTGGCGAAGGCGAAGTTCGAGCGGACTAAGCCGCACGTCAACATCGGCACCATCGGTCACATCGACCACGGTAAGACGACCCTCACGGCCGCCATTACCAAGGTGCTGCACGACGCGTACCCGGACCTGAACGAGGCCTCGGCCTTCGACCAGATCGACAAGGCTCCCGAGGAGCGCCAGCGCGGTATCACGATCTCGATCGCGCACGTCGAGTACCAGACCGAGCAGCGTCACTACGCCCACGTCGACTGCCCGGGTCACGCGGACTACATCAAGAACATGATCACCGGTGCCGCGCAGATGGACGGCGCCATCCTCGTGGTCGCCGCCACCGACGGCCCGATGCCGCAGACCAAGGAGCACGTGCTCCTGGCCCGCCAGGTCGGCGTTCCGTACATCGTCGTCGCCCTGAACAAGGCCGACATGGTGGACGACGAGGAGATCCTGGAGCTCGTCGAGCTCGAGGTCCGTGAGCTCCTCTCCGAGTACGAGTTCCCGGGCGACGACCTTCCGGTCGTCCGCGTCTCGGCGCTCAAGGCGCTCGAGGGCGACAAGGAGTGGGGCGAGAAGCTCCTCGGCCTCATGAAGGCCGTGGACGAGTCCATCCCGCAGCCCGAGCGTGACGTCGACAAGCCGTTCCTGATGCCGATCGAGGACGTCTTCACGATCACCGGTCGTGGCACCGTCGTCACCGGTCGCATCGAGCGTGGTGTCCTCAAGGTCAACGAGACCGTCGACATCATCGGCATCAAGACCGAGAAGACCACCACCACGGTCACCGGCATCGAGATGTTCCGCAAGCTGCTCGACGAGGGCCAGGCCGGTGAGAACGTCGGTCTGCTCCTCCGTGGCATCAAGCGCGAGGATGTCGAGCGCGGCCAGGTCATCATCAAGCCCGGCTCGGTCACGCCCCACACCTCCTTCGAGGCCCAGGCGTACATCCTGTCGAAGGACGAGGGTGGCCGTCACACCCCGTTCTTCAACAACTACCGCCCGCAGTTCTACTTCCGTACCACGGACGTGACCGGCGTCGTGACCCTCCCCGAGGGCACCGAGATGGTCATGCCGGGCGACAACACCTCCATGACCGTCGAGCTGATCCAGCCCGTCGCCATGGAGGAGGGCCTCAAGTTCGCCATCCGTGAGGGTGGCCGGACCGTCGGCGCCGGCCAGGTCGTCAAGATCAACGCCTGATCTTGAACTGACCTGGTGGCTCGCAGGAGCCGCTGAGCAGTAGGGGAAGGCCCCGCACCGTCAGGTGCGGGGCCTTCTCGCGTACCCGGGGACCTCCCGCCGTCCGCCGCCGGGGGAGCGCCGCTCCGGGGCGACCGCCTCCCGCCGGTCCGCCCGGCCGCCCGGGGGCCGTCGCCGTCTCGCATGCCGGACGGACGGGAATGCTTACTGGTGCCTGCATTCACATGGGTGTAACAGTGGGGGCCGGCGGTGGTCCCACAGGTGCGGGGGCGCGCGAGGACCCCGCCCGTCAACGCTCGGCAACGGCGCCGAGCACCGCACCGCTTCCCTGGCGCGTACAGCCGTGCCAGAAGGGGGTACTCCGTGCCGTCCCGTCCCATCGCCGAGACCACCGCCGCCCGGTCCGCCCTCGACGCCCTGCGCGTCGAGATCGAGCACCGCAACCCGGCCCAGCCCGAGTTCCACCAGGCCGTCCACGAGGTGCTCGACTCCCTCGCGCCGGTGCTCGCCGCCCGCCCCGAGTACGCCGAGCCCGGCCTCCTGGAGCGGCTCGTCGAGCCCGAGCGGCAGATCATCTTCCGCGTCCCGTGGCAGGACGACCGCGGCCGCACGCACGTCAACCGCGGCTTCCGCGTCGAGTTCAACAGCGCCCTCGGCCCCTACAAGGGCGGCCTGCGCTTCCACCCGTCGGTGAACCTCGGCATCGTCAAGTTCCTCGGCTTCGAGCAGATCTTCAAGAACGCCCTCACCGGCCTCGGCATCGGCGGCGGCAAGGGCGGCAGCGACTTCGACCCGCACGGCCGCTCCGACGCCGAGGTCATGCGCTTCTGCCAGTCCTTCATGACCGAGCTGTACCGCCACCTCGGCGAGCACACCGACGTCCCCGCCGGTGACATCGGCGTCGGCGGCCGGGAGATCGGCTACCTCTTCGGCCAGTACCGCCGCATCACCAACCGCTGGGAGGCCGGCGTCCTCACCGGCAAGGGCACCGGCTGGGGCGGCTCCGCCATCCGGCCGGAGGCCACCGGCTACGGCAGCGTGCTCTTCGCCGCCGCCATGCTCCGCGAGCGCGGCGAGGACCTGGAGGGCCAGACCGCCGTCGTCTCCGGCTCCGGGAACGTGGCGCTGTACACGATCGAGAAGCTGCTCGCCCTCGGCGCCAACCCGCTGACCTGCTCCGACTCCAGCGGATACGTCCACGACGACAAGGGCATCGACCTCGACCTGCTCAAGCAGATCAAGGAGGTCGAGCGCGGCCGGGTCGCCGACTACGCCGAGCGGCGCGGCGCCTCCGCCCGCTTCGTGCCCGGCGGCCGCGTCTGGGAGGTCCCCGCCGACGTCGCCCTGCCGTCCGCGACCCAGAACGAGCTGGACGAGAACGACGCCGCCGCGCTGGTCCGCAACGGCGTGAAGGCCGTCGCCGAGGGCGCCAACATGCCCACCACCGCCGAGGCCGTCCACCTCCTCCAGCGGGCCGGTGTCGCCTTCGGCCCCGGCAAGGCCGCCAACGCGGGCGGCGTCGCCGTCAGCGCCCTGGAGATGGCCCAGAACCACTCCCGGACCTCCTGGACCGCGGCCCGGGTCGAGGAGGAGCTGGCCGGGATCATGACCGACATCCACCGCACCTGCCACGAGACCGCCGAGCGGTACGGCGCCCCCGGCGACTACGTCACCGGCGCCAACATCGCGGGCTTCGAGCGGGTCGCGGACGCGATGCTGGCACAGGGCGTGATCTGACCCCGGCAGCCTGCCGACACCCCGGGAAAAAAACTTCCCGAAGATCTTTTCCGGGGATGTAGAGATCATCGCGGCGGCTCCGACCGTAGGGTGACAGCGCGCCGAAGGGGCGTGCGGGACGGGGAGGACACCCGAGATGAAGTACGTCGCGATGATCTACGGCAACCAGGCCAAGTGGGACTCCTTCCCGGCCGAGGCGTGGCCCGAGGCGATCGCCCGCCAGGAGGCGTTCAACCGCAAGTACCAGGAGACCGGCGAGCTGATCGGCGCCTACGGGCTCGCCGACGCGGCCGCCGCCCAGCTGGTGCGCCGCGAGGGCGGCGCCCCGGCCGTCACCGACGGGCCCTACCTGGAGACCAAGGAGTACCTGGCCAGCTTCTACCTCCTGGACTGCGAGTCCCTGGAGCGGGCCCAGCAGATCGCCGCGGACATGCCCTTCGCGGACGTGGACCCGGTGGAGCTGTGGCCGGTCCTGCACGAGTCCGCGGCGGACGTGTGACCGAGCAGGCCGGCGTCGAGGAGCTGCTGAGGGCGAGCGCCCCGCGGGTCCTCGGCGCGCTCGTCCGCCGCCACGGCGACTTCTACGGCTGCGAGGACGCCGTCCAGGAGGCGCTGATCGCGGCGGCCCGGCAGTGGCCGGAGCAGGGCGTGCCCGAGCGCCCGGGCAGCTGGCTGCTGACCGTCGCCCAGCGCAAGTACGTCGACCAGGTGCGCAGCGAGGCCGCCCGCCGGCGGCGCGAGGACACCGTCGCCCTCGCCACCCCGGCGGCCGAGCTGCTCGCGCCCGCCGCCGACGAGGCGGGGGAGGAGGCCGCGGACGACTCGCTCGCGCTGCTCTTCCTCTGCTGCCACCGGGACCTGTCGCCGCCCAGCCGGATCGCGCTCACCCTGCGGGCGGTCGGCGGTCTCACCACGGCGCAGATCGCCGCCGCGTTCCTGGTGCCGGAGGCGACGATGGCGCAGCGGATCAGCCGCGCCAAGCAGACCGTCCGGGCGGCCGGGGACGCGCTCGCGCTGCCGGCGGGCGAGGACCGCACCGCCCGGCTCGCCGAGGTCCGGCACGTGCTGTACCTGGTCTTCAACGAGGGCTACACGGCGAGCGGCGGCGAGGAGCTGACCGCGCCCGAGCTGTCCGCGGAGGCGATCCGGCTGGCCCGGCTGCTGCACCGGCTCGTCCCGGAGGACACCGAGACGGCGGGGCTGCTGGCCCTGATGCTGCTCACCGACGCCCGCCGCCCGGCCCGCACGGGCCCGCACGGCGAGCTGGTCCCGCTGGCGGAGCAGGACCGGAGCCGGTGGGACGCGGCCCCGCTGGCCGAGGGCATCGCCCTGATCAGCCGCACCCTGCCGCGCGGCCGGGTGGGCCCGTACCAGATCCAGGCGGCGATCGCGGCGGTGCACGACGAGGCGGAGTCGGCGGAGGCGACGGACTGGCCGCAGATCCTCGCCCTGTACGAGCTCCTGGAGCGGACCGGCCCCAACCCGATGGTGACCCTGAACCGGGTGGTGGCAGTGGCGATGGTGCACGGCCCGCGGGCCGGCCTGGACCTGCTCGACACGCTGGCCGCCGACAAGCGGATGGCCCGGCACCACCGGCTGCTGGCCACCCGGGCGCATCTCCTGGAGCTGTCCGGCGAACCCGGGGCCGCGGCCACGGCCTACCGCGAGGCCGCCCGGCGCGCCACGAGCGCGCCGGAGCGCCGCCACCTGACGGAGCGCGCCCGCCGGCTGGGCTGACCCGCCGGGGCGGCACCGGAGCGTCCGGGAGCCCGCTCGCCCCCTGCGTGTACCCGAACGTGACGTGGGGTACAGTCTTCGACCCGATTGGCGGGCCGCAGGGGCGGTATGGCAGACTAGCGGGGTTGCTCGGTTGAGTGCCGATGCTGCGCGCCTCCCGTCGGGAGGACCGGAAGCGAGTCCCACAGTACTCGTCGCCCCTTCTCAGGAGCGGACGTACGGGAATCTTCCGGGAAGTGTCAGCGGGGTACCAGCCAGGCGCCCGGTGGGTGTTCACCCCCGTTCCGCGGTCTTCGGCCCGCACCCCCTTGGTTGGGAAATCCTTCGGGACTTCTTCGTAGAGGGAGTGCGACACGCCCGACCGCGTGGGTCGGAGGAGAACGGTAATCCGCCGGGTTCCAGAGCGTTTAACGACAAGACAGGACTACGGAGTAGCCATGGCGGGACAGAAGATCCGCATCCGGCTCAAGGCCTACGACCACGAGGTCATCGACTCCTCGGCGAAGAAGATCGTCGAGACGGTGACCCGCACTGGTGCGTCGGTCGCGGGCCCGGTGCCGCTGCCCACTGAGAAGAACGTGTACTGCGTCATCAAGTCGCCGCACAAGTACAAGGACTCGCGCGAGCACTTCGAGATGCGCACGCACAAGCGCCTCATCGACATCCTCGACCCCACGCCGAAGACCGTCGACTCGCTCATGCGTCTCGACCTCCCGGCCGGTGTCGACATCGAGATCAAGCTCTGAGGGCGCGCGAGATGGCTAAGAACATCAAGGGCATCCTGGGCGAGAAGCTCGGCATGACGCAGGTCTGGGACGAGAACAACCGGGTCGTCCCGGTGACCGTCGTCAAGGCCGGCCCCAATGTCGTCACCCAGGTGCGTACGAACGACGTCGACGGCTACGAGTCGGTCCAGATCGCCTTCGGCGAGATCGACCCGCGCAAGGTGAACAAGCCCCTCAAGGGCCACTTCGCCAAGGCCGACGTCACCCCGCGCCGTCACCTCGTCGAGCTGCGTACCGCTGACGCCAGCGAGTACACCCTCGGCCAGGAGATCACCGCCGAGGTCTTCGAGGCGGGCATCAAGGTCGACGTGACCGGCAAGAGCAAGGGCAAGGGCTTCGCCGGTGTCATGAAGCGCCACAACTTCCGTGGTGGCAAGGCCTCCCACGGTGCCCACCGCGTGCACCGCAAGCCGGGTTCGATCGGTGGCTGCGCCACCCCGGGCCGCGTCTTCAAGGGCATGCGCATGGCCGGCCGCATGGGCAACGAGCGCGTGACCACCCAGAACCTGACCGTTCACGCCGTTGACGCGGAGAAGGGCCTGCTCCTGATCAAGGGTGCGGTTCCTGGTCCGAACGGCGGCCTCGTCCTGGTCCGCACCGCGGCCAAGGGGGCCTGAGGATATGAGCACCATTGACATTCTGTCGCCCTCCGGCGACAAGACCGGGACCGTCGAGCTCCCGGCCGAGATCTTCGACGCCAAGGTCAGCGTCCCGCTGATCCACCAGGTCGTCGTCGCGCAGCTGGCCGCGGCCCGTCAGGGCACGCACAAGGTCAAGACGCGTGGCGAGGTCCGCGGTGGTGGCAAGAAGCCGTACCGCCAGAAGGGCACCGGCCGCGCCCGTCAGGGTTCGACCCGCGCCCCGCAGTTCGCCGGTGGTGGCGTCGTGCACGGTCCCGTGCCGCGTGACTACTCGCAGCGGACCCCGAAGAAGATGAAGGCCGCCGCCCTCCGCGGTGCCCTCTCCGACCGGGCGAACCACTCCCGCATCCACGTCGTCACCGGCGTGGTCGAGGGTGGCATCTCCACCAAGGCCGCCAAGACGCTGTTCGGCAAGATCTCGGAGCGCAAGAACCTGCTCCTGGTCGTCGAGCGCTCGGACGAGGCCGCGTGGCTGTCCGCCCGCAACCTGCCCCAGGTGCACATCCTGGAGCCGGGCCAGCTGAACACGTACGACGTGATGCGATCCGACGACGTGGTCTTCACCCAGGCCGCCCTCGAGTCCTTCGTGTCTGGCCCCAAGGCCGACGACAACGAGGGGAACGAAGCCTGATGGCCGAGATCACCAGCAAGACCTTCACGGACCCGCGCGACGTCCTCGTCAAGCCGGTTGTCTCCGAGAAGAGCTACGCCCTGCTCGACGAGAACAAGTACACGTTCATCGTCGCGCCCGGCTCCAACAAGACCCAGATCAAGCAGGCCGTCGAAGCGGTCTTCTCGGTCAAGGTCACCGGGGTCAACACGATCAACCGCCAGGGCAAGCGCAAGCGCACCCGCACCGGTTTCGGCAAGCGCGCCAACACCAAGCGCGCCATCGTGACCCTTGCTGAGGGCAACCGAATCGACATCTTCGGCGGCCCGACCGCCTGACGGCGGTCGAGTCGTCCGATATCGGACGAGGACTGAGAAATGGGTATCCGCAAGTACAAGCCGACTACGCCGGGCCGTCGTGGCTCCTCCGTAGCCGACTTCGTCGAGATCACGCGGTCCACGCCGGAGAAGTCGCTGGTCCGCCCCCTGCACAGCAAGGGCGGCCGTAACAACACCGGCCGGATCACCGTTCGCCACCAGGGTGGTGGACACAAGCGCGCCTACCGCGTGATCGACTTCCGTCGTCACGACAAGGACGGCGTGCCGGCCAAGGTCGCTCACATCGAGTACGACCCGAACCGCACCGCGCGCATCGCGCTGCTCCACTACATGGACGGCGAGAAGCGCTACATCATCGCTCCCAAGGGTCTGACGCAGGGTGACCGCGTCGAGAACGGCCCGGGCGCGGACATCAAGCCCGGCAACAACCTGGCGCTCCGCAACATCCCGGTCGGTACCACGATCCACGCGATCGAGCTCCGTCCCGGTGGCGGCGCCAAGTTCGCCCGCTCCGCGGGTGCCTCCGTGCAGCTGCTGGCGAAGGAGGGCACGATGGCCCACCTTCGTATGCCGTCCGGTGAGATCCGTCTGGTCGACGCCCGCTGCCGCGCCACCATCGGCGAGGTCGGCAACGCCGAGCAGTCGAACATCAACTGGGGCAAGGCCGGCCGCAAGCGCTGGCTGGGCGTCCGTCCGACCGTTCGCGGTGTGGCGATGAACCCGGTTGACCACCCGCACGGTGGTGGTGAGGGCAAGACCTCCGGTGGTCGCCACCCGGTCTCCCCGTGGGGTCAGAAGGAGGGTCGTACTCGCTCGCCGAAGAAGGCTTCGAGCAAGTACATCGTCCGCCGCCGCAAGACGAACAAGAAGCGCTAGGAGCGGGTTTAGATGCCGCGCAGTCTCAAGAAGGGACCCTTCGTCGACGGCCACCTCATCAAGAAGGTGGACGCTCAGAACGAGGCCGGTACCAAGAACGTCATCAAGACCTGGTCCCGTCGCTCCATGATCATCCCGGCGATGCTCGGGCACACGATCGCGGTGCACAACGGCAAGACCCACGTCCCGGTGTTCGTCACCGAGTCGATGGTCGGTCACAAGCTCGGCGAGTTCTCGCCGACGCGTACCTTCCGGGGCCACGTCAAGGACGACCGGAAGTCGAAGCGCCGCTAGTAGCGGATCGCATTCAGACACGTAAGTAACTGAGAGGGACAACCATGGAAGCCAGGGCCCAGGCGCGGTACATCCGCGTCACGCCCATGAAGGCCCGCCGCGTGGTGGACCTGATCCGTGGCATGGACGCCACGGAGGCTCAGGCTGTTCTGCGATTCGCTCCGCAGGCAGCCTCCGTGCCGGTCGGCAAGGTGCTCGACAGCGCCATTGCCAACGCCGCGCACAACTACGACCACACGGACGCCTCTTCGCTGGTCATCAGCGAGGCGTACGTCGACGAGGGTCCGACCCTGAAGCGGTTCCGTCCGCGTGCCCAGGGCCGTGCCTACCGGATCCGCAAGCGGACCAGCCACATCACCGTGGTCGTCAGCAGCAAGGAAGGAACCCGGTAATGGGCCAGAAGGTTAACCCGCATGGGTTCCGGCTCGGCATCACCACGGACTTCAAGTCCCGCTGGTACGCCGACAAGCTGTACAAGGACTACGTCAAGGAAGACGTCGCCATCCGTCGGATGCTGACGTCCGGCATGGAGCGCGCCGGCATCTCGAAGGTTGAGATCGAGCGCACCCGCGACCGCGTCCGCGTGGACATCCACACCGCTCGTCCGGGCATTGTCATCGGTCGCCGTGGCGCCGAGGCCGACAAGATCCGCGGCCAGCTGGAGAAGCTGACCGGCAAGCAGGTCCAGCTGAACATCCTCGAGGTCAAGAACCCCGAGGTCGACGCTCAGCTCGTGGCCCAGGCCGTCGCCGAGCAGCTCTCCTCCCGCGTCTCCTTCCGTCGGGCCATGCGCAAGAGCATGCAGTCCGCCATGAAGGCCGGCGCCAAGGGCATCAAGATCCAGTGTGGTGGCCGTCTCGGCGGCGCCGAGATGTCCCGCTCGGAGTTCTACCGCGAGGGTCGTGTGCCGCTGCACACGCTGCGCGCGAACGTCGAGTACGGCTTCTTCGAGGCCAAGACGACCTTCGGCCGCATCGGCGTGAAGGTCTGGATCTACAAGGGCGACGTCAAGAACATCGCCGAGGTCCGCGCCGAGAACGCTGCTGCCCGCGCGGGCAACCGCCCGGCCCGTGGCGGCGCTGACCGTCCGGCCGGCCGCGGTGGCCGCGGTGGCGAGCGTGGCGGTCGCGGTCGCAAGCCGCAGCAGGCTCCCGCTGCCGAGGCCCCCAAGGCCGAGGCCGCCGCCGCTCCGGCTGCTGAGAGCACCGGAACGGAGGCCTGACCGACATGCTGATCCCCCGTAGGGTCAAGCACCGCAAGCAGCACCACCCCAAGCGCTCGGGCATGAGCAAGGGTGGCACGCAGGTCGCGTTCGGCGAGTACGGCATTCAGGCCCTCACGCCGGCGTACGTGACCAACCGTCAGATCGAGGCCGCGCGTATCGCGATGACCCGCCACATCAAGCGTGGCGGCAAGGTCTGGATCAACATCTACCCGGACCGCCCGCTCACGAAGAAGCCTGCCGAGACCCGCATGGGTTCCGGTAAGGGTTCTCCGGAGTGGTGGATCGCGAACGTCAAGCCCGGTCGGGTGATGTTCGAGCTGTCCTACCCGAACGAGAAGATCGCGCGTGAGGCTCTGACTCGTGCGGCTCACAAGCTGCCGATGAAGTGCAAGATCGTTAAGCGCGAGGCAGGTGAGCTGTGATGTCGGCCGGTACCAAGGCGTCCGAGCTGCGCGAGCTGGGCAACGAGGAGCTTGTCGCCAAGCTCCGCGAGGCCAAGGAAGAGCTGTTCAACCTCCGCTTCCAGGCGGCGACGGGCCAGCTCGAGAACCACGGCCGTCTCCGGGCGGTCCGTAAGGACATCGCCCGGATCTACACCCTCATGCGAGAGCGTGAGCTCGGCATTGAGACGGTGGAGAACGCCTGATGAGCGAGAGCAACGTGACTGAGAAGACCGAGCGCAACGCTCGCAAGGTCCGCGAGGGCCTGGTCGTCAGCGACAAGATGGACAAGACCGTCGTCGTCGCCGTCGAGGACCGCGTCAAGCACGCGCTGTACGGCAAGGTCATCCGCCGTACGAACAAGCTCAAGGCTCACGACGAGCAGAACGCTGCCGGCATCGGCGACCGCGTCCTCCTGATGGAGACCCGGAAGCTGTCGTCGACGAAGCACTGGCGCGTCGTCGAGATCCTCGAGAAGGCCAAGTAATCCCTCCTAGGGGGACCCCCTAGGAACAGTTCCGCCAGGCTCGGCGGGGGCCGTTGATCGACCAGCGGCCCCCGCCGGGAACCGGCAGACAATCAGGAGATAGACGTGATCCAGCAGGAGTCGCGACTTCGCGTCGCCGACAACACTGGTGCCAAGGAGATCCTTTGCATCCGTGTTCTCGGTGGTTCGGGTCGCCGCTACGCGGGCATCGGTGACGTCATCGTCGCCACCGTCAAGGACGCGATCCCCGGTGGCAACGTGAAGAAGGGTGACGTCGTCAAGGCGGTCATCGTTCGCACCGTCAAGGAGCGTCGTCGTCAGGACGGCTCGTACATCCGCTTCGACGAGAACGCCGCCGTCATTCTGAAGAACGACGGCGACCCTCGCGGCACCCGTATCTTCGGCCCGGTGGGCCGTGAGCTGCGCGAGAAGAAGTTCATGAAGATCATCTCGCTCGCGCCGGAGGTGCTGTAAGCATGAAGATCAAGAAGGGCGACCTGGTCCAGGTCATCACCGGCAAGGACAAGGGCAAGCAGGGCAAGGTCATCGCGGCCTACCCCGCCGACTCCCGCGTCCTGGTCGAGGGTGTCAACCGGGTCAAGAAGCACACGAAGGCCGGCCCGAACCAGGCCGGCGGCATCGTGACCACCGAGGCGCCGGTCCACGTCTCCAACGTCCAGCTGGTCGTGGAGAAGGACGGCAAGAAGGTCGTCACGCGTGTCGGTTTCCGCTTCGACGACGAGGGCAACAAGATCCGCGTTGCCAAGCGGACGGGTGAGGACATCTGATGGCTACCACCACTCCGCGTCTCAAGACGAAGTACCGCGAGGAGATCGCGGGCAAGCTGCGTGACGAGTTCCAGTACGAGAACGTCATGCAGATCCCCGGCCTCGTGAAGATCGTGGTCAACATGGGTGTCGGCGACGCCGCCCGTGACTCGAAGCTGATCGAGGGCGCGATCCGCGACCTCACCACGATCACCGGTCAGAAGCCGGCCGTCACCAAGGCCCGCAAGTCCATCGCGCAGTTCAAGCTGCGTGAGGGTCAGCCGATCGGTGCCCACGTCACGCTCCGTGGCGACCGCATGTGGGAGTTCCTGGACCGCACCCTGTCGCTCGCGCTGCCGCGCATCCGCGACTTCCGCGGCCTGTCCCCGAAGCAGTTCGACGGCCGTGGCAACTACACCTTCGGTCTCACGGAGCAGGTCATGTTCCACGAGATCGACCAGGACAAGATCGACCGTACCCGGGGTATGGACATCACCGTGGTCACCACGGCGACCAACGACGACGAGGGCCGTGCGCTTCTCCGTCACCTCGGCTTCCCGTTCAAGGAGGCGTAAGCGAGATGGCGAAGAAGGCTCTCATCGCGAAGGCTGCCCGCAAGCCCAAGTTCGGTGTGCGTGCGTACACGCGCTGCCAGCGCTGCGGCCGCCCCCACTCCGTGTACCGCAAGTTCGGCCTCTGCCGCGTGTGCCTTCGTGAGATGGCTCACCGTGGCGAGCTGCCGGGCGTGACCAAGAGCTCCTGGTAATTCCCCTTCGCCCATTGGGCGTTGGTGAATGACCGGAGTCTCTCGGTAAGCATTGGGTTGGCGGACTCCCGCCTCCACATGGCTTAGGCTAGTGGGGTTGGGCGTCCGCCGCCCTTACGACTTACTACGCCGTAGGTCCACCGCACCGCACCCGCCCCGTCTCGGATCGGGGAGAGGGATGGTGCACCAGGAAACCCCGGCGAGAGAGGCCGAAGGCCAATTCATGACCATGACTGATCCGATCGCAGACATGCTCACGCGTCTGCGTAACGCGAACTCGGCGTACCACGACACCGTGACGATGCCGCACAGCAAGATCAAGTCGCACATCGCGGAAATCCTCCAGCAGGAGGGCTTCATCACCGGCTGGAAGGTCGAGGACGCCGAGGTCGGCAAGAACCTCGTCGTCGACCTCAAGTTCGGTCCGAACCGTGAGCGCTCCATCGCGGGCATCAAGCGGATCTCGAAGCCGGGCCTCCGGGTTTACGCGAAGTCCACCAACCTGCCGAAGGTCCTCGGCGGCCTGGGCGTGGCGATCATCTCCACGTCCCACGGTCTCCTGACCGGCCAGCAGGCGCAGAAGAAGGGCGTGGGTGGGGAAGTCCTCGCCTACGTCTGGTAGTCGGGAACGGAGGAATAGCAATGTCGCGAATCGGCAAGCTCCCCATCACGGTTCCCGCCGGCGTGGACGTCACCATCGAGGGCCGCACGGTCACGGTCAAGGGTTCCAAGGGCACCCTGAGCCACACCGTCGCCGCGCCGATCGAGATCGTTAAGGGCGAGGAGGGCGTGCTCAACGTCACCCGTCCGAACGACGAGCGTCAGAACAAGGCCCTTCACGGCCTGTCCCGCACGCTGGTGGCCAACATGATCACCGGTGTGACCCAGGGATACGTCAAGGCGCTCGAGATCAGCGGTGTCGGTTACCGCGTGGCCGCGAAGGGCTCCGGTCTGGAGTTCCAGCTCGGCTACAGCCACCCGATCCTGATCGAGGCTCCCGAGGGCATCTCGTTCAAGGTCGAGTCCCCGACCAAGTTCTCGGTCGAGGGCATCGACAAGCAGAAGGTCGGCGAGGTCGCGGCGAACATCCGCAAGCTGCGGAAGCCCGACCCGTACAAGGCCAAGGGCGTCAAGTACGCCGGCGAGGTCATCCGCCGCAAGGTCGGAAAGGCTGGTAAGTAAGCCATGGCATACGGTGTCAAGATCGCCAAGGGCGACGCTTACAAGCGCGCTGCCAAGGCGCGTCGTCACCTGCGCATCCGCAAGGTCGTGTCGGGTACGGCGGAGCGTCCGCGCCTCGTCGTGACGCGCTCGAACCGCGGTATCACCGCGCAGGTCATCGATGACCTCAAGGGTCACACCCTGGCGTCGGCGTCCCACCTGGACGCCTCCGTCCGCGGTGGCGAGGGCTCCAAGTCCTCGCAGGCCCAGCAGGTCGGCGCCCTGGTCGCCGAGCGCGCCAAGGCCGCCGGTGTCGAGGCCGTCGTGTTCGACCGTGGTGGCAACAGGTACGCCGGGCGCATTGCCGCTCTGGCTGACGCCGCCCGCGAAGCCGGGCTGAAGTTCTAAGCCCCGGTTCCGGGACTAACGGACGTAACAGAGAGAGGTAATCCAATGGCTGGACCCCAGCGCCGCGGCAGCGGTGCCGGTGGCGGCGAGCGGCGGGACCGGAAGGGCCGCGACGGTGGCGCTGCCGCCGCCGAGAAGACCGCGTACGTTGAGCGCGTAGTCGCGATCAACCGCGTCGCCAAGGTTGTCAAGGGTGGTCGTCGTTTCAGCTTCACCGCGCTGGTCGTGGTGGGCGACGGTGACGGCACCGTGGGTGTCGGTTACGGCAAGGCCAAGGAGGTGCCGGCCGCCATCGCCAAGGGTGTTGAGGAGGCCAAGAAGCACTTCTTCAAGGTCCCCCGTATCCAGGGCACCATCCCCCACCCGATCCAGGGTGAGAAGGCCGCGGGCGTCGTCCTGCTCAAGCCGGCTTCCCCCGGTACCGGTGTTATCGCCGGTGGCCCGGTGCGCGCCGTCCTGGAGTGCGCCGGCGTCCACGACATCCTGTCGAAGTCCCTGGGCTCCGACAACGCGATCAACATCGTGCACGCGACCGTGGAGGCCCTGAAGGGCCTGCAGCGTCCCGAGGAGATCGCGGCTCGCCGTGGTCTGCCGCTCGAGGACGTCGCCCCCGCGGCTCTGCTTCGTGCGCGTGCGGGAGCGGGTGCGTAATGGCTCGCCTCAAGATCACGCAGACGAAGTCGTACATCGGCAGCAAGCAGAACCACCGCGACACGCTGCGTTCGCTCGGGCTCAAGCGCCTGAACGACGTGGTCGTCAAGGAGGACCGCCCCGAGTTCCGCGGAATGGTGCACACCGTCCGCCACCTCGTGACGGTTGAGGAGGTCGACTGATCATGGCGGAGAACAACCCGCTCAAGATCCACAACCTCCGTCCCGCCCCGGGCGCCAAGACCGCCAAGACCCGTGTGGGTCGTGGTGAGGCGTCGAAGGGTAAGACGGCCGGTCGTGGTACCAAGGGCACGAAGGCCCGTTACCAGGTTCCGGAGCGCTTCGAGGGTGGCCAGATGCCCCTCCACATGCGTCTCCCGAAGCTCAAGGGCTTCAAGAACCCGTTCCGCACCGAGTACCAGGTCGTGAACCTGGACAAGCTGGCCGCGCTCTACCCGCAGGGTGGCGAGGTCACGGTGGCCGATCTGGTCGCCAAGGGTGCGGTTCGTAAGAACCAGCTCGTCAAGGTGCTCGGCACCGGCGAGGTCTCCGTGGCGCTGCAGGTGACGGTCGACGCCGTCTCCGGCTCCGCCAAGGAGAAGATCGCCGCCGCCGGCGGCACCGTCACCGAGCTCGTCTGAGACGACTCGATGGCCTGAACATCCGACCGGGGATGCCTCTCAAAAGGGGCATCCCCGGTTGGTCGTTCCTAGGGGGGCATGGTCGCCGGTAAGGTGGCGTGCACCGTCCATGCTCATGCGGTATAGACCGCGGGGGCCGGGACCGATCCAATCAGTCCTTATCGAATCTCAAGACCGTCACCTCTGACGCATAGCGCGGGGGTCGCAGGAGGCACCGTGCTCACCGGCTTCGCCCGGGCGTTCAAGACGCCCGACCTGCGCAAGAAGCTGCTCTTCACGCTGGCGATCATCGTGCTGTACCGCCTCGGGGCCCACATCCCCGTCCCCGGCGTCAGCTACGAGGCCGTCCAGATGTGCGTGGACCAGGCGAAGGAAGGCAACAACAGCCTGTTCGGCCTGGTGAACATGTTCAGTGGCGGCGCACTGCTGCAGATCACCATCTTCGCGCTCGGCATCATGCCGTACATCACGGCGAGCATCATCCTGCAGCTGCTCACCGTCGTGATCCCGCGACTGGAAGCCCTCAAGAAGGAGGGCCAGAGCGGCACGGCGAAGATCACGCAGTACACCCGCTACCTGACGATCGCGCTGGCGATCCTCCAGGGCACGGGTCTCGTGGCCACGGCCAAGAGCGGCGCCCTCTTCAGCGGCTGCAACGTCGCGAACCAGGTCGTTCCGGACCCCTCGATCTTCACCATCACCACGATGGTCCTCACCATGACCGCCGGCACCGCCATCGTCATGTGGCTCGGTGAGCTCATCACCGACCGCGGCATCGGCAACGGCATGTCCATCCTGATGTTCATCTCGATCGCCGCCGGCTTCCCGGGTGCCCTGTGGGCCATCAAGGAGAGCGGCAAGCTCGCCCAGGGCTGGATCGAGTTCGGCACCGTCATCCTCATCGGCTTCGTGATGGTGGCCCTGGTCGTCTTCGTCGAGCAGGCCCAGCGCCGCATCCCGGTGCAGTACGCGAAGCGCATGATCGGCCGCAGGTCGTACGGCGGTACGTCCACTTACATCCCGTTGAAGGTGAACCAGGCAGGTGTGATTCCTGTCATCTTCGCGTCGTCGCTGCTCTACATCCCGGCGCTGATCGCGCAGTTCTCCAACTCCACCGCGGGCTGGAAGACCTGGATCGAAGCCCACTTCGTCAAGGGTGACCACCCCTACTACATCGCGACGTACTTCCTCCTGATCGTGTTCTTCGCCTTCTTCTACGTGGCGATCTCGTTCAACCCCGAGGAAGTCGCGGACAACATGAAGAAGTATGGTGGCTTCATCCCGGGTATCCGGGCTGGTCGACCTACTGCCGAGTACCTGAGCTACGTGCTCAACCGGATCACTTGGCCGGGCTCGCTGTACTTGGGTCTGATCGCTCTTGTGCCGACGATGGCGTTGGCAGGCTTCGGCGGTGCCAATGCCAACTTCCCCTTCGGCGGGACGAGCATCCTGATCATCGTGGGTGTGGGGCTGGAGACCGTGAAGCAGATCGAGAGCCAGCTCCAGCAGCGCAATTACGAAGGGTTCCTCCGCTGATGCGAATCGTCCTCGTCGGACCGCCCGGGGCCGGCAAGGGAACGCAGGCCGCGTTCCTTGCCAAGAACCTGGACATCCCGCACATCTCCACGGGTGACCTGTTCCGTGCCAACATCTCGCAGGGCACGGCGCTGGGCCTGGAGGCCAAGGGTTACATGGACCGGGGCGAGCTCGTCCCGGACGAGGTGACCATCGGGATGGCCAAGGACCGTATGGAGCAGGCGGACGCCGCGAACGGCTTCCTGCTCGACGGGTTCCCGCGCAACGTGGCCCAGGCCGAGGCCCTGGATGTCGTCCTCAAGGCCGACGACATGCAGCTGGACGCGGTCCTGGACCTGGAGGTCCCCGAGGACGAGGTCGTGAAGCGGATCGCGGGTCGCCGCATCTGCCGCAACGACTCCGCGCACGTCTTCCACGTCGAGTACAACGCCCCCAAGACGGCGGGCGTCTGCGACACCTGCGGTGGCGAGCTCTACCAGCGCGCGGACGACTCCGAGGAGACCGTCCGCACCCGCCTGGAGGTCTACCACACGCAGACCGAGCCGATCATCGACTACTACCGGGCGCAGAACCTGGTCGTGACGATCTCCGCGCTCGGCAAGGTGGACGAGGTCACGGCGCGCGCGATGGACGCGCTGAAGAAGTAACCCCACGCTCACGCGGTACGGCCGCGGTGCCCCTCACGGGCGCCGCGGCCGTATCGTTGTTCTGTCCCCCGTACGCGCAAGGAAAGGCCCCCGTCACGATGGTGCAGATCAAGACCCCCGAGCAGATCGCGAAGATGCGCGAGGCGGGGCTGGTCGTCGCCGCCATCCACGCGGCGACCCGCGAGGCGGCCGTGCCGGGCGCCACGACGAAGGACCTGGACGAGGTCGCGCGCAAGGTCATCGCCGACCACGGGGCGAAGTCGAACTTCCTCGGGTACGGCGGCTTCCCCGCGACGATCTGCACCTCGGTCAACGAGGTCGTCGTCCACGGCATCCCCGACGAGAAGACCGTCCTCAAGGACGGCGACATCATCTCGATCGACGCCGGCGCGATCGTCGACGGCTGGCACGGCGACGCCGCGTACACGGCCTTCGTCGGCACCGGTCACGCCCCGGAGCTGGTCGAGCTCTCCCGGGTGACGGAGGAGTCGATGTGGGCCGGCATCGCCGCGATGCGGGTGGGCGCGCGCCTGGTCGACATCTCGAAGGCGATCGAGTCGTACATCAAGCGCCAGCCGCGGCCGGCCGTCGGCGACCACAGCCTGGGCAAGTACGGCATCGTCGAGGACTACGGCGGCCACGGCATCGGCACCGAGATGCACATGGACCCGCACCTCCTGAACTACGTCTCGCGCAAGCGCGGCAAGGGCCCGAAGCTGGTCCCCGGCTTCTGCCTGGCCATCGAGCCCATGGTCTCCCTCGGCACCCCCCACACGGAGGTCCTGGAGGACGACTGGACGGTCGTCTCCACCGACGGCACCTGGTCCTCCCACTGGGAGCACAGCGTCGCCCTCACCGAGGCCGGCCCCCTGGTCCTCACCGCCGTCGACGGCGGCAAGGCCAAGCTCGCGGAGCTGGGCGTCACGGCGGCCCCGGACCCGCTGGCGTAGTCCGTTCCGGGGCGTCCGCGCCTTGCCGTCGGCGGTTCACGGCGCCCCGTCCCGGCGGACGGAGTTCGCCGCAGCGGGCCGAAGCCTGTGAGGCGCCCCCGGCGCCGAGCCCGCGAGGGCCGCGTCGGGGACCCGGTCCGGCGGCAAGGCCAAGCTCGCGGAGCTGGGCGTCACGGCGGCCCCGGACCCGCTGGCGTAGTCCGTCCCGGAAGGGGCGGAGTAATGATCTTCCGCGTTGGGCAGATTCCCCGGATTCGTCTTTTCGAGGGGCCTGACGTAGACTGATGCGTCGGCTCTCGTGTACCCGTGTGTCTTCACCGGGGAGTGAGAGTCGATCAAGGTAGCCGATTCGAAAGGCGAAGCGTGGCCAAGAAGCAAGGTGCCATCGAAATCGAGGGCACCGTGATCGAGTCCCTCCCGAACGCCATGTTCAAGGTGGAGCTCCAGAACGGTCACAAGGTCCTCGCGCACATCTCCGGCAAGATGCGTATGCACTACATCCGCATCCTTCCGGACGACCGGGTCGTCGTGGAGCTCTCTCCGTACGACCTGACGCGTGGCCGGATCGTCTACCGGTACAAGTAGATCTTGCCCGCACCCCGCCTTCGCGCGCGGGTGGTGGCACTGACCCGGAGAACCTCACATCCCATGAAGGTCAAGCCGAGCGTCAAGAAGATCTGCGACAAGTGCAAGGTGATCCGCCGTCACGGCCGGGTCATGGTCATCTGCGACAACCTGCGCCACAAGCAGCGCCAGGGCTGACGCACGCCGACCGACCTGCATTTCGCAGTTCTTCGCGCGACGCATAGCAATACGTACATACGCAGAGCCCGTCCGACCGCCCCGCGCGGTTGACGGCACCTCCGGCGGGGGCCGGGGACCCGACCTGTACCTCATACGGCAGCCGGGAACGGTTCTGCAGCAGACCCCCGAGAACACAGGAGCCATTGAATGGCACGCGTTTCCGGTGTTGACATCCCGCGCGAAAAGCGTGTGGTGGTCGCACTCACCTACGTCTTCGGCATCGGGCGTACCCGGTCCGAGGAGATTCTCGCCGCGACCGGCGTGAACCCGTCCACCCGTGTCCGCGACCTTGCCGAGGAAGACCTCGTCAAGATCCGCGAGTACGTGGACGCCAACCTCCAGACCGAGGGTGACCTCCGTCGCGAGATTGCCGCCGACATCCGCCGCAAGGTCGAGATCGGCTGCTACCAGGGCCTGCGCCACCGTCGTGGCCTGCCCGTCCGCGGCCAGCGCACCAGCACGAACGCTCGTACCCGCAAGGGCCCGCGTCGCGCCATCGCCGGCAAGAAGAAGCCGGGCAAGAAGTAGTCCTCAGCGGACGCTTGACCAAGCGGTCTTCGCTGTAGGACCGACCACCTCCCGTAGGAGTAAGAGATGCCCCCCAAGGGTCGTCAGGGCGCTGCCAAGAAGGTGCGCCGCAAGGAAAAGAAGAACGTCGCTCACGGCCACGCGCACATCAAGAGCACGTTCAACAACACGATCGTCTCGATCACGGACCCCTCGGGCAACGTGATCTCCTGGGCCTCCGCCGGCCACGTCGGCTTCAAGGGCTCGCGCAAGTCCACCCCCTTCGCCGCGCAGATGGCCGCCGAGTCGGCCGCCCGCCGCGCGCAGGAGCACGGCATGCGCAAGGTCGACGTCTTCGTCAAGGGTCCCGGCTCCGGCCGTGAGACCGCGATCCGCTCCCTCCAGGCCACCGGCCTCGAGGTCGGCTCGATCCAGGACGTCACCCCCACGCCGCACAACGGCTGCCGTCCCCCCAAGCGTCGCCGCGTCTGATCCGGGGCAGCGCGTTCAGCGCTGCCGCGTGTGACGTACGGCCCGCTTGACCAGGGCATTCGGGCGGTGCGTCCCCTCCGGGGGGCGTGCCGCCCGTACCCTTGCAGTACGCAGTACCGCTCCACCCCCGTCGGGCGTCAAATAGTGGGCGTCCACGACTGAAGGAACACACATGCTTATCGCTCAGCGTCCGTCGCTGACCGAAGAGGTCGTCGACGAGTTCCGCTCCCGGTTCGTGATCGAGCCGCTGGAGCCGGGCTTCGGCTACACCCTCGGCAACAGCCTCCGCCGTACCCTCCTCTCCTCGATCCCGGGTGCCGCTGTCACCAGCATCCGCATCGACGGTGTCCTGCACGAGTTCACCACCGTGCCGGGCGTCAAGGAGGACGTCACCGACCTCATCCTCAACATCAAGCAGCTGGTCGTCTCCTCGGAGCACGACGAGCCGGTCGTGATGTACCTGCGCAAGCAGGGCCCGGGTCTGGTCACCGCCGCCGACATCGCGCCCCCGGCCGGTGTCGAGGTGCACAACCCCGACCTCGTCCTGGCGACCCTGAACGCCAAGGGCAAGCTGGAGATGGAGCTGACCGTCGAGCGCGGTCGCGGCTACGTCTCCGCCGTCCAGAACAAGCAGGTGGGCCAGGAGATCGGCCGCATTCCGGTCGACTCCATCTACTCGCCGGTTCTCAAGGTCACCTACAAGGTCGAGGCGACCCGAGTCGAGCAGCGCACCGACTTCGACAAGCTCATCGTCGACGTCGAGACCAAGCAGGCCATGCGCCCGCGCGACGCCATGGCGTCCGCCGGCAAGACCCTGGTCGAGCTGTTCGGTCTCGCCCGCGAGCTGAACATCGACGCCGAGGGCATCGACATGGGCCCGTCCCCGACGGACGCCGCCCTCGCCGCCGACCTCGCGCTGCCGATCGAGGAGCTGGAGCTCACGGTCCGCTCCTACAACTGCCTCAAGCGCGAGGGCATCCACTCCGTGGGTGAGCTCGTGGCGCGTTCCGAGGCCGACCTGCTCGACATCCGCAACTTCGGTGCGAAGTCGATCGACGAGGTCAAGGCGAAGCTGGCCGGCATGGGCCTGGCCCTCAAGGACAGCCCGCCCGGATTCGACCCGACCGCCGCGGCCGACGCCTTCGGCGCGGACGACGACGCGGACGCCGGTTTCGTCGAGACCGAGCAGTACTAAGAGCTCGGGCCCTTCGGGTCCGTACTCGGGTGCGGGTGGACTGTCGCTGGTCGCGCGGTTCCCCGCGCCCCTTCCGGGGCCCTGCCCCGGTCTCCGACGGGTGACCGCCCGCTCGGACACTGACACCGGTACCTCATACGGCCGGTGCAGATCACAAGGAGAAACACCATGCCGCGTCCCGCGAAGGGTGCCCGCCTCGGCGGTTCCGCCGCTCACGAGAAGCTGCTGCTCGCCAACCTGGCGAAGTCGCTGTTCGAGCACGGCCGCATCACGACGACCGAGGCCAAGGCCCGCCGTCTGCGTCCCGTCGCCGAGCGCCTGATCACCAAGGCGAAGAAGGGCGACATCCACAACCGTCGCCTGGTGCTGCAGACGATCACCGACAAGGGCATCGTCCACACCCTCTTCACCGAGATCGCCCCGCGTTACTCGGAGCGTCCGGGTGGTTACACCCGCATCACGAAGATCGGCAACCGTCGTGGCGACAACGCCCCGATGGCCGTGATCGAGCTCGTCGAGGGCGAGATCGCCAAGAAGGCGACCGTCGCCGAGGCCGAGGCCGCCACCAAGCGCGCCGTCAAGGAGGCCGACGAGGCCGCCGCGGTCGAGGCGACCGAGGACGAGGCGAAGGACGCGTAAGCGTTCTTCCGACGTTTCTCACGGAACGGGCCCGTACCCCCTGGGGTGCGGGCCCGTTCCCGTGTGTCTGAGAGGATTTCCTGGTGAGTGATGACGTGCAGCCCGGGTTCGTACGGGTACGGCTGGACCTTTCCTACGACGGCCGGGACTTCTCCGGCTGGGCCAAGCAGGCCCGCGGGCAGCGGACCGTGCAGGGCGAGATCGAGGACGCGCTGAAGACCGTGACGCGGTCCTCGGAGACGTACGAGCTGACCGTCGCCGGCCGGACCGACGCGGGGGTGCACGCGCGCGGGCAGGTGGCCCACGTGGACCTGCCGCTGGAGCTGTGGGCGGAGCACCGCGAGAAGCTGCTGCGGCGGCTCGCCGGGCGGCTCTCGCACGACGTGCGGGTGTGGAACGTCACCGAGGCCCCCGCGGGCTTCAACGCCCGCTTCTCGGCGGTCTGGCGACGGTACGCGTACCGGGTCACCGACCACCCGGGCGGCGTCGACCCGCTGCTGCGCGGCCACGTGCTGTGGCACGACTGGACGCTCGACATGGACGCCATGAACGAGGCCGCGGCCGCGCTCGTCGGCGAGCACGACTTCGCCGCGTACTGCAAGAAGCGCGAGGGCGCGACGACCATCCGCACCCTCCAGGAGCTGCGCTGGGAGCTGCGGGCCGACGGCATCCTGGAGGCCACGGTCAAGGCCGACGCCTTCTGCCACAACATGGTCCGCTCGCTGGTCGGCGCGCTGCTCTTCGTCGGCGACGGGCACCGGCCGGTCGAGTGGCCGGGCAAGGTGCTGGCCGCCGGCGTGCGGGACTCCGCCGTGCACGTCGTACGGCCGCACGGCCTCACCCTCGAAGAGGTCGGCTACCCGGCGGACGACCAGCTGGCCGCGCGCAGCCGGGAGGCCCGCAACAAGCGGACGCTGCCCGGCGTCGCCGGCTGCTGCTGAACCGTCCCGCCGACTACCGGGGCGGGGCCGAGGCGGCGGCCGCCGCCTTCGCCTGGCTCTTGCCGCGGGCGTAGATCTGGTTGAAGACGAAGGTGGCGAGGTCGTCGCTGGCCTGGAAGACCGGCTTGTCCTTGGTGGTGACCTTCTTGCCGCTGGTGAAGCCGGACTGGGTGAAGTAGGCGTAGCGGCCGACCGAGTTGGCGCGGCGCAGGCAGACCGTGGCGTGGCAGAAGTCCTTGACGCCCGCGCCGGTGAGCGGGGCGATGCCGCCGGTGGCCTGCTTCTTCGCCGCGAGGGCCGCCTTCTCGGAGGGGAAGACGGCCACGCCGACGGTGATGGCCACGCCGTCCTTGACGTAGGTGGCGCGCAGCACCCGCTCGCAGCCGTTCTTCTTCAGCACCGTGCCGAGCCCGCCCTGGGTGACCGCGGCGCAGTTCGTCGTCGCGGAGGTCGCGCCCTTCTGGTACGGGCGGCCGAACATGGTGAGCTTCCTGCCCGGGTAGAGGCCGTCGGTGGTCAGCGGCGCCTTGTCCTTCTTCGGGTCGGAGATGTAGTCCTTCGGGTCCGGCGGGGGCGGCGGGGCCACGGAGGAGAAGGTCGGCGCGGGGGTGGGGGAGACCGTCGCGGTGACCGTGCCCGTGGGGGTCGGGGTGCCGTTCTTGGCCTCGTCGTTCTTCTTGTTGGTGGCCACGACGGCGGTCGCCACGACCGCGCCGACGGCGAGCGTGGCGACGACCCCGCCGACGATCGCCAGCCGGCGCTTGCGGCGGTTGCCGGCCGCGGACGCGTCCGCGAGGGCGCCCCAGTCAGGGGTGCCGTCGCCGCCCTGGGGCTGCTGCTGCCACTGCTGCTGCCCGTAGCCCGGCTGTTGCCGCTGTCCGTGGCCGGGCTGCTGCTGTTGCTGCCCGTACGGCCCCGGCTGCGGCGGGTATCCGTACCCCTGGTGCCCCTGCTGCCCCTGTTGCTGCGGCTCCTGCGGCCACTGCGGTCCCCCAAAGCTCATGCGCCGCATCCTAAACCGGTTGGGCCGGGCCGACGCGGGCGGCGACAATGCATCCCATGGGACATGTCGAGGCCGCGCATCTGGAGTACTACCTTCCCGACGGGAGGGTCCTCCTCGGGGACGCCTCCTTCAGGGTGGGCGAGGGCGCGGTCGTCGCGCTCGTCGGGGCCAACGGCGCCGGCAAGACCACCCTCCTGCGGATGATCGCGGGAGACCTCCAGCCGCACGGCGGCTCCGTCACCGTCAGCGGCGGGCTCGGCGTGATGCCGCAGTTCATCGGCTCCGTACGGGACGAGTCGACCGTCCGCGACCTGCTCGTCTCCGTGGCGCACCCGCGGATCCGGGAGGCGGCGAAGGCGGTCGACGAGGCCGAGCACCTGATCATGACCGTCGACGACGAGGCCGCGCAGATGACGTACGCGCAGGCCCTCGCCGACTGGGCGGAGGTGCAGGGCTACGAGGCGGAGACGCTGTGGGACATCTGCACCATGGCCGCGCTCGGCATGCCGTACGACAAGGCGCAGTTCCGTCAGGTGCGGACGCTCTCCGGCGGTGAGCAGAAGCGGCTGGTCCTGGAATCGCTGCTGCGCGGCACCGACGAGGTGCTGCTCCTCGACGAGCCGGACAACTACCTGGACGTGCCCGGCAAGCGGTGGCTGGAGGAGCGGCTGCGGGAGACCCGCAAGACCGTGCTCTTCATCTCCCACGACCGGGAGCTGCTCTCCCGGGCCGCGCAGAAGATCATCGCGGTGGAGCCCGGCGCGGCCGGGTCCGACGTGTGGGTGCACGGCGGCGGCTTCGACACCTTCCACGAGGCGCGGCGGGAGCGGTTCGCCCGCTTCGAGGAGCTGAAGCGGCGCTGGGAGGAGAAGCACGCGCAGCTGAAGAAGCTGGTCGTCAACCTGCGGCAGGCGGCCGCGGTCAGCCACGAGATGGCGTCCCGGTACGCGGCGGCGCAGACCCGGCTGCGGAAGTTCGAGGAGGCCGGCCCGCCGCCGGAGCCGCCGCGCGAGCAGGACATCCGGATGCGGCTGCGCGGCGGCCGGACCGGTGTGCGGGCCGTGACCTGCGAGAACCTCGAACTGACCGGCCTGATGAAGCCCTTCTCCCTGGAGATCTTCTACGGCGAGCGGGTCGGCGTCCTCGGCTCGAACGGCTCCGGCAAGTCCCACTTCCTGCGGCTGCTCGCGGGCGATCCGTCGGTGGCCCACACGGGTCTGTGGAAGCTGGGCGCGCGGGTCGTCCCCGGGCACTTCGCCCAGACCCACGCCCACCCCGAGCTCGCCGGCCGGCCGCTCGTCGACATCCTGTGGACCGAGCACGCCAAGGACCGGGGCGCGGCGATGTCGATGCTGCGGCGCTACGAGCTGGAGCGCCAGGGCGACCAGTCCTTCGACAAGCTCTCCGGTGGCCAGCAGGCCCGCTTCCAGATCCTCCTCCTGGAGCTGGCCGGCACCACGGCCCTGCTCCTGGACGAGCCCACCGACAACCTGGACCTGGAGTCCGCCGAGGCCCTCCAGGACGGCCTGGAGTCCTACGAGGGCACGGTCCTCGCCGTCACCCACGACCGCTGGTTCGCCAAGAGCTTCGACCGCTACCTGGTCTTCGGCTCCGACGGCGTCGTCCGCGAGACGACCGAGCCGGTGTGGGACGAGCGCCGGGTGGACCGGGCGCGCTGACACCGGCGCCGGGTCCCTTCGGCGCCGGGGCCGGTGCGGCCGGGGCTCAGGGGACCAGCACCAGGCGGCCTCGGAGGGCGCCTTCGGCCAGTCGGCGGTGGGCCTTCGCCGCGTCCGCCAGGGGGAGGGCGTCCGCCACGCGCGGGGTCAGGGCGCCCGCCTCCGCCAGCCGCGCCAGGTGATCCAGACGGTCCGCGTCCGCGCGGACCCAGACCGGGACGACCCGGATGCCGCGCAGCGGGTACGGGGCTCCGCCCGCGACCAGCGCGGCGAAGGCGCCGCCCGTGCGCACCGCGTCCAGGGCCGCCGCGCCGAGGACGGCGGCGGCGAGCGCGCCCGCGTCGCCGGCGGGGACCAGGGCACGGACCTCGCCGCCGAGCCGGCCGGGACCGGAGGGGACGAAGTGGGCCGCGCCCAGCTCCCGTACCAGCGGCTCGTCGGCGGCGCGGGCCGTCGCCACCACCCGGAGGCCGCGTGCGGCGGCCAGCTGCACGGCGTAGCCGCCGACCGCGCCCGCCGCGCCCGTGACCAGCAGCGTCCCGCCCTCGGGCAGGGCGAGCGCGTCCAGGGCCTGGAGCGCGGTGAGTCCGGCCAGCGGGAGCGTCGCGGCGGCCTCCGGAGCGAGCCCCGCCGGGGCCTGGGCCACCGCGTGGGCGTCCAGGACGACGTGCTCGGCCTGGGTGCCGAGGGGCACGTCGAGCCGGTCGTTCATGCCGATGACCCGGTCCCCGGGGCGGACCGAGCCGACCCCGGGGCCGGTCTCCTCGACCACCCCGGCCACGTCCCAGCCGAGCCCGGTGCGGGTCCCGCCGGCCATCAGCCCGGCCTCGGCGAGCGCGCCGGAGCGGGTGGCGAGGTCCACCGGGTGGACGGTCGCGGCCTCCACCCGGACGCGGACCTGTCCGGGGCCGGTCGCGGGGACGGGGACCTCGGCGATCCGCAGGACCTCGGGGCCGCCGAAGGAGTCGAAGACGAGCGCGCGCATGGGCCGGGCCTTCCGTGAGGGACGTACGTGACGGTTCTCTCACGACGCTAGGGAGGGCTACTCTCTGTCGGGAAGTAGGTACCCACGAGTGCGTACCGCACCGGAAGGAGCGTGCCCCCGTGCCCACCCGCACCGCCGCCGAGCGCCGCGAGGAGGCGCGCCACGCCTATGACGCGTACCTCGCCGAGTGCCCCGCGCGGCAGCTCCTCGACCGCATCGCCGACAAGTGGGTCACCCTCGTCCTGAACGCCCTCGCGGACGGCCCCCGCCGCTACGGCGAACTGAGCCGCAAGGTCGCCGGCGTCAGCCAGAAGATGCTCACCCAGACCCTCCGCTCCCTGGAGCGCGACGGTCTGGTCTCCCGCGCGGTGACTCCGTCGGTCCCGGTCCGTGTCGACTACGCGCTGACGCCGCTGGGGGAGTCCCTGCTGCCGGTGGTGGCGGCGGTGAAGGCATGGGCGGACGGTCACATGGGCGAGGTGGCGGCGGCGCGGGCGGCGTACGACGGGTGAGTGGGGGCGGTGGCGGCGTACGGCGGGTGGGGCCGGGTCGGCGGGTGGGGTCCGGTGCGGGGGTGGCGGGGGCGTGTTTTGACCCTCGTGGGGGCGCACGGGTACGCTTCTGCTTTGTTATGCGTATTGGCTTCGTCGTTCTCACGCGAAGAGCCGGTGCGCAGGTTCCCTGGAGCAGTTACCAGTGGCTCGCATACGGGCGGTGTCCCGGCAGTGCAGGCCCCAGCTGCATGATCGCTTCAGGTGTGTCTGGACTCCATCCACTGAAGAAGCGAAGGCTACGAAGTGCGTACGTACAGCCCCAAGCCCGGCGATGTCACTCGCCAGTGGCACATCATCGACGCGCAGGACATCGTCCTGGGTCGTCTGGCCACGACGGCTGCGAACCTCCTGCGAGGCAAGCACAAGCCGATCTACGCCCCGCACATGGACATGGGCGACTTCGTCATCATCATCAACGCTGACAAGGTCCACCTGTCCGGCAACAAGAAGTCCCAGAAGCTGGCCTACCGCCACTCCGGCTTCCCGGGTGGTCTGCGCTCCGTCCGTTACGACGAGCTGCTGGCCAAGAACCCCGAGAAGGCCGTCGAGAAGGCCATCAAGGGCATGATCCCCAAGAACACCCTGGGCCGTCAGATGCTCTCGAAGCTGAAGGTCTACGCGGGCGAGAACCACCCGCACGCTGCCCAGCAGCCGGTCCCGTTCGAGATCACCCAGGTCGCGCAGTAATTCCGGCCACACCCCCTAAGAACGAAAGAAATCTGAGGAGCATCGTGGCCGAGACCACCCCCGAGACCCCCGTCGACGAGTTCGAGGGCGTCGAGGAGTACACCACCGAGACCGAGATCGTCGAGGGTGACTACACCTCCGAGTCCCTCGCGTCCCGCTTCGGCGACCCGCAGCCGGCCGCCGGCCTGGGCCGTCGCAAGAACGCCATCGCCCGCGTCCGGATCGTCCCGGGCACCGGCAAGTGGAAGATCAACGGGCGTACGCTCGAGGACTACTTCCCGAACAAGGTCCACCAGCAGGAAGTCAACGAGCCCTTCAAGGTGCTCGAGCTCGACAACCGCTACGACGTCATCGCCCGCATCGCGGGTGGCGGTGTCTCCGGTCAGGCCGGCGCCCTGCGCCTCGGCGTGGCCCGCGCCCTCAACGAGGCCGACGTCGAGAACAACCGCCCGGCGCTGAAGAAGGCCGGCTTCCTCTCCCGTGACGACCGCGCGGTCGAGCGGAAGAAGGCCGGTCTCAAGAAGGCCCGTAAGGCTCCGCAGTACAGCAAGCGTTAATCGCCTGCCGCACTGCTTGTACGTACGCCCCGGCGCACTGCGCGTGCCGTCGGGGCGTACGTTTTTTCTTAACCTTCTTCACCTTTCAGTCTTTGGGCACGCATTTTCGGAGGACAGCTGTGGGACGACTCTTCGGCACCGACGGCGTACGCGGCGTAGCCAACGCCGACCTGACGGCGGAGCTCGCGCTCGGCCTGTCGGTCGCGGCGGCGCACGTGCTCGCCGAAGCGGGGACCTTCGAAGGCCATCGGCCGACCGCCGTGGTCGGCCGTGACCCGCGCGCGTCCGGAGAGTTCCTGGAGGCGGCCGTCGTCGCCGGTCTCGCCAGCGCCGGCGTCGACGTCCTGCGCGTCGGCGTCCTGCCCACCCCGGCCGTCGCCCACCTCACCGGCGTCCTCGGCGCCGACCTCGGCGTGATGCTCTCCGCCAGCCACAACGCCATGCCCGACAACGGCATCAAGTTCTTCGCCCGCGGCGGCCACAAGCTGGCCGACGACCTGGAGGACAAGATCGAGGGCGTCTACGAGGAGCACCGCACCGGCGCTCCCTGGGACCGCCCGACCGGCGCCGGCGTCGGCCGCGTCCGCGACTACGACGAGGGCTTCGAGACCTACGTCTCCCACCTCCTCGCCGTGCTCCCCAACCGCCTCGACGGCCTCAAGATCGTCCTCGACGAGGCCCACGGCGCCGCCGCCCGCGTCTCCCCGGAGGCGTTCACCCGGGCCGGCGCCCAGGTCGTCACCATCGGTGCCGCCCCCGACGGCCTCAACATCAACGACGGCTGCGGCTCCACCCACCTGGAGCTGCTGAAGGCCGCCGTCGTCGAGCACGGCGCCGACCTCGGCATCGCCCACGACGGCGACGCCGACCGCTGCCTCGCCGTCGACCACACCGGCGCGGAGGTGGACGGCGACCAGATCCTCGCCGTCCTGTCCCTCGCCATGCGCGAGGCCGGCACCCTGCGCGGCGACACCGTCGTCGCCACCGTCATGTCCAACCTGGGCTTCAAGCTCGCCATGGAGCGCGAGGGCCTCACCCTCGTCCAGACCGCGGTCGGCGACCGCTACGTCCTGGAGTCCATGAAGGAGCACGGCTACGCCCTCGGCGGCGAGCAGTCCGGCCACGTCATCGTGCTCGACCACGCCACCACCGGCGACGGCACCCTGACCGGCCTCATGCTGGCCGCCCGCGTCGCCGCCACCGGCAAGTCCCTCGGCGAGCTGGCCGCCGTCATGGAGCGGCTGCCGCAGATCCTGATCAACGTCAAGGACGTCGACAAGTCCCGCGTCACCACCTCCGCCGAGCTCGCCGCCGCCGTCGCCGACGCCGAGCGCGAGCTGGGCACCACCGGCCGCGTGCTGCTCCGCTCCTCCGGCACCGAGCCGCTGGTCCGCGTCATGGTCGAGGCCGCCGACATCGAGCAGGCCCGCGCCGTCGCGCAGCGCCTCGCCGACGTCGTGAAGTCCGCCCTCGGCTAGTCCCTCCGGACGGTACGGAGAAGGGCCCCGCGCACTCCGGTGCGGCGGGGCCCTTTCCCGTACCCGGGGGTCAGCCCCTGCGCAGGCGGCGCTTCAGCTTGCCGCGCTGGGTGTTCCACAGCCACTTCTGCAGCAGCAGTGTCAGGGTCCCCGCCAGCATGATCCCCAGCAGGTTCAGCAGCAGCTGCTGGATCGAGCCCCAGGTCTGGCCGACCTCGCCGTAGCTGAGCGCCACCGCCGCGTTCGCCGCCGCCGGGACGGTCGTCACCGAGATCGCCACGCCCACCAGGGCACCCGCCTTCGACGAGGTCAGCGACAGCGTGCCGGCCGCGCCCGCGAGCAGCGCCACCACGAAGGAGAACGGGTCCGGCTGCCAGATGAAGCTGGTCTGCGGCCGATCCCCGTCGAGCAGCTCCACGCTGAACAGCCCGAGCCGGTCCATCAGCAGACTGAACAGGGTCGTGACCAGGATCGCCGCCAGGAAGCCGACGAGCAGCGCGATCAGCGACCGGACCGCGAGCCGCGGCGCCCGCTTCACGATCGCCGTGCACACCCCGGCCAGCGGACCGAACTCCGGGCCCACCGCCATCGCGCCCACGATCAGGATCGCGTTGTCGAGGACGACACCGCAGGCCGCGATCATCGTCGCCAGCAGCATGAAGGCGAGATAGGTGAAGGAGAGCGTCGACTCCTCGTGCGTCGCGGTCGCCAGCTGCTCCCAGATGACCGCGTCCGCGCCCTCGCCGGGAGCGTCCTCCTCGGCGGCGTCGGCCCGCTCCGACATCGACAGGTCGATGTTCTCGACGGCGATCGAACCGTCCTGATCGAGCTTCAGCTCCCGCAGCGCGTGCAGGAGTTCGTCGCCCGCCTCCCGGGCGACGTCGCACAGGACGAGGTCCCCGGCCGGCACCCGGGCCGCTCCGGGCAGCACCACGAGGTGGGTGGTGCCGACGGTCGAGCCGATCAGCTCGGTCACGGCCTCGGTCCGGTCCGCGGGGACGATCATCCGTAGGTGCAGCATGGTTCAGAGCTTACGGAGACTCAGCCTCTGCACCTTGTGATCCGGCCCCTTGCGGACCACGAGCGTCGCCCGGCCCCGGGTCGGCGCCACGTTCTCCAGCAGGTTCACCTTGTTGACGGTCCGCCACATCGTGCGGGCGTAGTCCAGGGCCTCCTCCTCGGAGACCTGCGTCCAGCGCCGGAAGTACGAGGACGGGTCCTGGAAGGCGGTCTCCCGCAGCTTCCGGAAGCGGTTGAGGTACCAGCCCTCGATGTCCTCCGGCCGCGCGTCCACGTACACGGAGAAGTCGAAGTAGTCGGCGAGCCCGACCCGGGTCCGCCCGTCCTTGCCCGGCAGCGCCGGCTGGAGGACGTTCAGCCCCTCGACGATCAGGATGTCGGGCCGGCGCACCACGAGCTGCTCGCCCGGCACCCGGTCGTAGATGAGGTGCGAGTAGACCGGTGCGGTGACCTCGTCCTTCCCCGCCTTCACGTCGGCGACGAACCGGGTCAGCGCGCGCCGGTCGTACGACTCGGGGAACCCCTTCCGGGACATCAGCCCGCGCGCCTTCAGCTCCTCCATCGGATAGAGGAACCCGTCGGTGGTGATCCGCTCCACCCGCGGGTGCTCGGGCCACCGCGCCAGCAGCGCCTCCAGCAGACGGGCCACGGTCGACTTCCCGACCGCGACGGACCCGGCGACCCCTATGACGAACGGCGTCCCGCGCTGCTCGGCCTTCTCCCCGAGGAACGTGTTCAGCGCCCCCCGCAGCCCGCTGGTGGCCTGCACGTACAGGTTGAGCAGCCGGGACAGCGGCAGGTACACGTCCCGCACCTCGTCGAGGTCGATGACGTCCCCCAGGCCCTGGAGCCGTTCGACCTCGTCGGCGGTGAGGGGGAGGGGCGTCTTGTCGCGCAGGGCGCTCCACTCGGCGCGGGTGAGGTCGAGGTACGGCGTCGGCTCGGAAACCTTCCGGGAACCCCCGGACCCGTTCCCGGCTCCGTTGCCGTTGGCGCTTCGTGGCGGCGAAGTGATCACGGGCCTATTGTCCCGGGTCGGCGGGGGGTGTGGGGGGTGGGGTGGGTCACGTGGCGGGTGGCTTGTGCGGGCGGACCCTTCCCTGAACGCGGAGGGAAAACGTTAACCCGCCGGCCTTCACCAGCGAATTGACGCCTTCCCCCGTCGTACATCAATGCCCTACGGGACGCCGCGATCTAATCGTCATCGCATTGATCGCCCGTCCACCTTTCAAAGGCGGGTGGGTGCGTCAGGAATTCTTCAGGAAAGAACGGGCAGTCCAATGTTCCCTCCAGGAGCCCGAGAAGCAGCTCAAGGGAGTTCTGGCGGACGATCTGGAAACTTAGCTGGCCCGCCTCCACGATCAAGGTGGGCCATTCTTCCGGATCCCCTTCGGGAATCCAGAATATTTCATCCGCATTATCGGTGGCCCCCCATTGGATCAAGAGCGATGGGTTCGATCCGAAGTGGGACAGGAGCGATCTGATTTCAGGGATCTGTTTCCGGGAGAGGAGCTGTGTGGTTTCCCGGCTGCGCTGCGTGATGTCCAGCCACGGATTCGGGCAGCCCTGTTCGTAGATCCAGAGAAAGTCGTTGAAGGATCCGGGTCCATAGGTCTCCAGCAGTCTTGCGTGGCTGAGCGGGAGTGTCAGCTTCGTGCCGCCTGCGCCCGCCCCGGAAACAGATCCGGGGCGGGCATGCTTCCCTACTGGAGGCGGGCACAGATGGACCAGTGAGTCCAGCGTGTCCATGGGTTCCTAGAAGTTGGCGATCTTCGCGTAGTACGACCAGCCGAAGTCATCGACTGCCTCGATCACCACATGTGTAGCACGATACTTTGCGCTTCCGTATATCGGAGTGACGCTCATGATGATCGTATTGCCGGTGTCGGTCACATGGTCTGCGATGATCTTCTCGGCTGCGGAGATCGGGCCGTTGTTCTGGTCCCTGCCCTGGGTGATGATGTTGCGCGGATTGTCGCCGTCGCCACCGAACTGCCGCCCGATGAGATGCCCTCGCGAGTCGCCGGCGGCACCGCCGCGGAATCCGTGAGGCTTCCCGCTGGGCTCAGTTCCGATGACCTTCGCCTTGGCGTCGCGCAATGTCTGCGGAGAGACTTCCGCGTAAGCGGTGCCTCGTCGCCCGCCCTCGATCTCGGAGTAGACGCGGCTTCCGCAGTTGTGGACGAGGACGGGGGTGGTGTCCGCGAGGACGTAGTAGGTGTGGAAGTCGGCGACGGTGAGGTTGCGGACGCTGGCGGTCTGGGTCCAGGCCTGGACCGCGGTGACCTGGACGTGGGTGCCGGCGCTGGTGCGGAGCCACTGGCCGGGCTTGAGGTCCTTGGCGTCGATCCACTTGCTCAGGGCCGGGACCCAGAAGGGGTGACCGTCGGTGGCCGTGATGGGGGCCGTCGCGGTGCCCTTGTCGCCGTCGGTGTCGACGGTGATGCGGACGAGGTGCTTCTCGCCGTCGCCGACGATGGTGGCGGCGACGTTCTTGCCGGTGGTCTCACCGGTCTTCTCGTCGGTCGCCATGACCTGGTCGCCGGGCTTCAGGTCCTTGATCGGCTTGCTGCTGCCGTCCGCGAGGAGGACATGCGTCTCGGGGGTGAAGCTGTTTCTGATCGGGCAGGTGGCTCCATCGCCTCCGTCGGTCTTCTTCGCCGCGTCGGCTGCCGCGTCCGCCTTTCTCATCGATTTCGCCGCGTCGGCCTTCTTCTCCCAGGCGGCGTAGTCCTGGGCGTACCTCGCCATGGCTGCGGCGTCGTCGTCCGCGCGCCGCATGACGCCGAGGGCCCAGCGGACCTCGTCCTCCCAGCGGTGGTACATCTTCCACGCGGCTTCGAGCGCCTTGAGGGTGCGCTTGGCCTTTCCGGCGAGCGGCATGGCCGCGTCCAGTGCGAGGGCACCGCAGGCGAGGACGTCGCCGCCGAGGCAGGCCTGGATGTCGTCGAATCCGCTGATGCCCTTGGCGACCTCGATGGCGATCTCAAGAATGATGTCCGTCTTGGACTTCTTCTTGATGAACGTCGCCTTCTTGACGTCGTCCTCACTGGCGGTGGTCGTCGGCTTGGCCGGTGCCTTGATGTCGAGCTGGTTCTCGACGTAGTCCTCGACGACCTCGTCGAAGGAGTCCTTTCCTTCGGTCTGCATGGGGGCACGGCAGTCGCCGGCTCCGTCACAGGACGCGAGACCGGAGGGGTCGGAGAAGGTGATCGGGCTGTTGAACCCGTACGCGTACGGGTTCATCGTCTGGGACTCGGCGATGTCCATCAGCGGGTCGACGGAGATGAACCGGCCCAGCGCGGGGTCGTACTCGCGGGCGTTGAGGTGGGTCAGGCCGGTGGCGTCCTTGGCGCCGCCGAGATAGCCCTTGTCGTCCGGCCACATCGAAGGTGCCGTGCCGCGGTCCTCGCCGAACGGGGTCTGCTTGCGGCGGGTGACCGTCTTGGTGGCGGCGTCGACCGCGGTGGTCGCGGTGCCGTTGCGGTCGGAGAGCAGGTACGACTTCTTGACCGTGCCGTTCTCGGCGACCTTCACCATGGCCGGTCCGGCCGGGTGCGCGTAGTAGCGGGTGGTCTTGGCGACGTTGCCCGCCGCGTCGAGCTTCAGCTCGGTTCCTGGCAGGTAGAGGGTGGTGCCGGTCGCCTCGCGTTCGATGAGGCGCTTGCCGCCCGCGTCGTAGACGTAGGACGACTCGTTCGTGCCGGCGGTCACCTTCTCCAGATGGCCTTCCAGATCCCACTGGAGCGACTGCGTGTTGCCCTGGACGGTGCGAGTGGTGGTGTTGCCCGCGTCGTCGTAGCCGAAGAGGTCCTCGCGCTGGCCCTGGGGGCCGGTGGTGGTGACCTTGGACAGGCGGCTCTTGGTGGGCAGACCGGCGGCGTAGGTGTAGGTCCGCTTGACGTCCTTGGCGGTGTCACCGAGCGGGTCGTGCTTGGTCTCGCTCAGACGGTTGCCCGCCGCGTCGAACGTGTACGAGTGCCAGTACGCGTCCGGACCGCCCACCTTCGGCGCCGAACCCTCAGCCGAAGCACCGGGCTTCTGCGCACACGCGTCGGACGCGGTCCACGCGTCGGTCATCCGGCGCAGGTGGTCGTAGGCGAAGCACTGGACGTCGGTGGTGGCGGCGGTGGGGTTGTCGCCGGTCTTGTCGGTGATGCGGGTGACGTTGCCGACGGCGTCGTAGTCGGTGACCACGTCGTTGAGCGTGATCGTGTCGACCGTGCCGACTTCCTGGTGGTTCGTCGTGCGGGTGGGCCGGCGGGTCTGCTCGTCGAACAGGTTGCTGGTGATCAGCGCCTTGCCCGCCGAGTCGACCTTGGTGCGCACCACGTCGCCGAGCGAGGTGTACTCGGTGGCCGCGACGAAGGTCAGGCCCGCGACCGCCATGGAGTTGACGGTGTCCAGGGCGTTGTAGCCGATCGACACCCGCTCGGAAGGCAGGCCGCCGACCGCGGGGTGGGTCATGGTCTGCGGCAGACCGGTACGCGCCGTGTAGGTGTTGGTGTAGGTGTAGGTGCCGGCGAGCTTGCCCTCGCTGGCCGGAATGGTGACCGAGGTGGACTTCGGCCGGTACTCGGTGTCGTAGGCGGTGACCGCCTGGGTGTAGGCGTTGCCGTTCACATAGCGCGTGGACGAGGCCGCGAGACCGAGGGCACCGGGGACGGTGTCGTAGGTCTGCGAGGTCAGCTTCGTGCCCGAGAGCGAGCCCTCGTGGGTGGCGGTGACACGGCCGAGCGCGTCATAGGCCATCGCGATCGTGCGGGCCGGGCTGCGGCCGTCGGTCATCGAGACGGCCCGGTCGCCCTGGTCGTACTCGATCGATGACGTGCCCTTGTCGGGGTCCGTCATCGTCTTGACGCGGCCGCGGATGTCGTAGGTCTGGGACCAGACGTTGCCGATCTGGTCGGTGACCTTCTCCAGCCGGCCCTTGCGGTCGTAGCCGTACGTGATCTTGTCGTAGTCACCCGACGGACCCGCACCCTTGAACTGGCGCAGCTCCGTCTTGCGGCCCTGGGCGTCCAGGAGCGCCATGGTCGGCGTGTCGCCGGCCGGCGGGTCGACGGCCGTCCAGTCGCCGCCGTAGGTGGTGGTGGACCGCCAGGTCTCCACGCCCTTGCTGCGGGCGATGGTGGCGGAGGGCCGGCCCAGTCCGTCGTACGTCATCACGGTGGAGGACGGGACGGAGTTGTCGGTGGGCGGGAACAGGGTGGCGACCGGGCCGCTGGCGCTGTTGTAGTAGCCGCCGTTCTCCTTCCAGACCCGGCCGAGGCTGTCGTAGAAGGTGTCGGTGACAACCCGGCCGCCGTTCATGGCGGGGTTCTGGGTCTGGCGCAGGCGCAGGGAGCCGTCGTAGAAGTCGTAGGAGACGCGGTAGGTGCCGTCCTCCAGCAGACGCTTGTTCGTGATCACGACCGGCGCGTCACGGCCCACGGTGTACTCGAACTCGGCGTCCGGAGTCGTCGTGAGCGAGTCGCGGTCCGGGGACCAAACCTTCTTCATCCGGCCCAGCGCGTCGTACTCCATGACCGTCTTGCGGCCGTTCGCGTCTGTCTGCGCGATCGGCAGGCCACGGCCCGGGTCGAGCTCCGTGGTCGCCGTGTGCCCGAGCGTGTTGGTGGTGACGGTCTTGGTCACCACGGCGCCGGAGGCGGGGGTGTAGGCGGTTGACGTGGTCTTGCCGTAGACATCGGTCGCCGAGGTGAGGCGGCCGTAGGCGTCGAACGTCGCCGTACCCTCGGTGGTGTACTGCGGGACGTTGTTCGTGAAGCCCGACAGCGACAGCGTCTTGACGACGTTGCCGACGGCGTCGTACTCGACCTTGATGTCGGAGACGACGTTGCCGGGGCCGTACGTGGTCGGGGTGTCACACGCCGCCGTGACGGTGAGCATCCGGGTCTGCTGGGTCTTGAACCACTTCTCGGTGTCGTTCAGGTACTCGTAGCGGGCGCAGGTGTCGTCATCCGGATCGGACGTGTCGCCCTTGTACCAGGTCCAGTTGATGCGTCCGTCGCTGTCGTAGTCGTGCTCGACGGCCGTCTTCCGCTCGCCCCGGCCGTCCGACAGGATCGTGCGCGACGAGGTCGACTTCACGCCCTGGACCCAGGACTCCAGGTCGGACGCGCCGGTGGCCGTGCGGTCGCGCTTGGCGACCGGCCCGCCCAGGTACGGCGTGTTGATGGTGGCGGAGTTCAGCTCGCCGCCGACGCCGTTGTAGTGGCGGGTCTCCCTGACCTGGCCGGCGAGCATGCGGTGGTCGGCCACCGAACTACCGTCGGAGGCGGTGATGGAGACGTCGCGGCGGGTGCCGTCGGCCTTCAGATCACCGTCCATGCCCCGGTAGAAGAGGGTCTCGGTGCGGGTCAGGACGTCGGGGGCGACGCCGTGGACGGTGCGGACTTCGCCGTAGCCTCGGTAGACCGACCAGGTGCGGGCGGGCTTGTTGGTCAGCTCGCTGGCGTCGTCGTAGGCCCAGGCGGGGGTGCCGAGGTAGGTGTAGTTGACCTCACGGGTGGGTGAGGTGCCGTTCTTGTCCTCCTCGCGGACCTGGTCCACGCGGTGCTTGTGGAACCAGTCGGTGGAGTACTTCTTCTTCATGCCCGTCGGGTCGGTCGGGTCGTTGGTCTCGACCACGACGGGGAAGCAGCGCAGCGTGTTGCTGTCCGGCGAGGCGGGCAGTTTGACCGCTCCCGGGGTGCTGGAGCACTCGGTGGGGGCGTAGACGACCACGGTGCGGGCGCCGGTCTCGGTGTTGATCTGGGTGACGCGCCAGCGCAGGTACGGGGGGTTGCCGTCGGTGTCGTTGTCGACCCGGTTGGGCTTCTGCACGCCGACGAAGGTGACGGCGGGCAGACCGAGGGTGCCGCCGTTCTCGTCGGTGCGCTGGATGCTCTTCAGCCACAGCGGGTACTCGCCGTTGACGGCGCCGTCGCCGGTGGACTGGAAGGAGTGGGCCATCGTCCAGGTGTCGACCGCCGTCGACACACCGTTCTTCAGCACCCGGGTCGTGATGCTCTTCAGGAGCTTGCGGGTGAAGAAGGTGGGGGTGTAGCGGTCGGTGCAGGTCTGGCCCGACGCGCACAGCTGGTCGGCGGGGACGTCCGGCCAGTTCTTCGCCACGTCGTACGCCGCTGTCGAGGTCAGCTTGGATTCCGCGCAGTCGAACGACGTGGTGACGATGCAGCGTTCTTCGGCCTTGTAGGTGACCTCGGCCGGGGCCGGGGCGAACAGGTCGTCCGAGCGCAGGCCGTACGCGGCGCGCTTGAGGTAGCCGGAACGGTCGTAGGCGCGGGCGGTGGAGGTGCCGGTGGTGGTGACGTTGGAGCCGTAGAAGTTGCGCTCCTTGGCGTACCAGTACGTCAGGGCGTTGCCGCGCGGGTCGACGACGTAGTCGAGGTTCCAGCGGTAGGTCTGGTCACAGACGGAGGCCGCGTAGGAGGCGTTGTAGCAGGGCTCGCCGTCGTGGTTGCCGTAGACCGGGACGTTCAGCGCGGAGTTCGTCTCCGGCTTGCCACTCGCCCAGCCGGGGAGGCGGTTGAGGCCGAAGTGGAACTTCACGCCCTCGGCGTTGGTGACGACCCAGTACTCCTTCTCCTTGTCGCCGTTCTCGGCGCCGGTGAGGAGTTCGACCTTCGAGCCGTCCTGGCTGGCCGGGTACCACTTCTTGTCCGCGTCGTTCAGGACCAGGGAAGTGGACGAGCCGTTCAGCGACATCGTGACCATGGGAGGGCCATGACAGAGGTCACCGGTGGGGTGGGTGGTGGGGTTGTTGAACCCGCTGCCCGCCTTGCGGTCCTCCGCGCAGGCCACGTAGGTGCGCTCGATGAAGCTGGAACCGGTGTCCCAGCCGTCACCCACCCACGACGGCTGCTGCGAGGTGGCGACCGTGCGGCCGTCGATGCTGCCCGAGTTGTAGCCGATCGACAGCGACGGACCCGGACCACCCAGCGACGCGGGGATCTCCATCGGATACGTCCAGGAGAAGTCACCCGTCGACCCGCCCGCCGACCACGAACCGGTCGGGCTCAGCGACGTCGCCGAGTACGTGCCCTTCGCACCCGACGCCGAGGCCGTCGCGGCCAGAACCACCGCACCCGAAGCAGCGGCCGTGTCGGCGGAGCTCACGCCCGCCGCACCACCGGTGTCCGCCGCGCGGGCGGCGAACGTGCCGGTCAGTGTCCCGCTCTCGGTGTCGTTGACGCTGGCCAGCGGCACCGAGCCCTGGCACTCGGGCTTCTCCGGCGTCGTCAGCACACACGCCGGACGCTGGGAGAACCGCAGACGCGAGCCCCAGTCACCGCCATAGGCGTGCGCGAACGCGCTGTAGTCCAGCTGAACCGACAACGGGTTCGTGCCCTTGCCAGCGTCGGTGCGCTGCACCGACAGCAGCACGCCCTTCACGCCCGCCTTGCGGGCCTTGTCCTGGCCGTGGACGGACACCTTCGCCGTCACCGCCGGGGCATCCGCAGCGGGAGCGGCCGCGCCCTTGGCCACCGCCTTGTTCCCCAGCGCCAGGCGCACCGGAAGCGAACCCGCCCGCGCGGACGGACCCGCCGCAACGGCGGAAGCCGCGGACCGGCCGGCGGTGGCCTTCGGCACCGTCGCCTCCGCCGACGCCGCCGCAGGCCACCGCACCCCCGGTGCCGCCTTCAGCTCCGACTTCGCCGTCACATCCGGCGGGGCCGCCGGACCCTTCGGCGTGGTGGAGGCGGCCGGGACGTCCGTCACCTTCTGCAGCTCGGGCAGCCCCCGTCCGCCCGACGCCGCCTGCGCCGCGACCGGGGACAGCGACGCCCCCGAGGCCATCAGCGCCAGAGCGAGCACGGAAAGCCCCGAACGCCATGTTCGGGACGTATGTCTGGAAAGTTTTCGCGCATGCCGAAGTGGCACGTGAACCCCCACCCTCAAAATTCGAATGAACACGCGAACATTCGCAATTTACGCAGGGTGATCAGGGGCAACAAGAGACGTCCTGGCAAGGCGGTTCAGGAAACGGCGTGTCGGTGGGCAAATCAGGATGAGTCACAGGTCGGAGGGGGTGGAGTATGTCAAGTCGGTCGCTCTTTCTTCGCCCCGTGTCACCCCGGCCTGCTACAAAGCAGCCTGAATTATTCGTTCGAATTTCGGAGCCACGCCCGAGGGGGTTTCTCCCCGCAAGTGACGGGGTGGGTGATTGGCCTCCGATGTCGGATTTCGTGACCCAGAATGGGGAGGGGTCTCATTCCATGAGACAGTCAACGTCCAGAAAGTCCGGCCCGGGGAGGGCCGTGCGAAGAGGGGTGTCAGCAGCCGTCGTCGTGGTGATGTCGGCCGGCCTGCTCTCCCTCGCGCCGTCCGGGTTCGCCGTACCCGCGGCTCCCGCCACGCCCGAGGCCGACGCGCCGCTCACTCCGCAGTCGGAGCGGGACGCGAAGGTGACCGCGCAGGCCCTCAAGGAGGCCAAGGAGACCGGGAAGCCGGTCGAGATCCCGTCGCGGCGCACCGAGACCGACGAGGTGTTCATCAACCCGGACGGCACCGCCCGGGTGGACCGGTCGATCCTGCCGGTGCGGGTGCGCAAGGGCAGCAAGCTCGTCGACATCGACCCGAACCTCGCCGCCGGTACCGACGGACGGCTCGCGCCGAAGGCGTCGGCGATGGCCGTGTCGTTCTCCGGAGGCGGTGACGACGTCTTCGCGACGATGATCCGCGAAGGCCGGACCGTCACCCTGACCTGGCCGCACGGCAAGCTGCCCAAGCCCACCGTCAGCGGCCGGACCGCCACCTACGCCAACGTGCTGCCGGGCGTCGACCTGACCGCCACCGCGGACGACGTCTCCTTCTCCCACGCGCTGGTCGTCAAGACGCCCGCCGCCGCGAAGAACCCCGCCGTCCGCTCCGTCGACTTCGGCCTCAAGACCCGCGGCCTGCAGGTCACGCAGGGCGAGGCGGGCGAGCTGCTCGCCAAGAACCCCTCGCGTGACGCGGTCTTCGCCGCGCCGCAGCCGCACATGTGGGACTCGGCCGGTTCGGAGACCTCCACCGCGATCGACCCGAAGACCCCGAAGGCCGCCAAGCCGGCCGCCGCCCGCTCGCTCCAGGACACCCTGACGGGCGCGGTCGAGGGCAGCAACCGGGCCAAGCTGGGCGTGAAGCTCGGCGCGGGCAAGGTCACCCTCACCCCGGACACCAAGCTCCTGGACGACCCGAAGACGGTCTTCCCCGTCGTCATCGACCCCAAGTGGGCCCCCGACGCCTGGAAGAACGCCTGGTCCGTCGCCTACAAGCACTCCGCCTACCCGGGCACCGAGAACACCGTCTACTACAACGGCGGCACCCTCTCCGACCACGCCCGCGTCGGCGTCTCCATCGACGGTGACAACGGCGGCACCGTCCGCGCCAACACCTATTTCCGCATCCCCATCGGAAACCTCGCGGGCAAGGACATCATCAAGTCGACGCTGCGGATCCAGCAGACGCACGCCGGCTCCTGGTCCTGCAGCTCCGGCGACGTCCAGGTCAAGACCATCGGCAACAACCTGCCGACCAACATCACCTGGAACAACCAGCCGGCCTGGGGCGCCCTGGTGGACTCCTCCGGCGAGTCCTACGGCGGCCGCAACTGCCCGTCCGACACGGCAGGCCTGGTCGAGTTCGACGTCACCGGTGGCATCAGCGATGCCGTCGACGACAAGTGGGGCAGCTGGTCCTTCGTCCTCACCTCGAAGTCGAACGCGGTCGACGTCTCGTGGCGCAAGTTCAACCCGAACTCCGCGCGCGTCTCGACGTTCTACAACACGCTGCCGAGCCGGCCGACCCTGTCGATCGACCCGTCGCTCCCGTGCGCGGGCGGCATCATCGGCACGACCGACGAGATCGTCCTGAACGCCTCGAAGTTCGAGGACGACGAGAACGACGACCTCGACGTCGAGTTCAAGTGGGCGCAGAACGGCCAGCCGGCCAAGACCGTGTCGAGGAACGCCAGCAGCGGGGGCACCGCCCAGCTGCGGATCCCCGCCGGCACGACGCTGCCGTCCGCCACCTTCTGGTACGAGGCGGTCGTCAAGGACGGCGTCGGCAACAGCCCGCGGGCCGGCCGCTGCTACTTCACCTACGACCGCACCGGCCCGAAGAACCCGCCGAAGGTCAGCTCGTCCGACTGGCCGGAGAACCTGGGCAAGGGCTGCACGCCGGACCTTCCGGCGGGTACCCCCTGCTCGAAGAAGGCGCGGACGACCGGCTCGTTCACGTTCGCGGCCAACCCGGCTTCCGGCGAGACCAACGACATCGTCGAGTACGTCTGGTGGACCGACTACGACACCAAGGAGAAGCCGGTCAAGCCCGCCTCGACCGGCGGCTCCGTCACCGTCAGCGTGAAGCCGATGGCCAACGGTCCGCAGTACCTCTACGTGCGCAGCGAGGACGCGGCCAACAACCGCTCCCGCGTCAAGGCGTACCTGTTCATCCCCTCCCGCTCGGACAAGCGCGACAAGCTGGGTGACCTGAACGGCGACGACATGGTCGACCTCGTCACCCTCGACCCGGGGGCGGGCACGCTGTGGTCCTACCCGAGCCGCGGTGACGGCACGTTCGGCACGGGCATGTCCGCCAAGGACGAGTCCTTCGCCTCCGGCACGGTCTCCGTCGGCGGAAGCTGGGACGACGACGACTACTACGAGGACCTCGTCTCCCTGCAGCCCGCGGAGGACGACCCCAGCACCTATGAGCTGTGGGCCTACCGGGGCAACGGAGGCGGCAAGCTCCTCACGGGTGAGAACGATCGGCAGAACCTGACGATCGCCACCAACAACTGTTACAACCCCGCCCGTTCCGACTGCGACAACCACTGGGCCAAGGGCGCCGAGATCGTCTCCGTGCCCAGCCTCAGCGACGACGACGGAGCGCCCTACGGCGGTCCCGACGGCGTGATCGACGAGCGCGACTTCCCCGATCTGCTGGTCAAGGAGGGCGCCAACCTCTGGCTCTACCTCGGCTCCCGCTCCGGCGGCATGCTGGACAACTTCACCGGTCCGATCGCCCTCGGCAACGCCGACTGGCAGGACATGACGATCATGACTCCGGGCGACCTGAACAAGGACGGCCTGCCGGAGATCTGGGCCCGTGACAAGGTCAAGGGCACCATCCACCAGTACACGAGCAAGCGCACCACCGTGCCCGGCCAGGGCGGCGTCCTCGCCGACCTCACCGTGTACGGCGAGGCGGCGGCCCGCCAGGCCTCGATCGCCACCGGCTTCAAGGCCGCCGACGTGCCCAGCCTGTCGACCACCGGTGACTTCGAGAACGACGGCTTCGCCGACCTCTGGTCGCGCGACGGACTCGGTCGCGCCTACGTCTACTCCGGCCAGGCGCCCGTCAACGGCCAGTCCTTCAAGGCCGCCCGCTACATCACCACCACCGGCTACGACTGGAACGAGTGCAAGCCGTTCGCCCCGGCGACCGGCACCACGCAGATCCAGGTCTGCGGCCCCATCCTCGGCAAGTACGAGGCCCTCGGCGGTCCGGCCGTCTTCGGCAAGCCGACCTCCGCCGTGACCAACGTCAGCGACGGCGGACGGTACGTCAACTTCGCCCAGCCCGGCACCACCGCCACCGACCGCGCCATCTCCTGGAGCAAGAACACCGGAGCCTGGTCCGTCGCCAACGGCGTCTTCAGCCGGTGGGTCACCGCCGGACGGGAGACCGGAACCCTCGGCTACCCGACCGCCGACGAGCGGCAGACGGGCGTCCAGGGCGGCACCTTCATCACCTTCAGCAAGGCCGGCAAGGCCGGCGCCATCTACTGGCGCGACGGCATCGGCTCGGAGATGATCACGGGCGCCATCTACAACCAGTACGTGAAGCTCGGCGGCGTCCGCGTCTACGGCTACCCGACCGGCGACGCGGTGGCGACCACGGGCGTCACCGGTCTCGTCCAGCACTTCCGCTCGGGCACGTCCGCCACGGACAACCACTCCTTCTACTACAGTGCCGCGACCGGCGCCGCGCCCGTCTCCGGCGCCATCCGCACCCACTGGCTGAGCAAGGGCGGGCACACCGGCACCCTCGGGTTCCCGGCCTCGGCCGAGTACTCCGTCTACGGCGGCCGGCGCACCACCTTCAAGAACGGCTACATCCGCTGGAACCGGCAGACCGCGCACGTCGCGGAGCACGCCTGGACCGACCGGACCGCGCACCTGCGGACCGACCTGGCCGGCGACTACGACGGTGACGGCAAGACCGACATCTTCACCGTCTACGACTACGAGAAGGGCGGCATCGGCCTCTACGTGGCCAAGGCCAACAACAACGACGGCCACAACCCGCCGCAGGAGTACTTCGCCACGGACGACCCGGGCGACTGGTACTACGACAGCAGCAAGTGGGCGGCCGGTGACTTCAACGGCGACGGCCGCGACGACCTCGTGGGCTTCTACGGCTACGGGACCGGAGCCGTCAGGGCGTACTCCTTCCTGAGCCAGGCCAGTGGCGGACCCGTCCGGCGCACCAGCATCGACCTGCCCACGGGCCAGTGGGACTGGTCGAAGAGCACCATGCTCGCCGGTGACCTCAACGGCGACGGCCGGGACGACCTCGCCTTCGTCTACGACCACGGCAACGGCGTCCTGGGCGTGAAGCGGGCCCTGTCCAAGGCCGACGGCACCTTCGAGAACCCGGTCGAGTCGTTCCGCACGGCGGCGACCTGGTGGTACGCGGCCTCGGCCAGCTACACCATGGGCGACACCAACGGTGACGGCCGGGACGACATCGTCGCCCTCTACGGCTACGCCAACGGCGAGGCCCGTCTCTTCACCTTCGCGGCGAAGGCCGACGGCCACCTCAGCAACTACGTGGGCTCCTGGTCCGCGCCCGCCGGCGTCTGGGAGCGCAGCCGGGCCAAGCTGACCACGGGCGACTTCAACAAGGACGGCCGCGACGACCTCGCGGTCATGTACGGGTACGACGACGGGCGCACCGACACCCGGATCTTCCACGCCCGGGCCGACGGCGGCTTCGACGGCTTCGTGACGCCGTACTCCAGCCTCCCCGGCGGCTGGTACTCGTCGAGCACCGGGAACCTCGTGACCGGCGACATGAACGCCGACGGCTACCCCGACATCACCACCTCGTACAACTACGCCAACGGCGAGACGTGGGTGTTCACCTTCCACGGCAACGCGGCGGGAACGGTCGACCGGCCGGCCCGCGGCTGGTACGTCAGGCCCGGCGTCTGGTAGGCACCGGCGCCGCCACCTGACGGCATGACGAGGGCCGCACCCCAGCCAGGGGTGCGGCCCTTCGCGTGCGCTCCGGCCGATTCGGGGTCGGTCGCCGTAGGCTGCCGTCATGTGCGGAATCGTGGGATACGTCGGCGGGCAGTCGGCGCTTGATGTGGTCGTCGCGGGGCTGAAGCGGCTGGAGTACCGGGGGTACGACTCGGCCGGGGTCGCCGTGCTCGCGGACGGGGGGCTCGCCGCCGCGAAGAAGGCGGGGAAGCTCGTCAACCTGGAGAAGGAGCTGGTGGAGCGGCCGCTGGCCGGCGGGTCCGTCGGGATCGGGCACACCCGGTGGGCCACCCACGGCGGGCCGACCGACGCCAACGCCCACCCGCACCTCGACAACGCCGGGCGCGTCGCCGTCGTGCACAACGGGATCATCGAGAACTTCGCCGCCCTGCGCGAGGAGCTGGCCGAGCGCGGGCACGCGCTGCTCTCCGAGACCGACACCGAGGTCGTCGCCCATCTGCTGGCCGAGGAGTTCTCCTCGGTCGGCGACCTGGCCGAGGCCATGCGGCTGGTCTGCCGGCGGCTCGACGGAGCCTTCACGCTCGTCGCCGTCCACGCCGACCAGCCCGACGTCGTGGTCGGCGCGCGGCGGAACTCGCCGCTCGTGGTCGGCGTCGGCGAGGGGGAGAACTTCCTCGCCTCCGACGTGTCCGCCTTCATCGCGCACACCCGCTCCGCCATCGAGCTCGGACAGGACCAGGTCGTCGAGCTGACCCGGGACGGCGTCACCGTCACCGACTTCGACGGCGCGCCGGCCGAGGTCCGCGCCTTCCACGTCGACTGGGACGCCTCCGCCGCCGAGAAGGGCGGCTACGACCACTTCATGCTCAAGGAGATCGCCGAGCAGCCGAAGGCCGTCGCCGACACCCTCCTCGGGCGGATCGACGCGAACGGCCGGCTCACCCTCGACGAGGTGCGCATCCCGGACGCCGTGCTCCGCGAGGCCGACAAGGTCGTCATCATCGCCTGCGGCACCGCCTTCCACGCCGGTCTGATCGCCAAGTACGCCATCGAGCACTGGACCCGGATCCCCTGCGAGGTGGAGCTGGCCAGCGAGTTCCGCTACCGCGACCCGATCCTCGGGCAGCGGACGCTCGTCATCGCGATCTCCCAGTCCGGCGAGACCATGGACACCCTGATGGCGCTGCGGCACGCCCGCGAGCAGGGCGCCAAGGTCCTCGCCGTCTGCAACACCAACGGGTCGACCATCCCCCGGGAGTCCGACGCCGTGCTCTACACGCACGCCGGGCCCGAGGTCGCCGTCGCCTCCACGAAGGCCTTCCTCACCCAGCTCGTCGCCTGCTACCTTCTCGCCCTCTACCTGGGGCAGGTGCGCGGCACCAAGTGGGGCGACGAGATCCACGCCGTCGTCCGCGAACTCGCCCGGATCGGCGAGGAGGTCGAGCGGGTGCTGGAGACCATGGAGCCGGTCCGGGCCCTCGCCCGCTCCCTCGCCCACAAGGACACGATCCTCTTCCTCGGCCGGCACGTCGGCTACCCGGTGGCCCTCGAAGGCGCGCTGAAGCTCAAGGAACTCGCCTACATGCACGCCGAGGGCTTCGCGGCCGGCGAGCTGAAGCACGGGCCGATCGCCCTCATCGAGGAGGACCTGCCGGTCGTCGTGGTGGTGCCCTCGCCGAAGGGGCGTTCGGTCCTCCACGACAAGATCGTCTCCAACATCCAGGAGATCCGGGCCCGCGGCGCCCGGACGATCGTGATCGCGGAGGAGGGCGACGAGGCCGTCGTCCCCTTCGCCGACCACCTCGTCCGCGTCCCCGCCACGCCCACGCTGCTCCAGCCGCTCGTCTCCACGGTGCCGCTCCAGGTCTTCGCCTGCGAGCTGGCCACCGCGCGGGGCAACGAGGTGGACCAGCCGCGCAACCTGGCCAAGTCCGTGACGGTGGAGTGAGCAGGACATGATCATCGGGGTGGGGATCGACGTGGCGGAGATCGACCGGTTCGCCGCGTCCCTGGAACGCACGCCGGCGCTCGTCCAGCGCCTCTTCGTGGACGCCGAGCTGCTCCTGCCGAGCGGCGAGCGCCGCGGCCCGGCCTCCCTCGCGGCGCGCTTCGCCGCCAAGGAGGCCCTGGCGAAGGCGCTCGGCGCGCCGGGCAACCTGCTGTGGACGGACGCCGAGGTGTACGTCGAGTCCACCGGCCGCCCCCGGCTGCGGGTCAGCGGCACGGTGGCGGCCCGCGCGGCCGAGCTGGGCGTGAAGCACTGGCACGTCTCGCTGAGCCATGACGCCGGGGTGGCCTCGGCGGTGGTGATCGCCGAGGGCTGAGCCGCGCCGGCGGGCGTGAGCGTACGGATACGGGAGCGGGGCCCGGCCGCGGGGAGGCGGTACCGGGCCCCGTTCCGTGCCGCGCGCGGCCGCCGGGGCCGGCTGCGGAGACGAGTGCCGCGCGCGGGGTCGGTGTGCCCCCTACGGGGCGGGTTCCTCCTCGGCGCGCTGCCGGCGCCGGGCCAGGACGACGGCCAGACCGCCGAGGGCGGCGAAGCTCGCCGCGGCGAGGGTCAGGGGGAGGGTCCGGCCGCCGCCGGTGGAGGCGAGGGCGGGGCCCGCGGCCGAGCCGGTGAGGGGATCGGGAGCGGAGCCGGGGCCGGTGTCCGGAGCGCTGCCGGGCGGCTGGGCGGAGGTGGTCTCCGGGGGAGCCGTGCTGTCCCGGGGCCGCGTCGGGGTCGCTGCCGTCGGGGTCGGCTGCCCGGTGGCGGTGGCGGTGGCGGTGGCGGTGGCGGTGGTCGTGGAGGTCGGGGTGGGGGAGGCCGTGTCGGTCGGTTCGGCGGTGGGTCCGCCGGTCGGCGTCGGCGTCGGCGTCGGCGTCGCGGTCGGTGTCGGTTCGCCCGTCGCGGTCGGCGTCGGTGTCGGGGTGGGTTCCGGTGTCGGTTCCGGGGGTGTTCTGCGGACCGTCTGGGTGACCGCGCCGCCCGCCACCGTGTAGAGCGTGTGGTCCTCGGGGTCCAGGGCGAGGGCGGCCGGGCGTTCGCCGGTCGGCAGGGTCTCCGTGACCCTGCCCTCCGCCGGGTCGACGACCGCGACGGACGCGGTGCCGGTCTGCGCCGCGTAGAGGGTGGCGGTGCCGGGGTCGTACGCGAGGGCCTTCGGGTTGCCGGGGACCGGGAGGGTGCCGGTGATCCGTTCCGCCGAGAGGTCGACGACCGAGACCGTGCCGGCGGCCAGGTTGGCGACGTAACCGGTGCGGGTGGTGGGGTCGACCGTGACGCCCATGGAGCCGAGTGCGGTGGTGCCGAGGCCGATGGTGCCGGTGAGGCGGCCGGTGGCGCCGTCGACCGCGTTGAGCACGTTCCTGTAGACGACCGTGCCGTTCTCGACGGCGCCGCCGACGTAGGTGGCGTAGCCGGTGTGGCGGGTGGTGTCCACGGCGAGTCCGGCCGGGTGGAAGGGGAGGACGACCGGGTCCCCGACGGCCGCGCCGGTGGCGGTGTCGTACACGGTGACCGATTTCGCGGCCTGGTCGCCGACGTACAGCCGGCCCTGGCCGGGGTCGGCGGCGAGGAGGGTGACGCTGCCGGAGACCGGGACGCGGTCGTCGGTGAGGGTGCGGGTCGCCGGGTCGAAGACGGCGATCCGGGTGGAGAGCCCGAGGTGCAGCGTCCCGCCCGGGCCGAGGGCCAGGACCGTCGCGGGGGCGGGCAGCGGCACCGGGTCGCCGACGGCGGCGCCGGTGGCCGTGTCGTACACGGTGAGGTGGTGGGCGGTGCCGTCGCTGCTGCTCACGTAGAGGCGGTCGGCGGCCGGGTCGACCTCGGCGTCGAGGGCGGCGCCGGACGGCGGGGTGATCGTGCGGAGGGTCTCGTGGTGGGGCCCGGTGGGGGCGGGGGCCGCCGCCGCGCCCACGAGGGCGAGCGCGGCGGCGGCCGTCAGGAGGACCGTTCTCACTGGAAGGTGACCGGGACGTAGACGTCGTACTTGCGGTCGGAGCTGTCGAAGTGGTCGGCGCGGGTGACGATCGCGCAGGTCACGCCGGACTGGCCGCAGGTGACGGTGTCGGAGATCTTCGCCTTGACGTGGATCTGGACGGAGAAGGAGCCGAGGCCGTTCGCCTCGGTGAACGGGGAGGAGCTGGACGGGGACATCCAGTACCAGTCGCTGTTCACCCAGTGGGAGGCGCCGGTGGTGCCGGTCTCGTCCTGGCCGCCGAGGCAGGGGGTGGGCTTGCTGTTCCAGGTGGCCGGGTCGGCCGTGTTCACCCCCGCCGGTATGGCGCAGAGGCCGACGTAGACGCCCTGGTCGGGGTTGTAGCCGGTGCCGCCGACCGTGACGTTGGCGCCGGTCGCCGCGGCGGTGTTCGGGGCGGTGAGGGAGAGGGTGTAGGAGCGGGTGCCGTCGGTGACGGTGCGGCCGGCGGTGGCGGCCGACGCGGAGGAGGCGAGGCCGAGGGTGAGGGCGCTCGCGGAGGCGAGGGCGAGGGCGGAGGTGAGGGCGGTACGGGTGCGGGTGCGCATGGCGAAGCCGGCCTTCCGAGGCAGGATTGGTTAGGTAAGGCAAACCTAAGTTGGAGCGTGAGGGGGCGTCAACCCGCGCTTTCCGGCCGGTGCTTGGACGGCCCTCCCGGCGGCCACCCCGTCCGACCCCGCCCGCCTCCGCCCGCAGCACCGGCCCGCCCCGGCCGCCGCTCCCCGCCCGTTCCCTCCGGGCGCGGGCCCCGCGCCTGGGGCAGACTGCTGACCATGCGTACCGCTCACCACGTGGAGACCGTCCGGGCCGCGGAGGCCGCACTGATGACGCGACTGCCCGAGGGCGCGCTGATGCAGCGGGCCGCCGCAGGGCTCGCCGCCGCCTGCTGCTCGCTGCTCGGCAAGGGCCGGGTGTACGGCTCCCGGGTCGTCCTCCTCGTCGGCAGCGGCGACAACGGCGGCGACGCCCTCTACGCCGGCGCCCGGCTCGCCCGGCGCGGCGCCGGCGTCACCGCCGTGCTGCTCGGCGCCCGCGCCCACGGCGCCGGACTCGCCGCGATCCGGGCGGCCGGCGGACGCGTCACCGAGGACCCGTACGAGGCGCTGGCCGCCGCCGACCTCGTCCTCGACGGCATCACCGGCATCGGCGGGGTCGGCGGACTGCGCCCCGAGGCCGTGCCCGTCGCCCGGGCCGCGCGCGGCTCCGACGCGGTCGTCGTCGCCGTCGACCTGCCCAGCGGCGTCGACGCCGACAGCGGCGAGGTCACCGGCGAGGCCCTCCGGGCCGACGCCACCGTCACCTTCGGCACCTACAAGCCGGGACTGCTCGTCGACCCCGCCCGGGAGTACGCGGGTGCCCTGCGCCTGGTGGACATCGGGCTCGCCGCCACCCTCCCGTCCGTGCCCGACGTCGAGGCGCTCCAGCACCAGGACGTGGCCCGGACGCTGCCCGCTCCGGCCGCCGAGAGCGACAAGTACCGGCGGGGCGTCCTCGGCGTCGTCGCCGGCTCCGAGCGGTACCCCGGCGCCGCCGTCCTCGCCGTGGCGGGCGCGCTGCGCGGCGGCGCCGGTGCCGTCCGGTACGTCGGCCACGCGCGCGAGGCGGTGATCGCCGCCCACCCGGAGACCCTGGTGCACGCGGGCCCGCCCGGGAAGGCCGGCCGCGTCCAGGCGTGGGTCGTCGGCCCCGGCCTCGGCGAGGGGCCCGGTGCCCGGGTCGCCGTCGCCGAGGTGCTCGCCTCCGACGTGCCCGTCCTCGTCGACGCCGACGGCCTGCGCGCCCTCGACCCGGACGCCGTCCGCGAGCGCGCCGCGCCCACCCTGCTCACCCCGCACGCGGGCGAGGCGGCGGCCCTGCTCGGCACCGACCGGGCGGCCGAGGAGGTCGGCCGACGCGCCGCCGTCCGCGCGCTCGCCGCCCGCTACTCCGCCACCGTCCTCCTCAAGGGCTCCACCACCCTGGTCTGCGGGCCCGGCGGCTCCGGCCCGGTCCGGGTCAACCCCACCGGCACCCCCTGGCTCGCCACCGCCGGCTCCGGCGACGTCCTGTCCGGTCTGGCCGGCTCCCTCCTCGCCGCCGGTCTCGGTGCCGTCGACGCCGCCTCCTGCGCCGCCTACCTGCACGGGCTCGCCGCCCGCCGGGCCGCCGCCGGCACCGGCCCGATCACCGCGACGGAGGTCGCCGACGCGCTGCGCGGCGCCTGGCAGGACGTCCGCGAGCCCTGACCGCGCCACGCCCCCGGTCGGCCCAACTCCGCTGCTCCGCCCGGGGGTCAGCGCGCGCCGGGCCGGACCGGGGCGGTTCGGATGGAGCGGTGACCAGATGGAGAAGCCGCATCCTGCCGCCGTTGCTCGCCGCCGCCCTGCTGACCGGCGCCGTCCCCGCGTACGGGGACGACTCCGAACCCGCGCCCGACGTCCTCGTCCCCGGCATCGCCGGCGCCGGCCGCCCCGAGTACCCCATGGACACCCCCGACCAGGTCCTGCCGCCGGTCGCCCCCGACGGCGAGATCCCCGTCCCCGAGCCGGAGGAGGAGGTCGACGAACTCGTCGAGTACCTCCCGCGCAACGCCACCAAGGCCGCCTGCACCGCACAGACCGGGATGTACCAGCGGCGGGTCGAGCGGCTGCTGCGGCTGAAGGCCGACGGGAAGCAGTCGGCCGCCGACTGCCGGGCCATCCGCGCCTTCCAGACCCAGCAGAAGATCAAGCCGGCCAACGGCTACGCGGGACCCGTCACCTGGGCCCGCGCCGAACTCCTCGCCGCCCGCAAGAACCCCAACGCCGCCGGCGCGTGCCCGGTCCGCTCCCACCCGGTCGCCTGCGTCGACCTGAACCGCGAGCTGATGTGGGTGCAGAAGGGCCGGAAGATCACGTACGCCGTGGTCAACGTCCGCAGCGGCCGGGCCGGCTACCGCACCCGCACCGGCTGGCACTCCGTCTACTGGCGCCACAAGGACCACTGGTCGACCATCTACGACACGCCGATGCCGTTCTCGCAGTTCTTCGACGGCGGCCAGGCCTTCCACGGCGTCTACGGGGCCATCGCCACCCCCACCGGAAGCCGCGGCTGCGTGAACCTGAGCTACCGCAACGCCGAGAAGCTCTGGTCCGTCCTCCGCAAGGGTGACCGGGTCTACATCTGGGGCAAGCGGCCGGGGCGGTGACCACCTGAGAGACTGGGCGCGATGACTGAGACACCGCCGCCGCCCAGCCGAGCCCGCGCCGAGATCGACCTCGGGGCGCTGCGCGCCAACGTCCGCGCGCTGCGCGCCCGCGTCGCCCCCCACGTCCGGGTCATGGCCGTGGTCAAGGCCGACGCGTACGGACACGGCGCCGTGCGCTGCGCCCGCGCCGCCCTCGACGCGGGCGCGAGCTGGCTCGGCACGGCCACCCCCCAGGAGGCGCTGGCGCTGCGCGCCGCCGGGATCACCGACGTCCCCGTCCTGTGCTGGCTGTGGACCCCCGGCGACCCGTGGGACGCCGGCATCGAGGCCGGGCTCGACATGGCGGTGAGCGGACGCTGGGCCCTCGACGAGGTCACCGCCGCCGCCCGCGCGACCGGCCGCACGGCCCGGATCCAGCTCAAGGCCGACACCGGCCTCGGCCGCAACGGCTGCCAGCCCGCCGACTGGCCCGCGCTGGTCGCCGAGGCCCTGAAGGCCGAGAAGGACGGTCTGGTCAAGGTCACCGGCCTCTGGTCCCACTTCGCGTGTGCGGACGAACCCGGCCACCCCTCGATCGCCGCCCAGCTCGACGTCTTCCGCTCGATGGTGGAGTACGCGGAGAAGGCCGGCGTCGACCCCGAGGTCCGGCACATCGCCAACTCGCCGGCCACCCTCACCCTGCCCGAGGCCCACTTCGACCTCGTCCGCCCCGGCATCGCGATGTACGGCGTCTCGCCCGCCCCCGAGCTGGGCACCCCCGCCGAGCTGGGCCTGCGCCCGGTGATGTCGCTGAAGGCGGGCGTCGCCCTGGTCAAGGAGGTCCCGGCCGGCCACGGCGTCTCCTACGGCCACCACTACGTCACCGGCGCCGAGACCACCCTGGGCCTGATCCCGGTGGGCTACGCCGACGGGGTCCCCCGGCACGCCTCCGGCCGCGGCCCGGTCCTCGTCGACGGCAGGGTCCGCACGGTCGCCGGCCGGGTCGCCATGGACCAGTTCGTGGTCGACCTCGGCGGCGACCGGCCGGAGCCCGGCACCGAGGCCGTCCTCTTCGGCTCCGGCGAGCACGGCGAGCCGACGGCCCAGGACTGGGCGGAGGCCGCCGACACCATCGCGTACGAGATCGTCACCCGGATCGGCGCGCGCGTGCCGCGCGTGTACCTGGGGGAGTAGCCCGCCGTGGGGGAGACGACCGGGGGCGGCGGCTGGCGGCGCGCGGGCTTCGCCGGGGCCGCGATAGGCGTGCTGGCCGCCGGGGCGGCGGCCGGAGTCGCCGTCGAGCGGCTGACCGTCGGCCGCTCGGTACGCCAGAAGGCCCGCCTCGCCCTGGACGCCACCGGCCCCTACGGCACCCTGCGCGGCACCCCGGGCCGGGCGCTCGCCGACGACGGCACGGTCCTGGCCTACGAGACGGACGGGACGGACGGCGCGGGCGGGACCGGCGCGGCGGACGGGGCCCGCGTGGTCGACGAGGCCGGGGAGGCGGGCGGAACCGGCGCGGCGGAGGGATCCGGGGAGGCTCCCGTCACCGTCGTCTTCTCGCACGGCTTCTGCCTGAGCCAGGACTCCTGGCACTACCAGCGCGAAGCCCTGCGCGGCCGGGTCAGGACCGTCTTCTGGGACCAGCGGGGGCACGGCCGCTCCGCCCGCGGCCCGGAGGAGCCCGTCACCATCGACCGGCTCGGCCGCGACCTGAAGGCCGTCATCGACGCCGCCGCGCCCGAGGGACCGCTCGTCCTCGTCGGGCACTCGATGGGCGGCATGACCGTCATGGCGCTGGCCGACCGGCACCCGGAGCTGATCCGGGACCGGGTCGTCGGGGTCGCCCTGATCGGCACCTCCGCGGGCCGCCTGGAGGAGGTCTCGTACGGGCTGCCGCTCGCCGGCGTCAACGCCGTCCGCCGGGTCCTGCCCGGGGTGCTGCGGGCCCTCGGCTCCCAGGCGGAGCTGGTCGAGAAGGGGCGCCGGGCCACCGCCGACCTCTTCGCCGGGCTGGTGAAGAAGTACTCGTTCGCCTCGAAGGACGTGGACCCGGCCGTCGTCCGCTTCGCCGAGCGGATGATCGAGTCCGTCCCGGTCGACGTGGTCGCCGCGTTCTACCCGGCCTTCGGCGCGCACGACAAGCTCGCCGCCCTCGCCGCCTTCCGGGACCTGCCGGCGCTCGCCCTCGCCGGCGACCAGGACCTCGTCACCCCCGCCTCCCACACCGAGGCCATCGCCGAGGCCCTGCCCGGCTCCCGCCTCGTCGTCGTCCCCGACGCGGGCCACCTGGTGATGCTGGAGCGGCCCGGGGCCGTCACGGACGCGCTCACCGCCCTGCTGGCCAGGGCCGGGGAGGGGCCGGACAACGGATAGGTTGGCGGGTATGGAAGCAGCGCACCCGCCCGTCTCCGGCGCCACCCTCTCCGTCGACTCCCCCGAGCAGATGGGGGAGCTGGGCCGCCGGCTCGCGAAGATCCTCCGCCCCGGCGACCTCGTCATGCTCACCGGCGAGCTGGGCGCCGGGAAGACCACGCTGACCCGCGGCCTCGGCGAGGGCCTGGGCGTGCGCGGCGCGGTCACCTCGCCGACCTTCGTCATCGCCCGCGTCCACCCCTCGCTCACCGGCGGACCGGCCCTGGTCCACGTGGACGCCTACCGGCTGGGCGGCGGGCTCGACGAGATGGAGGACCTGGACCTCGACGTCTCGCTGCCCGAGTCCGTGGTGGTCGTGGAGTGGGGCGACGGCAAGGTCGAGGAGCTGACCGACGACCGGCTGCACGTGCTGATCCACCGCGTCACCGGCGACACCGACGACGACCGGCGCACGGTCGTGCTGCGCGGCGTCGGCGGCCGCTGGGCGGAGGAGGACCTCGCGCTGCTGTGAACGTACGTAGGTTCCGACAGCATGTCGGGAAAATGTTGCGCCGCCGCTCCGCTCCGTGGTGACATGGAGGCACGAGCTGGTTAGGTGAACCTAACCTACGGGAGGCATGCATGGCGACGCAGATGCCGGAGCGCGACGACCGCACCGCCGAGGAGCGCGTCTCGATGAGCGAGCTGCTGGCCTCCTGCGCCGCGGCCACCGCCGTCTCGACCCCGCCGAGACGCGACCTCCCGCCCACCCCGGAGACCGAGGCGACGGAACTGCGGGACGAGGCGGCCTGACCGGCCCGCGGCCCGCGTCACCCCTTCGGGAGGAGATCGCGCGCCCCCGCGCAGGGGTGCGTGACCTCTCTGGGCCGCGTGACCTCTCCAGGGGTGCGTCACCCGTCCGGGAACCGGGATCGCGTTACGTCGCCGGGAAACCGCGTCCCCCGTACGCGGGGCCGCACGGCTCCTCCGGGATCCGCGTCACCCCACCGGGCGCCGCGTGACTCCCCCGGGTGGTGCCTGACGCCTCCGGGGGCGTCAGGAGACGACGACGACCTTCGCGCCGATCGACGCGAAGGTCCACATCGCGTCACCGTCCGCCCGCTTCATCCGGATGCCGCCGGTCTTCTTCGCCGGGTCCGCCGCCGGCATCGAGCCGTCCAGCGCCGCGCTGAAGCCGACCGTCACGTCCTCCACCGTCGCGAAGCGGACCACGTGCTCGATCTGCACGCCGTCGGAGCCGCGCACCGAACCGGACCGGGAGGTCACCGCGTACGCCCCCGGCTCCGGGCTCACCGAGCTCGGAGCGACCGTGAAGGTGCGGAGCGCCTTGTTCTTCCCGTCGACCAGCCACACCCGGCGGTCCTTCAGCGCGTACACCACGCGCTCGCCCGTGCCCGAGGACGCCGGCACCGCCAGCGGGTTCTTCGCCGGCTTCTTGGTCCCGGCCGACGCCGAGGCCGAGGGAGCGACCGTGCCCGGTGTCCGCGGCTGGTCCGCGAGGTCCGCCGGCACGCTCGCCGACGCCTGGTAGGCGAGGAAGGCGACCACGGCGACGGCCGCCGCGGTGAGCCCGGCCACGAATCCCGAGCTGCTCCTTGCCACCGTCTCCACCTCTTCGTACGTACGTGCCGAGCCTGACGCGCTGTCCGGCCTGACGGTAGCAGCAGGGTCCCCGAACGGCCGCGCGCCGCATCGCCCGCTCGTGGCGCCGTAGGCTGTTCGCGTGCTGTTGCTCGCCATGGATACCGCCACCCCCGCCGTCACCGTCGCCCTCCACGACGGCACGGCCGTCGTCGCCGAGTCGACCCGCGTCGACGCCCGCCGCCACGGGGAGCTGCTGCTCCCCGCCGTCGACCGGGTCCTCAAGGAGGCCGGGACCGCGCTCGACGCGGTGACCGGCATCGTGGTCGGGGTCGGCCCCGGCCCCTACACCGGCCTGCGGGTCGGACTCGTCACGGCCGCCGCCTTCTCCTCCGCCCTCGGCGGGGTGCCGGTGCACGGCCTGTGCACCCTCGACGGCCTCGCCTACGCCTCCGGCATCGAGGGCCCCTTCGCGGTGGCGACCGACGCCCGCCGCAAGGAGGTCTACTGGGCGCGCTACGACGACGCCCGCACCCGGGTCACCGACGCCGCCGTCGACCGGCCCGCCGAGATCGCCGAGCGGCTCGCCGGGCTGCCGGTCGTCGGCGCGGGCGCCCTGCTCTACCCGGACGCCTTCCCCGACGCCCGGGGCCCCGAGCACCAGTCGGCCGGCGCCCTCGCCGCCCTGGCGGCGGAGCGGCTGGCGGCGGGCGGCGGAGGCTTCCTCGACCCGCTGCCGATGTACCTGCGGCGGCCCGACGCGCAGGTGCCGAAGAACTACAAGGTGGTCACCCCCAAGTGAGCGGGGACGCGGTGGCCGACGGCACCGTCCTGCGCGAGATGCGCTGGTGGGACCTGCCGGAGGTGCTCGCCCTGGAGGCGGAGCTGTTCCCCGAGGACGCCTGGTCGGAGGGGATGTTCTGGTCCGAGCTGGCGCACGCGCGCGGGCCCCGGGCCACCCGGCGGTACGTCGTCGCCGAGGCCCCCTCCGGGGAGCTGGCGGGCTACGCGGGCCTCGCGGCGGCCGGCGGGCTCGGGGACGTCCAGACCATCGCCGTGGCCCGCGCGCAGTGGGGCACCGGGCTCGGCGCCCGGCTGCTCACCGACCTCCTCCAGCACGCCACGGCCTTCGAGTGCGACGAGGTCCTGCTCGAAGTGCGCGTGGACAACACCCGGGCGCAGAAGCTGTACGAGCGCTTCGGCTTCGAGCCCATCGGCTTCCGCCGCGGCTACTACCAGCCGGGCAACGTCGACGCGCTCGTGATGCGACTGACTGTTCAAGGAACTGGGACCGATATCTGATGGCTGCTGACGAACCCCTCGTGCTCGGCATCGAGACCTCCTGCGACGAGACCGGCGTCGGCATCGTCCACGGCACCACCCTCCTCGCCGACGCCGTGGCCTCCAGCGTCGACACCCACGCCCGCTTCGGCGGCGTGGTGCCCGAGATCGCCTCCCGGGCGCACCTGGAGGCGATGGTCCCGACGATCGAGCGGGCCCTGAAGACCGCGGGCGTCTCGGCGAAGGACCTCGACGGCATCGCAGTCACCGCGGGCCCCGGCCTCGCGGGCGCCCTGCTCGTCGGCGTCTCCGCCGCCAAGGCGTACGCCTACGCGTTGGGCAAGCCGCTCTACGGCGTCAACCACCTGGCCTCGCACATCTGCGTCGACCAGCTGGAGCACGGCCGGCTGCCCGAGCCGACGATGGCGCTGCTGGTCTCCGGCGGGCACTCCTCGCTGCTGCTCTCCGCGGACATCACCTCCGACGTGCGGCCGCTGGGCGCCACCATCGACGACGCCGCGGGCGAGGCCTTCGACAAGATCGCCCGCGTCCTCGACCTGGGTTTCCCCGGCGGCCCGGTCATCGACCGGCTGGCCAAGGAGGGCGACCCGGCCGCGATCGCCTTCCCGCGCGGCCTGAGCGGCGCCAAGGACCCGGCGTACGACTTCTCGTTCTCCGGGCTCAAGACCGCCGTGGCCCGCTGGATCGAGGCCAAGCGGGCGGCCGGCGAGGAGGTGCCGGTCCGGGACGTGGCCGCCTCCTTCCAGGAGGCCGTCGTCGACGTCCTCACCCGCAAGGCCGTCCGGGCCTGCAAGGACGAGGGCGTCGACCACCTGATGATCGGCGGCGGCGTCGCCGCCAACTCGCGGCTGCGGGCGCTCGCCCAGGAGCGCTGCGAGCGGGCCGGCATCCGGCTCCGGGTGCCCCGGCCGGGCCTGTGCACCGACAACGGCGCCATGGTCGCCGCGCTCGGTTCCGAGATGGTCGCCCGCAACCGCGCCGCCTCGGACCTGGAGCTGTCGGCGGACTCCTCGCTGCCGGTGACCGACCCGCACGTGCCGGGCGCCCACGCGCACGCGCACGACCACGACCACGACCACGTGCACGAGATCAGCAAGGAGAACCTGTACTCGTGAGGGTCACGCTCATGTGGGAGGCCCGGGCGGTGCAGGGCCGGGGCCCCGAACTCCTGGAGTGGGCCCGGGCCGGGGCGCGGGTGCTGGCCCGCGAGCCGGTCCGCCGGGAGGTCTTCCGGGCGCCCCAGGACCGGGTCCTCGTCCTCACCTGGTGGGACGCGGACGCGCTCGACGCCGAGCTGCCCGAGCTGCCGGAGCCGGACGCCGCGCTGATCACCCGTCCGGTTCACCGCTGGCGCTTCGAATCGGTCGAATAGATGAACCGTTCGACGGTCGAGCAACCTTTCGACCGGATCGGGCATCCCACAGCCCGTGAAGAAGCAGATCTCGATGTGGGCGGCGCTGACCGCGGTGACGCTCCTGATGACGGGCTGCACGGCCGAGACCCCGCCCCCGGCCCAGGTGCCGCCCCCGGCGGCCCCGGCCGCCACGAAGAAGGCCCAGGCCCAGGAGCCCGCCCCGGCCCCGCCGGCGGCCCGGGCCGCCGCCTACCGCAAGTGGGGGATCGAGCCGCTGGCCGCGCCGCCCGCCCCGCCCGCCGTCAAGCCGGTGAAGCGGGCGCCCGGCGGACCGGTCCCGGTGATCAGCGACATCCCGACCGACGACAAGGTCGTCTTCCTCACCATCGACGACGGGGCCGAGAAGGACCCGGAGTTCGTGCGGATGATGGACGAGCTGGGCGTCCCCTTCACCATGTTCCTCACCGACTCGGTGATCAGCGGGAACTACGGCTACTTCGACCCGCTCGTCGCCCAGGGCCACGGCGTCGCCAACCACACCCTCACCCACCCGAACCTGCGCACCCTCTCCCAGGAGGCCCAGCGCCGCGAGATCTGCGGCCAGCAGGAGAAGCTGCGGAAACGATACGGCTCCGCCCCGCGCCTCTTCCGGCCCCCCTTCGGCAACTGGAACGAGGCCACCCGCGCCGCCGCCGGCACCTGCGGCGTCGACGCGATCGTCCTCTGGCGCGAGTCCATGCAGATCAAGAACATGCAGTACCAGCGCGGCGACCGGAAGCTCCACCCCGGCGACATCGTCCTCGCCCACTTCCGCGGCCCCGGCGAGCTCAAGGGCCGCACGATGACCGAGATGACCGCCACGATGCTGCGCAGGATCCGGGAGCAGGGCTTCACGGTGGCCCGCCTGGAGGACTACGTCTAGGAAGTTCTCCGGGCGCGGTGTCGATGCGGGCCCGTCCCGTTCGACGTATGTGTGGAAGGCGGGGAACGGCCCCGCCACCGCACCCCAGGAGTCACCATGCCCCGCTTCCTCTCCCTCGTCCGCATCGAGGAGAACACCATCGACATGGAGAGCGCCGACCCCGGCTTCGAGGAGCGGATGGGCGCGCTCTTCGCGGAGATCACCAAGGCCGGCGCCATGGTGGACACCGCCGGGCTCCGGCCCACCGCCGAGTCCACCCGGATCACCTGGTCGGACGGGAAGCTGTCCTTCACCGACGGCCCCTTCACCGAGACCAAGGAGGTCGTCGGCGGCTACGCGATGCTCCAGTGCAAGGACATGGCCGAGGCCGTCGAGTGGGGCAAGCGGTTCCTCGCCGTCCACCCGCCGCAGTGGAAGGTCGGCCTGGAGGTCCGCGAGGTCGAGGAGATGCCGGAGGGCTGAGCCCGCCTGTGCTGTCATGAGGACCGTGACGGTGGAGAACACGCTGGAGACGGTCTTCCGGATGGAGTCGGCGCGGATCATCGCCACGGTGACGCGGGTCGTCCGGGACGTCGGCATCGCCGAGGAGATCGCCCAGGACGCCCTCGTCGCCGCCCTGGAGCAGTGGCCGCGGTCAGGCGTCCCGGACCGCCCGGGAGCCTGGCTCACGGCCACCGCCAAGCACCGCGCCGTCGACCTGGTGCGGCGCCGCGAGACGTACGCGCGCAAGCTCGCCGAGGTCGGCCGGACCCTGCCGGAGGAGGCGTACGACCCCGAGCCCGCCGGCCCCGGCGACATCGACGACGACGTCCTCCGGCTGGTCTTCACCACCTGCCACCCGGTGCTCTCCGCCGAGGCCCGGGCGGCGCTCACCCTGCGGCTCGTCTGCGGCCTGCGCACCGACGAGATCGCCCGCGCCTTCCTCGTCCCCGAGGCGACCGTCGCGGCCCGGATCACCCGCGCCAAACGGGCGCTCGCGAAGGCGGGCGTGGAGTTCGAGGTGCCGTACGGCCCCGAGCGGGCGGCCCGGCTCGGCTCCGTCCTGGAGGTCGTCTACCTGGTCTTCAACGAGGGGTACGCGGCCACCGCCGGCGACGACCTGCTGCGCCCGGCGCTCTGCGAGGACGCGCTCCGGCTGGCCCGCGGCCTCGCCGCCCTCCTGCCGGACGAGAGCGAGGCGCACGGGCTCGCCGCCCTCCTCGAACTCCAGGCGTCCCGCATCCCCGCCCGCACCGGACCCGACGGGCACCCGGTGCTCCTCGCCGACCAGGACCGGCGGCACTGGAACCGGCTGCTCGTGCGGCGCGGCTACGACGCCCTCGCCCGGGCCGGGGGAGGACGCGGCTACGGCCCGTACGCCCTCCAGGCCGCCATCGCCGCCTGCCACGCGCGGGCCGCCTCCTACCGGGAGACGGACTGGGCGGTGATCGCCGGACTCTACGGGCGGCTGATGGAGCGGGCCCCGTCCCCGGTGGTCGAGCTGAACCGCGCGGTGGCCGTCTCGATGACCGAGGGCCCGGCCGCCGCCCTCGCCCTCGTCGACGCCCTCGCCGCCGAACCCGCCCTGGCCCGCTACCACTTGCTCCCGAGCGTCCGCGGCGACCTGCTCGCCCGGCTGGGCCGCGCGGAGGAGGCACGGGCGGAGTTCGCGCGGGCGGCGGAGCTGACGCGCAACGAGCGCGAGCGGGCCCTGCTGCGCGCCCGGGCGGCCGAACTCCCGTCCGGGGAGGCGTCGTAGGCTGCGCGGATGGCCCCGCGCACCCTCCTCCCCCCGCCGCCCCCGCCCGCCGAGCTGCGCAGCTGGCCCGACCGGGACGCGCTCCTCGCCGACCGGGCGCTGGCGCTGGACGTGCTGCGGCGGCGGCTGCTCGGCGGCGGCCGGTTCGCGCTGTACGCCGGGTCGGTGCTGGTGCTCCAGCTGGGCTGGGGCATGGTCGGCGTGACGCTCGCCGACCTCGGCAACGGGGCGATCCTCGACCCGATCACCTTCTTCGTCGGGCTGATCGTCGCCGTCCTCGGCCTCGGAGTGCTGGTGCCGGGCGTCTGGCTCGCCGTGCGCGGGGTGCGGCACGACCGCGTGGTGCGCGAACGGCTGGTCCGCTGGGCGGCCCTCGACCGGCACGGGCCGACGGACGCGCGGCTGCGCGCCCCCGTCCTGAGCGCCTGCTGGATGGTGCTCTCCACCGTCCTGTGCGGCCTCGGACTGTGGCTGGGCTTCGCGGTGCCGGCCGGGGCGGACCCGGCGGACGGCCGCGGGCTCGTCGCGTACGGCATGGGCGTCGCGCTCATCTTCTGGATCAACGGCCTGATCGGGCTCTTCAAGGCCGTCGGGCACTACCGGACGGTGCTCAGGGTCGTGCCGCCCCGGCCGGCCGCCCGATCAGCATCGTCGGAGCCCCCGCGACACGGGTGAGCAGGACCGTCGCCGCGTTCGGCCCCTTCGGCCGCACCTTCCGCCGGATCTCCTCGGGCTCCACGGCCGAGCCGCGCTTCTTCACCGTCAGGACGCCCACCTCGCGCTCGCGCAGCAGCGCCTTCAGCTTCTTGAGGTTGAAGGGGAGCACGTCGGTGATCTCGTAGGCGGAGGCGTACGGGGTGGGGGCGAGGACGTCGGAGGTGACGTAGGCGATCGTCTCGTCGATCAGGCCGCCGGACAGCTCCTCGGCGACCTCGGAGACCAGGTGGGCGCGGATGACGGCGCCGTCGGGCTCGTACAGGTACCGGCCGACCGGGCGGACCGCCGGATCGGGCAGGCCCCGGCCGAGGAGGCTCGTGCCGGAGGGCAGCAGGGTGGCGCGGCGCGCGCCCGGTTCCGTGCCGAACCACAGGACCGCCTCCTTCACGTCGCCGCCGTCCGAGATCCACTCCGCCTCGGCCTCGGCGGGGACGGTCTCGTGCGGGATGCCGGGGGCGATCTTGAGGGCGGCGCGCGGGGCCTTGCGGGCGGCCTCGACCGCCCAGGAGAGCGGCGGCGAGTACGCCTCGGGGTCGAAGATCCGGCCCCGGCCGCCGCGCCGCGCCGGGTCGACGAAGACGGCGTCGTACGGGCTGGTGTCGATCTCGGTGACGTCGGCGCAGCGGACCTCGATCAGGTCCGCGAGGCCCAGCGCGGCGGCGTTGGCGCGGGCGACCTCGGCGGTGAGCGGGTCGCGGTCGACGGCGAGCACGGAGACGCCGGCGCGGGCCAGCGCCAGCGCGTCGCCGCCGATGCCGGAGCAGAGGTCGGCGACGCTGCGCACGCCCAGTTCCCCGAGCCTGGCCGCGCGGTGGGCGCCGACCGAGGCCCGGGTGGACTGCTCGACGCCGTTCGGCGTGAAGTACATCCGGTACGCGTCCTCCGCGCCGAACTTCGCCACCGCGCGCTGCCGCAGCCGGGCCTGCCCGAGGGCGGCCGAGACCAGCTCGGCGGGGTGGTCGCGGCGCAGCCGGGAGGCGACCGCCAGTTCCCGGGCGGGGTCGTAGTCGCGCAGGGCGGCGAGGAGCGTCTGGCCCTCGGGGGAGAGCAGGGCGGCGAAGGAGGCGAGGTCGGTCACCGTCCCATTCTCCCTGTGGGCCGGGTGGGGGACGGTGGGGCCGGTACGGCGGTGTCGCGGCCGGAAGGGGCGGGCGCGCTGACAGGATGCGGCGCCATACCGGTCGTACGACAAAAGGAAGAAATGATGGCAAAGGGTCACTCCCGCCGTCTGCTCGGGGCCGCGCTCCTCGTCGCCGCGCTCACCTCCACGGCGGCCTGTTCGGGCGGCTCCGAGCCCGGCTCCTCCGGCTCCTCCGGCGCCCCCGCCCCCGCCGCGGGCCAGCAGGCCCCCGCGAAGACCGCCGCCCAGCTGGCCCGGGAGAAGAAGGCCGCGCTGGCGAAGCGGCGGGCCGCCCGGGCCGCCGTCGCGAAGAAGTGGGGACTCCGGCTGACCCCCCTGGACGCCCCCGCCCCGCCGCGGACCAAGCCCAGGATCACCACCCGGAAGGGCTTCGAGACCGACGGCACGGGCCTCCCGCCCGTCTTCACCACCGTCCCCACCAAGGAGAAGATCGTCTTCCTGACGATCGACGACGGCGCCGAGAAGGACCCCGCGCTCATCCGCATGATGAGCGAACTGCAGATCCCCTACAGCGCCTTCCTCAGCGACTACGTGGTCAGCGACGACTACCCGTACTTCGCGAAGATGCGGACGTCGCAGCCGCGCGGGGTCGCCCTCCACAACCACACCCTGAACCACAAGTACCTGCCCGGGCTCTCCTACGCGCGCCAGAAGCGGGAGATCTGCGGGATGCAGGACGTCATCGAGAAGAAGTACGGCGAGCGCCCCGAGCTCTTCCGCCCGCCGTACGGCAACTACAACGAGGACACCCTGCGGGCCGCGAAGTCCTGCGGCGTCAAGGCCGTCCCGCTCTGGGCCGCCGAGGCGTTCCCCGACCACATGGAGTGGCGCGAGTGGGACCGCGACCTGCACCCGGGCGACATCGTCCTCACCCACTTCCGCGGCGAGGAGGACTGGAAGGGCAGCATGCCCGACATGATCCGCCGGGTGATGAACGTGATCACCTCCAAGGGCTACGCCGTGGCCAAGCTGGAGGACTACGTATGAGCCGGCTGCGACCGCTCGTCGTCGCCGCCCTCCTCCTCGGCCTCACCGGCTGCGCCTCCGCCGTCGACCCGCTCGAACGCCTCGGCCGCAAGGCCGTGGAGCGGGTCGGCGACCGCCCGCCCGCCGACACCGGACCGGTCAGGGCGGAGGGGGCGGGCTAGGAGGCGGCGAGCGCGGTGACGGCGGTGAGGGTCCGGAGGGCGTCAGCCCCGCACCTTCGTACGGAACCCCGGACTCCGCTCGCGCGTTCCCCGGATCGAGACCGAAACGCGGCTCCGGCGAGCCCTCCGGAGGCCGCCACGGGGTGAGGAATTGGCACTCCGCTTGACCGAGTGCTAATCGCGGTCATAGTCTCGGCTCTGGCACTCCCCACGGGAGAGTGCCAACAGCGCGACAGGCAGGTCCGGCACCCGCGACGACGGATCCGGCTGGTCGCCACCCAGACAGTTAACCCCGCGAGATCTCCGAAGGGGGAGGTCGGATCGTGACGACCGCCAGCTCCAAGGTTGCCATCAAGCCGCTTGAGGACCGCATCGTGGTCCAGCCGCTCGACGCCGAGCAGACCACGGCCTCCGGCCTGGTCATCCCGGACACCGCGAAGGAGAAGCCCCAGGAGGGCGCCGTCCTCGCCGTGGGCCCGGGCCGCTTCGAGAACGGCGAGCGCCTTCCGCTCGACGTGAAGGTCGGCGACGTCGTGCTCTACAGCAAGTACGGCGGCACCGAGGTCAAGTACAACGGCGACGAGTACCTCGTCCTCTCGGCCCGCGACGTGCTCGCGATCATCGAGAAGTAAGAGAACGCCGTACGTGCATCGAGCTGCGCCCCTGACCCCTGATTCCATGGGCGTCCAGGGGCGCAGTTTTTTCAGAAACGATTTCCGAGAGGGCTGAATCGCTCCCATGGCGAAGATCCTGAAGTTCGACGAGGACGCCCGTCGCGCCCTTGAGCGCGGCGTCAACAAGCTTGCCGACACGGTGAAGGTGACGATCGGCCCCAAGGGTCGCAACGTCGTCATCGACAAGAAGTTCGGCGCCCCCACCATCACCAACGACGGTGTCACGATCGCCCGCGAGGTCGAGATCGAGGACCCGTACGAGAACCTCGGCGCCCAGCTCGTCAAGGAGGTGGCGACCAAGACCAACGACATCGCGGGTGACGGCACCACCACCGCCACCGTGCTCGCCCAGGCGCTCGTCCGCGAGGGTCTGCGCAACGTCGCCGCCGGCGCCTCGCCGTCCTCCCTCAAGAAGGGCATCGACGCCGCCGTCAAGGCCGTCTCCGACGAGCTGCTCGCCACCGCGCGCCCGATCGAGGACAAGTCCGACATCGCCGCCGTCGCCGCGCTCTCGGCCCAGGACCAGCAGGTCGGCGAGCTCATCGCCGAGGCCATGGACAAGGTCGGCAAGGACGGTGTCATCACCGTCGAGGAGTCCAACACCTTCGGCCTGGAGCTGGAGTTCACCGAGGGCATGGCCTTCGACAAGGGCTACCTCTCGCCGTACATGGTCTCCGACCAGGAGCGTATGGAGGCCGTCCTCGACGACCCGTACATCCTGATCAACCAGGGCAAGATCTCCTCGATCCAGGACCTGCTGCCGCTGCTGGAGAAGGTCATCCAGGCGGGTGGCTCCAAGCCGCTGCTGATCATCGCCGAGGACGTCGAGGGCGAGGCGCTCTCCACCCTCGTCGTCAACAAGATCCGCGGCACCTTCAACGCGGTGGCCGTCAAGGCCCCCGGCTTCGGTGACCGCCGCAAGGCGATGCTCCAGGACATGGCCACCCTCACCGGTGCCACCGTCATCGCCGAGGAGGTCGGCCTCAAGCTCGACCAGGCCGGTCTCGACGTGCTGGGCACCGCCCGCCGCGTGACCATCTCCAAGGACGACACCACCATCGTCGACGGTGGCGGCAACTCCGAGGACGTCGCGGGCCGCGTCGCCCAGATCAAGGCCGAGATCGAGTCCACGGACTCCGACTGGGACCGCGAGAAGCTCCAGGAGCGCCTCGCGAAGCTGGCCGGCGGCGTGTGCGTGATCAAGGTCGGCGCCGCCACCGAGGTGGAGCTGAAGGAGAAGAAGCACCGTCTGGAGGACGCCATCTCCGCGACCCGCGCCGCGGTCGAGGAGGGCATCGTCTCCGGTGGCGGCTCCGCGCTCGTCCACGCCGTCAAGGTCCTGGAGGACAACCTCGGCAAGACCGGCGACGAGGCCACCGGTGTGGCCGTCGTCCGTCGCGCCGCCGTCGAGCCGCTGCGCTGGATCGCCGAGAACGCCGGCCTGGAGGGTTACGTCATCACCTCCAAGGTCGCCGAGCTCGACAAGGGCCAGGGCTTCAACGCCGCCACCGGCGAGTACGGCGACCTGGTCAAGGCCGGCGTCATCGACCCGGTGAAGGTCACCCGCTCCGCCCTGGAGAACGCCGCCTCCATCGCCTCCCTGCTCCTCACCACCGAGACCCTCGTGGTGGAGAAGAAGGAGGAGGAGCCGGCGGACCACGGTCACGGCCACGGTCACGGTCACTCCCACTGACCCCTGACGTCCTGACGCCAGGAGGTCCCACCGACCCCCTGGCGCCCTGACGCCACGAGGCCCGGTGCTCCCGTCGCGGGAGCACCGGGCCTCGCCCGTTCCTCAGGTCTCGACCGCGCCGAGCTGTCCCATCAGTCCCAGCAGGTCGTACTGCCACCAGCCCTCGGCGATCTTCCCGTCGTCACGGAAGCGGTGGACGGTGGTCCCGGTCATGGTGACCTCCATGCCGGTCGGCTGGAGCCCCATGAAGTCGCCGACGTGGGTCCCCTTCCAGGTCCACCGGGTGCACACGCGGTCGCCGTCGGCGATCTGGTCCTCGATGGTGAACGCGAAGTCGAAGCCGTTGCGCCACTGCTCCACCTCACGGCGGACGGCGTCCAGGCCGATGGCGTCCTGCGGGTTGGCCGGGTCGTGGTCGTGGTAGCCCTCGGCGAGCACGACGTCGAGCAGCGCCAGGTCCGAGCCGTCCGCGAACCGCTCGAACATCCCCCGCGCGTTCGCCTTGTACAGCGCCTCGTCCCGGACCACGTCCAGGTCGGTGAAGGTCGGCATCTCGTCACAGAGGGCGACCATCTCCCGGAAGATCCGGTCGGTCTCGGGCAGCTGCGAGTTGCGCATGGCCACGTCGTACGAGGGGAACTCGACGATCTCCACGACGTGCGAGGCGTCGGACCGGTCGGTCCCCACGATGCTGTGGGTCGCGGTCCGTTTCCCCCGGGTCTGCTCGACCCAGCGGTCCATGAGCCGGTTGAGCTCCTCGACCCGGCTCGTCCTGCAATCGATGATCTGCACGAAGGTCATGGCCGCCTCCGACCGGGCGAAGCCGCGGATGGACCCCTCCAGTCTAGGCCGAGTGGCCGAGGTCGGCGGCTCTGACCTCCTCCGCGAAGGGCTCGCCGCGGGTGTAGCGGGCGATCTCGTCCAGGGCCTGGTCGGTCATGCGGTGCAGCTCGTTGCCGAGGGAGCCGGCGACGTGCGGGGTGAGGAGGACGTTGGGGAGGCTGTAGAGGGGGGAGTCCGGCGGCGGGAGTTCCGGGTCGGTCACGTCGAGGACCGCGTGGAGGCGGCCGGCGGTCAGATGCGGGAGGAGGGCGTCCTCGTCGACCAGGGAGCCCCGGGAGGTGTTGATCAGGGTGGCGCCGTCGGGCAGGGCGGCGAGCTGCCGGGCCCCGATCATCCGGTACGTGGAGGGGAGTTGGGGCGCGTGCACGGAGACGACCGAGCTGCGGGCGCAGAGTTCGTCCAGGCCGGTGAGGACCGCGCCCGGCGGGGGAGCGGTCAGGTACGGGTCGTACAGCAGCACCTCGATGTCGAAGGGGCGCAGCAGTTCGACGACCCGGCGGCCGATGCGGGAGGCACCGACGATGCCGACCGTGCGGCGGTAGTTGCCCCAGCCGGCGGACTCGTCGAGCCAGCCGTGGCCGGAGCGGAGTTCGGCGTACCGCTGGGCCGAGCGCAGCACCCGCTTCCCGGCGAAGAGGATCGCGGCGAGGGTGTACTCGGCGACGGGGAGCGCGTTGGCGCCCGCCGCGCTGGTGACCCTCAGGCCGCGGTCCCAGCAGGCGTCGGTGATGTGGTGCTTGACCGAGCCGGCCGCGTGCACGACGGCCCTGAGGCGCGGGGCGCGGGCCAGCACCCGGGGGGTGAGCGGGGTGGCGCCCCAGCAGGTGAGGAGGAGTTCGGCCTCGGCGAGGGCGGCGGCGGTGCGCGCGTCGGGGGCGGTCAGGTCGTGGGCGACCAGGTGCGGGTCGGTGCGGGTGAGGGCCGCGAGGCGGGTGCGGTGGCGGTCGGTGAGGAGGCGGTCGGCGATGCCGGGGCCCATCGCGAGCAGGAGGGGCGGGCGGCGGTCGGTGGTCGGGGGCATGGCGGGTCCTGGGCTCCTCACTTGACGCTGCCGGCGGTCAGACCGGCCTTCCAGTGGCGCTGGAGGGACACGAACGCCAGGACGAGGGGGACGACGGCGAGCAGCGAGCCGGTGACGACGAGGGGGTAGTAGTCGGGTTCGGCGTGGGCGTTGCTGTTCCACGCGTAGAGGCCGAGGCTCAGCGGGAAGAGCTTCTGGTCCGAGAGCATCACCAGCGGGAGGAAGAAGTTGTTCCAGACGGCGGTGAACTGGAAGAGGAAGACGGTCACGAAGCCCGGCATGACCGTGCGCAGCCCGATCGACCAGAAGACGCGCATCTCGCCGGCGCCGTCGATCCGGGCGGCCTCCAGGGCCTCGTCGGGGACGTAGGCGGCGCACAGCACCCGGGACAGGTAGACCCCGAAGGGGTTGACGAGGACCGGGAGGAGCACGGCGGCGTAGGTGTTGACGATGCCGATCTCGCTGGCCAGCAGGTACATCGGCAGGGCCAGCGCGGTGGTGGGGACGAGGACGCCGAGCAGGACGAGGCCGAAGAGCTTCTCCTTGCCGCGGAAGTCGTAGACGTGGAAGGCGTATCCGGCGGCGACGCTGATCAGCGCGCAGGCGGCGGCGCCGACCCCGGCGTAGAGGAGGCTGTTGAGGTACCAGCGGAAGTAGACGCCGTCGTGGTACTCGGCGAGCCGGGCGAGGTTGCCGCCCAGGTCGAAGCCCTCGAAGGAGAAGGCGTCGCCGGCGAGGAGCCCGCCGGCGTCCTTGGTGGCGGCGGTGACCAGCCAGACGAGCGGGAAGAGCATGTAGCAGGTGGCGAGGGCGAGGACGCCGTTGACGGCGGTCTTCGACAGCCAGCGGGAGCGGGGGGCGCTCATGCGGTCCGCTCCTTCCGGGCGCCGGTCAGGCGGGTCACGGCGAAGGAGAGCAGCGCGGCCGTCAGGGCCAGCAGGATCGAGGCGGCCGCGGCCAGTCCATAGTCGTTGCGGTCGAAGGCGGCGGAGTAGGCGTACATGTTCGGCGTCCAGGTGGAGGTGACGGCGGAGCCCGTGCCCCTGCTGAGGATCAGCGGTTCGGTGAAGAGCTGGAGGGAGCCGATGACGGTGAAGAGGCCGACCATCGCCAGGGAGCCGCGGAGCAGCGGGATCTTGACGGCGAAGGCGACGCGCCAGGCACCGGCGCCGTCGACGGTGGCGGCTTCGAGGACGGAGCGGTCGATGGCCTGGAGGGCGGCGTAGAAGATGATCAGGTTGTAGCCGAGCCACTCCCACAGGGCGATGTTCACGACGGACGGCAGGGCGCCCTCGGGGGAGAAGAAGTCGAAGCCGATCCCGCCGGCCTCCATCGCCCGGACGACCGGGCTGAGCTGGGGCGTGTAGAGGTAGACCCAGATCAGGGCCGCGATGATGCCGGGCACGGCGTGCGGCAGGAAGAGCGCGAGCTGGAAGAAGCGGCGGGCGCGGGCGAGGGCGGTGTCGAGGAGGAGGGCGAGGCCGAGGGCGCCGCCCATCATCAGCGGCACGTAGAGCAGGCAGTAGCCGAGCAGGACGCCGAAGCCCTCGCGGAAGGCCCGGTCACCCAGTGCCGTGGCGTAGTTGCCGAGGCCGGTGAAGACGGTCTCGGAGCCGCCGAAGCCCAGTCCGGACTGCTTCTCGGTGAAGAGGCTGAGCCAGACCGCGTATCCGATCGGCACCGCCAGCACCGCGGTGAAGAGCAGGAAGAACGGGGTCAGCAGGAGTGCCGCGGCACGGGTGCGGGCCTTCACGTGCTCAGCCCTCGACCTTCAGGCCGCGCTTGGTGAGTTCGGCGACGGTGGCGTCGTGGCCGGCCTTCACCGCGTCGGCGAGGGTGGGGCCGCCGGGGGCGACGGCGCCGAAGCGGTCCTTGATGGCGGTGTTGGTGGTGCCGGTGCTGGGGCCCCAGGACCACTGGGGGGTGATGGAGGCGCCGGCCGCCTCGAACAGGGCGTAGATGTCCTGGCCGCCGTAGTAGCCGGCGTCGAACGCCTTCTTGGCGGCGGGGCGCAGGGCGGTGGCGGCGGGGAAGGCGCTGGAGGTGCCGGAGGCGATGCGGGCCTTGACGCCCTCCTCGGTGGTGGCCATCCACCGCGCGAACTCGACGGCGGCGGCCTTCTTCGAACTGCCCTTGGTCACGGCGAAGGTGGAGCCGCCGAGCATGCCGGAGGCGGGCTTGCCGTCCCAGCTGGGCATGGGGGCGACGGCCCACTTGCCGGCCTGCTCGGGGAGGGTGCCCTTGAGGACGCCGGCGCCCCAGGAGGCGCCGAGGTAGCCGAGGGTGGTGCCGTTCTTGAGGGAGCCGGTCCACTCGGGGCTGAAGGAGGCGTTCTTGTGGACGAGTCCGTCGTCGAGGAGGCCCTGCCAGTAGGCGGTGACCCTGGTGGTGGCGGCGTCGGTGGTGTCGATCTTCCAGGTGTCGTCCTCGGCCTTGAACCACTGGGCGCCGGCCTGCCACGCCATCGCCTCGAAGGTGGTGGGGTCGTCTGGGAAGAAGGTGGCGATCCGGGCCTTGCCGTCGGCCTTCTTCACCTGCTCGGCGGCCTTCCTGAAGGCGTCCCAGGTGGTGGGGACCTCGATGTGGTGCTTCGCGAAGAGGTCCTTGCGGTAGTAGAACGCCTGCGGGGCGGCGTCGAAGGGGACGGCCCAGGACTTGCCGCCGAGGGTGGTGAGGTCGACGGCCTGGGGGAGGAGCTTTGCCCGGTCGGCCTCGGTGAAGGCGTCGCCGATGTCCTGGAGGGCGCCGGAGGAGACGAACTCCGGGAGCGAGGGGTACTCGATGGAGACGAGGTCGGGGGCGTTGCCCGCCTTCACCGCGTTGGAGATCTTGGCGTAGCCGCCGGCGTTGCCGGAGGGGATCTCCTCGTAGGTCACCTTGATGTCGGTGTGGGAGGCGTTGAAGGCGTCGACGACCTCCTTGGAGCCCTTGGCCCAGCCCCAGAAGGTGATCGTGACGGGCTTGCCGCCGGCGGAATCGGCGTCGTCACCGCCGCCGCCGCAGGCCGTGAGGACGGCGAGGGCGGTGGCGGTGCCGGCTATGACGCGGGACGTTCTGCTCCAACTGAGGCTCACGGCACGGCTCCTGATCGGCGGCGCGGACGGGGTTGGCCGTGATCCTGGAACCGTTCCTGAGCGAAGTCAAGAGCGAAAGATTGAATGATCGAAAAAAGATCAGATCGATCAGAGGGTGGCCACGGGGCCGGCGGCCCCGCAGGACGCCCGGACCCGCAGCCGGGGCAGCAGGCTCACGTGCCGGCTCGCCGCCTCCTCGCCCGCGCCCCCGGTCAGCCGCTCCACCAGCAGCTCCGTGGCGTGCCGGCCCACCTGCCGCTTCGGCGGGGCGACCGCCGTCAGCGGGGTGTCGGCCAGCGCGGCGACCTCGTCGTCGTACGCGATCAGAGCCAGGTCCTGCGGGACCCGCACCCCGAGCGGGGCGAGCCGCTGGGTGATCTCGATCGCGTCCACGTCGTTGTGGACCAGCGCCGCGCTCGCCAGACCCGAGCGCACCGCCTCGTACAGCGCCCGCACCGCCCGCTCGAAGCCCTCCGGGTCCGCCTCCGCCGGCACCGACTCGATCACCGGCAGCGGCTGCTCCAGGCCCAGCACCGCCAGCGCCTCCGCGTATCCGGCCCGCACCGCGAGCGCGGTCGGCGAGTCCCCGCGGGCCACGAGCAGCGGGGTCGCGTGACCGAGCCCGAGCAGATGGCGCAGGGCGAGCAGCACCCCGTGGGCGTGGTCGGAGGAGACCCGGTCGAGGCCGTCGAGCGGACCGCCCGGCTCGGCGCGCCGCTCCAGCAGGACGGCGGGCACCGGCAGCTCCGCCAGCCAGTCGCCGTACGCCGCCCGGTCCTCGGGCCCGCGCCAGCCCGGCGCCACCAGCACGCCCTCCGCGCCGGCCGCGAGCAGCCCCTCGGTGCGGGCCCGGTCCTCCTCGGGGCGGTAGTCCGAGATCCGCAGCACCAGCCGGGCGCCCACCCGGGCCGCCGCCTCGTGCGCGCCCCGGATCACCTCGGCGAAGTAGTACGTGGCGGAGGGCGCGAGCAGGCCGAGGACGAGGCCCTCGCCGGCGGCGGGTCCGGTCTGCCCGCGGGGCCAGGACACCTGGCCGTGCACCCGGTCGAGCAGGCCCTGGGAGGCCAGCGTCTCGGCGTCGCGGCGGGCGGTGACGGGGGAGACCCCCAGCAGGCCGGCCAGCTCGGCGACGCGGACCGTGCCGCGCTCGCGCACCAGGTCCAGCAGTCGGGCGTGTCGTTCGGCGGCACTCTCGCGCACGTGCGGTTCCCCCTCGCGGTGGTGGTGTTCCCCGACCTTAGATGAAGATGATCGAACGGTGGGAGTTTCGATCATTCGATCCTGATCTCTTGACGTCCGATCGGGCCCCGCCGAGGATTCCGGACGACGCCCGGTGCCGGCATCGGCCACGACGCCCGGCACCCCCGGAGCCCAGGGAGCATCATGCCCACCCCGCCCGAGGACCGCGGGCTCAGCCCGCACACCGGCTGGACCCGCGCCCACTGGGAGCACACCGCCGACCGGCTCCTCCTCGCCGTCCGCCCCCACGCCTCCCCGCGCGGCGGCCTCATCGGACTTCCCGGGCCCCGCCCCAGCTGGTCCGGCGCCCGCTCCGACGGCCTGGAGGGCTTCGCCCGCACCTTCCTCCTCGCCGCCCTCCGCGTCGCCGGCGCCCGCGGCGCCGACCCGCACGGCCATCTCGACCGCTACGCCGCCGGGCTCGCCGCCGGGACCCGGACGCCCGGACGGCCGGACGCCGAGTCCTGGCCCCTGATGGCCGACACCCGCCAGGCCGTCGTCGAGTCCGCCTCGATCGCCCTCGGCCTCCGCCTCACCCGCCCCTGGCTCTGGGACCGCCTCGACGACCGCACCCGCCGCCGCGTCGCCGACTGGCTGCTGCCCGCCCTCGGCCCGTCCCCCGTCGACAACAACTGGTGGCTCTTCGGCCTCACGGTCGCCGGCTTCCTCCAGGACGCCGGCGTCGAGACCGACCGCGCCGCCGCCACCGCCGACCGCTCCCTCGCCCGCGTCGAGGACTGGTACCTCGGCGACGGCTGGTACAGCGACGGCGACAACCGCGCCTTCGACCACTACAACTCCTGGGCCCTGCACCTCTACCCGGTCCTCCACGCCCACCTCGCCGGCGACCGGGACCTCCTCGACCGGTACGGCCCCAGGCTCCGCGCCCACCTCGACGACCACGTCCGCCTCTTCGACGCGAACGGCGCCCCCGTCCCGTACGGACGCTCCCTGATCTACCGCTTCGCCGCGGCCGCCGCCCCCTGGCTCGGCACCCTCACCGGCCACACCCCGCTCAGCCCCGGCGCCACCCGCCGCCTCGCCTCCGGGAGCCTGCGCCACTTCCTCGACCGCGGCGCCACCGACCACCGCGGGCTGCTCACCCTCGGCTGGCACGGCCCCCACCCGCCGCTCGTCCAGGCGTACTCGGGCCCCGGCTCCCCCTACTGGGCGGCCAAGGGCTTCCTCGGCCTGCTGCTCCCTCCGGACCACCCCGCCTGGACCGACCCCGAGGAACCCCTCCCGGCCGAACGCGCCGACACCGCACGCCCCCTCGGCCCCACCGGCCTGCTCGTCCAGAGCACCGCCGCCGACGGCCTCGTCCGTCTCCACAACCACGGCAGCAACCACGTCGCCGCCGGCGGACCCGACGGCGACGACCCCGGCTACGCCCGCTTCGCCTACGCCACCCGCACCGGCCCCACCGACGCCCCCGCCCCGGCCGACAACCACTTCGCCCTGCTCGCCCCCGACGGCACCGCCAGCCGGCGCGGCCCCGCCGTACCGCTCACCACCGGCCCCGACCGCGCGGCCTCCGCGCACACCCCGCTGCCCGGCGTCCGGGTCGTCTCCACCACCCTCGTCCACGGGCGCGCCGAACTCCGCGTCCACCTCGTCCTCGACGCCCCGGAGGGGACCCCCGTACGGCAGACCGGCTGGGCCGTCGCCGAAGGACCGGACGCGCCGGTCTCCCAGCTCCACCCGGTCCACGGCTACGGCCCCGAGGTCGTCGCCCTTCCCACCGGAGCCACCCTCCAGGGCCCGGCCCCGACCCGCACCCCCGCCGTCCACGGCAACACCCGCGGCCCCGTCTCGCTCTTCGCCGCGCTCGCCTCGCTCACCGGCGAGCCCGACCCGGCCCCGGCCGCCGCCCTCGCGGAGGTCCGGATCACCGAGGAGGGCGCCCTGCACGTCACGTGGTGGGACGGTGCGCGCGCTCGCGTCGCCGCGCCGCCCGCCGGTCCGACCACGCCGTGACCAGCGCCTGCACCGGGAAGGTGGCCGCCAGCGAACCGGCCGCGACCATGAACGTGCCGATCATGTAGAGCCCGCTGGCGTCGTCCGACCAGTCGACGAACGAGGCGAGGGTCAGCCCGGCGGAGACACCGAGCGCGCCGGCCACGCCATGACCCCGCACCGCCATCCACACCACCGGCAGCAGCAGCGTCAGCGCCAGCCCGACGACCTGCCACGCCTCGTACGGCCCCGTCGTCGAGCCGTCCGGGTGCACGTCGCGCTTCTGGTCCCAGCCCAGCCAGGCGGCCCAGGCCGCGATCGCCGTCAGGGCCGACACCGCACCGGCCAGGGAGAGGGAGAGCTTGCGCACAAGAATTCGGTCCATGCGTTGAGATTCGGCCATCCGGCCGCGCCCGGACAGGGACGGCGTACTCAACCGCTCCTGAGTACCGCGCCGCCGGAGTGCGTACCGCCCACTCGGACCGCGTCCGCCCTACTGCGGCCCGTACTTGCGGCCCGCCTTCGACGACACGCCGCCGAGCAGCGCGCGCGGCGCCAGCTTCACCACGCCCATCAGGGCCTTGTAGCGCGGGTCCGGGATCGACAGGGTCTTGCCGCGCGCCAGGTCCGACAGGGCCGCCGCCACCAGCTTGTCCGCGTCGAGCCACATCCAGCCCGGGATGTTGTCCGTGCCCATCCCGGCCCGCTCGTGGAACTCGGTGCGCACGAAGCCCGGGCAGAGCGCCATCAGCCGCACCCCGCTGCCCGCGAGGTCCCGGGCCGCGCCCTGGGTGAACTGCACGACCCACGCCTTCGAGGCGCCGTAGGTGCCGCGCGGCACGAAGGCCGCCACCGAGGCGACGTTCACCACCCCACCGCGCCCGCGCTCCCGCATCGAGGCCGCCGCGGCCGAGGTCAGCCGGAGCACCGCCTCGCAGTGCACGGTCAGCATCTTCAGCTCGTCGGCCATCGTCACGTCGAGGAAGCGGCCCTTGTTGCCGAAGCCCGCGTTGTTCACCAGCAGGTCGACCGGGCGGCGCGGGTCGGAGAGCCGGGCCTCGACCGCCGCGATCCCCTTCTCCTCGGAGAGGTCCGCGGCGAGCACCTCGGCCTCCACCCCGTGCCGGTCGTGCAGCTCGGTGGCCTGCTCCCGAAGGCGCGTCAGGTCCCGCGCCACCAGGACGACGTCGTGCCCGTCGGCCGCCAGCCTGCGCGCGAAGGCGGCCCCGATGCCGGCGGTGGCTCCCGTGATCAGTGCAGTGGTCATACGGGAACCGTAGTGCCCGGCGGTGCGCCGCCGGGCCCCCGTACGGCCCCGGTTCAGCCGCTGTACTTGTCCGCGTACTGACGCGCCAGCGCGAGCAGCCCGGACTCCATCCACTCCGCGGCCACCAGCGTCTCGGGCAGCAGGGCGCGCTCGGTGGTCGCCGCGCGGTGCAGGAAGGCGACGGTCACCGTGTGGTCCGGCCGGTGCACGACCGTCACCGGGTCGCCGGCCCGCACCTCGCCCGGCTCGATCACCCGCAGCAGCGCGCCCGGGCCGGCCTCGGCCTGGGTGAACCGCCGCACCCAGCCCTTCGCGTCGACGCCCCGCTCCTCCAGATGGCCCTGGAAGGTGCGGCAGGGGATCCGGCCGCCGGTGACCTCCAGGACCACCGACTCGCCGATCCGCCAGCGCTCGCCGATCAGCGCCCCGTTCACGTCCAGGCCGCTCGTCGTCAGGTTCTCGCCGAAGGAGCCGTTCTCCAGCTCCCGGCCCAGCTCCCGCCCCCAGAGGTCCAGGTCCTCGCGGGCGAAGGCGTACACCGCCCGGTCCGCGCCCCCGTGGAAGCGCAGGTCGCACACGTCGTCCCCGGCGACACCGCTCGCCCCCACGCCGCTCGGCCCGGGGGACTCGATCCGGACGGGCCCGTCGACGGGGCGCTTGTCGATGCCCGTCATCCCGGAGGCGGAGTCGGTGTAGCCGACGCTCTTCGCCCGGCCCGCGTTCACACTCAGCAAGGTCATGGGGGCAGCGTAGGCGGGCCCCGTCCCGACCGCCTCAAAGATGTGGTCGAAGATTCGCCGCCGCATCCAAGTGTCACTTATGCTCGAACCATGATCGAGGCACGCCACCTCCGCGTCCTGCGGGCCGTCGCCGCCACCGGCTCCTTCTCCGCCGCCGCGCGCGAACTGGGCTGCACCCAGCCCGCCGTCAGCCAGCAGATGAAGGCCCTGGAGAGCTCGGCCGGCACCCCGCTGCTCATCCGCACCGGCCGCGAGATGCGCCTCACCCAGGCGGGCGAGGTCCTCGTCCGGCACGCCGCGGGCATCCTCGCCGGACTCACCGCCGCCGAGGAGGAGGTCGCCGCCATCGCCGGACTGCGGGCCGGCCGCGTCCGCCTGGTCTCCTTCCCCAGCGGCAGCTCCACCCTCGTCCCCACCGCGCTCGCCGCCCTGCGCGCCGCCCACCCCGGCACCCGGGTCTCCCTCGTCGAGGCCGAACCGCCCCGCTCCGTGGAGATGCTCCGCGAGGGCGACTGCGACATCGCCCTCGCCTTCCGGTACGGAGCGGGCCAGGCGCCCGGCGAATGGGACGACCTGGTGGTCCGCCCGCTCCTCACCGACCGGCTCGTCGGCCTGGTGCCCGAGGCGCACCCGCTCGCCGGCGCGGGCTCGGTCGGCATCGCGGAGCTGGCCGGGGACTCCTGGATCGCCGGCTGCCCCCGCTGCCGCCGCCAGCTGGTCGACGTCTGCGAGGAGGCCGGCTTCGCCCCGCGCATCGACTTCGCCACCGACGACTACCCGGCGGTGGTGGGCCTGGTCGGCGCGGGGCTCGGCGTGGCCGTCCTGCCGGAGCTGGCCATCGAGTCCGTACGGCCCAAGGGCGCGCGGACCGTCGCCGTCGAGCCCGCCGTGGAGCGGGAGATCGTGGCGCTGACCCTGCCCGACCTGGCCCAGGTCCCGGCGGTCGCGGCCACCCTCGACGAGCTGACCCGGGCCGCCACGCGCGCGTAGGACACGCCCGGCGCCACGCGCGCGTGGCGCCGGGTTCCGTGCGGCCGGGGGCCCCAGGGCCCAGGTGGGGCCCTCAGCTCATGAGGAAACGTTCCTTCATACATGCCCCATCATCGAGCGGCCGGCGGACGCCGCCGTGGCCGCCGCGGGCGTGGCGCGTCCGGCGACCGCCGTCGCGGGTGCCGCCGTGATCAGCCGGTTGCGCGCTCGTCCCATGAGTTCTTCGCGTTCGTCCTCGGTGAGGCCGCCCCAGACGCCGTAGGGCTCCCGCACGGCGAGTGCGTGTGCCGCGCACTGCGCGCGGACCGGGCACCGCATGCAGACCTCTTTCGCCGAGTTCTCACGCGCACTCCGTGCCGCGCCGCGCTCTCCCTCGGGGTGGAAGAACAGGGAGCTGTCGACCCCGCGGCAGGCCGCGAGCAGTTGCCAGTCCCACAGATCGGCGTTGGGTCCGGGAAGGCGGGAGAAATCTGCCATTGCGCTAGTCCCCTTGAAACCGTGTCGAAACGGGTTGGTGGGTGGGCGGGTGTTGGCTGCCGTTCCGGGGTCCTCGGCCCCCGGTGAGTCCGGATGTGTCCGACTACTGTCGAAGTAGATGTAAATATGACTCATTGCGAATCTAGCCACAGACACTGCGAAAAGGGAAGAAAACCCGCTAAATGGGGCATAGCTTCTGGTGATGGACGCACGACCTGCGACGCTCTTCTCCGTGCACGGCCCCTCACAAGGAGTGCCGAAGGTCTCGTCCGACCCGTAACTCTTTCGAGTGACCATCGTTGAGAGTGCGAGGCGGTTGAATGAACAAGCGATCGGGCAGGTGTCCGGGAGCGTCAACCGCACAGGTGACGATACGTACAGCCCTGGAGGCTCAAGGTGACGCGCATCAGCTGCGAGGGTCGCGGAGGTCGCTCATGACCTCCGTTCTCGTCTGCGACGACTCCCCGCTTGCCCGAGAGGCGCTTCGCCGCGCGGTCGCGACCGTGCCCGGCGTGGAGCGCGTGACCACCGCGGCCAACGGCGAGGAAGTCCTCCGCCGCTGGGGTGCGGACCGCTCGGACCTCATCCTGATGGATGTGCGCATGCCCGGCCTCGGCGGTGTGGAAACCGTCCGCCGGCTGCTCTCCGCCGACCCCGGCGCCCGGATCATCATGCTCACCGTCGCCGAGGACCTCGACGGCGTGGCGCTCGCGGTCGCCGCCGGTGCCCGTGGCTATCTGCACAAGGACGCCTCGCGCGCCGAGCTGCGGGCCACCGTCACCCAGGCGCTCGCCGACCCGACCTGGCGGCTCGCCCCGCGCCGGCTCCGCTCGGCCGAGATGGGCGCCGCGCCCACCCTCACCGCGCGCGAGATCCAGGTCCTCGAAGGCATGAGCCACGGCCGGTCCAACGCGGAGATCGGGCGGGAGCTCTTCCTCTCCGAGGACACCGTCAAGACCCACGCCCGACGCCTCTTCAAGAAGCTCGGAGCCTCCGACCGGGCGCACGCCGTCGCGCTCGGATTCCGCTGGGGCCTGGTCCGCTGAATCGCCGCGCACCGGCCGTCTCCCCGTCCGTACCCCCGTCCATCGAGGGGCGGACGGGGCGGGCCTGTGTCACTTCCCCGCCCGATGCCGCATCCTTGAGGTGTGGAGTTCCTCGGGGACGAGTCGATCGAGCGGAAGGGGAGGGCGCCAGCGATGAATCCAGGCGCACCTGCTCATAACGCTTCGGTGCACAACAACGGACACGGTGCCACGGACGGACGGACGCCAAGGCACCATGGAGCGATGCGCGACGACGAGACCATGGGTTCCCCCATGCCTGCCGGGCAGGGGGAGATCGGTGCGCTCGTCCACCGTGCCGTCGAAGGAGACGCGCAGGCCACCCACGACCTGCTGGCCCGCGTCCATCCCCTGGCCCTGCGCTACTGCCGCACCCGGCTCAACCGGCTGCCCGGCGACGCCCGCCACTTCGTGGAGGACCTCGCGCAGGAGGTCTGCGTCGCCGTCCTCATGGCCCTGCCGCGCTACAAGGACACCGGCCGCCCCTTCGAGGCGTTCGTCTTCGCCATCGCCGGGCACAAGGTCGCCGACCTCCAGCGGGCCGCCATGCGCCACCCCGGCTCCACCGCCGTGCCCTCCGACGAGATGCCCGAGCGGCCCGACGACTCGCTCGGCCCCGAGGAGCGGGCGCTCCTCAGCGACGACGCCGAATGGGCCAAGAAGCTCCTCGCCAACCTCCCGGAGAACCAGCGCGAGCTGCTCGTCCTGAGGGTGGCCGTCGGGCTGACCGCCGAGGAGACCGGCCAGATGCTCGGGATGTCCCCCGGGGCCGTCCGGGTCGCCCAGCACCGCGCCCTCAGCCGGCTGCGGGCCCTGGCCGAGCAGTAAGGCTCACCCGCCGCTGTCGTCCCTTTCGTACACGTGCGATTGTCCAAAGCTTCCCGCTGACCTTGATCGTGGAATGAGACACCGCTCCGGCCCGTTAGCATGGACATCCCGCACCGATCAAGGCCATTTGGGAAGGTGTCATGACTGCCAACGTCGACGGAGTGCCCGGTAAATTCGCGACACTCGGGCTGACCTACGACGACGTGCTGCTGCTGCCGGGAGCCTCCGAAGTGCTCCCCAACGCGGTCGACACCTCGTCCCGCATCTCTCGTAACGTCCGGGTCAACATCCCGCTGCTCTCCGCGGCGATGGACAAGGTGACCGAGTCCCGCATGGCGATCGCCATGGCCCGTCTGGGCGGCGTCGGCGTGCTCCACCGGAACCTGTCCGTCGAGGACCAGGTCAACCAGGTGGACCTCGTCAAGCGCTCCGAGTCCGGCATGGTGACCGACCCGATCACCGTCCACCCCGAGGCGACCCTCGCCGAGGCCGACGCCCTCTGCGCGAAGTTCCGCATCAGCGGCGTCCCGGTCACCGCCCCCGACGGCAAGCTCCTCGGCATCGTGACCAACCGCGACATGGCCTTCGAGACCGACCGCAGCCGTCAGGTCCGCGAGGTCATGACGCCGATGCCGCTGGTCACCGGCAAGGTCGGCATCTCCGGTGTCGACGCCATGGAGCTGCTGCGCCGCCACAAGATCGAGAAGCTTCCGCTCGTCGACGACGAGGGCGTGCTCAAGGGCCTCATCACCGTCAAGGACTTCGTCAAGGCGGAGAAGTACCCGAACGCCGCCAAGGACTCCGAGGGCCGCCTGCTCGTCGGTGCCGCCGTCGGCGCCAGCCCCGAGGCCCTGGAGCGTGCCCAGGCGCTCGCCGCCGTCGGCGTCGACTTCCTCATCGTCGACACCTCGCACGGCCACAACAGCAACGCCCTCAGCTGGATGTCGAAGATCAAGTCGAGCGTGAACGTCGACGTGATCGGCGGCAACGTCGCCACCCGCGACGGCGCCCAGGCGATGATCGACGCCGGTGTCGACGGCATCAAGGTCGGCGTCGGCCCCGGCTCCATCTGCACCACCCGCGTGGTCGCCGGCATCGGCGTCCCGCAGGTCACCGCCATCTACGAGGCGGGCCTCGCGGCCCGCGCCGCCGGCGTCCCGCTGATCGGCGACGGCGGCCTCCAGTACTCCGGCGACATCGGCAAGGCGCTCGCCGCCGGCGCCGACACCGTGATGCTCGGCAGCCTCCTCGCGGGCTGCGAGGAGTCGCCCGGCGAGCTGCTCTTCATCAACGGCAAGCAGTTCAAGTCGTACCGCGGCATGGGCTCGCTCGGCGCCATGCAGTCCCGCGGCCAGGGCCGGTCCTACTCGAAGGACCGCTACTTCCAGGCCGACGTCACCTCCGACGACAAGCTCGTGCCCGAGGGCATCGAGGGCCAGGTGCCGTACCGCGGTCCGCTCTCCTCCGTCGTCCACCAGCTCGTCGGCGGCCTGCGCCAGACGATGGGCTACGTGGGCGCCGCCACCATCGAGGAGATGGAGTCCAAGGGCCGCTTCGTCCGGATCACCTCGGCGGGCCTCAAGGAGAGCCACCCGCACGACATCCAGATGACGGTCGAGGCGCCGAACTACAGCAGGAAGTAGTCCGCGCGCACGGGAGGGGGCGGTTCCGGCATGTGGCCGGAGCCGCCCCCCACGCGTGTGTCGGGGATACTGGTAGGCGCAGACATAGAGGGAAAGGCCACACATCGTGACTGAGATCGAGATCGGGCGCGGCAAGCGCGGCCGCAGGGCGTACGCGTTCGACGACATCGCCGTCGTACCGAGCCGGCGCACCCGGGACCCGAAGGAGGTCTCGATCGCCTGGCAGATCGACGCCTACCGCTTCGAGCTGCCCTTCCTGGCCGCCCCGATGGACTCGGTCGTCTCCCCGCAGACCGCCATCCGGATCGGCGAGCTCGGCGGCCTCGGCGTGCTGAACCTCGAGGGCCTGTGGACCCGGTACGAGGACCCGCAGCCGCTGCTCGACGAGATCGCCGAGCTGGACGAGGCCGCGGCCACCCGCCGTCTGCAGGAGATCTACGCCGCTCCGATCAAGGAGGAGCTGATCGGGCAGCGCATCAAGGAGGTGCGCGACGCCGGCGTCGTCACCGCCGCCGCGCTCTCCCCGCAGCGCACCGCGCAGTTCTCGAAGGCCGTCGTCGACGCGGGCGTGGACATCTTCGTGATCCGCGGCACCACGGTCTCCGCCGAGCACGTCTCCGGCGCCGCCGAGCCGCTCAACCTGAAGCAGTTCATCTACGAGCTGGACGTCCCGGTCATCGTCGGCGGCTGCGCCACGTACACCGCCGCCCTGCACCTGATGCGGACCGGCGCCGCGGGCGTCCTGGTCGGCTTCGGCGGCGGCGCCGCGCACACCACGCGCAACGTCCTCGGCATCCAGGTCCCGATGGCGACCGCCGTCGCCGACGTGGCCGCGGCCCGCCGCGACTACATGGACGAGTCCGGCGGCCGGTACGTCCACGTCATCGCCGACGGCGGCGTGGGCTGGTCCGGCGACCTCCCGAAGGCCATCGCCTGCGGCGCCGACGCCGTGATGATCGGCTCCCCGCTGGCGCGCGGCACCGACGCGCCGGGCAAGGGCCACCACTGGGGCATGGAGGCCGTCCACGAGGACGTGCCGCGCGGCAAGCTGGTCGACCTGGGCATCGTCGGCACCACCGAGGAGATCCTCACCGGTCCGTCGCACACCCCGGACGGCTCCATGAACTTCTTCGGCGCCCTGCGTCGCGCCATGGCCACCACGGGCTACAGCGAGCTCAAGGAGTTCCAGCGCGTCGAGGTCACCGTCGCGGACGCGCAGCACAAGCGCTGACGCCCCCGGCACCCACGCGAGAGGGCCCCGCACCGACCGGTGCGGGGCCCTCTCGCGTCCGTGCGCCGGATCAGGCGGAGGCCTTCTTGGCGGCGGAGAACGCCGCGACGGCGCCGAGCGCGAGGAAGAGGAAGGTCATCGCGTCCTTGCCCTCGGCCCACGCCTCGGTCAGCATGCCGAACTCGTTGAAGAAGAGGTCGGTGAAGGAGACGCCGAACTCCTTCGAGGCGTAGACCGCGATGCCGACGAGCTGGCCGAGGTAGACGGCGCCGAGCGAGAGGACCGCGCTGACGACCGGCAGCACGGGGTTGCCGCCGCCGACCTTGCCCGCCGCGAAGCCGACCGCGAAGCCGACGCCGATGGCGGCCCAGCCGATCTCCGTCTCGGTACCGCCGAGGATGGCGCCGTAGATGCCGGCGGTGACCAGGGCGGCGACGACGGCGGCGACGAGGCCGAGGCCGATGTTGTTCCGGCGCGGCGCGGGCGCCGGCGGGTAGGCGCCGAACGGGTTCTGGCCGGGCTGCTGGGGCACGCCCTGGGCGAACGGGTTGCCACCCGAGGGGGCCTGGCCGCCGGGGTTCTGCGCGTACGGGTTCTGGCCGACGGGCGGCTGGCCGGCGCCGTCGGAGTACGGGTTGCCGGGCGGCGGAACGGGCTGGCTCATGGTGGTCCCCCCAGGACGGTGGCGCACGGGTGTGCGATCGAGAGGGCCGGAGACTAGCAGTCCGCTCGGACAGTGGCCCACCCGTTACCGGCGGGCGGGCCGTGGCCGGATCTTTTCGGTCGGGTTCCGCCGCACCTCAGAGACGGTGCGCCGTGCCCGCGGGGGTGGCGCCGCGGGTGTCCAGGAGCAGCTGGGCCTTCACCGCCAGGCCCTGGAGGTCGTACACCCGGTGGTGCTGGAGCAGGAGCGTCAGGTCCGCGTGGGCGGCGGCCTCGTAGAGCGAGTCCGCACGGGGGACGGGCAGGTCGCGCACCCGCCAGTCGGGGACGTGCGGGTCGTGGAAGCTGACCGCCGCGCCGAGGTCCATCAGGCGGCCCGCGATCTCCTCGGCGGGGGAGCCCTCGCGGTCGGCGAGGTCGGGCTTGTACGTGATGCCGAGCAGCAGGATCCGGGCGCCGCGGGCGGACTTGCCGTGCTCGTTCAGGAGGGCGGCGGCGCGCTGGACGACGTACCGCGGCATCCGCTGGTTGACCTGGCCGGCGAGTTCCACGAGGCGGAGCGGGCGGTGGGTGCCCAGGCGCTCGACGGGGGCGCCGTGGCCGCCGACGCCGGGGCCGGGGCGGAACGCCTGGAAGCCGAAGGGCTTGGTCTCGGCGCAGCGGATGACGTCCCAGAGGTCGACGCCGAGTTCGTGGCAGAGCACCGCCATCTCGTTGACGAGGGCGATGTTGACGTGCCGGAAGTTGGTCTCCAGGAGCTTGACCGTCTCGGCCTCGCGGGGGCCACGCGCGCGTACCACCTTGTCGGTGAAGCGGCCGTAGAAGGCGGCGGCGGACTCGGTGCACGCGGGCGTGAGGCCGCCGATGACCTTGGGGGTGCCGGCGGGGCCGGGCAGGCGGTTGCCGGGGTCGAGGCGGCCGGGGGAGTACGCGAGGTGGAAGTCGCGTCCGGCCCGCAGCCCCGAGCCGTCCTCCAGGAGCTCCCGGAGGAGGCCCTCGGTGGTGCCGGGCGGGACGGGGGACTCCAGGAGCACGGTGGTGTGCGGGCGCAGGCGGGCGGCCAGCGCGCGGGCGGCGTCGCCGACGGCGGTCAGGTCGAGGGCGCCGTCGGGGCCGAGGGGGGTCGGCGCGCAGAGGACGGCGGTGCGGACCCGGCCGAGTTCGACCGGGCTGGTGGTGGCCCGGAAGCCGCCGGAGAGCATGCGGCGGATCTCGGAGGCGGTGAGCGAACCGTCGACCGGGGGGCGGCCCGCGGCGAGCTCGGCGACCGGGCGGGGGTCGGTGTCGAAGCCGACGGTGGCGATGCCCGCGGCGGTCGCGGCTTGGGCGAGGGGGAGTCCGTGGTGGCCGAGGCCGATGACGGCGAGGTCTGCGGGCATGGGGGGTGGGCCGTCCTTCCCGATAGCGAACCCGATAGCGAACGCAATGTCAGACTAGGAGTAAATATGACCGATATGCGGCATTGCATGATCGAAGGTCGCCGAGTGTTATCCACAGGTCTGCGCGGGGGCGGTGGCCGAAGCCGCCGCGCCGGTCCAGAATCGAGACGTGAGCCGGGCCACATCGCGGTCCGGTTCACGGCTGGACCGGACACGAACGGGCAAGGACACGCGTAGGGGACGCAAGGCGCGAAGGCGCACACCGGGACGACGGGAGGCGGCAGCCGTGAGGACAGCGACACTGGGACCCGCCGAGCGCGCCGAGGCTCTGGCGGCCATGGCCGAGCGCGAGCTGGACGTGCTCGTGGTCGGCGGCGGCGTCGTCGGCGCCGGCACGGCCCTCGACGCCGTCACGCGCGGGCTCGCCACCGGCATCGTCGAGGCCCGCGACTGGGCCTCCGGCACCTCCAGCCGCTCCAGCAAGCTCATCCACGGCGGACTGCGCTACCTGGAGATGCTCGACTTCGCGCTGGTCCGCGAGGCCCTCAAGGAGCGCGGACTCCTCCTGGAGCGGCTCGCCCCCCACCTGGTGAAGCCGGTGCCGTTCCTCTACCCGCTCCGGCACCAGGGCTGGGAGCGGATGTACGCGGGCTCGGGCGTCGCGCTGTACGACGCCATGTCCGTCTCCTCCGGGCACGGCCGCGGCCTCCCCGTCCACCGCCACCTCAGCCGCAAGGGCGCCCTCCGCGTCGCCCCCTGCCTGCGCAAGGACGCCCTCACCGGCGCCCTCCAGTACTACGACGCCCAGATGGACGACGCCCGCTTCGTCCTCACCCTCGTGCGCACCGCCGCCTCCTACGGCGCGCTGGCCGCCGGCCGGGCCCGCGTCGTCGGCTTCCTCCGCGAGGGCGAGCGGGTCGTCGGCGCCCGCGTCCAGGACGTCGAGACCGGCGGCGAGTACGTGATCCGCGCCAAGCAGATCGTCAACGCCACCGGGGTGTGGACCGACGACACCCAGGCCCTCATCGGCGAGCGCGGCCAGTTCCACGTCCGCGCCTCCAAGGGCATCCACCTCGTCGTCCCCAAGGACCGGATCCACTCCGCCACCGGCCTCATCCTGCGCACCGAGAAGTCCGTCCTCTTCGTCATCCCCTGGGGACGGCACTGGATCATCGGCACCACCGACACCGACTGGGACCTCGACAAGGCCCACCCCGCCGCCTCCAGCGCCGACATCGACTACCTCCTCGAACACGTCAACACCGTGCTCGCCACCCCGCTCTCCCGCGACGACGTCCAGGGCGTCTACGCCGGACTGCGCCCCCTGCTCGCCGGCGAGTCCGACGCCACCAGCAAGCTGTCCCGCGAGCACACCGTCGCCCACCCGGTGCCCGGCCTGGTCGTCGTCGCCGGCGGCAAGTACACGACCTACCGGGTGATGGCGGAGGACGCCGTCGACGAGGCGGTGCACGGCCTCGACCAGCGCGTCGCCCCCTGCGTCACCGAGGACACCCCGCTGATCGGCGCCGAGGGCTACCGGGCGCTGTGGAACGCGCGGGCCAGGATCGCCGCCCGCACCGGCCTCCACGTCGTCCGCGTGGAACACCTGCTCAACCGGTACGGCTCGCTCGCCGAGGAGGTCCTCGCCCTCGTCGCCGAGGACCCCTCCCTGGGCGAGCCGCTCGCCGCGGCCGACGACTACCTCCGCGCCGAGGTCGTCTACGCCGCCTCCCACGAGGGCGCCCGCCACCTCGACGACGTCCTCACCCGCCGCACCCGGGTCTCCATCGAGACCTTCGACCGCGGCACCCTCAGCGCGCGCGAGGCGGCCGAACTGATGGCGCCGGTCCTCGGCTGGGACGACAGCCAGATCGAGAAGGAGGTCGCCCACTACGAGAAGCGGGTCGAGGCGGAGCGCGAGTCGCAGCGGCAGCCCGACGACCTCACGGCGGACGCCGCGAGGCTCGGTGCGCCCGACATCGTCCCGATCTGACGGGGGCTTCTCCTGACGGTGCGTCCGGGACGGGAGGGAACCCGGGGGCCTGTGTGGCGCGTCGTCATACCGGAGTACGGACCCGGGGGCGCCACCCGTCGCGAGGTGAGGGACAATGGGCTCTCTTCCAGGGCGGGTTGCCGCAGCGTGCGGAGTGCGGCGGACGCGGCGGAGATCAGGGAACGCAGAGGGGACGCATGTCGGAGTCGGAGCAGTCGCGGGACACGGCGAAGGACCCCCGGCGGGACGCCGCCGCGGGGGCCGCGACCGACGGCGGGCGGGGGACGGTTCCGGCCGCGCGCGAGGCGGAGCGGGCCACGGACGCCACGGCGCCCGCGGACGCGGTGACCGGGGCCGGGACCGGCGCGGACGCCGGTGACGGCGCGCCCGCGGACGGCGGTGCGCGGTCGGAGGCGGCGAAGCCTCAGGACGCGAAGCCCCGGGACGCCCGGCCTCAGGACGCGAAGCCGTCGGACGCCAGGCCCCAGGACGCGAAGCCCCAGGACGCCGCGCCGTCGAGCGCCGCGCCCCGGGACCGGGTGCCGGGGACCGAGCCGTCCACCGGACGGGCCGGCTTCGGCGCCGGGGTCGGCGACGGGCAGCGGCCCGCGGCCGACCGGCTCCGCAAGGGCGGCGCGCCCGCCACCGAGGAGACCGAGGGCCGGCTGCTCGCCGGCCGCTACCGGCTCGGCGCCCTCCTCGGGCGCGGTGGCATGGGCACGGTCTGGCGCGCCGTCGACGAGACCCTCGGCCGCACCGTCGCCGTCAAGGAACTCCGCTTCCCCAGCAGCATCGACGAGGACGAGAAGCGCCGCCTCATCACCCGGACCCTGCGCGAGGCCAAGGCCATCGCCAAGATCCGCAACAATGGCGCCGTGACCGTCTACGACGTCGTCGACGAGGACGACCGCCCCTGGATCGTCATGGAGCTCATCGAGGGCAAGTCCCTCGCCGACGCCGTGCGCGAGGACGGCGTCCTCACCGCGCACCGCGCCGCCGAGGTCGGCCTGGCCATCCTCGACGTGCTGCGCTCCGCGCACCGCGAGGGCATCCTGCACCGCGACGTGAAGCCGTCCAACGTCCTCATCTCCGAGGACGGCCGCGTCGTCCTCACCGACTTCGGCATCGCCCAGGTGGAGGGCGACCCGTCCATCACCTCCACCGGCATGCTCGTCGGCGCCCCCTCGTACATCTCGCCCGAGCGCGCCCGCGGCCACAAGCCCGGCCCCGCCGCCGACATGTGGTCCCTGGGCGGTCTGCTCTACGCCGCGGTCGAGGGCTGCCCGCCGTACGACAAGGGCTCCGCGATCGCGACCCTCACCGCCGTCATGACCGAGCCCGTCGACCCGCCGAAGAACGCGGGCCCGGAGCTGGAGAAGGTCATCTACGGGCTGCTCGCCAAGGACCCGGCGCAGCGCCTCGACGACGCCCGGGCCCGGGTGCTGCTGCGCGCCGTGCTCGACGCCCCCGAGCCCACCCCGGAGCCCTCGCCCGAGGTCACCAGGGTCGTGCCGCTGCCGGCCCGCCCCGAGCGCGGCCCCGAGGTCCACGCCGCCCAGGAGAAGGCCCCCGAGCCCGCCGCCGAGCGGATGCGCGGCGCCCTCGCCTCCGTACGGAACGCGGCGGCGGCGGCCAAGGCCGAGGCGAAGGACCGCACCAGGGACCGGACCAAGGAGCCGGCCCGGCCCGTGCCCCCGCAGGGCGGCGCCCGGCAGGCGCCGGCCCGCGCCCCGCTCACCGACGTCGTCCCCCGGCGCACCCTGGTGATCATCGCCGCGGTCGCCGTCCTCGCCGTGCTCGGCACGATCCTCGCGGTCTCCCTGAGCGGCGGCGACAAGGGCACCGAGGGCAAGGGAGGCACCCCCACCGCGTCGGCCGGGACCACCGCCGGCGGCGACGGCGGCTCCACCACCGACGGCGGCACGGGCGGCTCGCCCAGCGACCCCGGCCAGCAGGGCGGCGCCCAGCCCGGCGAGAACGGCGCGGCAGCCGACGGCGGCGCGACGGCCACCGGCGGGGCGACCGGCACCACGGGCGGCTCCACTGGCCAGACCGGGAGCGCCACCCCCAGCACCAAGCCCAGCGGCGGCACCGGCGCCACGCTCCCCGCCGGCTACTCCCTGGTCACCAACGACCGCTTCCACTTCTCCATGGCCCTGCCCTCGTCCTTCCGCATGCGGCCCATAGACGGCTACAGCGGCGGCGCCATATGGAGTGAGAGCGGCGGCTTCCCGCGCGTCCAGGTCGACTTCAACGGCAGTCCCAAGGACGACGCCAAGGCCGCCTGGGCCGCCGCCGTGGGCGGGGTCCGCCTGACCAGCACCGGCTACAAGCACATCGGCATCGAGTCCGTCTCGTACAAGGGCTACCCGACCGTCGCGGACTGGGAGTTCGAGCGGGACCAGAAGGGCATGCGCGTCCACGTCCTCAACCGCGGCTTCAAGGTGGACGCGAAGCACGGCTACTCGATCATGGTCACCTGCAAGGCCGAGGAGTGGAACGGCGCGGAGTGCAAGACGCTGCGCGAGACGGCGTTCGCCACGTTCAGCCCCAAGGACTGAGCCGCGCCCCGTATCGTGAGGGACGGGGGACGACCGAAGCGCGGGGGGAGGCGCCGTGGACGAGTACGCGGGACGGGTGCTCGCTGAGCGCTACCGCCTGCCGGTGCCGCCCGCCGGCGCTGGCGGACTCGTCGACCTCGTGGAGACGCGCGCTTTCGACACGTACAGCGGGCAGGAGGTGCGGGTCCGTCAGGTCCCGCTGCCCGAGATCGTGGACGCCGAGGTCCTCGGCGAGGGCCCCGCGCCCTCCGGCCCGTACGGCGCGGGAGGCGGCGCCACGCGCAGACCCGCCGAGCCGGTCGTCCGGCGGGCGATCGAGGCGGCCCAGGCCGCCGCCCAGATCCCCGACCACCCGTTACTCGACCAGGTCTTCGACGTCTTCGCGGAAGCCGGCTCGCTGTGGATAGTCAGCGAACACGTGGCCGCCCGCCCCCTCTCCGCCCTCCTCGACGAGGGCCCGCTCAACCCGTTCCGCGCCGCGGAGATCGCCGCGGACGTCCTGACCGCCCTGCGCGCCCTCCACGCCCACGGCTGGGTCCACCGCAACATCACCGCCCGCACGGTCCTGGTCTGCGACGACGGCCGCGTCCTCCTCACCGGCCTCGCCGCCGGCGCCGCCGAGGAGGCCCTCTGCGGCTACGCCCCCGTCCCGGACCCCGACGACCCCGCCTTCCGCGCCCCCGAGCCGGAGTACGAGCCGTACGAACAGGCCGCGTACGACGCGGAGGAGCTCGGGCAGGAGGACGCCGACGAGACACCCGGGCCCGAGACGTACACCGAGGAGCCGTACGAGGCCGAGCGGTACGAGGTCGAGCGGTACGAAGCCGAGTCGTACGAGGCAGGCCCGTACACCGAGGAGCCGTACGAGCCCGAGGCCCCCCGACCTGACGCATATGGGCCCGACGGGTACGAGCCCGACGCGTACGGATCCGCCTCGTACGAGCCCGGCGCTCCCGAGCCGCAGCCGTACGAGTCCGACGCCCACGACGTCTACGAGACCGGTGAGTACGCCGCTCCCGGAGGTGTGCCCGAGCTGCCCGCCGCGCCGGAGCCCCTGCCGTACGGGGTCGACCCCTACGGGCGCGCGACGCCCGCGCCGCGCCCGGCGCGTCCGGCCGAGGCCCCGGCGGTGCCGCCCAGCGCCGATCTGCGGGCGGCCCGCGCGGGGGCCATCG
>NZ_BNBS01000007.1:0-84728 GCF_014656075.1 Streptomyces hydrogenans
TAATAGGCCGAGGGCTTGTCCTCAGTTGCTCGCGTCCACTGTGTTAGTTCTGAAGTAACGAACTCCCAATCCGGTTGGTTGAGTTCAACTTCATAGTGTTTCGGTGGTCATAGCGTTAGGGAAACGCCCGGTTACATTCCGAACCCGGAAGCTAAGCCTTTCAGCGCCGATGGTACTGCAGGGGGGACCCTGTGGGAGAGTAGGACGCCGCCGAACAATTTTTAGCCTCAGCCCCAGGACTTTTGTCCTGGGGCTGAGGCATTTTTGCGTTCTAGGCTTGGCACATGCGCTACGACCTGGTCATCTTCGACAACGACGGCGTGCTCGTCGACAGTGAGCCGCTCTCCAACCGGCTGCTCGCCGGCCATCTCACCGAACTCGGGCACCCCACCACCTACGAGGACTCCCTTCGTGACTACATGGGTGCCGCCATGCACCGGGTTCACGACGTCATCCTCGAACGGACCGGACAGCGGCTTCCCGAGGACTTCGACACCGCCTTCCACGCGCGGGTCTTCGCCGCGTTCCAGGAGGAACTGGAGCCGGTCGACGGTGCCGTGGAGGTGCTGAAGCGGCTGACGGCCGCCGGGGTGCCGTACTGCGTGGCCTCCTCCGGGAGCCACGAGCGGATCCGGGTCGGGCACCGGAAGACCGGGCTCGATGCATGGTTCCCCGAGGAGATCGTCTACAGCGCCGAGGACGTCGGGCGGGGCAAGCCGGCGCCCGACCTCTTCCTCCACGCCGCCGCGCGCAGGGGAGTGGCGCCCGAGCGGTGCGTCGTCGTCGAGGACAGCCGACTCGGCGTCCAGGCCGCCGTGGCCGCCAGGATGGACGTGTACGGGTTCACGGCGATGACCCCGGAAGACCGCCTGACCGGGGCGAAGGGGTTCTTCTCGCGGATGGAGGAGCTGCCCGCGATATTGGGTCTGTGATCCATCTACCCATCGGTAGGTGACGGCCCTACGCTGAGCCGCCATGACCGATGTACGGCTGCGGCGGGGGCGGGCTTCCCTGGCCTTCAGTTTCTTCGTGCAGGGCGTGGCCTTCGCCCTCCTCGTGACCCGCATACCCGGGATCCAGGACCGCTACGGGATCTCCGACGGGTTGCTGCCCCTCTTCCTGGCCGCCGTGCCGATCCTCGCCGGCGTGGCGAGCGTCGCGACGGAGAAGGTCGTCGCCCGCGTGGCGCCCTCCCGGGTGCTGCGGTGGTCGCAGCCCGTCGTGCTGCTGGCCCTGTTGGGCGTCGGCGCCGGCGACGCGCTGTGGATGGCCGCCGTGGCGCTCGGGGCGTTCGGGCTCTCCGTCGGCGCGCTCGACGCCTCCATGAACATGCTGGGCGTGAGCCTCCAGCGGGCGTACGGCCGGAGCATCATGCTCGGCTTCCACGCCGCGTACAGCCTCGGCGGGATCGCCGGGGCCTCGCTGGCCTGGGTGGGGGCCCACTGGCACCTGTCGCTGTTCTGGTCCTACCTCCCGGTCGTCGTGGTGCTGGCGCCGCTGGCCTTCCTCGGCAGCCGTCGATACGTCGACGGCGAGGCCGTCCGGGACGGTGCCGCGGCCGGGAAGGGCGGGGTGCTGTCCTTCCGGCTGCTGCTGCCGCTGTGCCTGGTGATGACCTTCGCGTACATCGGGGACTCGACGGTCTCCAACTGGTCGGCGAAGTACCTCCAGGACGTGCTCGGCAGCTCGGAGGAGGCGGCGACCGTCCCGTACAACGCGTACATGGTGACGACGCTGCTCGGGCGGGCCGTGGGCGACTTCGGGGTGCGGCACCTCGGGGCGTCCGTGGTGGTGCGGGCCGGGGCGGTGCTCGCGGCGTGCGGGTTCGCGCTGGTGGCGGTCGCGCAGTCGGCGTGGGTGGGGATCGCGGCCTTCACCGTGCTGGGCCTCGGGCTGAGCGTGATCGTGCCGCAGACCTTCGCCGCGGCCGGGCGGCTCTTCCCGGAGAACAGCGACGCGGCCGTCGCCCGGCTCAACGTCTTCAACTACGTCGGCTTCCTCGTCGGCTCGCCGCTCGTGGGGGCGCTCGGGGACGCCTGGAGCTACCGCGGGGCCATGGTGGTGCCGATGGTGCTCGTCCTGGTGACGGTGGTGTATGCCACGTCGTTCGGCGCGCGGGAGGCCCGATACGGTGGCGGGCATGAGCGGCCGCGCACTGTTGATGTGGGATGAAGCTGTCACGGGGTACGACTTCGGGCCCCAGCACCCGATGGACCCGGTGCGGCTCGCGCTGACCATGGGGCTGGTCCGGGCCTTCGGGCTCGACCGGGAGGTCGACGTCGTCGCCGCCAAGCCGGCCGGGGAGTCGACGCTGCGGCTCGTGCACCGCGAGGACTACGTGGCCGCCGTGAAGGCCGCCTCGGCGGATCCGCGCCACGCCGACCAGGCGTACGGGCTCGGCACGGTCGACGACCCGGCCTTCGAGGGCATGCACGAGGCGTCCGCGCTGATCGCCGGCCAGTCGGTGGCGGCGGCGGAGGCCGTGTGGCGGGGCGAGGCCGAGCACGCCGTGAACTTCTCCGGCGGCCTGCACCACGCGATGCCCGGCGGGGCCGCCGGGTTCTGCGTCTACAACGACGCCTCGCTCGCCATCGCCCGGCTCCTGGAGCTGGGCGTCGAGCGGGTCGCGTACGTGGACGTCGACGTCCACCACGGGGACGGGGTGCAGGCGGCCTTCTGGGAGGACCCGCGGGTCCTGACGGTCTCCCTGCACGAGCACCCGCGGACGCTGTTCCCGCAGACCGGCTGGCCGGAGGAGACCGGGGCGCCCGGGCCCGGCGAGGGCGGCGCGGTGAACGTGGCGCTGCCGGCCGGGACCGGGGACGCGGGCTGGCTGCGGGCCTTCCACGCGGTGGTGCCGGAGCTCCTCGCCGACTTCCGGCCGCAGGTGCTCGTGACCCAGCACGGGGCGGACACGCACTTCGACGACCCGCTGGCCCACCTGGCCGTCTCGCTCGACGCGCAGCGGGCCGTGCAGGAGGCGTGCCACGAGCTGGCGCACGCGTACGCGGACGGGCGGTGGGTGGCGCTGGGCGGCGGCGGGTACGCGGTCGTCGACGTCGTCCCGCGGTCGTGGACCCACCTCGTGGGGATCGCGGCGCACGCGCCCGTCGCGCCCGAGACCGTGATCCCGTCCTCGTGGCGGGACGAGGTGTACGCGCGGACGCGGCAGCTGGGGCCCGGGCGGATGACGGACGGGCGGTGGCCCGTCGACTTCCGCGACTGGTCGGCGGGGTACGACCCCGCGGACCGGCTCGACCAGGCGGTGATCGCGACCCGGAAGGCTGCCTTCCCGCTGCGCGGGCTGCTGGCCTGAACTGCCGGTCTGTTACGCCAACTGTGCGGTGTACGGCGGATTTTGACGTTCCGGCAGAAGTGTTCCGGCAGCATCGGAAGGGTGTTGAGTACCGGGGCGCTGCGGGCGCATCTGTTGGCGGCGGGGTTGGCGGGGACGGTGGCGACGTCGCGGGAGGAGAGCCTGCGGAGCTACCGGCTCTTCGCCGCGCGGGACCCCCGGGTGACCCTGGGGCTGACGCCGGCCGGGGGCTGGGACGAGGCCGCGCTGCTGCGGCTCATGGCGGAGAAGTGCGGGGTGTCCGGGGACCCTGCCCACCGCTCGGGGCCGGACGTGATCGATCCGGAGCGGACCCTGCGCGGTCTCGACGCCTTCGCGGGCCGGCTCGCGGTGGCCGCCGCCCGGCGGGCTCCGGTGCTGTTCGGGACGGGGCATCCGCACCGGCTGCTCGGTTTCTACGTCGCTCTCGCAGACGCTCTGTCGGCGGCGGGATGTGACGTACTCACCCCGGCGCAGGGGAGATGTGTCGACATAACGACCCGGTTCGGTCTACGCACGTACGTCCTCGACTACGTACGCGGTGTCGCGTTCGTGCGGGAGGCGGGGCCGCCGGAGGGCGGGCGCGAGCAGGGGGCGCACTCCCACTCGGCGCTGCCGGTGCGGGCCGTGCTGGAGAGCGCGGCGCAGGCCGGCGGGCCGCTGCCGGAGCTGGTCGTCGGGGACCACGGCTGGGTCTGCGGTGCTGGTCAGCTGGGTATCGAGGCGATCGGGCTGGCCGACACGGACGATCCCGCGCTCTTCGTGGGGGAGGCCGAGGGGCAGGTGGCGGTGGCCGTCCCGCTGGATGACGGGGTGCGCTCGGCGTACTACCGTCCCCTCACGCGCTATGTACTCAATCGAGCGTGTCTGTCACGGTAAACGGGCGATAGGGGCTCCTCTTCCCCACTCGTACCACCCGCCCCTAGTCTGATTCGTGAGCGTTCGACGACGAAGAGTCACCGGAGGGGAAGCCGGTGGGCGTCGCGGCGGAAGGTACAGGTGGGTCATGGCTGCTGGCGATCGGCCTCTCAACGAGGTCAAGTTCCTGACCGTGGCGGAAGTCGCCGCGGTGATGCGCGTGTCGAAGATGACCGTGTACCGCTTGGTGCACAGCGGTCATCTGCCGGCGATCCGGGTGGGCAGGTCCTTCCGGGTCCCGGAACAGGCGGTTCACGCGTACCTGAGGGAGTCGTACGTGGGGGTGGGGACCGCGTAACGGGCGCGCGGTCGACCCGCGGCCGAACGGCCGGTGAGCCGGGTCCGCCCCTCGGATTACGAGTGCGGCGCTCATGCCGGTAGGCTAGGCCGACGTAGGTCGTGTGGGCCCAGACGCCCCGCACCAGTGAGAAGAAGTGAGCGAGGGTAGTCGTGGGCTCTGTTATCAAGAAGCGGCGCAAGCGGATGGCCAAGAAGAAGCACCGCAAGCTGCTCAAGCGCACGCGCGTTCAGCGTCGCAACAAGAAGTAAGCGGCGGCCGCGCGAGCGGTTTCCCGTGCGTGAAAAGGCGTGGCCCCTCACCGTCATCGGTGAGGGGCCACGTTTTCATTGCGCCGAAATGCTCAGGCGCTACGGTGGCGGCTACGGAGTGACTCCAGGGAAATCGGACGGAAGGCGCTGATCTTGGGCAAGGTCGTGCTCGTCACCGGTGCGGCCCGGTATCTGGGGGGCCGTTTCGTGCGGCGGATCCAGCGGGACCCCGAGGTGGAACGGGTGGTGGCCGTGGACGCGGTCGAGCCCGGGCATGAGCTGGGGGCCGCCGAGTTCGTCCGCGCGGACATCCGCAGGCCGGCCATCGCCAAGGTGCTCGCCGAGCACGAGGTGGACACGGTGGTGCACCTCGACGTGACGGGGACGGCGCTGGGCGCCGGCGGCCGGACGTCGGTCAAGGAGACCAACGTCATCGGCACCATGCAGCTCCTCGGGGCCTGCCAGAAGTCACCGCGGGTCGGCCGGCTGGTGGTGAAGTCCAGTACGAACGTGTACGGCTCCGCGCCCCGCGATCCGGCGGTCTTCACCGAGACGACCCCGGCGAAGTCGCTGCCGAGCGGTGGGTTCGCGAAGGACGCGGTCGAGGTCGAGGGGTACGTACGGGGCTTCGCCCGACGGCGGCCGGACGTGGCGGTCTGCGTGCTGCGGTTCGCGAACATCCTGGGACCGCGGGTGGAGTCCCCGCTGACCGAGTACCTGTCGCTGCCGGTGATGCCGACGGTCCTGGGCTACGACCCGCGGCTGCAGTTCGTCCACGAGGACGACGTGATCGACGTGCTGCGCCTCGTGGCGCAGGAGCCGCGCCGGGCGTCGCTGAACAGCGGGACCTTCAACGTGGCGGGCGCCGGGGTGCTGCTGCTCTCGCAGTGCGCGCGGCGGCTCGGACGGCCGACGGTGCCGGTGCTGCTGCCGGCGGTGACCTGGGTGGGCTCGGCGCTGCGGACGGTGGGGCTGACGGACTTCGCGCCCGAGCAGATCCGGCTCCTCACGCACGGGCGGGTCGTCTCGACCACGCAGATGCGGGAGGTCCTGGGTTTCCGGCCGCGGTACTCGACGGCGGAGGCGTTCGCGGACTTCGCGGCGAGCCGGGGGCCGGGCCTCCTGCCGCCGGAGCGGCTGGCGGGGGCGGTGGACCGGCTGGCCGGCCGGCTCGCCCCGGACGCCGCTCCGGTCCCTTCTCACGACTCTCACGACGGTGCCTGAGGAGCAGCGACAGCGATGGCGGACGCCAAGGTGATTCCTTTCGACGACGACCGTTCGCGGGCCCGGCGGCGGCCGGGTCGGCCCGAGGAGCCGTCCGGTCCCGAGAAGGGGCCGGCGGCGGTACGGGCGCTGCCGGGCGCGCGGGAGGTGCCCGCCGCCCCGGACCCGGAGCCCGTGGCGGAGCCGGTACCGGAGGCGGAGCGGGCGCCGGAGGGCGCGGGGGCCGGCCGGACGGACTGGGAGCGGCGGCTCGCGGGCGGGCTGGCGTTCCTGCGGCGGCGGGTCACCGGCGAGTACGAGGTGGACGAGTTCGGGTACGACGCCGAGCTGACCGACCAGGTGCTGATGTCGCTGCTGCGCCCGCTGTACGAGAAGTACTTCCGGGTCGAGGTGAAGGGCGTCGAGAACATCCCGGAGAAGGGCGGGGCGCTGATCGTCGCGAACCATTCCGGGACGCTGCCGCTGGACGGGCTGATGATGCAGGTCGCGGTGCACGACCATCATCCGGCGGGCCGGCATCTGCGGCTGCTCGCGGCGGACCTGGTCTTCGTGCTGCCGGTGGTCAACGAGCTGGCCCGGAAGGCGGGGCACACCCTGGCGTGCGCGGAGGACGCGGAGCGGCTGCTGCGGGCCGGGGAGGTCGTCGGCGTGATGCCGGAGGGCTTCAAGGGCATCGGGAAGCCGTTCTCGGAGCGGTACAAGCTCCAGCGGTTCGGCCGGGGCGGTTTCGTCTCGACGGCGCTGCGGGCGGGGGTGCCGATCGTGCCCTGCTCGATCGTGGGCGCCGAGGAGATCTACCCGATGATCGGGAACGCGAAGACGCTGGCGCGGCTGCTCGGCCTGCCGTACGTGCCGGTCACGCCGACCTTTCCGTGGCTGGGGCCGCTGGGGATGCTGCCGCTGCCGACGAAGTGGACGATCCAGTTCGGCGAGCCGATTCCGACGGACTCCTATCCGCCGGAGGCGGCGGAGGATCCGATGCTGATGTTCAACCTGACGGACCAGGTGCGGGAGCAGATCCAGCACACGCTGTACAAGCTGCTGGTGCAGCGGAGGTCGGTCTTCTTCTGATCCGCGGTGCTGCGCGGGCCGGAGGATGGACGAAGGGGCGCCCCCCGTCCGTGGGGGCGCCCCTTCTCCTTGTCAGCGAGCGTCCTCGCTGTCGATGCCGAGGCCCGGAAGGAGGCCCGGCAAGAGGGGTGGGATGGTGACGTCCGGTGGCGTGGGGGTCACCTGGCTGTCCTCGGGGGCGGGGGGTGTGCCCGTCGGGGACGGCAGGAGGCCGCCGGTGTTGCCGCCGAGGAGTCCGTCGTCCTCGGGGGAGGTGGTGCCGCTTTCGGCGCCCGGGCTCGGGGTGGTGCCGGTGCCGGTGGTGCCGCCCGTGCCGCCGCCCTGGGTGGTGCCCGAGGGGCGGGGGGTGGCGGAGTGGCCGTCCTGGGTGGGGGTGCCCTGGGTGGCCGGGGGCTGCTGGGTGTCCGTGCCCTGCTGGTTCTGCCGGGCGGTGGGGCTGCTGCTGGAGCCGCCGGGGGCGACCGCGCCCTTCTCGAGGGTGCGGGGCAGCACCGACTGGAGCGGCTCGACCTCCTGGTCTATGGCGTCGAAGACGCCGCTGACCTCTTCGCCCACGTCCGTGAGCTGGACGGGGAGGCGGTCGCGCAGGCCGTTCCAGGTGTCGCGGTGGGCCTGGGCGAAGGAGTTCAGCCGGGCCATGGGGGCGATCTGGCCGTCCCGGTCGTAGGCCTGGCGGAGCAGCCGGTGGCCTTCCTCGGCGTCGTGCTTCATGCCGCCGAGGGCGCGGCGGATCTCGCTGAGGGACTCGTGGTCGAGGTCGCCGGAGCGGGCTCGCTCCATGAGCCGGCGGGCCTCGCTGAGCCGGGTGGACGCCTGGTCGAGGTAGATGCCCCCGCGGTCGGCGTCGTCGTCGGCCATGCCCAGCTTGAGGTCTTCCATGCCCCGCTTGAGCCCGTAGAGGGAGTCACCGGGGAGGGCGTCGGAGCTGGCGGCTGCGACGCCGCCGAAGGCTCCGGCCGCGACGCCGACGGTGAGGCCGCCGGCGGCGAGCCCCTTGGTCCAGCGGGACCGTGGGCGGAGCTTCCGCAGCGGGGAGGCCCGGTGGGCGCCCCGCGTGCTCCGCTGCTCCGGGACGGTAGGGCCCGCGCCGGCCGTCCCCTGGGCGAACATCGCCTCCATGGCGGCCACGAGCTGCGCTCGCTGCACCACCTTGACCTCGGGGTCGAGCTCTGGTTTCGGCAGATCGCCGAGTCCGCTCGCCAAGGCCAAAAGCCGTCCCTGGTCGCCCGTGTCGGCCGGGGCGTCTGGCCGTTCGGCCGCCTCGCCCTCGGGCGTCCGGTCCTCCAGGGCCTGGGCGAAGGCGTTCGCCCGCCGGTGCACGTTCGCGATCACTGGCGGCACCTCCTCTCGTCATGACGTTCGACTCCCCGGGGGGTCCGGAAGGTTGCCCTCCTTGAGCTGATCCACACGAACGAGTGAGGAGCAGCGAGCAGGGCGTGACCACAGGGAGCCTGCATTTCGCACAACGAGCGGCGCGGCACTTGGGTTACGCGCGAAAGATGATCGGACCAGTGCGTCATCGAAGCGTCACCGACTGTGATGTGAGACGGGCAGTGGTGGCGTGGGGGGAGAGATATGGGTGAGGGGGACAAGTGACTTCACGGGGGGAGGGGACAGGGGGAGGGAGGGGAACGGCGGCGGTCGGCGGCCCGCGCTAGCGGGCGTCCTCGGGCAGGAGCCGGGCCAGGGTGCGGACGGCGCGGTACTGGAGGGTCTTGATGGCGCCCTCGTTCTTCCCCATGACCCGCGCGGTCTCGGCGACCGAGAGGCCCTGGAGGAAGCGGAGGGTGACGCACTCCTGCTGCTGGGGATTGAGGCGGCGGACGGCGTCGAGCAGCGCGGCGTTGGAGAGGGACTCCAGGACGGAGTCCTCCGGGCTGCGCTCGACCTCGTTGGCGTCGAGCATCTCGCCGGTGGTGACCTCCAGCCGGAAGCGGCTGGACTTGAAGTGGTCGGCCACCAGGTTGCGCGCGATGGTGACGAGCCAGGCGCCGAAGTCGCGTCCCTGCCAGGTGAAGGTGGAGATGCGGCGGAGGGCGCGCAGGAAGGTCTCGCTGGTGAGGTCCTCCGCCGTGGCCTTCCCGCCGACGCGGTAGTAGATGTAGCGGTAGACGGTGTCGCTGTACTGGTCGTACAGCCGGCCGAAGGCCTCGGCCTCGCCCGCCTGGGCGCGCTCGACCAGGTCCATCATGCGCGCGCTGTCGCTGTCGGCGGTGGGGCGTCGGGCGGCGGTCGAATTGCCCGAGCCGCCGCGCGCGCCCCTTCTGCCGACGGCGGCACCGCCGTCGGCCAGGGCATAGCAAGGGCCGGCCGGTGCCGGTGCGGCGAAGGCGAAGGCGGGCGCAGGACCGACGTACGCGGTGGGGACGAAGCCACGCAAGTGGTCGAGGACCGTTGCGCGCAGCGTAGCCAGGCCCGAGGCGTCAACCCCGACGTGTGGGTACACGGGACTCCCAGAGGCAGAGCTTCCATCACGTGCAGTGCGGATCCATTCACTCGTCGTGACGACGTGAGGGTTCCGCTGTGCGTCTGAGGAGAATAACGCTTCGTACAGGCAGCGCTACACCCAGTTGCTCAAATCATCGATTACGTCGCTTCTGTTACCGCTTGCGGGCGGATCAAGTCGCAGTTCGTGACCGGTTATTGATCGATTGACTTCCGAGTGTGATTGCGTCGGCGTTGCGTTGTGCTCATGTGCGGTAGGGGAGAGTGATCCGGGCCGCTCCTGGGTAAGGGCGCGGGAATGCCCGGGAGTCGAGGCGTGCCGGGCTGTTCGATCACGGACGGGTGAGCCCCTCTGGTCCGCGGTTGTCGTACGTGATCGCAGCCGAAACGTATCGCCACGGGCGTGGCGCGCCCGGAACGCCGGGAAGTTCGGATACGGGGGCGGTCTCCCGCCGCTCCGGGGGCCCGCGTTGACCGGGCCCGGAGCGGCGGACCCGGGTCGGCGGGGCCGGGTCAGCGGCGGCGCCGGTGGAGGGCGACGGCGGCGGCGGTGCCGACGGCGACGGCGCCGAGACCCGCGGCGGCCGGGATGCCGATCTTGGCGGCCTTGCGGCCGGTCCGGTAGTCGCGCAGCCGCCACTCGCGGTCCCGGGCGTGGCGGCGCAGCTTGGTGTCGGGGTTGATCGCGTACGGGTGGCCGACGAGCGACAGCATCGGGATGTCGTTGTGCGAGTCGCTGTAGGCGGCGCAGCGGGCGAGGTCCAGGCCCTCGGCGGCGGCCAGCGCCCGTACCGCCTCGGCCTTGGCCGGGCCGTGCAGCAGTTCGCCGACCAGTCGGCCGGTGTAGACGCCCTCGACCGACTCGGCGACCGTGCCGAGGGCGCCGGTGAGGCCGAGCCGGCGGGCGATGATCGTGGCGGTCTCGACCGGGGCGGCCGTCACCAGCCAGACCTTCTGGCCCGCGTCGAGGTGGGCCTGGGCCAGGGCGCGGGTGCCCGGCCAGATCCGGTCGGCCATGTACTCGTCGTAGATCTCCTCGCCGATCGACATCAGTTCGGAGACGCGGTGGCCCTTGACGATGGAGAGCGCGCTGTCGCGGGCCTCCTGCATGTGGGCCGGGTCCTCGACGCCGGCGAGCCGGAACCAGATCTGCGCCCAGGCGAAGCGGGCGAGTTCACGACGCTGGAAGAACTTCCGCTTGTACAGGCCGCGGCCGAAGTGGAAGATCGCGGCGCCCTGCATCACGGTGTTGTCGAGGTCGAAGAAGGCGGCGGCCCTCACGTCGCCGGCGACGGGGAACTCGGGCTCCTCGGGCTCGGCTTCGGAGGCGCGTGCCGCCTCCAGGGCGGCGGCCTCCTCCTCTCTCTCCTGTTCCAGCTGGAGCGAGGTCTTGCGGGCCGCCTCGGCGGCGGCCTCGCCTGCCAGGACGCTGCGCGCGGTGGCGGAGCGCCTACGGGGGGTGAGCCATCCCAGAGCGGCCATGTCTGGAGCATAGCCAGTCTGTTCGGTACTTCCCGACTTGTGGGGATGCCGTGGTGTGAACAGTGCGGGTCCCCACCGTTGCCGGGCGGGACAATGGACGGCATGTTCGGACGTGCGAAGAAGAAGGACGCGGCCAAGGACCCGGCCGCGCGGACCGTGACGCTGATCGGGAAGCCGGGGTGTCATCTCTGCGACGACGCCCGGGCGGTGATCGAGGCCGTGTGCGCCGAGACCGGGGCGCGCTGGGAGGAGCGGGACATCCTCCAGGACGAGGCGCTGTACAAGGAGTACTGGGAGCAGATTCCCGTCGTCCTGGTCGACGGCGAACAGCACACCTTCTGGCGGGTGGACGCGGAGCGGCTGCGGCGCGAACTGGGTGCGTGACCGAAAGCCGGTTACCATCATGGACGTTTTGTTGGCATTCGGGGGCCACGTCGTGAGGAGTGTGTGCGGCTTTGCCCCCTTCGGGATCTCAACGCGTCGCACGGTGCGGCGGTTCCACGGCGACGAGAACCGGTCGCGTGACCCCGGTCACTTTGGCCGGACAAAACGGACACCATCTTTGTGCACGCGTTCACAAAGACATAGCCTGCATTCGACGGGGCGGTCTTGGGACATATGGCCGCCTGCAGCCCCGCTCATCCCGCAGGAGCACCGTGGCAACTGGCCGAACTCACCGACCGGCGACCCGTAGCCGAGGAATTCCCGAGGCCACCGTCGCCCGCCTTCCGCTGTATCTGCGCGCCCTGACCACGCTGTCGGAGCGCTCCGTACCCACGGTCTCCTCCGAGGAGCTCGCGGCCGCGGCCGGCGTCAACTCCGCGAAGCTGCGCAAGGACTTCAGCTACCTCGGCTCGTACGGCACCCGCGGTGTCGGCTACGACGTCGAGTACCTCGTCTACCAGATCTCCCGCGAGCTCGGCCTGACGCAGGACTGGCCCGTCGTGATCGTCGGCATCGGCAACCTCGGCGCCGCCCTCGCCGGCTACGGCGGCTTCGCCTCCCGCGGCTTCCGCGTCGCCGCGCTGATCGACGCCGACCCCGCCATGACCGGCAAGCCGGTCGCCGGGATCCCCGTCCAGCACAGCGACGACCTGGAGAAGATCATCGCCGAGGACGGCGTCTCCATCGGCGTCATCGCGACCCCGGCCGGCGTCGCCCAGGCGGTCTGCGACCGCCTCGTCGCCGCGGGCGTCACCTCCATCCTCAACTTCGCCCCGACCGTGCTCTCCGTGCCCGACGGCGTCGACGTGCGCAAGGTGGACCTCTCCATCGAGCTGCAGATCCTCGCCTTCCACGAGCAGCGCAAGGCCGGCGAGGAGCTCGGCGAGGAGGCAGCCCCGCAGGCCGCCGCCCCCGCGGCGCCGCCCGCCGCCACCCGTACCACCGCCGAGGGCGGTCGCAAGGGACCCGACGGGGACGTCCCCGCCGTGATGCCGGCATGAGCCTCCTCGTCGTCGGGCTGAGCCACCGCAGCGCCCCCGTCTCCATCCTGGAGCGGGCCTCGCTGCCGGCGGACACCCAGGCCAAGCTCCTCCAGGACAGCCTCGCCGCCGAACCGGCCGCCGAGGCCACCGTCCTCGCCACCTGCAACCGCATCGAGCTCTACGCCGACGTGGACAAGTTCCACGCCGGCGTCGCCGAGCTGTCCACGCTGCTCGCCCAGCACAGCGGCGTCGGCCTGGACGAGCTCACCCCCTACCTCTACGTGCACTACGAGGACCGGGCCGTCCACCACCTCTTCTCGGTGGCCTGCGGCCTGGACTCCATGGTCGTCGGCGAGGGCCAGATCCTCGGCCAGATCAAGGACGCCCTCGCCCTCGGCCAGGACCTGCACACCGCGGGCCGGCTCCTCAACGACCTCTTCCAGCAGGCCCTGCGGGTCGGCAAGCGCGCCCACAGCGAGACCGGCATCGACCGGGCCGGGCAGTCGCTCGTCACCTTCGGCCTGGAGCAGCTCGCCCAGGGCACCGACGTCGACGGCTGGGCGCGGGGCAAGCGCGCCCTCGTCATCGGCGCCGGCTCCATGTCGTCCCTGGCGGCCGCGACCCTCGCCCGCGCCGGGGTCGCCGAGATCGTCATCGCCAACCGGACCCTCGCCCGCGCCGAGCGGCTCGCCGAGATCCTCACCGAGCCCGGCGGCACGGGCGTGGCCGCGCGCTCGGCCGAGATGGTTGCCGTCGGCGACGAACTCGGCCGGGCGGACATCGTCGTCTCCTGCACCGGCGCCACCGGACTCGTCCTCACCGGCGACGCCGTCGAGGCCGCCGCCGAGGGCCGCGACGAGCCCCTCCACCTGCTCGACCTCGCGATGCCCCGCGACATCGACGCCGCCGCCCACCGGATCCCCGGCGTCCGGCTCGTCGACATCGAGTCGCTGGCCGACGCCTCCGCCGACGCCCCCATGGCCGCCGACGTCGACCAGGTCCGCGGACTCGTCGCCGACGAGGTCGCCGCCTTCGGCGCCGCCCAGCGCGCCGCCCACATCACCCCGACCGTGGTCGCCCTGCGCACCATGGCCGCCGACGTGGTGGCCAGCGAGGTCGCCCGCCTGGAAGGCCGCCTCCCCGGCCTCGACGACAAGCAGCGCGCCGAGATCACCCAGACCGTGCGCCGCGTCGTCGACAAGCTCCTGCACGCGCCGACCGTGCGGGTCAAGCAGCTGGCCAGCGAGCCCGGCGGCGCCGGGTACGCCGACGCGCTGCGGACACTCTTCGACCTCGACCCGGAGACGGTGGCTTCCGTCTCCCGGGCCGACCTGAATGACGCCGACGTCAAGAACCGAGGGCGAGTATGACCGAGAGGGCACTGAGGCTCGGGACCAGGCGCAGCAAGCTCGCCATGGCCCAGTCCGGGCACGTGGCCGACGCGGTCCGGCAGCTGACCGGCCGGCCCGTCGAGCTCGTGGAGATCACCACGTACGGGGACACCTCCCGTGAGCACCTCGCGCAGATCGGCGGCACCGGCGTCTTCGTCGCCGCGCTGCGCGACGCGCTGCTCGACGGCGAGGTCGACTTCGCCGTCCACTCCCTGAAGGACCTGCCGACCGCGCGCCACCCCGAGCTGGTGCTGGCCGCGATCCCGCCGCGCGAGGACCCGCGCGACGTCCTCATCACCGGCGAGGGGCTCTCCCTCGACCGGCTGCCCGCGGGCGCCCGCGTCGGTACCGGCTCGCCGCGCCGCATGGCCCAGCTGCACGCGTACGCCCGCAGCCACGGCCTCGACCTGACCTGCGTCCCGATCCGCGGCAACGTCGACACCCGCGTCGGCTACGTCCGCAAGGGCGAGCTCGACGCCGTCGTCCTCGCCGCGGCCGGACTCAACCGCATCGGCGGCACCGAGGAACTCCTCGGCGGACTGTCGGCCGAGCACCTGCCGGTCGACTCCGTCCTGCCCGCCCCCGGCCAGGGTGCCCTGGCCGTCGAATGCCCGGCGTCGAACACCGACCTCGTCGCCGCGCTCTCCGCTCTCGACGACCCGCGCACGCGGGCCGCCGTGACCGCTGAGCGATCCCTGCTCGCCGCCCTCGAGGCCGGCTGCAGCGCACCCGTGGGCGCGCTCGCCGACATCCTCGCCGACGGTCCCGGTCACGGGCAGGTTGTCACCGAAATGCGCCTGCGCGGCGTCGTCGGCACCACCGACGGCTCGACGCTGGTGCAGCTGTCCACCACCGGTCCCGTACCCACCTCGTACGACGAGGCGGCGGCGCTCGGACGCGAACTCGCGGCCGAGATGCTCGCCAAGGGTGCGGCCGGTCTTATGGGGGAGCGACCTTGAGCCCCACCAGCCCGACCACCAGCCCCGTGTCCCCCGTCTTCGCGGGTCACGGCCACGTCACCTTCCTCGGCGCAGGCCCAGGCGACCCCGGACTCCTGACCCTCCGGGCCGTCGAGGCCCTCGCGGGAGCGGACGTCCTGATCGCCGAGCCGGAGGTCCTCGAGGTCGTCCGCGGTCATGCGCGCGCGGGCGTGAGCACGCCTGAGCTGACGGTTGTTGACGAGGCGTCAACAGCCGCCGGTGTCCCCGTGTTGAGGGATGCGGTCAATCTTGTCATGGAGGCCGCGCGCGGCGGCAGGCGGGTCGTCCGTGCGGTGACCGGCGACCCCGGCCTCGACGGGAACGCGGGCGCCGAGATGCTCGCCTGCGCCGCCGAGGGCATCCCCTTCGAGGTCGTCCCCGGCGTCGCGAACGTGGTCGGCGTTCCCGCGTACGCCGGTGTGCCGCTCCGCGACGAGCAGGGCACCGACGTCCGCTTCGTCGACGCGCGGACCGCCGACGACCGCTGCTGGGCCGAGGTCGGCGCCTCCGACGGCACCGTCGTCGTGTCCACCTCGCTCGACTCGGTGGCCGCGGCCGCCGGTGAACTGGTGGCGGCGGGCCGCAAGCCGGACACCCCGCTCACCGTCACCATCGCGGGCACCACGACGCGCCAGCGGACGTGGAACGCGACGCTCGGCACCATCGCCCAGGTCTTCAAGCAGGGCAAGGTGCTCCCCTCTCCCGAGGGCCACCGGCCGGTGATAGCCGTGGTCGGCGAGCGCAGCGCCCCGGCGCAGCGCGACCAGCTCTCGTGGTTCGAGTCCAAGCCGCTCTTCGGCTGGCGGGTGCTCGTGCCGCGCACCAAGGAGCAGGCCGCGTCGCTCTCCGACCAGCTGCGCTCGTACGGCGCCGTGCCGCACGAGGTGCCGACCATCGCGGTCGAGCCGCCCCGGACCCCGCAGCAGATGGAGCGGGCGGTGAAGGGGCTCGTCACCGGACGGTACGAGTGGATCGCCTTCACCTCGGTCAACGCGGTCAAGGCCGTGCGCGAGAAGTTCGAGGAGTACGGGCTCGACGCCCGCGCCTTCGCCGGGATCAAGGTCGCCGCGGTGGGCGAGCAGACCGCCGCGGCGCTGGTCGACTTCGGCGTGAAGCCGGACCTGGTGCCGAGCGGCGAGCAGTCGGCCGCGGGTCTCCTGGAGGACTGGCCGCCGTACGACCCGGTCTTCGACCCGATCGACCGCGTCTTCCTGCCGCGGGCCGACATCGCGACCGAGACGCTGGTCGCGGGCCTCATCGAGCTGGGCTGGGAGGTCGACGACGTCACCGCCTACCGGACCGTGCGCGCCTCGCCGCCGCCGGCGGACACCCGCGAGGCGATCAAGGGCGGCGGCTTCGACGCGGTGCTCTTCACCTCCTCGTCGACCGTGCGGAACCTGGTCGGCATCGCCGGCAAGCCGCACAACGTGACCGTCATCGCCTGTATCGGGCCGGCGACGGCCAAGACGGCGGAGGAGCACGGGCTGCGGGTCGACGTCCTGTCGCCCGAGCCGTCCGTGCACAAGCTGGCCGAGGCGCTGGCGGAGTTCGGCCTGCGGCGTCGCGAGGCGGCGCTGGAGGCGGGCGATCCCGTGACGCGGCCGAGCGAGCGGCGTCCGGGCGCGCGGCGCCGCCGGACCACCTGACGCGGCACCCCGTCCGCTTCCCGACGGCGCGGGCCCCCACCCGGGGGCCCGCGCCGTCGTGTCGTACGGCGGCAACAGGGTGTCGGTAAGTGGGGGTGCGGGGCGGGCGTAGCCTCGCACGTATGAACTCGTACGGAAGCTTTCCGGGGGCGCGGCCGCGGCGGCTGCGGACGACGCCCGCCATGCGGCGTATGGTCGCCGAGACCCGGCTGGACCCGGCCGACCTGATCCTGCCCGCCTTCGTCCGCGAGGGCGTCAGCGAGCCCGTGCCGATCGGCGCGATGCCCGGCGTGGTCCAGCACACGCGGGACACGCTGCGCCGCGCCGCGGTGGAGGCGCTGGAGGCCGGGGTCTCCGGGATCATGCTCTTCGGTGTGCCGGAGGACGCGAAGAAGGACGGGCTCGGTACGGCCGGGACCGACCCGGACGGCATCCTCCAGGTCGCCATCCGCGACGTGCGGGCCGAGGTCGGCGACGAGCTCGTGATCATGTCCGACCTCTGCCTCGACGAGTACACCGACCACGGCCACTGCGGCGTCCTCGACGAGGACGGGCGCGTCGACAACGACGCCACGCTGGAGCGCTACGCCGAGATGGCCCAGGTCCAGGCCGACGCCGGCGTCCACGTCGTCGGCCCCTCCGGGATGATGGACGGCCAGGTCGGCGTCGTCCGGGACGCCCTGGACACCATCGGCAAGGAGGACGTGGCGATCCTCGCGTACACCGCGAAGTACTCCTCCGCCTTCTACGGCCCCTTCCGCGAGGCCGTGGGCTCGTCGCTCAAGGGCGACCGCAAGACCTACCAGCAGGACCCCGCCAACCTCCGCGAGTCGATGCGCGAGCTGGCGCTGGACCTGGAGGAGGGCGCGGACATGGTGATGGTGAAGCCGGCCGGGCCCTACCTGGACGTGCTCGCGAAGGTCGCCGAGGCCGTGGACGTGCCGGTCGCCGCGTACCAGATCAGCGGTGAGTACGCGATGGTCGAGGCCGCCGCCGAGAAGGGCTGGATCGATCGCGACAAGGCGATCATGGAAACCCTCACCGGCATCCGCCGGGCCGGGGCCCAGATGATCCTCACCTACTGGGCCACCGAGGCGGCGCGGAAGCTCGGGTCGGCTCGCCGCTGACCGCCCGGCGGCGCACCCTGGAGAGGTACCCGACAGGTACCTCCCGGAGGTGGTCCTCATGATGAACACGCTCGTCGGATGGCACGTCGACATGGAGTTCAAGGAGGAGGGCGACCGGACGCGGGCGGCGGCCATGGTCCGGCTCTCGGACGGCTCCGAGTTCCGGGCCCACGGCACCGCCCACCGGCACCCCTCCGATCCGGAACAGCTGAGGGTCGGCGAGGAGATCGCCGGCGCCCGCGCCCTGATGGACCTGGCCTCGCAGCTCCTGCAGAAGGCGCACGCGCAGATCGACGAGGCGTCGGGGCGGACGTCGTACCCGATCAACCGGTAGCGGTCGACCAGCGGTCGACCGGGCACCACCGGGCCCCGCGGGGGCCCGCGCCGGGCCTGGTGCCCGGGCTAGTACTGGAGGGCGTCCGCCAGCTCCCGCTGCCAGTACGAGACGGCGGCGCCGTCGTCCACGTACGTGCCCGTCGGCGCCGGCACCGTCACCATGCTGTCCGTGGTCAGGTTCACCTTGACCGTGCGGACGGTCATGCCGTGGGTGTCCCCGCCGGGCTCTCCCGTCAGGATCAGGGACGCGTAGGCCGACTCGCCGGGCGTCAGCGTCACCACGGCCTGCGGCTTGCTCTCCTCCACGATCCTGATGGGCGCCTGGCTCTGGTCGAAGCCGACGAGGGGCGCGCCCACGGCGTCGCAGGGGCGGTCGCCGACGTTCGTGACGGTCAGTGCCAGGTGGTTGATCGGGCGGCTGACCTTGCTGGCCACGACCTTCACGTCCTTGGCGGTGCAGGGGGTGAGGGCGGGGGCGGGGTCGTCGCCGTTGCCGCCGTTGCCGCCGTTGTCGGCGGGGGTCGGGGCCGTGGTCTTCTTCGGGGGCTTCGTGGCCGGTGTCGTCGCCGGGGCGGTGGTCGGCGCCGGGTCCGGGGCGGTCGTCGTCGGTGTGGCCGGCGTGGCCGGCGTGGCCGGCGTGGCGGCGGTGGTCTGCCGGGGCGACGCGGACGTCGGGGCCGGCGCCGCGTCCGGGTCGGACGACGACTGGCAGGCCGTGAGGGAGAGGGCCGCGGCCAGGGCGGCGGCGGGCAGGGCCAGGGTGCGGACGGACAGGCGCATGGTGGTTCCCCCGTGGGTGTGAGAGCGGGCGGCGGCGGTCAGCGGCCGTCGAGCAGGGCGAGGACGATCGCGGTGCAGACGATCAGCACCATCAGTGCCAGGGCGTCGGTGACGCGGCTGTTCGGCATGACTCCATGCTGCGAGCCGGTGTGACCCGGTGTCGATCGACACGGGACAATGAGAAACGCTGGAACGCTTCCACCCCCTGTGACCTGGGGAGACGTATGTCGCCCGGAACGCGTTCCTGGGACGCCGGCCAGTGATGGGGAGCGACGGATGGACACGGGGGACCGGCTCGCCGGGCTGCTGCGGGGGCTGAAGGAGCGCTCGGGGCTGAGTTACGGGGCGCTCGCCAAGCGGCTCCACGTCAGCACCTCCACCCTCCACCGGTACTGCAACGGCGACGCCGTCCCGACCGACTTCGCCCCCGTGGAACGGCTCGGCCGTCTGTGCGGGGCCACCCGCGAGGAGCTCGTCGAGCTGCACCGCGCCTGGATCGTCGCGGACGAGACCCGGGGGCGGAGCGGCGAGGCGGCCGGCGCGTCGGCGGGGGAGTCCGTGCGGGAACCCGTGCGGGGGACCGGGCCGGAGCCTGCCCGGGAGTCCGTGGGGGAGGCGGCTGGGGCGGCGGTGGGAAGCGCCGCGGGGTCGTCCGCGGAGGAGTCGGCGGGGGCTGTCGGGTTCGTCGGGTCGGGCGCGTTCGACGGTTCCGGTTCCGAGGAGGTCGGCGAGCCCGTCGTCGTGGTGAGGGGCCCGGACGTCCCGGCGGCCGCCCGGAGCTCGTGGGGGCGGTTCCGATGGGCGCTCGCCGCCGTGGCCGTCGTGGCGCTCGCCGTGCCCGTGGCCTATCTCGTGGGGCGGGACGGCGAGAAGGAACCGCCGCGCGAAGGCTCCGGCGGGGCCGCGGCGCCCGCTCCGCTGAACGCCGGCATCAGCTCGTACAACTGGGCCGAACCCTGCGGGCAGTACTACGTCCTCGACCAGAAGCCGCAGCACGTGCCGCCGCCCCCGCCGCAGGACTCCCGGCCGTGGGCCCGCGCGCTCGGCGGGATCGACGGCGGGCACATGCAGCTCCAGGTCACCGTCACCGGCCGGACCCGGGAACCGGTCGTGCTGTCGCGGCTGCGGGTCCGGGTCGTCGAGCGGGACCGGCCGCCGACCCGGTACGCGTACTCGATGGGCGACGGCTGCGGCAGCGGGATCACCCCGCAGACCTTCGACGTCGACCTCGACGCGCCCCGGCCCTACGTGAAGGCGGTCGCCGGACAGGACGGGGACCGGGTCGTGCCGGCGAAGGACTTCCCGTACCAGGTCGCCACCGGCGACGCGGAGGTCCTCAACCTCGACGTCCACACCGAGGAGCACGCCGTCGCCTGGTACCTGGAGCTGGAGTGGAGCACCGGGGACCGGAAGGGGACCCTTCGGATCGACGACGGCGGGCAGCCGTTCCGCGTCCACGCCATCGAGGGGCGCCCGGTCTACGGCTACTGGCCCGACAAGGGCGAGTGGGTCGCGCAGTGAACCACCCGCCCCGGCGGCGTCAGAGACGCTCGGGCGTCCGGATGCCCAGCAGCGCCATGCCCTGCTGGAGCGTGCGGGCCGTCAGGTCGCACAGGAAGAGGCGGTTCTCCACCTGCGCCGGGGTGTCCGCCTTGAGGACGGGGCACTCCGAGTAGAACGTCGTGTACAGCGAGGCCACCTGGTACAGGTACGCGGCCAGCTTGTGCGGCGCGTACTCCGCGGCGGTCTCCTCGACGGCCTCGCCGAAGCCGTCCAGGTGCAGGCCGAGGGCCCGCTCGGACGGCGCCAGCTCCAGCTCCGGGTGGGCGACCGGCTTCGCGTCCCCGGCCTTCCGCAGGATCGACTGGATACGGGCGTACGCGTACTGGAGGTACACGGACGTGTCGCCGTTGAGCGAGACCATCTGGTCCAGGTCGAACTTGTAGTCACGGGCCGCCGACGTCGACAGGTCCGCGTACTTCACCGCGCCGATGCCCACCTGGGCGCCCCGCTCGGCGATCTCCTGCTCCGTGAGGTCCTGGGCCTTCTCGCGGACCACGGCCGAGGCACGGTCGATCGCCTCGTCCAGCAGGTCCACCAGCCGGACCGTCTCGCCCTCACGGGTCTTGAAGGGCTTGCCGTCCTTGCCGAGGACCGTGCCGAAGGCCAGCTGGACGGCCTTCACCTCGTCGTTCAGCCAGCCGGCCCGGCGGGCCGTCTCGAAGACCATCTTGAAGTGCAGCGACTGGCGGGCGTCCACCACGTACAGCAGCGTCGACGCCTTCAGGTTGCCCACCCGGTCGCGGATGGCGGACAGGTCCGTCGCCGCGTAGCCGAAGCCGCCGTCGGACTTCTGGACGATCAGCGGGACCGGGTTGCCGTCCGGGCCCTTGACGTCGTCGAAGAAGACGCACAGCGCGCCCTCGGAGCGGACCGCGACGCCCGACTCCTCCAGGATCCGGCACGTCTCCAGGAGCATGTCGTTGTAGCCGGACTCCCCGACGACGTCGGGGTCGCGGATGTCCATGTCGAGCTTGTCGAAGACCGAGTAGAAGTAGATCTTCGACTCGTCCACGAACCGCTGCCACAGGGCGAGGGTCTCCTCGTCACCGGCCTGGAGGTCCACCACGCGGGCGCGTGCCCGGGTCTTGAACTCCTCGTCGGCGTCGAAGAGCGCGCGGGACGCCTTGTACAGCCGGTTCAGGTTCGACATGGCCTCCTCGCCGGAGACCTCCGCGCCCTCGGCCTTGTGGTCCAGCTCGTGCGGGTGCTCGATCAGGTACTGGATGAGCATGCCGAACTGGGTGCCCCAGTCGCCGATGTGGTGCCGGCGGACCACGGTCTCGCCCGTGAACTCCAGGATCTCCACCATCGCCGCGCCGATCACCGCGGAGCGGAGGTGGCCGACGTGCATCTCCTTCGCCACGTTCGGCTGCGCGTAGTCGATGACCGTGGTGCCCGCCGCCTCGTTCAGCGGCACGCCGAGGCGCGCGTCGGCGGCACGGGCCGCCAGCGTCTCCACGATGGCCGCGTCCGACACGGTGATGTTGAGGAAGCCGGGGCCGGAGACCTCGATCTCCTTCAGCACGTCGTTCGCCGGGATGGACTCGACGACCTTCGTGGCCAGCTCGCGCGGATTGCCCTTGAGCCGCTTGGCCAGCGCCAGGATGCCGTTGGCCTGGAAGTCGGCCCGGTCGCTTCGTCGGAGCAGCGGGTCGGCGGATCCGGCCTCCGGCAGGGCTGCCGAGAGACCTTCCGCGAGGCGCTGCTGCACGGTCGAGGCGAGGGAAGGGACCGAGGCCATGAGCTTCCGTTCCTGTTGTGTCGTGTCCGGGCGTTCCGGTGGTCTATTTCGCTTGTCAAGTGTCCCATGGGTGGGCAACGTGTTTTCCCCGCCTGTGGACAAGCCGTCGCCGAGGGTGGCCGAGGAGAATCCCGCCTGTGGACAACCTCGGAGCGCCCGGTTCCGTCTGGGACAATGACTGGCGTAGGGCTTTGAAGGCTCCGGGGGATTTCCCGCAAGGATCTGGAAAGAAGGACGTACCGACCGTGGCTCAGAGCAGCACCGAGACCGACTGGGTCTCCCGTTTCGCGGACGAGGTCATCACCGAGTCGGAGCGACGTGCGCCTGGCAAACCGGTGGTCGTCGCCTCCGGCCTCTCCCCCTCCGGCCCGATCCACCTCGGCAACCTCCGCGAGGTCATGACCCCGCACCTGGTCGCCGACGAGATCCGCCGCCGCGGACACACCGTCCGCCACCTCATCTCGTGGGACGACTACGACCGCTACCGCAAGGTGCCGAACGGCATCGAGGGCATCGACGAGTCCTGGGCCGAGCACATCGGCAAGCCCCTGACCTCCGTCCCCGCCCCGGCCGGCTCGCCCCACGCCAACTGGGCCGAGCACTTCAAGGCCGCCATGGTCGAGGCGCTGGCCGAGCTGGGCGTCGAGTACGACCCGATCAGCCAGACCGAGCAGTACACCTCCGGCGTCTACCGCGAGCAGATCCTGCACGCCATGCGCCGCCGCGGTGACATCGACGCCATCCTCGACCAGTACCGGACGAAGAAGGCCCCCAAGAAGCAGTCCCAGAAGCCGGTCGACGAGGCCGAGCTGGAGGCCGCCGAGGGCTCCGGCGCGGCCGGTGAGGACGACGGCTCCGGCGGCGGCGCCGGGTACTTCCCGTACAAGCCCTACTGCGGGCAGTGCGAGAAGGACCTGACCACCGTCACCTCCTATGACGACGAGACCACCGAGCTGAGCTACACCTGCTCCGCCTGCGGCTTCGCCGAGACCGTCAAGCTCAGCGAGTTCAACCGCGGCAAGCTGGTGTGGAAGGTCGACTGGCCCATGCGCTGGGCCTACGAGGGCGTCATCTTCGAGCCCTCCGGCGTCGACCACTCCTCCCCGGGCTCGTCCTTCCAGGTCGGCGGCCAGATCGTCACGCTCTTCGACGGCGTCCAGCCCATCGGCCCCATGTACGCCTTCGTCGGCATCAGCGGCATGGCCAAGATGTCCTCCTCGAAGGGCGGCGTGCCCACCGCGGCCGACGCGCTGGAGATCATGGAGCCGCAGCTGCTCCGCTGGCTCTACGCCCGCCGCAAGCCCAACCAGTCCTTCAAGATCGCCTTCGACCAGGAGATCCAGCGGCTGTACGACGAGTGGGACAAGCTGGAGGCCAAGGTCGCCGACGGCACCGTGCTGCCCGCCGACGCCGCCGCCCACGCGCGTGCCGCCCGTACCGCGGCCGGCGAGCTGCCGCGCACCCCGCGCCCGCTGCCGTACCGCACGCTGGCCTCGGTCGCCGACATCACCGCCGGCCACGACGAGCAGACCCTCCGGATCCTCACCGACCTCGACCCGGAGTCCCCGGTCACCTCGCTGGACGAGGTCCGGCCGCGCCTCGACCGCGCCGAGAACTGGATCACCACCCAGGTCCCGGCCGACCAGCGCACCATCGTCCGCGAGGAGCCCGACACCGAGCTCCTCGGCACCCTGGACGACGAGGGCCGCGAGTCCCTGCGCCTCCTCCTGGAGGGCCTGGACAGCCACTGGTCCCTCGACGGCCTGACCACGCTGGTCTACGGCGTCCCGAAGGTCATGGCCGGGCTCACCCCCGAGGCGAAGCCCACGCCCGAGCTGAAGGTCGCCCAGCGCTCCTTCTTCGCCCTCCTCTACAAGCTCCTGGTGAGCCGCGAGACGGGCCCCCGCCTGCCCACCCTGCTCCTCGCCGTGGGCGCGGACCGGGTGCGCAAGCTGCTCGGCGCCTGACCGACGCGCGAAGGGCCGCTCCCGTGACCGGGGGCGGCCCTTCGGCGTGTGTGTGCGGTGCGGGCGGGTCGGAACGGTCCGTCAGGAGGGTCCGTCGGGACGAGCCGTCAGGAGGGGTCGTACTCCTGCATCTCCTCGCGGACGCGCTCCTGCACCTCGGGGGTGACCAGCTGGAGGAGGTCCGACTGGGGCTCCGGGAGCTGCTGGAGGCCGTACGCCTCCGCCACCAGCTGGTCCAGCTCGAACGGGGTCGGGAAGCGCCCGTACTCCTGCACGAAGCCGTACGTCATCTTGTAGGCGATCTCCCGGAACTCCTCCATCTGCGGGTCCGGCTCCTGGCTGGGGTCGGGCTGCTGGAGCACGCCGAACAGCTCGGGACCCGACTGCTCGGGCTCCACCGGGTGGGCGTCCCCGGGGATGGCCTCCGCGGCGTTCTCCTCCGCCTGCGCGGTGTACGTGCCGCCGTACCCGTCCGGGGCGAGGTGCGGGGTGTCGAACCAGGGGCTCTCGTGGTTCGGCTGGGCCTGCTGGGGGACGGGGGCCGGGTCCTGGGGGGCCTGAGCGGGCTGAGGGGCCTGCGCGGTCTGTGGGGCCTGAGAGGGCTCCTGGGCCTGCGCTTGGGCCTGCGCCTGGGCCGGCGGGGCCGGGGCGGGCTCCTGGGCCTGTTCCTGGGGCTGTGCCTGGGCCTGTGCCTGGACCAGCTCCTGCGTCTGGGCCGGGACCTGGGGGGCGACCGCGTGCGGGGCCGGGCCGGACACCAGGGCCGGGTTCCTGAGCGGGGTCACGACCGGGACCGGGACCGGGTTCGGCGGGAGCAGCACCGGGTCGATGCCCGCCGCCGCCAGGCCCGCCGGGGCCGTCTCCGCGAGCGGGACGCCGTACCGGGCGAGACGGAGCGGCATCAGCGCCTCCACGGGGGCCTTGCGCCGCCAGCCGCGCCCGAAGCGGGCCTGGAGCCGGGCCTGGTAGATCAGCCGCTCCTGCTCCAGCTTGATCACCTGGTCGTACGAGCGCAGCTCCCACAGCTTCATCCGTCGCCACAGCCGGAACGTCGGCACCGGCGACAGCAGCCAGCGGGTCAGCCGCACGCCCTCCATGTGCTTGTCCGCGGTGATGTCCGCGATCCGGCCCACCGCGTGCCGCGCCGCCTCGACCGCCACCACGAACAGCACCGGGATGACCGCGTGCATGCCCACGCCCAGCGGGTCCGGCCACGCGGCCGCGCCGTTGAACGCGATGGTCGCCGCCGTCAGGATCCACGCCGTCTGCCGCAGCAGCGGGAACGGGATCCGCAGCCACGTCAGCAGCAGGTCCAGTGCGAGCAGCACACAGATGCCCGCGTCGATGCCGATCGGGAAGAAGTACGAGAACGTACCGAAGCCCTTGTGTACGGCAAGCTCGCGCACGGCCGCGTACGAACCCGCGAAACCGATCCCCGCGATGATCACCGCGCCGCCGATGACGAGCCCGATGAGTATGCGGTGTGTGCGTGTCAGCTCCATCGCGGCCACCCGCGATCCCCTCCCGTGATTCGACGTCTCGCGGGCCCCAGAGTGGCACACGTGAGCGAAGCCCGGCCCCCTGGGGAGGGACGGGCTCCGCTCGGACATGCCTGTCTGTGTTGATTTGTGTCACTACCCGTGCGGTCGACGGGGGTTGGCCGGACCGCTCGACGGGTACGCCTACTTGTTCGCGGCGGCCACCGAGGCGACCGCTTCCTTCGCCGCCTTGGTCGCACCCTCGACGATCGTCTTCGCCCGCGGCACGGGCGCGCCCGCGTACCCGGCGCCGTTGTAGGACAGCAGCACCAGCACGTTGCCGGAGCGGGCCACGACCGAGGCGTAGGGGAAGTCCTCGCCGGTCTTGTTGACGGTGTAGGTGACGATCTTCGCCTCGTCGCCGACGCCGGCCACCGGCGCGGTGCTCAGCGTCTTCGCGCCCGCGGTGGCCTGGATCTTGCCGAGCTCCTTGGCGAAGTTCTCCTGGGCGCGCGCCTGGCCGCTGCCGAGGGACACCTCGGAGTCGTACCGGTAGAACGACACGTCGAGCCAGCGGTACTGCGAGCCCTTGACGCCCTTGTCGTCCAGGCCGTTCCAGGAGCAGCCGCTGCGGTGGGAGAGGTCCGTGGAGGCCGCCGCCGTGCCGTTCTCGTTCTTCGCCTTCGGCACCAGCGAGGCGGTGGTCTTCGCCGCGATCGCCTTGCACGCCGTGGGCAGCTTCGCGAACTTCGCCGGCTCGACCGTCGGCGTCGGGGAGGGGGTCGCCGACGCGGTCGCGCTCGCGGTCGCCTTCGCTCCGCCGGCCTCACCGGCCCCGTCCCCACCGCCGCTGCCCGAGTCCGAGGAGCAGCCGGCGACGACGAGCATCACCGGGACGGCTGCGGCGGCGAGAATGCGGGTGAGTCGCGGAGCTGATCGCTGCATGGTTCCTTCAGTCGCTTGTCGTACGGCCGGCGCCGGTCGGCGGCCCTGGCGGCCCTGGGTACGCCGACACGTTACGTGGTCCCCCTGCCGCCCGGGGGGTCGCGCGGGGCACCGGACGGCCGGCTACTCCTCCAGGCGGTCGGCCAGCAGGCGGGCCAGGTTCTGTGCTCTGTCCTGCAGTTCCTTGCTGTCCGGGGCCGCCGCCGCACCCGTCGTGCGCTGCCGGTACTCGACGGTCACGATGACGTTCGATGTGCGGAACACCACGCTCACGACCCGCTGCGTGCCGCTCCCGCCGGTCGTGCCGAGCGTGTCGCCGACGAAGGCGATGTCGCCGAGACCGCCCAGCAGCCGGGGCTCCAGGCCGGTCGTCGCCGGCGCGGAGGGGGTGCCGGTCGACGGGGCGCCGGTGCCGGGGGGCGTGGCGCCGCCGGAGGCGGTGGGCGAGGACGGGGCGCCGGTGGGGGTGGCGGCGCCCGTCGCCGAGACCTTGGTGGCGCCGGACGCCGTGGCCGCGGTGGTCGGGGCGGTGGGCGTGGGCGCCGGGGTCTCCGGTACGGCGATCCCGGCCGCGAGCTGCTTGCGGGTGTAGACCTCCTGCGCCCGCGCGGCGTCGCTCACCGTCGGGTCGTAGGAGACCACCCGCTCCACGTCGAGCACCAGGCGGTGGGTGCCGTTCCCGCTGTCCGCGGTCCACGCGCAGCCGACGCGCCGGTCGGTGTCGTAGGTGACGGCGGCCGTGCCGCGGAGCACCGCGGCCCGTTCGACGTCGGTCAGGGCGGCGGTCCCGGGCAGCAGGTCGCGCAGGGTGGCCTGGGGGACGGCGCCGCACGGCTCGAAGAGGGTGCGGTAGCGGCCGGGCGGTGCGACGGGCGCGGCCGCGGCGCCCGCCTTCGCGTCGACGGTGACGTCCTCGGCGGTGTCGGCCGCGGAGCAACCGGTCAGCGCGCCGGCCACGACGGCGAGACCGGCACCGAGGCCGAGGAGGGTGCCGGGGACGCGGCCGGGTGAGTACCTCTTTCGCTGCACCGTCCCAGGCTCCCTTCTCCCGAAAGTCTTTCCCGAAAACCGTTTGCCGCCCCGTGACGGCGGATGGACACAATGTCTATCGCACACGCAGCCGTTGATGCCGGTCCGCCGTCACCTGTACGGGCTTTGGCTCCGGTTTTTGCGTTATCAGACTTTTCGGGGGAATCGAGGAAGTATGTCGTACGTAGAGGTACCGGGTGCGCAGGTGCCCATCCGGATGTGGACCGATCCTTCCACGGTCGAGGGCGGCGCGATGCAGCAGCTCCGGAACGTGGCGACGCTGCCGTGGATCAAGGGCCTCGCGGTCATGCCGGACGTGCACTACGGCAAGGGCGCGACGGTCGGTTCGGTGATCGCCATGAAGGACGCGGTCTGCCCGGCGGCGGTCGGCGTCGACATCGGCTGCGGCATGTCCGCGGTGAAGACCTCCCTGACGGCGAACGACCTGCCGGCCGATCTCTCCCGCCTCCGCTCGAAGATCGAGCAGGTGATCCCGGTGGGTCGCGGCATGCACCGCGAGGAGGTCGAGCCGAAGCGGCTCTACCAGTTCCCGACAGCCGGGTGGGACGACTTCTGGTCGCGCTTCGACGGGGTCGCGGACGCGGTGAAGTTCCGGCGGGACCGGGCGACGCTGCAGATGGGAACGCTCGGCGGGGGCAACCACTTCGTGGAGGTCTGCGTCGACACGACGGGCGCGGTGTGGCTGATGCTGCACTCCGGCTCCCGGAACATCGGCAAGGAGCTCGCCGAGCACCACATCGGCGTGGCGCAGAAGCTGCCGCACAACCAGGGGCTGGTCGACCGGGACCTCGCGGTCTTCGTCGCCCAGACCCCGCAGATGGCGGCCTACCGGCACGACCTCTTCTGGGCGCAGGAGTACGCGAAGTACAACCGCGCGATCATGATGGCGCTCTTCCAGGAGGTCGTCCGCGGGGAGTTCCGGAAGGCGAAGGTGACCTTCGAGCCGGTGATCTCCTGCCACCACAACTACGTGGCGGAGGAGCGGTACGACGGGATGGACCTGCTCGTGACCCGCAAGGGCGCGATCCGGGCCGGCTCCGGTGAGTTCGGCATCATCCCGGGCTCGATGGGCACCGGCTCGTACATCGTGAAGGGCCTCGGGAACGCGGCCTCGTTCAACTCGGCCTCGCACGGCGCCGGCCGGAAGATGAGCCGTACCGCTGCGAAGAAGCGCTTCTCGACGCGGGACCTCGAGGAGCAGACGAAGGGCGTGGAGTGCCGGAAGGACTCCGGCGTCGTGGACGAGATCCCGGGCGCGTACAAGCCGATCGAGAAGGTGATCGAGCAGCAGACGGACCTGGTGGAGGTCGTCGCCAAGCTCAAGCAGGTCGTGTGCGTGAAGGGCTGAGGGGCCCGGGCGGGTGTGCCCGGACGGGTCCGGGCGGGTGTCCGGACGGGGAGGGGTCGGTGCGGTGAGCACCGGCCCCTCCTCGCGTCGCGCGTCCGCGGGGCTACGGCTCGCGGTGGAGCTTGGTGTTGGACGCCTGGGCCCGGGGGCGGACGACCAGGAGGTCGATGTTGACGTGCGGGGGGCGGGTGCAGGCCCAGGTGATGGTGTCGGCGACGTCGTCGGCGGTGAGGGGGGCGGCCACGCCGTCGTAGACCTTGGCGGCGCGTTCGGTGTCGCCGCCGAAGCGGGTGGTGGCGAACTCCTCGGTCTTGACCAGGCCGGGGGCGATCTCGATGACGCGGACCGGGGTGCCGACGATCTCCAGGCGGAGGGTCTCGGCGATGACGCGGGCGCCGTTCTTGGCGGCGACGTAGCCGGCGCCGCCCTCGTAGGTGGCGTGGCCCGCGGTGGAGGAGAGGACGACGACGGTGCCGTCGCCGCTCGCGGTGAGCGCGGGCAGCAGCGCCTGGGTCATGTGGAGGGTGCCGAGGACGTTGACGTCGTACATGCGGCGCCAGTCCTCGGGGTCACCGGTGGCGACGGGGTCGAGGCCGAGGGCGCCGCCGGCGTTGTTGACGAGGACGGCGAGGGAGCGGAAGGCGGTGGCGAACTCGTCGACGGCGGCGCGGTCCGTGACGTCGAGGGCGTACGCGGTGGCCTGGTGCCCGGCCTCGGTGATCTCGGCGGCCAGCGCCTCGATGCGGTCCTTGCGGCGGGCGGTGAGGACCACGCGGTAGCCGGCGGCGGCCAGCTGCCGGGCCGTGGCGGCGCCGATGCCGCTGCTCGCTCCGGTGATGACGGCGATGGGGGCGGACATGGCGGAGGCTCCTCGCACAGGTGGTCGGTCGGTGTGGTGGCCAGGATAGGCGGCGGGTCAGCGGCCGCGCGGGGCGTACATGATCACGGCCATGCCGGCGAGGCAGACGAGGGCGCCGATGACGTCCCAGCGGTCGGGCCGGTAGCCGTCGGCGACCATGCCCCAGACGAGGGAGCCGGCGACGAAGACGCCTCCGTAGGCAGCGAGGATGCGGCCGAACTCGGCGTCGGGCTGGAGGGTGGCGACGAAGCCGTAGAGGCCGAGGGCGAGGACGCCGCCCCCGATCCAGATCCAGCCGCGGTGCTCGCGCACGCCCTGCCAGACGAGCCAGGCCCCGCCGATCTCGAAGAGCGCGGCGACGACGAAGAGGGCGACGGAGCGGGCGATCTGCATGGCAGCAGGGTGTCATGGGGACACGCGGACTGAAGGATTGTCAGAAGATGGGATGATCTCTGGGTATTTTCTGCCTATGCGTGCGATGTCTGTGATGTCGAAGGGTGTGCTCGGGGCCGTGCTCACGGTGCTCGTGGTGCTGGGTGCCGGGACGACCGCCGGGGCGGTCGGTGAGACGGGCGGCGGGACGGCCGGGGACGCGGTCGGTGAGGCGGCCGGCCAGGTGGCCGGTCTCGTGGCCGGTGAGGTGGTGGGGGCCGCCGAGGCGGATCTGGCCCACCACGGTCATGTCTCCCTCTGGGACGGGCGGGTCGGGGTGTGGCTGGTGACGGAGAACCACGGCCCCTCCGACGTCGTCGACGCCACCGTCCGACTGGCCTTCTCCGCTCCCATGGCGGGCGGCCAGGAGCTGCCGCCGGGCTGCCTGTGGAGCAGCTCCCGGGTGGTGTCCTGCCGGACGGGCGCGCTGCCCGACGGCGGGGCGGCGGGCGAGCTGGCGCTGGACCTGAGGGCGGTGGGCCGGCCGCAGGAGCTGACGGTGGACGTGAGCACGGCCTGGCGGTCCGGCGGGGTCGACCGGAACTCCGTCAACGACCGGCACCGGGTGCTGGTGCTCGCCACCGGGGACCCGTACGTCTTCTGACGGGGCCGGGTCGGTCACCGGGCGCTCCAGAGCACGTACCCGTCGGGGCGGACCAGGGCCGTGGTGCGGCGGGCGGGGTCCGTCCAGGTGGCCCGGACGACGCGGGCGGCGGTGGTCGGGGCGAAGGGCGGCAGGGCCTGCGTGGCGCCCTCGGGGGCGATGAGCACGAACTCGCCCGCGCGGAGCAGTTCGTGGAGCCGGCCCTCGCGGAGCGGTACGTCGGGGGCGCGGCGGCCGGAGGCGCGGCCGCCGCCGGGGGTGGGGGCGTAGGCGATGCCGAGGCCGCTGATCATGCCGAGGGCCTTGGCGGACGCGGGGCGCAGCGCGCCGAGGGCGGTGGCGGCGACGGCGCGCAGGGCGCGGGTGAGGGGGGTGTGGGCCATGGCCAGGCGGACGAGGGCGCCGCTGCTGCGCAGGACCATCGCGCCGACGGGGTGCCGCTCGCTCTGGTAGCTGTCGAGGAGGGCCTCGGGGTCGGGGGCCTCGCCGCGGAGGACGGCGGCGAGCTTCCAGGAGAGGTTGGCGGCGTCCTGGAGTCCGGTGTTCATGCCCTGGCCGCCGGCGGGGGAGTGGACGTGGGCGGCGTCGCCGGCGAGGAAGACGCGGCCGACGCGATAGGCGGGGACCTGTCGCTCGTCGCTGTGGAAGCGGGAGATCCAGCGGGCGTCGTGCATGCCGTGGTCGGTGCCGAGGGCGCGGCGGGCGAGGTCACGGACCTCGTCGAGGTCGACGGGTTCGCTGTCGGGGACCTGGCGGGTGCGGTCCCAGCCCATGACGCGGTACCAGCCGTCGCCGAAGGGGGCGATGAAGACGAAGGTGTCGCCGGAGCCGTTGACGGTGAGGGATTCGGCGGGCTCGTCGGTGAGCCGGACGTCGGCGAGGACGATCGAGCGGATGACGCTGGTGCCGGGGAAGGGCAGGTCCAGGGCGGCGCGGACGGTGCTGCGGTGGCCGTCGGTGCCCACGAGGTGGCGGGCGCGGAGGGTGAGCGGGGCGTCTCCGGGGCCGGTGAGCTCGGCGGTGACGCCGTCGGCGTCCTGGTGGAGGGCGTGCAGGGCGGTGTCGTGGCGGAAGGTGACGCCGTTGTCGGCCGCGCGCCGTTCGAGCAGGCGCTCCACCTCGTACTGCGGGGTGATCAGGAGGTGGTCGAAGCGGGAGGGGAGCCGGCCGAGGTCGAGGGAGAGGCGGCCGAAGAGCCGCATCCGGGTGAGCGGGGTCCCGGTGGCCTCCAGGGCGTCGGCGAGCCCGCGGGTGTCGAGCAGCTCCAGGGTGCGGGCGTGCACGCCGAAGGCGCGGGTGAGGTTGGAGTGGCCGGCGGGGCGGCGCTCGACGAGGGTGACGTCGAGGCCGGCGGCGGCGAGGTCGCCGGCGAGCAGGAGCCCGGTGGGGCCGGCGCCGATGACGACGACGTCGGTGTCGAAGGGGGTGGCGGCGGTGCTGTCGCCCTGGTGGGAGTCGGTGGTGCGCATGGCTGCCTCCGATCGGTCAACGCTTGTTGGCCTACGCTTGTTGGCAACCATAGGGTCACCCCGCGTGACGTGTCAACACCCGTTGGCCTACAGTTGTGGGCATGACGACCGCACGCCGCTCCGACACCACCCGGGCCGCGATCCTGGAGGCCGCACGCGAGCGCTTCGCCGCCGACGGGTACGAGCGCGCCACGATCCGGGCCATCGCCCGCGACGCCGGGATCGACCCCTCGATGGTCATGCGCTACTACGGCAACAAGGAGGGGCTGTTCGCCGCCGCCTCCGAGATCGACCTGGCCCTGCCCACCCTGGGCGCCCTGCCCTCGAAACACATCGGGGCCGTGCTCGTGAACCACTTCCTCGACCGCTGGGAGCGCGACGACGTGCTCACCGGCCTGCTCAGGGTCGGCGTCACCAACGAGGCCGGGGCCGCCCGCATGCAGGCGATCTTCGGGGCACAGCTCGGCCCCGTCACCCTCGGCGTCTGCCCCAGACCCGAGGAGGCCCCGGCCCGGGCCGCGCTCGTCGCGTCCCAGATCCTCGGCATGGCCCTCGCCCGCTACGTGCTCCGTCTGCCGCCGGCCGTCGAGATGAGCCGCGACGAGGTGGTCGCCTGGCTGGCCCCGACCGTGCAGCGCTATCTGACCGCCGAGACGCCCTGACGGGAGGGGGCGGTCCGGGCCCCGACGGCGCCGCGGGGCGCCCGCGACGGGCTCGCCGAGAGCCGTCCCGGACGGGCCGGACCGCTACGAGGCGGCGGCGCCGAACTCGCGTACCGCCTCGTCGACGATCGCTTCCAGACGGGCGTGGTGCGCGCCCCGCCAGTAGACCCGCTCGCACTCCTCGCACCGCGCGAAGACGTCGTACGTCTTCTCCGTGCCCCGCTCCAGCCGCTCGCGCACCTCGTCCTTGCCGGTGTCCGTGAGGAGGCCGTTGCAGGCGGTGCAGCGGGTCCAGGGCGCCAGCCGCGGCGCGAACCGCTCCAGGATGTCGCGGAGCTGGTCGTCGGGCCGGTCGCTGTACACGTACGCCCCGGCCCACAGCTCGCGGCGGCGCAGCAGCCCGCGGTCGCGGGAGAGCATGACCCGCCGCTCCCGGGCGGAGAGCGCGGCGAGCGCCGGGTCGCCGATGTCCTCGTTCTCGTACGCGGCGTCGACGCCCAGCAGCCTCAGCCGCCGGGCCAGGGTGCCCAGGTGCACGTCGAGCAGGAACCGGAGGGGCGCGCCCGGCACGGGCTGGGGACGGGCGACGTCCTCGACCTCGACGGTCTCGCCGGCCGACGGCACGTGCGCGGGCGCCACCGGACGGCCGTCGACCAGGAGCCGGCCGGCCTCGGTGAGCGGCACGCCGAGGGACTCGACGACATGCCCCAGCGAGGACACGCCGTCGGTGGCCACGGCCGTGCGGCCCGAGCGCCGCTCGGCGGCGACGAAGACGGCGAGGCCGGGGGCGAAACTGATCTGGATCTCCGGTCCGTTCACGGGGACAGGATCGCATCGGGCCCTGACGGCGGGCCAGGCATTTCCCCACCCCACCCGGCGCGGTGCGGTCGTCGGTGTCCGGGTGGCGGGGCCGGCCGTCGGTGGCTGGGCGACGGGAAACGATCGCCGGTGTCCGTGCGATGGGGCCGAACGCCGGTGTCCGCGTCAGGCGGGCCGAACGCCGGGTCCGCGTCGTGCGGGCCGACCGTCGGTGTCGGCGCGGTGGGGGCCGGCCGCTGCTGTCCGCGTCGTCCGGGCCGACCGGCGGGGTCCACCGCGGGGCTGGGTTACCGTCCCCGCATGAAGATCATCGACCTTGAGCCCGGTGACCCCCGTCTGGAGAGCGATCTCCTGCCGGTCCTCGTCGAGCTGCGCCCGCACCTCACCCCCGACCTCTTCCGGGACGTGTACGCGCGCGGCCACGCGCAGGGCCTGCGCTTCACGGCCGCCTACGGGGACGACGGGCGCTGTGCCGGCGTGGCCGGCTGGCGGCTCGTTTACAACACCAGCTCGCTCAGCAAGCTGTACGTCGACGACCTGGTGACCGCCTCCGCCGTCCGCTCCACCGGCGTCGGCCACGCGCTCATCGCCCACCTGGAGGGCCACGCCCGCGCGGCCGGCTGCCACGAGCTCAACCTCGACTCCGGCACCCACCGCACCGGCGCCCACCGCTTCTACCTGCGCGAGCGCTTCGACATCGCGGCCTTCCACTTCGTCCGGCCGCTCACCGATCCGCGGTAGCCCACAGGTCGAGCCGCCAGTCGTTGCAGCGCATCGGGCGGCCCGGCGGGTACTCGAAGTCCTCTTCCCCGAGCAGTTCGAAGCCGGCCTTGCGGCACACCGCGTTCGACGCGGCGTTCTCGACCGAGGGGAAGGCGTGCAGGTGGCGGTGGAGGCCCGCGGCCCGGGCCCGCTCCGCCACCGCGCGCGTGGCCAGGGTCGCGACGCCGCGGCCCTGGAAGCCCGGCAGGACCGCCCAGCCCGTCTCGTACACCGGCTCGTCGTGCCACGTGGACGTCCAGAAGCCGATGCTGCCCGCGACCCGCTCGTCGGGCAGCAGCACGACCCGGAACATCCGGCCCGCGGCCGCGGTGTCGGCGCTCAGGTCGACGTACCGCCGGTGGCGGCGGGCCAGCTGCTCCTCGGTCTCGGGGCCGCCCAGGTGTCCCATCAGCTCCGGCGCGTTCAGCGCGCGCAGCAGTTCCGCGTCCCCCTCGGACCAGGCTTCGAGGCGGACGGACGTCGGGCCGGTCCCACGGGGCTGCTCGCTCATGCGCGCACCGTACGTCACGGCACCGACAGCCCCCGGGCGTACGCGGTCGGGGAGAGGCCGACGGTGGCGGTGAAGTCCCGGACGAGATGGGCCTGGTCGCTGTAGCCGAGTTCGGCCGCGAGACCGGCCCAGTCCGGTGCGGCGTGCGCCTCGGCCCGCTCCAGGGCCTCGTGCAGGCGGTAGCGGAGGATGACCCACTTCGGGCCGACGCCGACGTGCGAGGCGAACAGCCGCTGGAGCGAGCGGGCCGACAGCCCGGACAGTCGCGCGAGCCGGGCCACCCGGCGGACCGTCCGGTCGGAGCGGACCAGTTCCACCAGCTCCATCGCCTGCTCGGCGGCGGGGTCGGGGACGGGGCCGCGGGCCAGGAGGAAGGCGTCGAGCGCCGCCACGCGCGCGTGGTCGTCGTCGGGGGAGAGGACGGCCGACAGGACCGCCTCGTCGGTGCCCCGGACGCCGGGAAGCGCCGCCGTGTCCGGGAACGCCTCGTGCAGCGGGACCCGCCGGCCCGTCCAGGCCGAGACCGGCCGCGCGGCGGCGAAGGGCCGGAAGCCGCCCGGCCGGAACTGCGCCCCGCAGACCCGGCCCTCGCCGTCGAGGCGCTGGGTGAAGAGGCCGAGCCCGATCCCGGACACCTCGGCCTCCGGGCGGGCGGGACCGCCGAGCGGTCCGTAACGCTGGAAGACGACGTTCACCGACGGGTGCGGGACGACATGGGTCGGGTACGGCTCCGGCAGCGCCCAGTCGATCAGCCAGTAGTGCTCCAGGTACGGACGCAGCTCCGGCGCCGGGACGTGCCGGCGGAAGCGGACGCGGGAGAACAGTTCGGCGGGGGCGACGATGCCCCGGGTGTCCCGGCGCGGGGCGGGGTCGGCCATGGTCCCGATCCTAGGCGCGGGGGTCCGGGACCGGCCCGACGAGCTGTGGCCCGTGCTGCCCCTAGGGGTCGGAGTCCGGGGCAGGTCGGGGACGTGGCGCGTTTCTTCAAGACCGCGGCGGGGAGTTCTCCTAGCGTCGGGGCCATGACGTACGACGACACGCACTCCGGCACCGACGGCACTCGCACCCGCGTCGACGGGCCGCACCTTGACTTCGAGAACAGTGAAGCGCGCGTGAGCGATCTGCTCCGCGCGGCGGCCGAGCGGGCCGTGCCCCTGGTCGAGGGCACGGCGGACGACTCGCTCGGCATGCCCACGCCCTGCGCGGAGTACGACGTCCGCGCCCTGCTGAACCACCTGTACGCGGTCGTCGTGAACTTCCAGGCGCTGGCGGCGAAGGAGTCGGCCGACTTCTCCGAGATCCCGGACCGGACGGCGGCGCCCGGTTGGCGGGAGGGCTTCGCGGTGGAGACCGGGAGGCTGGTCGAGGCGTGGGCGGCGCCGGGGGCCGAGGAGGGGACCTCGGGGGCGATGGGGCTGCCGGCCAGGACGGTCGGGGCGATGGTGCTGCTCGACCTCACCGTGCACGCGTGGGACCTGGCACGGGCGACCGGGCGGGAGTTCGAGCCCGCGCCGGAGGTGGTGGCGGGGCTGACGGACGAGGTGGAGCGGATGGCGCCGATGGCCCGGAAGATGAACGTGTTCGGGGACGCCGTCGACCTGCCGGACGGCGCGACGGCTTTCGAGCGGCTGCTGGCGACGACCGGCCGCGACCCGCGGGCCCGGCCCGCGGCCTGAGGCGCCCGGGCGGTCCGGCGGGACCGGCCGTCAGCGCAGACGGCCGGCGGAGGTGAGCGAGAGCCGGGAGACGACCTGGCCGAAGGCCAGCTCCTCCGCCGGGGTCAGCGGCACCGACTCCTGCGGGTGCCAGACCCGGTCCATCGGCGTCAGGGAGCGGATCCGGCGGGCGCGGGCGCGCAGGCCCGCCGCCAGCCACGCACCCGTCGCGACCGCGAGCACGGCGAAGAGGGTGAGGACACGGGGGTCGGAGAACTGGCCGGGCACGGACATGACGTTCACTCCAGGGCGAAAGGGCCGGCGCGCGGCGCACGCACCGGCAGGGGGCGTGCGGGCACGGCGGCGCAGACGATTCCTACTGCTTCCTCCCGACCCGTTCAGTTAACACCACCATGGGGGACTTTCGGCAGGGGGGGGCCGGGACCAAGGTCCCGGGCCCGCGCAGGGGGCGGGAGGCGGGAGGGACGCGGGAGGGGGCGACCCGGGGAGGCCCTCTTGTGCCGGACGGGGAACCGTTCGAAGGTGGCGGCGGAGGCAGATTCCGGCCGGGGAGGGAGCAGCCGCATGTCCGGAACGGGTGCGTACGGATGGGGTTTCACGGACGACAGAGGGGTGGAGGCGGGAGCGCCGGCGAGACCGGCGCGGGTGGTCGCCTACGTACGGGCCGGGGCCGCCCTGCTCGATCTGGGGGTGACGCCGGTGGCGGTGTACGGCTCCGGGCACGACGGGGTGGAGCCGGATCCGGCGAAGGACGGCGGGCTGGCGGCGGCGGGGGTGCCGTACCTCGGGCCGGGGCGGGCGCTGGACGAGGAGCGGCTGCGGGAGCTGCGGCCGGAGCTGGTGGTGGACGTCACGTACGACGGGAAGAGCCCGTACGCCGTGGACGAGGAGCTCGTCACGGGGCTCGGGGTGCCGCTGGTGACCCTGTCCGTCGGCAACGACCTGAGCCTGCCGGTGATCATCGGCCGCTTCGGGGAGCTGGGGGCGGCGCTCGGGGCACCGGACGGCGGGACGGGAGCGGGGGCGCCCGCGGGGGTGCCTGCCGAGGCGGAGGAGGCGGTGCGCGCGGCGGCCGCCGGCGCGGGGGCCGGGTGCGGGGTGCTGGCGCTCTCCGGGGGCGGCGCCGAGCAGGTGTACCTGGCGCGCCCCGGGGCCTGGCCGGAGCTGGCGCGCCTGGCCGAGCTGGGGGTGCGGCTGCTCGACCCGGGGCCGGGGCCCGGCGCGAACTGGCTGACGACCGGCTGGGAGGGGGCCCTTGACCTCGCCCCGGCGCTGGTCCTCTACGACAGCCGGGCCCACGCGAGCCGGCCCGAGGGCCCCGAGCGGCTGCCGGCCGGGGCGCGGCTGGTGCCGTGGAACCCCGAGATCCCGCCGAGCCCGGCCGCCTACGCCCGCTTCTTCCACGCCCTGGCCGAGGCCCTGGGCGACTGAACACGCGCCCCGGTCGGCGGCCGGCGATCGGCGGATCCCGGCTGTCGGCCGACGGCCCCGGCCTGGCGTTCCCGGCTGTCGGCCGACGGCCCCGACACGTCGCTTCCCGGCTTCCGGCTTCCGGCTACCGGTTGTCTCGCCCGGCTCCCCGACTCCCGGTACTCGGCTTTCCGCCTCCCGACCACCGGATCCCGACCACCGCCTCCCGACCACCGGATCCCGGCCGTCGCAGCCCCCGCCCCTCCCGAGGGCGGTGTCAGACCGGGAGGTGGGAGCGGAGGGAGGTGGCGAATTCCTCGGCTCGGGCGAGTTGGAGGCGGAGGTCGGCGACGCGGGCGGCGGCGGCCTGCTCGTAGCGGCGGACTCGGGTGTGCAGCAGTTCGCGTTCGGCCGGGTCGAGTTCGCCGTCCGTGCCGGGGAGGTCGGCGGCGAGGCGGTCGACCGAGGTGAGGAGCTCGCGGGTCTCGTCGAGGCCGAAGCCGAGCGGCTGCATGCGGCGGACCACCATCAGGCGGGCCACGTCGGCGTCCGTGTAGAGGGGGAAACCGCCCGGCGAGGCGGCCGAGGGGACGACGAGGCCGCAGTCCTCGTACTGCCGGATGGTGCGCAGGGGGAGTTCGGTGCGGGCGGCGACCTCGGAGATCTGCATGGGTTCTCCGCCGGCGGCGCGGGCTCCGGGCATGCGGGGCGCGGACGTTCGTACTCCGGTCACGACAGGGTCCTCCTCGGTGCGGCGGCGGACGGCGCCTCTGTGAACCTAGCTCCGTGCATTACATCCGATTCGTCCTAATTTCATGCGCTATGACGGTCGGAAACGCGGAGAGAGCCAGCCGTCAGGGCCAGACCAGGCAGTACGGCTGGTGGCCGGCCTCGTGGAGGCGGACGGAGAAGTCCTGCCACTCGTGGAGCAGCTGATAGACGTCGAAGGCGTCGCGCGGGCCGCCGCGGTCGGGGACCGTGGACCAGATGAAGGCGGCGGCGCCGACCGACTCCTCGCCGATCGCGCGCAGCGGGTCGACCACGGTCGTGGGGAGCTTCACCACGGCGTAGTCGGGGTGCAGGACGACCAGTTCCAGCGGGGGGACCTTGTGGAGAGGCAGGCCCTGGATGCCGGTGAGGACCATCGCCGCTATCGTCTCGGGCTTGATCTTGGAGAACATGCCGCCCATGCCCAGCTCGTCTCCGCCGAGCTCCTCCGGGCGCATCGAGATCGGGACGCGGGCCGCCGTGGCGCCGTCGGGCGCGCCGAAGTACTTGTACGTCACCGCCAAGCTGCGGCTCCCGAGGGGTGGGTCGGTCGGGGACTGTTCCGGGGACGCGCGATTGTCCGGCGCGGTCGGGTCCTCGGCCCGCCGCCGCCGGTGCCTCCCCCGCCGGACAGGCTCAGGACCCAGGTCGTCCGTCCCCTCGCCCGGTCCGCCACCGCGATGCATATCTCCACCCGACTGCTTTTTCTCGGCAACACGACCCCGCCGCGCAACCCGATCATCGTGTCAGTGACCTCCCCCGCGTTCCTGCGGTGAAACACCTGTCCGCAAGAAACGCCGCGGCCTCTGACACCATGGATCGCGTGAGCCAACCCCATGAGGTCCCTGCCGCCACAGTTTCGCAGACGCGGAGGCAGGACGCCCCGGCGTGATGCACAGGGTGCCCACACCGTCCCTCCGTACCCGACGTCGTACTCGCAGGTCAGGATCACTGTGTCGTATTCATACGAAGCCCCAGTCTCACAGACGCTTTTCGACCGCGCTTCCCTTGTGACGCCCGGCGGCGTGAACTCACCGGTGCGGGCCTTCCGAGCCGTGGGCGGTACGCCCCGGTTCATGGTGTCCGGCACCGGTCCGTACCTCACGGATGCGGACGGTCGCGAGTACGTCGACCTCGTCTGCTCGTGGGGGCCGATGATTCTCGGCCACGCCCACCCCGAGGTGACCGCCGCCGTGCAGGCCGCGGTGGCCCGCGGCACCTCCTTCGGCACGCCCGGCGAGGGCGAGGTCGCGCTCGCCGAGGAGATCGTGGCCCGCGTGGAGCCGGTCGAGCAGGTGCGCCTGGTCTCCTCCGGCACCGAGGCGACGATGTCCGCGATCCGGCTCGCCCGCGGATTCACCGGACGCGCGAAGGTCGTCAAGTTCGCCGGCTGCTACCACGGGCACGTGGACGCGCTGCTGGCCGCCGCCGGCTCCGGCGTCGCCACCCTCGGCCTGCCCGACACGCCCGGCGTGACCGGCGCGCAGGCGGGCGACACCGTCGTGCTGCCGTACAACGACCTGGAGGCCGTGCGGGCCGCGTTCGCCGCGCACCCGGGCGAGATCGCCTGTGTGATCACCGAGGCGTCGCCGGGCAACATGGGCGTCGTGCCGCCGCTGCCGGGCTTCAACCAGGGGCTCGCGGACCTGTGCCGGGAGAACGGCGCGCTCTACATCTCCGACGAGGTCATGACCGGCTTCCGTACCAGCCGGGCCGGCTGGTACGGCGTGGACGGCGTCAAGGCCGACCTGCTGACCTTCGGCAAGGTCATGGGCGGCGGCTTCCCGGCCGCGGCCTTCGGCGGCCGCGCCGACGTCATGGCGCACCTCGCCCCGGCCGGCCCCGTCTACCAGGCGGGCACCCTCTCCGGAAACCCGATCGCCACCGCCGCCGGGCTCGCGCAGCTGCGGCTGCTCGACGGGGCCGCGTACGAGAAGGTGAACGCGGTCTCGAAGGAGATCCAGGGCCTGGTCACCGGCGCGCTCGCCAAGGAGGGCGTGGCGCACCGGCTGCAGACGGCGTCCAACATGTTCTCGGTCTTCTTCACCGCCGACGAGGTGCGGAACTACGACGAGGCGAAGCAGCAGGAAGCCTTCCGCTTCAACGCCTTCTTCCACTCGATGCTCGCGGACGGCGTCTACCTGCCGCCCTCGGCCTTCGAGTCGTGGTTCGTCTCGGCCGCCCACGACGAGCGCGCGATCGAGCGGATCGCCGCCGCGCTGCCCGCCGCCGCCCGCGCCGCCGCGGAGGCCACGGCATGAGCGACGACGCGCGGAACCCGGAGGACATCACCGTCGTCCACCTGATGCGCCACGGCGAGGTGCACAACCCGGACGGCGTGCTGTACGGGCGCCGGGCCGGTTACCACCTCTCCGAGCTGGGCCGGAAGATGGCCGACCGGGTGGCCGAGTCGCTGGCCGAGCGGGACGTCACCCACGTCGTCGCCTCCCCGCTGGAGCGGGCGCAGGAGACGGCCACCCCGATCGCGAAGACGCACGGCCTGGACCTGGCCACCGACGAGCGGCTGATCGAGGCGGCGAACGTCTTCGAGGGCAAGACCTTCGGCGTCGGCGACGGGGCGCTGCGGCGTCCGGCGAACTGGAAGCACCTCACCAACCCGTTCCAGCCGTCCTGGGGCGAGCCGTACATCGAGCAGGTCGTGCGGATGATGGGCGCGCTGGACGCGGCGAAGGACGCGGCGCGCGGCCACGAGGCGGTGCTGGTCAGCCACCAGCTGCCGATCTGGATCGTGCGGTCCTTCGTGGAGCGGCGCCGGCTGTGGCACGACCCGCGGCGCCGGCAGTGCACGCTGGCCTCGCTGACCTCGTTCACGTACAAGGGCGACAAGATCGTCTCGGTCGGGTACAGCGAGCCGGCGATCGATCTGGTGCCGGTGCACCTGCGGGCCGGTGCCAAGCCGGTGAAGGGCAAGCAGAAGGCCTTCGGGGCGTAGCCCCCGGGAGCCCGCGCCCCCCGCGCGGGCTCCCGCCCCGGACCCGGGGCGGAGCGCGCTTGACGGGGCATCGTCAAAGCGACATGGTCAGGGCGGTCGGAGAGCGGTTCCTCTCCGGGCGCCCTGAAATTTTTGTGCGAGTGGCCGGAACCTCCGTGTTCCTCCCTGCATCTCACTCATTGTCGGTTTGGATGATGTTTCGGGTCATATCACAGCGCGAATGGGGATGACATGCGCGGGATCAGTCGAAGGGGCCTTCTCGGGGCGGGTGTCGGAGCGGCGGCAGCGCTCGGCATCGCCGGGTGCAGCGACAACGGCAAGGGCGAAACGGGCAGTTCCGGACCGGGCAAGGGAGGCTCGCCCTCGGGCGGCACCGAGCCCACCACCCCGGCCCCGACCAAGGACGACGTCCGCCTCATCGGCGACGGTTCCACCGCCGACACCGGCAAGCAGCCGCACCAGCCCGACACCCCGGTCCCGCTCGAACCCGGCCAGACCCCGCCGCAGTTCGTGGTCTTCTCCTGGGATGGCGCCGGCGAGGTCGGCAACGGCCTCTTCCCCCGCTTCCTCGAACTGGCCCGCAACCACGACGCGGCCATGACCTTCTTCCTCTCCGGCATCTACCTGCTGCCCGAGTCCAAGAAGGACCTCTACCGGCCGCCGAACAACCGCGTCGGCGCCTCCGACATCGGCTACCTCACCGACGCGCACATCAAGGACACCCTCAAGAACGTCCGGCAGGCGTGGCTCGACGGGCACGAGATCGGCACCCACTTCAACGGGCACTTCTGCGGCGGCTCCGGCTCGGTCGGCAACTGGACCCCGGCCCAGTGGCAGAGCGAGATCGACCAGGCCGTGAAGTTCGTCACCGAGTGGAAGACCAACAGCGGCTGGACCGACCTCGACCCGCTGCCCTTCGACTACACGAAGGAGCTCGTCGGCGGCCGCACCCCCTGCCTCCTCGGCCAGGACAACCTGCTGCCCACCGCCAAGCGCCTCGGCTGGCGCTACGACGCCAGCTCCCCCGGCGGCCGCCAGACCTGGCCCGTCAAGCGCAAGGGGATCTGGGACTTCCCGCTCCAGGCCGTGCCCTTCCCCGGGCACTCCTTCGAAGTGCTGTCCATGGACTACAACATGCTGGCGAACCAGTCCAAGAACAGCACCCAGGGCATGCCCTCCCGCTATCCCGGCTGGCGCAAGCAGGCCACCGACGCGCTGGTCTCCGGCTTCACGCGCGCCTACGAGTCCAACCGCGCCCCCTTCTTCGTCGGCAACCACTTCGAGCAGTGGAACGGCGGCATCTACATGGACGCCGTCGAGGAGGCGATCAAGGCGATGGCCGGGAAGAAGGACGTCCGGCTCGTCTCGTTCCGCCAGTTCACGGACTGGATGGACGTCCAGGACCCGGCGATCCTCGCCCGCCTGCGTACCCTCGACGTGGGCCAGAAGCCGGCCGGCGGCTGGGCCGGCTATCTCAAAGCCGCTTAGGCGATCTTGACAAGGGGCGTTACGGGCACGTAGGGGGGTGCCCAAGATCCCCCAAACGCCCATGCGAAACTTTTCACATGAGCCTTAGCCGTGGCCTCCGTCCTGCCCCCCGACGCGCCCTCGCCGCCGTCGGCGTGCTGTCCGCCGCCCTCGTGCTCTCCGCCTGCGGCGGCGACGACAACGGCACCTCCGGCGGCGGCAACACCAACTTCGTCACCAGCAAGGGCGGCATCTCCACCGTCCCCAAGGGCGAGCGCGCCGGCATCAACACGATCGCCGGCGAGACGCTGGAGGGCGAGAAGCTCGACGTCGCCGACCTCAAGGGCAAGGTCGTCGTCCTCAACGTCTGGGGTTCCTGGTGCGGCCCGTGCCGCGCCGAGGCCCCCCACTTCGTCAAGGCGGCCAACGACCTCAAGGGCCAGGACGTGGCCTTCGTCGGCCTCAACACCCGCGACGCCAACAAGCAGCAGGCGCTCGCCTTCGAGGCCGACTACAAGGTGCCCTACCCGAGCCTCTACGACCGGGACGGCAAGCTGATCCTCTTCGGCTTCCCCAAGGGCACCCTCAGCCCCAAGGGCATCCCCTCCACCGTCGTCCTCGACAAGGAGGGCAAGATCGCCGCCCGCGCGCTCATGGCCGTCGACGAGGCCAAGCTCCGCTCCATGATCGACCCGCTTCTCAAGGAGAAGTGAGCCGGTGAACGAGACCGTCACCAGCGGAGCCCTGCTGCTCGCCGTCCCCGTCGCCCTCCTGGCCGGCCTGGTCTCCTTCTTCTCGCCCTGCGTGCTCCCGCTCGTCCCCGGCTACCTGTCGTACGTCACCGGCGTCTCCGGCACCGACCTCGCCGACAGCCGCCGCGGCCGGATGACCGCCGGCGCCCTCCTCTTCGTCGCCGGGTTCACCGCCGTCTTCGTCTCCGGCGGCGCCCTCTTCGGCTACTTCGGCGCCACGCTCCAGGAGTACAGCGGGACGCTGAGCACGATCCTCGGCGTCTTCATGATCCTCATGGGGCTCTTCTTCGCCGGGCTGATGCCGTGGTTCACCCAGCGCGAGTTCCGCTTCCACCGGAAGCCCGTCGCCGGCCTCCTCGGCGCCCCCGTCCTCGGCGCGCTCTTCGGCATCGGCTGGACCCCGTGCATCGGTCCGACCCTCGCCTCGGTCAACGCGCTCGCCCTCGAACAGGCCAGCGCCGGACGCGGGGCCATACTGGCCCTCGCGTACTGCCTCGGCCTCGGCGTCCCCTTCGTCCTCGCCGCCGTCGCGTTCCGCAAGGCCCTCGGAGCGTTCGGCTGGGTCAAGAAGCACTACGTGTGGGTCATGCGGGTCGGCGGCGGCATGATGATCGTCACCGGTGTCCTGCTCCTCACAGGCGTCTGGGACAGCATGGTCTCCACGATGCAGGGCTGGTCCAGCGGTTTCACGGTGGGAATCTGATCCATGAGCAAGACCGACACGACGGACACGACCGACGCGCCCGACGCGTCCTCCGCGCCCGGTGACGAGGCCGCGGGCGCGGACCTCTCCACCGCGCCCAAGGAGGAGACCCTCGGCGGCCCCACCCTCGGGGTCGTCGGCTGGGTCCGCTGGTTCTGGCGCCAGCTCACCTCCATGCGGGTGGCGCTGATCCTGCTCTTCCTGCTCTCGCTGGGCGCCGTCCCCGGCTCCCTCATCCCGCAGTCCAGCGCGGACGAGATGAAGGTCGCCGACTTCAAGAAGGCGCACGAGGCCCTCACCCCGCTCTACGAGAAGCTCCAGCTCTTCGACGTCTACAGCTCGGTGTGGTTCTCCGCGATCTACATCCTGCTGTTCGTCTCGCTCATCGGCTGCATCGTCCCGCGCACCTGGCAGTTCGTCGGCCAGCTCCGCGGCCTGCCGCCGGGCGCTCCCAAGCGGCTCACCCGCCTGCCCGCCTACACGACCTGGCGCACCGAGGCCGCCCCCGAGGAGGTCCACGAGGCGGCCCTCGCCGTCCTCAAGGGCCGCCGCTTCCGGGCCCGTACGGCCGGTGACGCCGTCGCCGCCGAGAAGGGCTACCTCCGCGAGGCCGGCAACCTGCTCTTCCACCTCGCGCTGATCGTGATGCTGGTGGCCTTCGCCTGGGGCCAGCTCTTCAAGTCCGAGGGCGGCAAGCTCGTCGTCGAGGGCGACGGCTTCTCCAACACGCTCACCCAGTACGACGACTTCAAGTCCGGCTCCCAGTTCGCCGTCGACGAGCTGGAACCGTTCAACTTCACCCTGGACAGCTTCACCGGCACGTACGAGAAGAGCGGCCCGCAGCGCGGCACCCCCCGCACCTTCGAGGCCGCCGTCACGTACACCCAGGGCGACGGCGCGGACAAGAAGGCGGTCATCCGGGTCAACGAGCCGCTGAAGCTCGGCGACTCCAAGGTCTACCTGATCGCCCACGGCTACGCGCCGGTCGTCACCGTCAAGGACCGCCAGGGCAAGGTCGTCTTCAACGGCGCCGTCCCGCTGCTGCCCATCGACAACAACATCACCTCCACCGGCGCGATCAAGGTGATGGACGGCTACCGCGACAAGAACGGCGACAAGGAACAGCTGGGCTTCAAGGCGTTCTTCGTGCCGACCTTCGCCGGAGCGGGCAAGGGCAGCATGTTCTCGCAGTTCCCCGCGCTCGACTTCCCCGTGATGGCCCTCACCGGCTACCACGGCAGCCTGCGGGTGGACTCCGGTCTGCCGCAGAACGTGTACCAGCTCGACACCTCCAAGATGACCCAGTTCAAGGTCGACGGAGGCACCGGAGTCGCCCAGCGGATGGTGCCCGGCGAGACCATGACCCTGCCCGACGGCGCCGGCTCGATCACCTTCGAGAAGGACATCAAGGAGTGGGCGAGCTTCCAGGTCTCGCAGCAGCCGGGCAACGGCCTCGCCCTCTCCGGCGCGGTCGCCGCGATCGCCGGACTCACCGGCTCCCTCTTCATCCAGCGGCGCCGGATCTGGGTCCGCGCCGTCCGCGGCGAGGACGGCACGACCGTCGTCGAGATGGCGGGCCTCGGCCGCAGCGAGTCCGCCAAGCTGCCCGAGGAGCTCGCCGATCTCGCGGTCGCGCTCACCGCCCAGGCGCCCCAGGCGCCGGAACCTGCCGAAGCCGAAGCAGAAGCCTCAGAAGGGGTCGAGAAGTGATCCTCGCCGCCGAGACCAACGAGAGCCTGGCGCAGATGAGCAACACGCTCGTCTACTCCTCGATGGCCGTCTACACCCTGGCCTTCCTCGCCCACATCGCCGAGTGGGTGTTCGGCAGTCGCAGCAAGGTCGGCCGCACGGCCGCCGCGCTGACGCAGCCGGCCGCCGCGGCGGCGAAGGTGACCGTCCAGGTCAAGGGGGCCGGCGGCACCACCGTCCTGGACCGGCCCAAGGTCGTCACCCGGGCCGCCGCCGGCGCCCGTGACGTCCCCGACGGCCCCGGTGCCGCCGGCGGCACCGTCAAGGGCGACCTGTACGGCCGGATCGCCATCTCGCTCACCGTCCTCGCCTTCGCCCTGGAGGCGGTCGGCGTGGTCACCCGCGCGATCTCCGTGCAGCGCGCCCCCTGGGGCAACATGTACGAGTTCTCCACCACCTTCTCCACGGTGGCGGTCGGCACCTACCTCGGCTTCCTGCTGGCGAAGAAGAACGTCCGCTGGATCGGCCTCCCGCTGGTGACCACGGTCCTGCTCGACCTGGGCGTCGCCACCACCTGGCTGTACACCGAGAGCGACCAGCTGGTCCCGGCGCTCGACTCGTACTGGCTGTGGATCCACGTCTCCACCGCGATCTTCTGCGGCGCCGTCTTCTACCTCGGCGCGGTCGCCACCCTGCTGTACCTCTTCCGCGACTCGTACGAGAACAAGCTCGCGAACGGCGGCGAGCCCGGGTCCTTCGCCCGCTCCGTCCTGGAGCGGCTGCCCTCCGCGGCCTCGCTCGACAAGTTCTCCTACCGGGTCAACGCCGCCGTCTTCCCGCTGTGGACCTTCACGATCATCGCGGGCGCCATCTGGGCCGGCGACGCGTGGGGCCGCTACTGGGGCTGGGACGCCAAGGAGGTCTGGTCCTTCATCACGTGGGTCGGTTACGCCGCCTACCTGCACGCCCGCGCCACCGCCGGCTGGAAGGGCCGCAAGGCCGCGTACATCGCGCTCATCGCCTTCGGCTGCTTCCTCTTCAACTACTACGGCGTGAACATCTTCGTCAGCAGCAAGCACTCCTACGCGGGCGTCTGAGCTGGCAGGGCCCCCGTCGGGGGGCCACGCTGGAGGTATGACCGAGATACCCCGGGGCAGGAGCGAGACCCACGACGGCGACACGCACCTGTCGCGGTACGCGTTCGAGCTGCCGCACCCGCAGGCGGTGGTCTGGGCGGCGGTCGCCTCGCCGGAGGGACTGCCGTCCTGGCTCTGCGAGGCGGACCCGCTGGAGCCGCGGCTCGGCGGGAAGGTCGTCCTCCGCTGGCTGAACGGCGACACCGAGGTCTCGGGGCGGGTGACCGCCTGGGACCCGGACCACGTGGCCGAGTACACGGTCGGCGCCCCGCACGGACGGATCCGGTTCCATCTGGAACCGGCCGCCGGCGGGGCGTCGACCGTGCTGCGTTTCACCAACGAGTTCCGCGGCGACCGGGACCTGCTCCTGGACTGCCTGGCCGGCTGGCACGACCACTTCGAACGGCTGCGGGACGCGCTGGACGGGCATCCGACGGACTGGCGGCAGTGGACGACGGGCCGCTGGAACGAGCTGCGGGAGCTGTACGCCCAGGACGCGGCGCCCTGGCCGAAGTGGGTGCCCTAGCGGCCCTCGGGCCGCCCCCGGCCCAGGCCCGCACCGCCCCCCGCTCGTTCCCACCGCCACCGGCCCAGGCCCGCACCGCCCCCGGCTCGCTCCCACCGCCCCCGGCCCGTACCCGCACCGGCCCGGACGGGTGACCCCGTCCGGGCTTCGGTGCGTACTCCCCCCGGCCCGGGCGTCAGCGCCGGGCCGGGTCCGTCGCCTCGCGGGCGACTGAGAGGGGTTCGGCGATGTCCTCCAGCGAGCGGCGCTCGGCGTTCACCGCCAGGAAGGCCGCCACGATTCCCGCCGCGCACATCAGCGCGGCGCCGATCTGGAAGGCCAGCACCGTGTCGCCGACCACGCCCGACTCCGTCAGCTCGGCGAAGATCAGCGGGCCGCTGATGCCGCCCGCCGCCGTGCCCAGCGCGTAGAAGAAGGCGATGGCCATCGCGCGGGTCTCCATCGGGAAGATCTCGGAGACGGTCAGATAGGCGCTGGAGGCGCCCGTCGAGGCGAAGAACAGCACCACGCACCAGCAGGCCGTCATGGTCGTCGCGGACAGCGAGCCGCGGTCGAAGAGCCAGGCGGTGCCGAAGAGCAGCAGGCCCGACAGCAGATAGGTGCCGGAGATCATGATCCGGCGGCCGACGGTGTCGAAGAGCCGGCCGAGCAGCAGCGGCCCCAGGAAGTTGCCCGCCGCGATCACCGCGAAGTAGTAGCCGGTGCTGCCGGTCGGCACGTCGAAGAAGGTGATGAGGATGGTGCCGAAGCCGAAGGTGATGGCGTTGTAGAGGAACGCCTGGCCGATGAAGAGCGACAGGCCGAGGACGGCGCGGCGCGGGTAGCGGCCGAAGACGGTCCTGGCGATCGTGCCGAAGCCGATGCTCCTGCGCTGGTGGATGGTGATCTCACCGGCCGGCGGCGGCAGCTTCTCGCCCTTCTCCGCCTCGATCTCCTTCTCCACCGAGGTGACCAGGGCGTCGGCCTCCTCGCCGTGCCCGTGGATGAACTGCCAGCGTGGACTCTCCGGCACGTGCCGCCGCACCAGCAGGATGACCAGGCCGAGGACGACGCCGAGGGCGAAGCTGAGCCGCCAGCCGAGGTCCTTCGGGAAGATGTCGGTGTCCAGCATGACGATCGACAGCAGGGCGCCGCCGATGGCGCCCAGCCAGTAGCTGCCGTTGATGATCAGGTCGACGCGTCCCCGGTAGAGGGACGGGATCAGCTCGTCGATCGCCGAGTTGATGGCCGCGTACTCGCCGCCGATGCCGAAGCCGGTGAGGAAGCGGAAGAGGAAGAACCACCAGGACTCGAAGGACAGGGCGGTCATCGCCGTGGCGCCGAGATAGACGACCAGGGTGATCATGAACAGCTTCTTGCGGCCGTAGCGGTCGGTCAGCCATCCGAAGAACAGCGCGCCCGAGCAGGCGCCCGCCACGTAGAGGGCGGCGGCCACGCCGGTGACCTGGGCCGCGGTGATGTCGAGGCCGCTGCCCTCCTCGGCCAGCCGGCCGGCGACGTTGCCGACGATGGTGACCTCCAGGCCGTCGAGGATCCAGACGGTGCCGAGGCCGATGACGATCATCCAGTGCCAGCGGGACCAGGGAAGGCGGTCGAGTCTGGCCGGTACGGCGGTGGTGACCGTGTCCGTCCCGGCGGGCACGGAAGAAGACGGCGCGCTCATGGTGCTCCTCTCGTCGTCGGGGCGGGTACCCCCGCCGCGGGGCGTCATCCGTCGGCGCGGCTCCGGCGGAGGGTGTCCATCCGGTCGCGCAGGGTGAGGCGGCGGCGCCGGTCGCGGCGCTCGCGGACGCGTCGGTCCAGCTCCTCCATCAGCCGCCGTCCCCGGTGCTCGGGATCGAGCTCGTCCAGGATCCGGTCGACCTCGGCGAGCAGCGCGCCGTACAGCTGCCAGCGGCCGGGGTCGGCGAGGGCGAGGGCGAGGAGCCGTTCGGCGGCGTCGTCCCGGCAGACGCGGGCGGCCCGCAGCTCGCCCGCCAGGCGGGTCTCCGCGGCCTCGGCGTCCTCGCTGTCCCGCGCGGTGACGAGGACGCCGAAGCTGACGAGGGCGTCGGCGGTGTACTGGGCGGTCTCCCGGAAGGCGAGGGCGGCACGGTCCGGCAGCAGCGCGTCGCCCGCGCGGTGCTTGGCCAGGTCGGTGAGGGTGCGGGCGAGGACCCGGAGGACGACGGCGCAGATCTCCAGGGTGTCGAGGCCGGTGCGCAGCACGACCCCGTGGAGGAGGCCCTCCTTGACGCGGGGGTTCAGCCGCAGGCTGTCCTCGGCGGTGCGCAGGGCCCCGTCGACGTCGGCGACGTCGTTGTCGAGGCGGCGGGCCTCGTGGAGGCGCTCGGCGGCCTGCTCGACGGGCGGCGCGCCGGTGAACTCGTCCGCCACGTCGAGGAGCAGCAGGCGCATCCGCCGGGCGAGGTCCTCGATGGAGTCGCCGGCCGTGTCGACCCAGACGGGCGGGACGAGGAAGAGGTTGAAGAGCATGCCGACGACGGCGCCGATCAGGGTCTCCAGGACGCGGTCCCACGCGGTGTCGGAGACCTGGGTGACGCCGAGGACGAGCATGGCGCTGATGGCGACCTCGGGGACGAACTCCTCGACCCGGACGAGCCGCCCGACGAGCAGCGAGGCCAGGATGACCAGGGCCAGGCTCCACCAGGAGAGGCCGACGACGACGCTGAACGCGATGGCGATGAGGACGCCGACGACGACCGAGTTCACCCGGCGGAGGCTGGTGGTCAGGGTGGAGTAGAGCGTGACCTGGACGACCAGGAGGGCGGTGAGGGGGGCCGTGAGGGGGACCGGCTCGCTGCTGAGCCGCAGCGCGACGACGTAGCTGAGGGTGGCCGCCGCCGTGGACCGGACGGTCTGTACGACGAAGGGGTCGCGGCGCAGGCGCGCCAGGAGCCCGCCGACCCGGTCGTGCCCTCCTCCGTCACGTGCCACGTCCCACCTCGTCCCGTCGGCCGCCCCGGCGGGGCCCTCTGGACGACCGCCTGCCCGGACGGCCCCGCGCTCATGCGCGGATACGGCCGGGCGGACGCGGGGTCACCCCCGCTTGGGCGGCAGGCAGGAGGTCGACGGGGGTGTGCCCTCGGGCCAGGCGGTCCGGACGAAGCGCTGGGTGCCGTCGGGGGCCAGCTCCACGATCGGCACGGCCTTGTTGTACGGGTTGCCGTGGTTGTCGAGGCAGATCCAGCCGCTCGCGCCCTCGACCCGCAGCGAGCCCTTGACCTGCGGCCACTGGGTGCCGACGTCGGCGAGTTCCGGGTAGGGGGCGTCGGCGGGGGTGGCCTGGCGGATCGCGTGGACGGCCGTCGCCATGGCGTCGTACGCGATGATCGCCTGCCCGTCGCGCAGCGGTATCGGCTTCGGGTCGGCGCGGGCGATGTCGGTCAGGAAGGTCTCGAAGGCGACGACCGAGCCGCCGGTCGGGGGCACCGGCCGGCCCGTCGCGGGCTTCCAGGCGTCCGGGTGGGCGAGGGCGGCGTACCGGACGGTCAGCTTCTTGCCGAGGGCGGCGCGGTTGAGCTTGGTGTCGGCGCCGAGGTACGAGCCCTCGTCGCCGGTCAGGACGGTGAAGGCGCGGTCGGCGCAGCCGCGGGAGCCGAGCGCGTTGACGAACTGGCGCAGCTGGGTGTGGCGGCCGGCGAAGAAGACGGTCTCGGCGCGGGTGTCGCAGATCAGGTGGGTGATCTGGCGGAAGGTGTTGGCGGTGGTGCCCTCCTCGGTGTTGTCCTTCGGCGAGGTGTAGAGCTGCGGCTCGTACGGGGCGCCCTTGAGGGAGGCGGCGAAGGCCGTCCGCAGGGTGTCGATGTAGTGGTCGCCGGTGCGGGAGTCCTGGACGAGGATGGCGCGGGCCGCGTCGACCTCGCCGAAGTGGGCGAGGGCCTTCGCCTCGTCGCTGTTGGTGGGGGAGACCCGGGCGAGCCCGGGGAAGCGGTCGCGGCCGGGGCCGTTGGCGAGGTCGTCGGCGGTGATGGTGGTGCCGACGACGGCGATCCCGGCGCCGGTGAGTGCGGTGACCGCCTCCCGCACCTCGGTGGAGGAGGTGGCGACGCCGGAGACGGCGCGGAGCCGGTCGGGCGCGCCGGTCATGGGCAGGAGCCGGTCGACGGCCTCGCGCCAGTGGGCGTTGCGGTTGCCGGTGTTGGCGAGGACCAGGCGGATCTTGGGGGTCTCGCTGTTGGACTCGTGGTTGGCCCGGTACTGGTAGGCGTAGGCGCCCTGGAGTTCGCGGAGGATCTTCTCGCGGGTGCCGGGGTCGGTGGCGGTGAGGGGGAGCAGGACGGCGACGGTGGCGTACTCGCCGGCCTTGAGGGTGGCGTTCTCGCGCCCGATGGCGGCGGTGATCGCGGTGAGCGCGGGGACGCGGAAGTCGTGTCCGGTCCCGTCGACGCCGACGCACTCGGTGCTGTTCGCGGGGCGGGTCACCCCGGGGGCGCAGGAACGGTCCTCCGGTTTGGCGATCACATAGAGGCCCCAGCCGCCGAGACCGACGACGAGGGAGGTCGCGACGAGGGTGCTGAGGAGCTTCTGCCGGGGTGTCCAGAAGAAGCGGCGGCGCAGCCGGTCGAGCATGGCGTCAGACTCCGTCCTCGCGTCCGGGCGGCAGCGAGGGCTCCCGCCAGGCGCGGATGTCGCGCGGCCAGTGGCCGGCCGCGTCCCACAGTGGACCGCTGCCGGTGAGGTGGCGGCCGGAGAGCCGGCGCAGTTCGTACGCCAGCCGGTCGGCGACCTCCTCGTCGGGCAGTGTGAGCGGATCGGTGAGCAGCCATGCGGCGTGCAGCAGCCGCCGCAGGGAGAGGTGCAGTTCGGCGGCGTCGGGGCCGAGCCCGTCCGGGAGCGCGGGGTCGGCCTCCTGGCCGAGGGCGATCGCCCGGCGCGGGTCCGGCCCGGTGCGGCCCCGCTCGCGCGGATAGGGGGCGGCGGCGACGAACCGCAGCACCCCGAGCCAGCCGAGGACGTCGGGGCCGGGGAAGGTGAGCCGCAGGTGGGCGACGGCCTCGGCGGTCTCGCCGAGCGCCAGGTCGTGGTGGAGCCGGTACGGGCCGGGCTGCGGTCCGTAGTGCCGGCGGAGGGTCTCGTGGACGGCCCGCCAGGCGGAGTAGCCGGGGTGGTCGCCGTCCTCGAAGCGGAGCCGGTGCAGTAGCAGGGCGCGCAGCAGCGGGTCGCCGACGAAGTGGCCGGGCCGCTCGGGCCAGTGCTCGGCGCGCAGCCGGTCGCGGACCCGGAGGGCGACGTCGCCGTCGAGGGACTCGGCGGGCAGCCGGGCCTGGGCGAGGCGGCGGGCGGACTCCTCGTCGTGCGCGGCGGCGAGCACCGCGTACGGGCCCGGCCGGGGGACCGGCAGCAGGGCGGTCAGGAGCGCGGGGGCGACCGGCACGGGCGCGGCGTCCTCGCGGAGCTCCACGGCGAGGTCGAGCCGGTCGCCGGCCGGCAGGGCGGTGCGGGCGGCGGGCGGGGTCGCGCCGGCGGCCCGGGCGAGCAGGTCGACGCCGAGCGGGCGGCCGCCGGTGAGCCGGTGGACGGCCCGGGAGAGCGCGGCGGGCGCGCGGCCCTCCGGGTCGTGGCGGTCGAAGGCGGCGCGGGTCTGGGTGGGCGTGAGCGGGGTGAGGTCGACGGCGAGGAGCCCGGAGCCGACCCGCCCGGTGCGGGGGCAGGGCGCCTGGTGGGCGGTCTCGGGCAGCCGGAGGCGGGTGGCGTGGCGCAGCGCCTCGTCCTCGCGCGGGCGGGAGGCGGCGAGCACCACGGTGTGGTCGCGGCGGCCGGTGGAGCGGGCGCGCAGAATCGGTTCGACCAGGGCGCGGCCGACGGGTTCGTGGGCGTTGTCGAGGAGGAGCAGCGGCCGGCCGACGCGGCTGCCGAGGTGCCGTCCGGTGTAGGCGCGGAGCAGGTCCTCGGTGAGGGTCAGGGCGAGGAAGGACTCGGCCTCCTCGCGGCGCGGCCCGCCCTGCGCGAAGTCGACGGCGAGCTGCTGGAGCCCGGCACGGCCGCGCCCGCCGGCGTTGCGGTAGCCGCCGAACCAGTCCTCCGGCGCCTTCCGGAAGCGGCTGAAGAACTCCTCGACGACGGTCTCGACGGTCGCCTCCGCGATCAGCCCGGCGAAGGGCGCGCCGGCCTCGGCGGCGGTGCCCGCCAGCTTGGCGAGGACCTTGCCGACCCAGGAGGCGGCGGCGGCCCGCCCGGCGTCCACGGTGGCCAGCAGCGGCCCGAGCCGCAGCAGGTCGCGGCGGGCCCGCTCGTCGTCGTCCCGGGTCCAGCCGACCGAGGTGACGGCGACGAGCCCGAGCGAGAGCCGCGGGAACGGGACGGGCCGGACGGCGTCGCCGCGCAGGCCGAGCTGCACGGCCAGCTCCGCCAGGGCCCCGGTGACGGGGGACCAGCCGGCCCCGTGGTCGGCGGGCTCCTCGACGGCGGAGCAGTCGAGGAGCGCGAGCGGGGTGAAGCCGCGGTAGCGGTTGCGGACCTCCTTGAGCAGCACGGTCTTGCCCATGCCGCGCCCGCCGGTGAAGACGGTGACCGGCGGGTCGTCGCCGTGCTCGAAGGGGACCCGCCCCTGGCCGTACGCTCCGAGCCCGACGAGCCGCGCGGCGAGCCCGCGCGGATCGAGGACCGCCTCGCGGCCGTACAGCTCTCTGTGCACCCGCCACCCCCGTCGCAGTCAACTCAAGGATATCGACCGCGTGTTGGGAACTGGAGGGGCTTTTCGGGTCTGTTGCCGAGGCGTTGTCAGTCCGTGGCGATGGCGTCGAGCCGGCCCCGCAGGTACCGGTGGGACTCGATGCCGTGGATCGTCGTCCCGGGCGTGCACTCGTAGAAGTACACCAGCGACATCAGCTCCTCCCCGGGTGCGTCGGCGGGCGGCGGCAGCACCCGGTGCCGGCCCGAGCGCCACCGGCCTCCCGTCCAACTCGCCATCAGATCACCGATGTTGACGGTGAAGGCGGCGGGGTCGTACGGCGCGTCCTGCCAGCCGCCGGCGTCCGTGAAGACCTGGAGCCCGCCCTTCCCCGCCTCCCGGTCGAGCACGGTGACCGTGCCGAAGTCCGTGTGCGGGCCGATCCGGAACTGCCCGGGCTCCGGGACGCCCGTCCGCTCCCGCCCCGGGTACCAGTTGACGTTGAAGCCGAAGGTGGGGTGCCCGGTGTGCCGGGTGAAGAAGTCCCGCTCCTCGCCGAGCGCCACCCCGAGCAGGTCCAGCACCCGGTCCGACAGCGCCTTCATCCGCTCCAGGTACGCCTCCACCAGCGGCCGCAGCTCCGGCACCTCGGCGGGCCAGGTGTTGGGCAGGAACCACTCGGCGTCCACCGCCGGGTCCCCGGTCGGCTCCTCCGCCGCGAAGGACAGCGACTCCTTCAGGTCCGGCGGCGTCGCCGTCCCCTCCGCGTACCCGTTCGCCTCCGCGCCCGGCCCCAGCCAGCCGCGCCCGCCGACCCGCACGGCGTACCGCTCCTTGGCGGCGGCGGGCAGGTGGAAGAAGGCGCGGGCCGCCGCGCGGATGTCCCCGCGCAGGCCGGGATCCACCCCGTGCCCGGTGACCAGCAGGAACCCGGCCTGGCGCAGGGCGCGGTCGACGGCGGGCAGCTGCGGGCCAGGGTCGCGGGCCAGGTCGATCGTGGGCAGGCTCGCTTCACTCATCGCCGATGTCCTCGTTCCACAGGGCCGGGTGGGCGTCGATGAACTCCCGCATCAGCGCGGCGCATTCGGGGTCGTCCAGCACGACCACCTCGACGCCGTGCTCCGCCAGCCAGTCGTGCCCGCCGTGGAAGGTCCGGGCCTCCCCGACGACCACCCGCGAGATCCCGAACTGCCGCACCAGGCCGGAGCAGTACCAGCACGGCGACAGCGTCGTCACCATCGTCGTCCCCCGGTACGAGCGCTGCCGACCGGCGTCCCGGAACGCGGCGGTCTCCGCGTGCGTCGCCGGGTCCCCGTCCTGCACCCGCCGGTTCCGCCCCCGCCCGAGCGGCGTCCCGTCGGCCCCGTAGAGCGCGGCCCCGATGGGGATCCCGCCCTCCCGGAGCCCGGCCCGCGCCTCGTCGAGCGCGGTGCGGAGCCATCGGCGCGCCTGTTCGTGGTCCAGGGGGGAGTTCATGCGGGGAGCCTTCCCCGGCGGGCGGGGAGGATCACGCCCGGTGCGGGGCGATCTCCTCCGGGAGGGGGTCGACGACGAAGGTGCCCTTGCCGTGGACGGTGAGGATCAAGCCGCGCTCGCGCAGGACTCCGGCCGCGCGGCGGACCGTGAGGTAGGCGACCCCGTACTCCGTGGCCAGGTCCCGCTCGGCGGGCAGCCGGGCGCCCGCGACGAGTTCGCCGGCGGCGATCCGGGCGGCGATGTGGTCGGCCACCGCGACGTAGACCAGCTGGGGTCCCTGCGGGTTGAACTCGGGGATCGGGCTGTTTTCGGTCACACGACCAACGTAAGCATCGAAGACCTGTGCGAACCATCGATGAGCTATGCAGAGCTATACATGGCTTATAGCCTTGGAGGACACGAAAACCCCGGCGACCGCTGCAACCGGCCCCGGGGCATGGCCACCAACTACCAACGGAGTTGATGACGTGCAGAACCTTATCGCGCACGCCCTGATCCCCTTCCTGCCTCTGCTCCTCCTCCTGCTCGTGCCGGCGGCGCCACGGCGTCGGCGGTGGACGTTGTGGCTGGCCACGGTCGGGATCGACGTCGACCGGCGGAACATCCACGCCGGGGTCGCCCGATGAGCCGCTGCGGGGCCCGGCGCTCCGTGTACGCCGTCGCGGAGGCGGTCCGGCCGGTGTGGGGCGGCTCGGTCTGCGTGCTCGCCGTCGGGCACGACGGGCTGCACCGCGACCGCGCGGGTGACGGCTGGTGGGTGACCCCGGAGATCGCCGACGCGGTGAGCGCGACCCTGCTGACCCGCGCCCTCGTGCCGGAACCCGAGCCGGAGCCCGAGTTCCGCTCACCGCGCTGTGTCATCGGCCGCCACGCCCGCTGCCGCGACCACGCGCCCCGCGACAGCGGCGTACCGGGGGTGCGGTACCTGGTGTGCGGGTGCCCGTGCCACGGGGGGTGACGGCGCGGCCTACGCCACCGCGCCCGCCTTCTCCTCGTGCGGGAACAGGGCGAGGGGGGTGGACTCGTCGAAGAAGGTCCTGGCCCGGGTGAGGGCCCGTTCGTCGGCGTGGATGCGGCCGGGGCGGTTGGCGGTGCCCAGGAGGACGCCGCCGAAGTGCATGCGGAGGTAGGCGGCCGAGTGGTGGAGGGTGGTCGTGAGGCCGTCGGCGACCTCGTGCTCGTCGTGGCCCAGGGCCGTGACGCCCCACAGGGTGCCGCCCGCCATGCGCTCCTTGAAGTCGGAGTGCGGGGCGTTCAGCCAGCCGGACCAGTGGTCGAGGTAGCGCTTGGTCTGGGCGGAGACGCTGTACCAGTACAGGGGCGAGACGACGACGAGGTCGGTCGCCTCCAGCGTCGCCTCGCGCAGCAGCTCCTCGTCCTTCCCGGGCTCCCGGTCGCCGGTGTCGTGGCGGCCGTCCCGGAAGTCGGGGAGGTCCAGCTCGTTCAGGTCGATCCAGCGGCGCGGCACGCCGGCGGGGAGGTGGGCGGCGGCCTCGCGGGCCAGGATCTCGGAGTTGCCTCCGGGGCGGGAGCTGCCGAGGACGAAGAGGAACGAGCGGGCCGGTCCGGTGGTCGTGTCGAGCGGCATGGGGGCTCCTGGTTCGTGGGTGCGCGGGCGGGCCTTTCCCGGGCAACTAGCCCTCGCTCGCGGGTATTCCGCTCCAGCGGATCGTTTGTGCCGATGGGCCCCATCGGAAGGACGCCCCAGTGGCCCGTGGACCCCCCGCCGCCCCCGCTCGTAGCGTCGTCGGCATGAGAAACGAGACCCGCGGAACCCTTGAACTGACCCTCGCCATGGTGCTGTCGGGCACGCTGGGCGTCTTCGTCGTCGAGTCGGGCGCCTCACCCTTCGAGGTGGTGTTCTTCCGGTGCCTCTTCGGGGCCGTCGCGCTCGGCCTCTACAGCCTGGCGCGGGGCTACTTCACCGGGCACGGCTTCACCGCCCGGTCGTTCGGCCTCGCCCTCCTCGGCGGCGTCTTCATCGTCTTCAACTGGGTCTTCCTCTTCGAGGCGTACGCGGCCACCTCGATCTCGCTCGCCACCGTCGTCTACCACACCCAGCCGTTCTTCCTGGTGCTGCTCAGCGCGCTCCTCCTGCGGGAGCGGATCCCGGCCGGGAAGCTGGGCTGGCTCGCGGTCGCCTTCGCCGGGCTGGTGCTGGTCTCCGGGGTGCGGCCGGGCGACACCGGTTCCCTGAAGGGGCTCGGGTACGCGCTGGCCGCCGCCGTGCTGTACGCCCTCGCCACCTTCGTGACCAAGAGGATCACCGGCGTACGGCCCCATCTGATCGCCCTCGTGCAGGTGACCGCCGGCGTCCCGCTGCTGCTGCCCTTCGCCGACCTCGGCGCGGTCTCCGGGCTGGGCGCCGGGTGGGCGTGGCTGGCCGGGCTGGGGATCATCCACACCGGGCTGATGTACGTCCTCATGTACGCGGCCTACGCCAAGCTGCCCACCCCGAAGATCGCCGTGCTCGCCTTCACCTACCCGGCGGTCGCGATGGTCGTCGACTGGGCGGTGTACGGCCACCACATCGGGCTCGTGCAGGCGCTCGGCGTCCCGCTGATCGTCCTCGCCAGCCTCAAGGTCACTCTCGGGCGAGCCGCCGCGCCTGCTCCACGAACAGCCGCACGTGCGCCGGAAGCCGCTTCCCCCGCCGCCACGCGAGCTGCGTGAAGAGCGTGAACGGCGCCTCCCAGTCGAGCGCCACCAGTGCCCCGGACGCCAGCTCCTCCTGGACGGCGATCCGGGGCAGCAGCGCGATCCCGAGCCCGGAGGCCACCGCCCGCTTGCTCGCCTCGATCGTGCCGAACTCCAGGAAGTCGGGGCCGGGGGCGGAGCCCGGGCCGCCGGCCGCCGCGCCCGCCAGTTCCGCCTCGAAGAGGTCGCGGTAGGCGCAGCCGGGCTCCGTGCCGATCAGTCCGCCGCCGGCGAGGTCGGCGGTGACCAGGCCCTCGCGGCCCGCGAGGGGGTGGCCGGGGGAGGCGATCAGGGCCAGCGGCTCGGGCGCCAGGACCTCCGACTCCAGGCCCTCGTGCTCGGTCCCGGCCTCCATGAGGAAACCGAGGTCGTACGTGCCCTGCCGGAGCGCCTGCCGGGTCGCGTCGCCGAGGGTGGGGCGCAGGGCGAGCCGGACGGCCGGGTGGCGGTGGTGGACGTACTCCAGGAGCGGCGGGAGCCGGTAGGTGGTGAGGGACTCCATCGTCCCGATGGTGATCGTCCCGGCGGGCTCCCCGGCGGCCACCGCCGCCCGGGCCTCCTCGGCCAGCTCGGCCATGCGGCGCGCGTACGGCAGCAGCCGCTCGCCGGCCTCGGTGAGCCGGATGCGGCCGCCCAGCCGCTCGAACAGCTCGGTGCCGAGCGAGGTCTCCAGGGTGCGGATCTGGCCGGTGACGCTGGACTGGGCGTAGCCCAGCTCGGCGGCGGCGCGGGTGAAGGAGAGAACTTCGGCGACCTTCTCGAAGGTGGCGAGGAGCCGCAGCTCCATCAGGGTTCCTTCCCGGGGACGAGTGAGGGGCGGGGAGGGAGGGGCGCCTCGGGCGTCCTCTCCCGGCGGCGGCCGGTGCCGCCTCAGGCGTCCTTCTCCTCGCCGCCCTCTTCGCGGCGCCTCATCTCGTCCTCGCGGCGGCGGAGGTCCGCCTCCCAGTCCTTGAGGAGGGCCTCGTCGTCGGGCTCCTCCTTCCCGAGCGACTTCAGGAACTCGGGGTTGTCGTCCGGGGCCACCCAGCCGCCGCGCCCGGCCCGGCCGCCCCGGGCGGCGGCGCGCCGGGTCTTGCCGGCGAAGAGCCACACGATCGGTCCGACGATCCAGAACAGCAGGATGATGATCACCCAGACCACCTTGGGCAGGTGCTTGACCTCGTCCTCGGGGGTGTTCAGACAGTCGATGAAGGCATAGATCGTCAGCGCCAGCGGCAGGATGAACATCAAGGCCCTGAGCATGTGGTGCGGCCCCCTGGAAGCGGTGGCGGGGGCGCGTCGAGTCGGCCCCGGTGACAAGTCCAGCGTAGCCGGTGACCGATACTTGCCCGTATGGCTTACGACGATCTCCGCTCGCTGCTCAGGGCGCTGGAGCGCGAAGGCGACCTCAAGCGCATCAAGGCCGAAGTCGATCCGTACCTGGAGGTCGGGGAGATCGTCGACCGGGTGAACAAGGCGGGAGGGCCCGCGCTCCTCTTCGAGAACGTGAAGGGCTCCTCCATGCCCCTCGCGATGAACGTGTTCGGCACGGACCGCCGGCTCCTCAAGGCCCTCGGCCTGAAGTCGTACGAGGAGATCAGCGAGAAGATCGGCGGGCTGCTCAAGCCCGAGCTGCCGCACGGCTTCGTCGGCGTCCGGGAGGCCTTCGGCAAGCTGGGCTCGATGGTCCACGTGCCGCCGAAGAAGGTGAAGGACGCCCCCGTGCAGGAGGTGGTCCTGACCGGCGACGACGTCGACCTCGACCTGCTGCCCGCGCTCTTCACCTGGCCCAAGGACGGCGGCTCCTTCTTCAACCTGGGCCTCACCCACACCAAGCACCCGGAGACCGGCGTGCGGAACCTGGGGCTGTACCGGCTCCAGCGGCACGACAAGCGCACCATCGGCATGCACTGGCAGATCCACAAGGACAGCCGGAACCACTACGCGGTCGCCGCCGAGCGCGGCGAGCGGCTGCCGGTCGCGATCGCCTTCGGCTGCCCGCCGGCCGTGACGTACGCCTCCACCGCGCCGCTGCCGGGCGACATCGACGAGTACCTCTTCGCCGGCTTCGTGCAGGGCAAGCGGATCGAGATGGTCGACTGCAAGACCGTGCCGCTCCAGGTCCCGGCGCAGGCCGAGGTCGTCGTCGAGGGCTGGCTGGAGCCGGGCGAGATGCTCCCGGAGGGTCCCTTCGGCGACCACACCGGCTTCTACACCCCGCAGGAACCGTTCCCCGCGCTGAAGATCGACTGCATCACCATGCGGAAGCGCCCGCTGCTCCAGTCGATCGTCGTCGGCCGGCCGCCGACGGAGGACGGGCCGCTGGGGCGGGCGACGGAGCGCTTCTTCCTGCCGCTGCTCAAGATCATCGTGCCGGACATCGTCGACTACCACCTGCCGGAGTCGGGCGGCTTCCACAACTGCGCGATCGTCTCGATCGACAAGAAGTACCCGAAGCACGCGCAGAAGGTCATGCACGCCATCTGGGGCGCCCACATGATGTCGCTGACCAAGCTGATCATCGTGGTCGACAAGGACTGCGACGTGCACGACCTGCACGAGGTGTCCTGGCGGGCCCTCGGCAACACCGACTACGCCCGCGACCTGACGGTCGTCGAGGGCCCCGTCGACCACCTCGACCACGCCTCCTACCAGCAGTTCTGGGGCGGCAAGGCGGGCATCGACGCCACGAAGAAGCTGCCGGAGGAGGGCTACACCCGGGACGGTGGCTGGCCGGACATGGTGGAGTCGGACCCGGCGACGGCGGCGAAGGTCGACCGCCGCTGGAAGGAGTACGGGCTGTGATGACCACGGCCGCGGTCCCCGGCGCCGAGCCGGGCCGTACGAAGGCGTTCCTGCGGCTCGTGATGATCGAGCACTCGGTCTTCGCGCTGCCCTTCGCCTACATCGCCTCGCTCACCGCGATGTTCCAGCTGGACCGGGAGATCCACTGGTGGACGCTGTTCCTGGTGACCGTGTGCATGGTGGGGCTGCGGACCTTCGCGATGGCCTGCAACCGGATCATCGACCGGGAGATCGACGCCCGTAACCCGCGCACCGCCAACCGGGAGCTGGTCACCGGCGCGGTGTCGGTGCGGTCGGCGTGGACCGGGGCCGGGATCGCGGTCGTCGTCTTCCTCGGGGCGGCCGCGCTGTTGAACCCGCTGTGCCTGGCGCTGGCGCCGCTCGCCGTCATCCCGATGGTGGTGTACCCGTACGGCAAGCGGTTCACGAACTTCCCGCACGCCATCCTCGGCCTCGCCCAGGCCATAGGGCCGATCGGGGCCTGGCTCGCGGTCACCGGCGAGTGGTCCTGGGACGCGGTGATCCTGGGCCTCGCGGTCGGCGTCTGGATCGGCGGCTTCGACCTGATCTTCGCCTGCCAGGACGTGCAGGCCGACCGGGCGCACGGCGTCATGTCGGTGCCGGCCCGCTTCGGCATCCCGGCGGCGCTGTGGGGCGCCCGCGCCTCCGCCGTCGTCACCACCGGGCTGCTCGTCTGGTACGCGCTGGCCACGGACGCGGGCATCTTCTTCTGGGTCGGCCTGGTGATCGTCGCGGCGGCCTTCTGCTACGAGCACTCGATCGTGAAGCCGCACGACCTGTCGCGGCTCAACCGGGCCTTCTTCACCACGAACGGCTTCATCGGGATCTCGCTCTTCCTCTGCGCCCTGCTCGACCTGCTGGTCCGGGGCCTGTCGCTCTGAACCCGTCCGTCCCCGCCCGGCCCCCTCAGGGGCCGGGCGCGAACCGGTCCAGGAGGGCGTCGAGGCCGGTGGCCAGGGACTCCGGGGCGCCGCCCCTGGCCAGGGCCGGGGCGGCGGCGCGCAGGCGGGGCAGCTCGCGGACCGGCATGCGGTGCAGGCCGAGGCGGAACGCGGGATCGGATTCCTCGGGGTTGTCGACCATGGGCCGCAGATCGTCGAGGACATGGCCGAGGACCCAGGCGGTGACGGCCCGGAAGGCCGTGACGGTGGCCTCCTCGTCCAGGCCCGCCCGGCCCAGCAGGGCCAGGATCCGCTCGTGGTCCCGGAGGACGGGGAGCGGGCGGCGGGCGAGCGGGACGGCCAGCATGCGGGTGGCCAGGAGCGGCGCCACGTGCGGATGGGCGAGGGCGACCCGGTGGGTCTCGGCGGCGATCCGGTGCAGTTCGGCCCGCCACTCCGGCTCCTCCGGCGAGGCGGCCAGCCGCTCCTCCAGCTCCGTGTAGAGCGCCTCCACCAGGCCGTCGAGCAGTGCTTCCTTCCCGGCCGCGTACCGGTACAGCGCCATGGCCTCCACGCCGAGCTCCGCGCCCGTCCGGCGCATGCTCAGGGCCGACAGCCCCTCGCGGTCGACCAGCTCCAGGGCGGTGGCCAGCACCCGCTCCCGGCTCAGCCGGCCGTACCGGCCGTGGTCGCCGGCGCGCCGGCCCGGCGCCCGGCGTCCCGTCCCGGGGTCCTTCTCGCTCGCCATGAGCCGCCTTCCGTACGTGTTCCCGGTGTCCTCCGCGCGTCCGCGTACGTGTTCCCCGTGTTCCCCACAACCTCTCGCGTGCGGTGTCCGCGGTGCCGCCGCGGGGGCCTTCCGTACGACCCGACGCTCGCCTTGACCCGACGACATCGAGGGATAAAGTGTACATATACGTCGTAAACGTACGGTGAATGCGCGGGGCGACCCGCCGGACGCCACGGGAACGGTGGACGGCCTCCGCAGTACGGGCGACACGTGCACCGACTCGATCCCGGAGCCATCATGACCACGCAACCGACCCTGTCCCGGAGCAACGGCTCCCGGCCCGTCGACCACCCGCTCCGCCGCTCCACCGACCCTGCCCCGCACCCCATGCGGCGCGCCGGGGACAGGACGCCGTCACGGCTCGCGGTGAGCCTGGTCGTCCCGGCCCTCAACGAGGCGCGCAACATCCCCTGGGTCTTCGAGCAGATCCCGGAGTGCGTCGGCGAGGTCCTCCTCATCGACGGCGACTCCCACGACGCCACGGTCCGCGTGGCGACCCAGATCCTGCCCGAGGTCCGCAGCATCCCGCAGAACGGCAAGGGCAAGGGGAACGCGCTGCGCACCGGCTTCCTCGCGGCGCGCGGCGACTACATCGTCATGCTGGACGCCGACGGCAGCATGTCCCCCGGGGAGATCCCGCACTTCGTGCACTTCCTGGAGAACGGCTACGACTTCGTCAAGGGCTCCCGCTTCGTCGAGGGCGGCGGCTCCCTCGACATCACCCGCTTCCGCCGGCTCGGCAACCACGCCCTGCTCGCCCTGGTGAACCGGCTCTACGACGCCCACCTCACCGACCTCTGCTACGGCTTCTGCGCCTTCCGCCGCAGCTTCCTCGACCAACTGGACCTGCACGCCACCGGCTTCGAGATCGAGACCGAGATGGTCGTGCACGCCCTGCGCGCCGGACTGCGCATCGCCGAGGTCCCGAGCCTCGAACTGCCCCGCCGCAACGGCCGGTCCAACCTGCACGCGATCTCCGACGGACGACGGGTCCTGCGGACGCTGCTCTCCGAGCGCCCCGGCGCCCGCCCGGCGACCGCCCCCCGGGAGGGGAGCGCGCCGTGACCCGCCTGCCGCCCGCCGGTCCGTCCGCACCGCTGCCGGTCGTGGACATCGACCTCGCCGAGCCCGGAGCGTTCCGGCGCCCCGGAGGCGGCACCCGCGCCAGGCCGTCCGGCCGCGCGCTCGGTCTCGTACGGTTCCACGGCCGCCCGCTGGGCATGGCCGAGGCGGCCGGCGGCGGGCCCGAGGAGCTGTGGCGGGCGCTCGCGGCCGTGGCGCTGCGGGAGTTCACCGCCGCCGACGGGGACCCCGGCCTCGACGAGCCGCACCGGACCTTCGTCGAGGCGCCCGCGATCAGCGTGATCGTGGCGACGAGGAACCGCACCGGGATGCTCCGCGACTGCCTGGACTCGCTGCTCGCCCTCAAGTACCCGCGGTTCGAGGTGGTCGTGGTGGACAACGCCCCCTCGGACACCTCCACGGAGGACCTGGTCCGCAGGGAGTACGGCGGCACCCGGGACGACGGCGGGCCCCTCGGCGACCACGGCGGGCCCCGGCGCCCCGACCGCACCCGCGGCCGGCCGCTGCGGAACCTCGGCCCCGCCGTCCGCTACCTCCGCGAGCCCGTGCCCGGGCTCGCCCGCGCCCACAACCGGGGCCTCGCCGTCGCCCGCGGCGAGATCACCGCCTTCACCGACGACGACACGCTCGTCGACCCGCTGTGGCTGACCGCGCTCGCCGCGCCCTTCCAGGCCGACCCCCGCACCGGCTGCGTCACCGGCCTCATCGTCCCCGCCGAGCTGGACACCGAGGCGCAGGTCGCCCTGGAGCGGCACGGCGCCTTCGCGAAGGGGTACGTCCCGCGCGTCTGGTCGCTGCGCAGCCCGTCCGCCGACCCGCTCTTCCCGTTCACCGCGGGCCGGTTCGGCTCCGGCGCGAACATGGCCTTCCGCACCGGACTGCTGCGCGAGCTCGGCGGCTTCGATCCCGCCACCGGCGTCGGCACCCCCGCGCACGGCGGCGACGACCTGCTCTCCTTCTTCCGGGTGCTCGCCCGCGGCCGCTCCCTCGCCTACGAGCCCGCCGCGATCGTCTGGCACCGGCACCGCCGCACCCCCGAGGCCCTGGAGGCCCAGGCGTTCGGCTACGGCGCCGGGTTCGGCGCCTACCTGGCCGGGGCGATCGTCCACGAACCGCGCATGCTGCCCGCGCTGCTGCGCCGGCTGCCCGGCGGCGTGCGGTACGCGCTCGCCCGGAACCGCGCCCGCGCCACCCCGGCCCCCGGCGGCGGCGCGCCGACCCGGCTCGCCCGCCTCGAACTGCGGGGCATGCTCTACGGGCCGTACGGCTACTGGCGCAGCCGCCGGATCGAGCGCCGGATCGAGCGGCGGACCCGGCGATGACCGCGCCACGGACCGCGAGGCCGGCGCCGGCCGCGGGGCACGCGCCCCCGGCGGCGGCTCCTCCGGTCGTCGCTCCGGCCGCCGCGTCTCCGGCGGTCGCCCCTCCGGCCGCCGCCTCCCCGGCTGTCGGCGCCCCTGTCGCCACCCCTGCCGCCGCCCCCGTCGGCACTCCTCCGGAGGCCGTGCCGCGCCGGCCGTCCCTCGGCCCGCTCGGCCCGCTCGGCGCGATGGTCCGGGCCGGTGTCGCCGCCGTGTTCCCGCGCGACCCGCTGCTGCGCAACGGACACCTGCTCGCGATCAGTTCCCTCGTCAGCGCCGGGCTGGGCTCCGTCTTCTGGGTCCTGGCCACGCACTGGTACGACGACGAGGTGGTGGGCGTCAGCTACTCGGCGCTCTCCATGACCCTGCTGCTGGCCAGCATCGGCCAGCTCAACCTCTCCGACTTCCTCGTCCGGTTCGTGCCCTCCGCCGGCCACCACACCCGCCGGCTGATCCTCGTCTGCTACACGGTCAGCGCCGTCGTGAGCGCCGTGGTGGCCATGGGCTTCCTGCTGCTCGTGCCCGTCGTCGCCCCCGGCCTCGGCTTCCTGCTGACGCCCGTGACCGCCGCCTGCTTCGTCGCCGCCACCGCCGGATACGCCGTCTTCGTGATGCAGGACGGCGCGCTGACCGCGGTGCGGCGGCCCGGCTGGGTGGTGGGCGAGAACGTGATCTTCGCCTGCGTGAAGATCGGGCTGCTCGGCATGGGCGCGGCCCTCGCGCTGTTCTCCGGCATCCTGCTCTCCTGGGTCGGAGCGCTCGCGGTCGCCCTCGTCGTCGCCAACTTCGTGCTGCTGCGACGGGCCGTGCCCGCGCACGCGCGCGAGGCGACCGAGGCGCGGCGGCCGGCCCGGGCGCTGCGGTACGCGGCCGCCGACTACGCGGGCTCGCTGTTCCGGATGGCGGCGTACACCGTGGTCCCGCTGATGGTGCTGAACAACCTGGGCGCCGACCAGAGCGCCTACTTCTCGCTCGCCTGGATCGTCGGCTACGTGCTCTACCTGGTCGCCCGCAACCTGGGCAGCTCCCTCGTGGTGGAGGCCGTGAGCAACCCCGAGCGGCTGGTCGAGCACACCGTGCGGATGCTGCGCCACACCGGCCTGCTGCTCGGCACCGCCGTCGCCCTCGTCGTCCTGCTCGCGCCCAGGATCCTGTCCTTCTTCGGCCCCGAGTACGCCGAGCACGGCACCACCCTGCTGCGGCTGCTCGCCCTGTCCGCCCTGCCGAACATCGTGGTCAGCCTCGCCATCGACGTGTGGCGGGCGCGCCGCCGGCTCCGCTGGGCGGTCGGCGTGCAGATCGTGATGTGCGTGCTGGTCCTGGGTCTCACCAAGCTCCTGCTGCCGACGCTGGGGATCGCCGGGGCGGGCGTCGCCTGGCTGGTGACCATGTGCCTGCTCGCCGCGCCGCTGCTGGTCTGGCGCGCGCGCTGGCTCACGAACGGATCCGGGAGGTCCTCGTGAACACCGCGTCCCCCACCCCTCCTCGCACCGACACCCGCGCCGGCACCGGCACCGACCCGACCGCCTTCCCCAGCCTGACCGTCGTGGTCTGTGCCTACACCCTCGACCGCTGGGACGACCTGCGGGCGGCGATCGGGTCGCTGCGGGACCAGCGACCGCCGGTGCGGGAGACCGTCCTGGTCGTCGACCACTGCCCCGAGCTGCGCGCCCGGGCGACCGCCGCCTTCCCCGGCGTGCGGGTGCTCGCGAACGACGGGCGCCGGGGCCTGTCCGGCGCCCGCAACACCGGGGTGGCGGCCGCCCGCTGCGAGGTCGTGGCCTTCCTCGACGACGACGCGGCGGCCGAACCCGACTGGTCCGCGCGGCTCCTGGCCCCCTACGCCGACCGCGCCGTCGCCGGCGTCGGCGGCCTGGTCCGGCCCTGGTGGGCGACCCGCCGGCCGCCGTGGTTCCCGCGCGAGTTCGACTGGGTCGTCGGCTGCTCGTACCGGGGGCTGCCCACGCACCCGGCGCCGGTGCGGAACTTCATCGGCGCCAACATGTCCTTCCGCCGGTCCGCGCTGCTCGGTGCCGGCGGGTTCCGCACCGACCTGGGGCGGGTGGGGACCCGGCCGCTCGGCTGCGAGGAGACCGAGCTGTGCCTGCGGATCGCGGACCGGCGCCCGGACGCCGTGCTGCTCCACGAACCCGCCGCCGCCGTCCGCCACCACGTGCCCGCGGCCCGCGCCACCTGGGCGTACTTCGTCGCCCGCTGCTACGCGGAGGGCCTGTCCAAGGCACACGTCGCCCGGCTCGGTTCCTCCCGGGCGGCGCTCTCCAGCGAGCGCGCCTATCTGCGGTCGACCGTCCCGCGGGCCTTCGTACGGGCGCTGCGGCCCGGTCTGCCCGGCGGGCTGCGCACGGCGGCGGCGCTGGTGGGAGGCGTCACGGCGACCGTCGCCGGCTATCTGGTGGGCCGGGTGCGGCGCCCCGCGCCCGCCGCGGGCGTACGGGACCCGGCACCCTCCGCCGCACCCGTCGCGGGACCGGCCGGAGGGGCGGGCGGGGGGCGGCCATGACCGCCGTGCCCGTCTTCCTCTACCACTCGGTGTCGCCCGACCCGCCGTCCTGGATCGCGCCGTTCACGGTCCGGCCCGGCCGCTTCGCCGAGCAGCTGGAGACGATCGCCGACAGCGGTCTGCGGATCGTGCCGCTGCGCCGGCTGGTGGCGGCGCAGCGCGGCGGGCCGCCGCTCCCCGACCGGTCCGCGGTCCTCACCTTCGACGACGGCTTCGCCGACTTCCACTCGACCGTGCTGCCGCTGCTCGCCTTCCACGGCCTGCCCGCCACCCTGTACGTCACCACCGGCGCGCTGCGCGGCCGCCCGGGCTGGACGGCGGGCACCGTCTTCCCGCCGGGCTCGCGGATGCTGAGCCTGCGCCAGCTGGTGGAGCTCGACGGGTACGGCGTCGAGATCGGCGGCCACACGCGGACCCACCCGCAGCTCGACACCCTGCCCGCCGACCGGGTGCGGGACGAGGTCGCGGGGTGCGGGCGGGAGCTGGAGGACCTCCTCGGGCACCGGGTCGTGTCGTTCGCCTATCCGCACGGGTACTCCAGCCCCGCCGTGCGCGAGCAGGTCAGGACGGCCGGGTGGAGCTCGGCCACGGCGGTGCGGGACGCGTTCAGCTCGGCGGACGACGAGCCGCTGCGCATCGCCCGGCTGATGGTGCGCGCCGACACCGACCGGGACACCTTCCGGCGGTGGACCACGGGGTCCGCCGCGCCGGTGGCGCCCTTCCCCGAGGGGGCCAGGACCAGGGGCTGGCGCGCCTACCGCCGGATGCGGGCCCGGCTCAACGTGCCGTACCGCGCGGTCTCGTGAGGGCGGCTCGGCCGGTCGTACCGGAAGCCCTCAGGAGGGCTGCTGCCACACCCGTACCCAGTCGACGCTCATCCGGGCCGTGTCCACGGTCTCCGGCGGGGGGTGGGGCACGCCGACCGCCAGGTTGAGCAGGACCTCCATGGGCACGTCCGGGATCCGCTCGGTGTCCGTCACCCGGAGGCGTTCGACGCCGTCCACGTACCAGACGAGGGCGTCGGGCTCCCACAGCAGGCCGAAGACGTGGTACCCGGCGGGGAAGTCGACCGGGCCGTACGTGCCGCGCTGCCGCGCCTCCTCGCCGTCGGGCTCGTTCCAGTGCACGTACATGCTGACCCGCTCGGTGGTGGCCAGGAACTCCATGATGTCGAGCTCGGGCGGGGTGTAGCGGGAGGCGGGCATCATCCAGAAGGCGGGGAACATGCCCTCCTCGGCCGGGATCCTGATCGCCGCCTCGAAGTAGCCGTAGGTGAACGTGCGCCGGGGGTCGCCGTCCCAGTGGTCGCGGCCGGTGGAGATCATCCCGGAGGTCCAGGGGTAGTTCTTGTCGTCGCTGCCGCGCGTCTCGCGGCGCTCGGCGGTGAGGACCAGTTCGCCGTCCCGCACCGCGACCTGTTCCGGCAGGTACCACTGGAGTTCGTCGTTGCCGCTGTTGGTGCAGCCGTCGTCGTTCCAGTCGTAGCAGGTGGTCCACGTCCGCCCGTCGAGCTCCGTCCCGTCGAAGCCGTCGTCCAGGACGAGCCGCCACGTGCCGGGCGCGGGCGGGCCGGTGGAGGACGTCGTGACGGCCTCGGCGGCCGCCGGCCCGCCGGCCGGTTCGGCGCAGGCGGTGGCGGTGGCGGTCACCAGGAGGGCCGAGGCCAGCGTCAGGGCCGCCCGCCTCAGGGGTCCGCGGGTGCCCCGCACGGTCACCGGTCCCCGCCCGCGGCCGAGGCCGCGAGCCGGTGGGCGGAGAACTCCGTGCCGTGCACGAAGCGCAGCACGGGGCCGAAGGTGGGGGCCGCGGCGAGCCCGGTGAAGTACAGGCCGGGGACCGAGGACTCGAAGCCCGCCGACAGCACGGGCGCGCCGCCCGGCAGGATGCGCACCGCCTCCCGCAGCGCCGGCTCCAGGACGGGGGCCCGCCGCACGTCGACCCGGTATCCGGTGGCGGCCAGGACGTGGTCGGCGTCCAGGACGTCGTGACGGCCCGTCCGGTCCACCAGCTCCAGGCGGACGGCGCCGTCCCGCTGCCGGGCCGAGACGATCCTGCGCCCGCACAGCACCGGGAGGCGTCCGTTCACCCGGCTCCGCAGCCACCAGGCGCCGGACGGCCCGAGCACCGTGCGCAGGACGTGGGCGCGGACGGGGAGCGGCAGGTGGCGGTAGGCGGCGGGGCCGCGGCTGACCGCGAACAGGGACCAGCCCGGGCCGAGCGCCGAGCCGGGCTTGCGCAGCCGGTCGTACCAGGGCCGGGCGGACGGCCGGGCGGTCGGCGGCGGGTCGCCGAACAGCAGGGCGCCGGTCCGGGCGACGACGACGGGCCGGGCACCCGCCTCGCGCAGCAGCGCGGCGCTCTCCAGGGCCGACTGGCCGGCGCCGAGGACGGCGACGCTCCGCCCGGCGAAGGCGGCCAGGTCGCGGTGGTCGCAGGTGTGGGAGGCGAGGCCCGCCTCGGCGAGCGGGGCCAGTCCGGCGGGCCGGTGGGCGTAGGCCACGAGGCCGGTGGCGACCACCACGGCCCGCGCCGCGACCTCCTCGCCGGAGTCCAGGAGGACGCCGAAGGCGTCGCCGTCGGCCCGCACCCCGCACACCGTCGTGGGCTCCACGCCCGGCACCAGCCGCTCCTGGAACCAGTGGCCGTACGCGATGAACTCGTCCACCGGGATCGGATAGGTGTCGCCCACCGGGCGGCGGCCCCGGGCGGCGCGGAAGTCGGCGAAGCGGTGCCCGTCCCCGGGCGCGGAGAGCGAGGAGGCGGCCGGCACCGACTTGAGGAACATGCCCTCGGGCATGTGGGTCCGCCAGGTCCCCATCGGGGTGCCGAAGACGCGGACCGGTGTGCCGGCCGCGTCCAGCCAGGCGGCGGTGGAGAGTCCGAAGGGGCCGGCCCCGACGACCACGACGGGCAGCCGGCGGCGGGCGGTCCCGGCGGGCGGGGGCGGTTCCTGGGCCATGGCGCGTCTCCTCTCCTGCGCGTCCCGCGGGGCGGGGAGGCTCCTCAACCAGCGTGCACCCGGGAGTCCCGGTTCCGCGCGCCGGACCGGTGCGGCAGCAGGGCGAGGACCGAGGTCAGGGCGGCGAGCACGAGCAGGGAGCGGGTGGCGGTGAAGACGCCGCAGAGGAAGAGCGTCACGGCCACCAGCGTCGCCAGGGCGAGGCCGAGCACGAGGGTGAGGAGAGCGGTCTCCAGGCGGTCGGCAGGGTGTCCGGACCGCCGGGTGCGGGCCGGCCGCAGGGCGAGGAGGGCCGCGTGCCCCGGGCAGACGAGCAGGAAGGCGGTGACGGCGGCGACCCGGACGGGGGCGGCGTCCGGCAGCGTCACGGAGGCGAGCAGCGCGAGCCATCCGGAGACGGCGAGCACCGGCCGTAGGGGCGTCATGGCGGGTCTCCTCAGCGCGGTGGCGGGGTCACGTAGCGGTAGACGGCCGCGTCGTCGTTCTCGTAGACGAGGGTGAAGCCCCGGGCGCCGTCCAGCGCGGTCCGCAGCCGCCCCGACACCTCCGTCGGCAGGGCTCCGGTGACGTACAGGTTCATGTCCTGGGCCCGGCTGAGGACGACGTACGCGGGCCGTTCCTCGGTGGCGCCGAAGACGAAGCCGGTCACCCCCTCCAGCGGGTCGCGCACCAGCACCCGCTGGTCGTCCGGATCCTGGTAGGCCAGCTGGACCCTGCGGTGCACCTCGTAGTCGAGGTCGAGGTCGGGCACGTCGGCGGTGAGGGTGACGATCGTCGAGCCCGGCGGGGCGTGCTCGACCACGTAGCGGGCGGCGGCCACCTCGTCGAGCGTGTAGTGGTTCACCGCCTCCTTGCCGTAGTAGCCGAAGAACAGCGCGCCGGTCATGGCGAGGATCAGCGGGTAGACGGCGAGGGTGTACGGGACGGGCCGCCGGGCGCCCGGCGGCAGCAGCAGCGCGGCCACCAGGAACGCGGCGGCGGGCAGCGCGAAGAGGTAGGCCCGGAAGAGCATCTCGCCGCCGTAGGCGTTGACGGCGAGCAGCGGCAGCGGGGCGGCGGCCAGCAGCGGGAGGCCGGTGCGCCGGGTCCACCGCCGGGCGAGCAGGCCGGCCAGGGCCAGGACGGCGACCGCTGCGGACAGGCCGCGGTCGACCCAGGACAGCAGGATCTGGCCCGGCGCCGCGTCGCCGAGGGCGGCCAGCCCGGAGGAGACGTTCTTGTCGGGTTCGGTGAGGGACTGGATGAGGTTGGTGATGTTGACGGAGATGTACGACCGGGCGACGGTGGCGTCCCAGACGGCGGTGAGGACGACGGCGGCGATCAGCACGGGCACGGCGAGCCGCCGGCTGCGGCGGGGCAGGGACAGCAGGGCCAGGGCGCTGATGAGCATCAGCGGTGTGAGCGGGTGGGAGACCACGATCGCGGCCACGATCAGCACGACCCCGACGAGGAGCCCGGGTGGCCAGCCGTCCCGGCGGCGCGGGTCGGGGCGGGGCAGCGCCGAGGACCGCAGCTGCCGGAAGAGGAGGGCCATCACGGTGAGGAAGAGCAGGAAGGCGAAGGACTGCGGCGCGAAGTAGTCCTGGCCGACCCAGGAGCAGCTGTAGAAGATCCAGACCGCGCCCCACACCATCCGCCGGTCGCGGGTGACGGAGCGGTACAGCAGGAGCAGCGGGGCGAGCAGCAGGGCGTTGGCGAACGGCGGGGTCCAGGAGGCGTAGCCGACCGCGGAGTCCAGTCCGGTGGTCCGCAGGAACAGCGCGTGGAGCTGGAAGAAGCCCGGCCAGTCGTTGTAGACGGAGAACTTGCCCGCGTCCGGCACCTCGCCGCCGTGCCGGATCATCGCGTCGATGACCGCGAGGTGTTTCCAGGCCCAGGAGTAGCGCAGGGTCGGGTACAGGAGCGTGGGGGTGGCGTGGATCAGGGCGATCAGGGCGAGGACGTAGCCGGTCAGCCAGGCGCTGTGGGTGCGGCGGTCGCCGAGGGCCAGGCAGAAGCCCAGGGTGAGCAGGGCGGCGGCGGTCCAGAAGAGCGGGGGCAGCACCTGGAGCAGCCCGAGGTCGCGCATCCGGTCGAGCGGGACGGCGCGGAGCGACAGCAGCCAGAGGGCGACCGAGAGGGGCAGGATCAGGCGGGCGGTCCAGACGCGGACGGTGGTCGCGCGGGTCCGGGCGGGGGGCGGTGCGGGGTCGGACCGTGCGGGGCCGTGCGGGCCGTCGCCGGGTCCGGGGCCTTCCGGATCCTCCGGGCTTCCCGGGCTTCCGGGGCGGGCGGTGGCGCCGTCCGGGGCGTCCCGACCGCTCCCCGGTCCGGCGGCCTCGGTGCGGGCCCGGCGGTGGTACCCGCTCACCGGAACACGTCCGTGACCTGTTCGGCGGGGCCCCATCTTCCGGTAAGCCGCAAAATGGACATTATGGTGTGATTCTAGAACGTCCCCTGCTGTGGGGCCCGATGGGAACGTCGAGCCCGGAAGGCACCGAAGGGAGAGCCGTGAGGCCGAGCGCCCCGGACGCCCCGCACCTCGACCCGGCGGTGCCCGCGCTCCTCGCCAAGGTCGGCACGTACCCCCAGCACCACGGCGGGCTCGGCGTGGTGCGCACCCTCGGCCGGGCGGGCGTCACCGTCCACGCCCTCGTCGAGGACCGGCTCACCCCCGTCGCCCTCTCCCGCCACCTGTCCCGCGCCTTCGTCCGCCCGACCACCGGCCTGGAGCGGCAGGACGCGCTCGTCGCCGCCCTGCTCGACGTCGGCCGGTCCGTGGGCGCGCCCTGCGTGCCCGTGCCGACCGACGACGAGGCCGCGATCCTCCTCGCCGAGCACGCCGAGATCCTTTCGGAGTGCTTCCTGCTGCCCCGGGTCGAACCGGGGCTGCCGCGCCTCCTCGCCGGGAAGGCGAGCCTGCACGCCCTCTGCGAGGAACTGGGGGTCGCCGCGCCGCGCACCAGGGTGCCCGTCGACCGCGACGAACTCGTCGACGCCGGGCGGGAGCTGGGCTTCCCCGTCGTGCTGAAGAACCGCGACGCGTGGACCCGGCTGCGCGACCCGGCGGTGGGCGGCACCACGGCCGTCCGCGACGAGCGCGGGCTCCTGGACCGCTTCGCGCCGGGCGTCCTGCCCCCGCTCCTGGTGCAGGAGTACATCCCGCGCGAGTGGGCCGAGGACTGGATCACCCACCTGTACTGCGGGGCCGGCGGCGAGCCCCGGGTCGCCTTCACCGGTCTCAAGCTGCGGTCCTGGCCGCCGCACGCCGGGGTGACGACCCGGGCCGTGGCGCTGGCCAACCCCGTCCTCGCCCGGCTGGCCGAGGACCTCGTCCGCCGCGTCGGCTACAGCGGCGCGGCGGACCTCGACTGGCGCTACGACCGCCGCGACGAGCGCTACAAGTTGGTGGACTTCAACCCGCGGACCGGCGCCCAGTTCCGGCTGTTCGAGAACACCGACGGCGTGGACGTCGTCCGGGCCATGCACCTCGACCTGACGGGCCGTGCGGTGCCGCCCCGCCCCCAGGCCGAGGGGCGGGTGTTCGTGGCCGGCCAGCTCGACCTGCCGTCGGTGCTGGCCTGGCTGCGCGAGGAACACCGGCTCCCGCCCGCCCTGCTGCCGGTCCCCGGGACCGAGCGCGCCTGGCTCAGCGGCGAGGACCCGCTGCCCGCCGCCGTCGAGGCGGTCCGCTTCCTCGGCGCCGTCGCCCGCAGGCTCGGCCGCGAGGTGCGGGGCGGGACGGACCGGCGCCCGGGGGCGGGGCGGGACGGGTAGCGGGACGCGTGGGCGGGGCGGGGTGGAGTGGATGGTGGAACGCGTCGGCGGGGCGGGCGGGTGGCGGAAACGCGTCGGCGGGGCGGGTGGGGCTTCCGCTCCGGGCGGGCACCGGGGCGCAATCCTTGGCCGGCGCCGGGGAGCAACCCCTTGGCCGGCGCCGGGGAGCGATCCTTGGCGGGCGCCGGGCGGCACCCCCTTGCTAGAGTGAAACATCCGGTGAATTGTCCTGATTCATACGATCGGTTGGCCGGGAGGACCCGTGGACACCGCGGCCCCCCGGACCGTGCCGGGGGAGCGGCCCGGAACCGGCGGGGCGGCCCTGAGCGGCCTCCTGCCGCTCGACCCGAACCCGCTGCTGACCCGCCCCTCGGACCTGGTCCGCGCCCACCGCCTCGCCGTCCTGCTGCGCGGCGGACGCGTCCGCTTCCGCGATCTGCACCGGCTGGAACGGACCGTCTCCGACCTGCTGGTCTTCCGCCTGGAGGACCGCGCCGCCGAACCGCTCGTCATCAAGCACCCGCGCAGCGTCCGCGCCGCCGGCTCCCTCACCCACGGCTGCGCCGCGCTGCGCGAGCTGACCGGCGACGACCGGGTCGGCGACTGGCGGCGGCTGCTGCCCGCGGCCGAGGAGCTGCGCCACCACGGCCGGCTGCTGCTCGTGGCCGAACGCTGCCTGCCCGGCGTCGAGGGCGACGCCGTGCTGCGCCGCGCCCTCGGCCGGACCCGCCCGCTGGCCGTCGCGGCGCTCGGCACCGTCGCCGCCCTGCACCGCGCGACCGGCCACCCGGAGCGGGCCGGGCGCCGTACCGCCGACTGGGTGGACGCCCGCCTCGCGGTGCTCGCCGAGCAGGTCCCCTGGTGCGCCGCGCCCCGGGGCGCGGCCGCCGTGCGGGCCCTGCGGGAGCGGCTCGACGACGGTCTGGCCGGGCGCACCCTGACCGCCGCCAGGACCCACGGCGACTACCACCCGGGGAACATCCTGGTCGACGAGGAGAGCGGGGCGCTGTCCGGCGTGATCGACTGGGCGGACTCCCGCCCCGACGGGCCGTGCGCCGTCGACTCCTATCTGTTCGTCCTCACCCTGCGGCAGCAGCGCGAGCGGCGGGAGCTGGGGCGGATCGTGGCCGACGCGGTGCGCCGCGGCGGCCTGCTCCCCGAGGACCGCGCCCTGCTCGCCCACTCCGACGTGCCGCCGCCGGGCCAGGAGCCCGACGGCGCCCTGCTGCCGCTGCTCACCTGGCTGTGGCACGTGGCCGGGAACGCCGCCAAGTCCGCCCGCTACGGCCGCAGCCGCCGCTGGGTGCACGGCAACGTGGTGCCGGTCCTCACCGAGGTGGCGCGGCGGTGAGCACGGTGGAGGTGCTCACCCGGACCACGGCGGCGGGCCCGGTGCGGGTCACCTCGCCGGCGCCGCGCGAGGTCTGGTGGCGGCTGGCCGGGGAGGACCCGGCCGCGCTGGTCACACAGACCCCGACGTGGCTCGACAGCCTCTGCGCGACGGCCCCCTTCGAGGACGCCAGCCGGCTGTACGTCTTCGGCGGCGGCCGCCGGGTCGTGGTCCCGCTCGTCCGGCGGCGGGGGCTGCCCCGGTACCTGACCGCCGAGGAGTCCTGGCCGTCCGGCTGGGGGATCGGCGGCCCCCTGTCCGCCCCGGGCCCGCCCGACGCGGAGGAGGCCGCGGTCGTCCTCGGCGACCTGGCCCGGCGCCCGGCGCTGCGGGTCGGCGTGCGGTGCGGGCCGGACGCCGACCCGGTGTGGGCGTCCGCCGCGCCGCCGGGCTTCGCCGTCGAGGCCCTGACCACGTACGTCCTGGAACTGGACGGAGGCTTCGGCACCGTGTGGGAGCGCCGCTTCCACGGCCGGATCAGGCGGGACGTGCGCCGGGGCGAGCGGTCGGCCGTCGAGGTGGAGGTCGGCCGCGGGGGCCGGCTGGTGCCGGAGTTCTACGGGCTGTACGAGACGTCCATGCTGCGGTGGGCCGCGCACCAGCACGAGCCGAGGGCGCTGGCCCGGCTGCGCAGGTCCCGGGAGTTCCCCCGGCGGTACCTGGAGGAGGTCGCCGGACGGTTCGGCGACGGGTGCGCCGTCTATCTGGCCCGGGTCGGCGGGGAGCCGGCCGCGGGCGTGGTGGTGGTGTCGCACGGGGACCGCGCCAAGTACTGGCGCGGCGCGATGGACCGGGACCTGGCGCATCCGGTGCGGGCGAACTTCCTGCTCCAGCGGCTCGCGATCGAGGACGCGTGCGCCGAGGGCCGGACCGCCTACGTGATGGGCGACTCCCGGCCGGGGTCCTCGCTCGCGCACTTCAAGGAGGGTTTCGGGGCCGAGGGGCGCCCCTCGCTCCGCTACCGCCGCGAGCGCCTGCCCCTGACCCGGGCGGACCGCCTGGCCCGGACCGCGGCCAAGCGGCTGCTGCGATTCCGGGACGCCTGACCGGGCCTGGGTTTCCCCGGCCGGATAGGCTCACTGTCGTGGAGTCGCAGGAGAAGAAGAGTCGCCGGCCCTGGGTCGTGGGGGTCTCCGGGGCGTCGGGGACGCCGTACGCGGCTTCCGTGCTCAGGGGGCTGCTGGACGCGGGGGAGAGCGTCGACCTGGTGGTGTCGCGGGCCTCGCGGCTCACCCTGCTCGACGAGACGGGGATCGGCTTCCGCGACGCGCACTGGCGCGAGGACCTGGCGGCCTGGCTGGCCCGGGGGGCGGACGGGAAGCCGGACGCCTTCGAGGTGCCGGTGGAGTCGCTGGACGACGTGCGGTACTGGGCGGCCGGCGACCTGGCGGCGGGACCGTCCTCGGGGTCGTACCCGGCCAAGGGGATGCTGATCGTGCCTGCCTCGACCGCCTCGGTGGCGGGAGTGGCGCTCGGCCTGTCGAAGGACCTGCTCCAGCGGGTGGCGAGCGTGACGCTCAAGGAGCGGCGTCCGCTGGTCGTCGCGGTGCGGGAGACCCCGCTGAGCGGGCAGACGCTGAAGCAGATGGTGGCGCTGGACGAGGCGGGCGCCGTGGTGCTGCCCGCCTCTCCGGCGTTCTACGCGGGGGCGACGCACATCCAGGATCTCGTGGACTTCGTCGCGGGGCGGGTGCTCGACGCGGCAGGGGTGTCGCACGAGCTGTACCGCCGGTGGCGGGGAGAGCTCGGAGGAGCCTCCCGTGCCGGTTAGCGCTTCTTGGCGGCCTTCTTGGCGGCGCGCTTCGAGGCGGCTGCGGTCTGGTGGGCACGCGAGCGGTTGGCCAGGTCCTGCAGCTCGCGCATACGGGCGTAGGCCATCTCGATCGTGTACACGGTGTCCTCACTCCTGAAAGATCGTCTTTGATCCACTGAAAGATTCGCAGGGCTGCATCCCTGCATGCCTTAGATTCTACACCTAAACTTGCGGTATCGCTGGACAATGGAAGGTCGTATACCTATGGACGCCGTGGATAGGCAGCTCATCCAGGCCCTGCGCGAGAACGGCCGCGCCTCCTACGCCGAGCTGGGCCGGCTGGTCGGGCTCTCCGGCCCCTCCGTCACGGACCGCATCAACCGCCTGGAGGCGGCCGGGGTCATCACCGGCTACCGCGCCACCGTGGACGCGGCCTCCCTCGGCCTGGGCGTCACCGCCCTCATCGGCATCTCCCTCTCCGACGCCGCCGACCACGAGGACGTGGCCCGCCGGCTCAAGGACCTCGCCGAGATCGAGGACTGCTGGTTCATCGCCGGCGACGACTCCTTCATGCTCAAGGTCCGCGCCAACGACGTCGACGGCCTGGAGAAGACGATCCGCCGGCTCTCCGGCACCAAGGGCGTCTCCCGCACGCGCACCACGATCGTGCTCTCCACCAAGTGGGAGAACCGGGTCGGGGACCTGCCCGAAGAGGGCTGAGAGTACGGTGGGTGAAGCCTGATTTCGGAGATATGGGAGGCGGCCGGAGATGGACGCTGGGCTCAAGCGGGAGCTGGAGCAGAAGGTGCTCGCCGGGGAGCGGCTGAGCCGTGAGGACGGCATCGCCCTCTACGACTCCGACGACCTCGCCTGGCTCGGCGGGCTGGCCCACGAGGTCCGGACCCGCAAGAACGGCGACGTGGTCCACTTCAATGTCAACCGGCATCTGAACATGACCAACGTCTGCACCGCCTCCTGCGCCTACTGCTCCTTCCAGCGCAAGCCGGGCGAGAAGGACGCGTACACGATGCGCATCGAGGAGGCCGTCCGCCTCGCCAAGGCGATGGAGAACGAGAACCTCACCGAGCTGCACATCGTCAACGGGCTGCACCCCAACCTGCCCTGGCGGTACTACCCGCGCTCGCTCTCCGAGCTCAAGAAGGCCCTGCCGAACGTCTCCCTCAAGGCCTTCACCGCCACCGAGATCCACCACTTCGAGACCATCTCGGGCATGTCGGCCTCCGACATCCTCGACGAGCTCATCGAGGCCGGCCTGGAGTCGCTGACCGGCGGCGGCGCCGAGATCTTCGACTGGGAGGTCCGGCAGCACATCGTGGACCACCGCACCCACTGGGAGGACTGGTCCCGGATCCACCGCCTCGCCCACTCCAAGGGCCTGAAGACCCCCTCGACGATGCTGTACGGGCACATCGAGGAGCCGCGCCACCGCGTCGACCACGTGCTGCGGCTGCGGGAGCTCCAGGACGAGACCGGCGGCTTCCAGGTCTTCATCCCGCTGCGCTACCAGCACGACTTCGTGGACATGCAGGACGGCAAGGTCCGCAACAAGCTCCAGGCCCGCACGACGATGGCGACCGGCGCCGAGGCCCTCAAGACCTTCGCGGTCTCCCGGCTCCTCTTCGACAACGTGCCGCACGTCAAGGTCTTCTGGGTCATGCACGGCGTCCAGACCGCCCAGCTCGCGCTCCAGCACGGCGCCGACGACATGGACGGCTCGGTGGTCGAGTACAAGATCACCCACGACGCCGACAACTACGGCACGCCGAACAAGCTGGGCCGCGAGGACCTGCTGGAGCTGATCCGCGACGCGGGCTTCCGGCCGGTGGAGCGGAACACCCGGTACGAGATCATCCGGGAGTACCCGGGCCCGGACGCGGACCGGCGGGAGACGCCGCAGGCGATGCGGCTCTGACCCCCTCGTGACGGAAGGGCCGGCGGGCGATCCCCGCCGGCCCTTCCGCGCGTCCGGGGCGTCAGCCCCCCGTGTGCTCCACCGGGATCCACAGCTCGGCCCGCGCCGTCGTCCAGTCCTCCGACGGGCGGACCGACAGGATCTCGGGCCCGGGGCGGCTCGCGTACGGGTTGGACGGGAACCACTCGGTGAAGACGTCCCGCCACAGGTACTGGAGCGCCTGCGGGTAGGGGCCCTCGTTCTCGAAGACCGCCCAGGTGCCGGCCGGGACGTCGAGGGCCTCGTACGGCTCCGGCGCCCCGGCCCCGGCTCCGGTGACCACGCCGTACCAGTGGTCGAGCTCCACGCCCTCCTCGCGGCTCTCGGCGAGGTGCACGACCGCCGAGACGAGCCCGGCGGGCTCCCCGGTCGACAGGGCGGCGAGCCGGCCCAGCGCCTCCTGGCCGAGCCCGCGGATCTGGGTGGCGATCGCCGGGTTCTCCCCCTCGTGGACGAGCGGGACCCTGGCCCGGTCCCCGACGATCCGGAAGGCGTCCCTGGCCACGGTGCGGTACTTCATGCTGCTGTTCCCTTCGACGACGAGCCGGAAGGACATGCGCGGCTGGGAGGTGAGCGCGGCGCCGGTGCGGCGGGCCTCGCCGGGCCCCACGCCGTGCACGGCGCGGAAGGCCCGGGCGAACGCCTCCCCGGAGCCGTAGCCGTACCGGACGGCGACCTCCAGGAGCGTCCGCTCCCCGGCCAGCACCTCGGCGCCGGCGAGCGTGAGCCGCCTGCGCCGCACGTACTCCGACAGCGGCATCCCCGCGAGCGCGGAGAAGAGCCGTCGGAAGTGGTACTCGGAGGTGGTGGCGATCCCGGCCAGTTCCGCCACGTCGAGGTCGCCGTCGAGACGCTCCTCGATGTGGTCGAGCGCGCGGTTCAGGCCCTCCAGCACGGGCGTGTCCTTCCTGTTTCCTGTGTCCCCACCGTAGGAACGCGACCCGGCCCGGGACCCGACAATCGGTGCCCGGCCGGATCAGGTCAGGGGCAGCAGCATGACGATGTCGTCGCGGTCGTCGCCGGGCGCCACGCGGATGGCGCCCGGGACGCGCCCGACCTCCTTGTACCCGGCCCTGGCGTAGAAGGAGTCGACTCCGGTGCCGCCCCGGCAGGTGAGCCGGATCGCCTCGACCGCCTCGAAGCCCGGGGCGGTGCGGGCGGCGTGCTCGACGGCGGCCATCAGATCGAGGCCGTACCCCTTGCCCTGGTGCCTCGGGTGGACCATCACCGTGTAGAGCCACACCCAGTGGGTCATCAGGCGGTGGGAGTTGAAGCTGTAGAAGGCGGTGGCGGCCACCGCGCCGTCCTCGTCGCGGCCGACCAGGAGGCGGTGGGTGCCCTGGGCCATGCCGGTGAGGTGCTTGAGGAGGGAGGGGCGGATCTCCTCGGGCGTGACGGGCGGGACGAAGCCGACGGCCCCGCCCGCGTTGGAGACGTCGGCCCAGAGGGCGAGGACGCCGTCGGTCAGGGACGGGTCGACCGTCGGATCGACCTCGAAGGTAAGGGTCATAGATCGAGTCTAACTATTACTTCTTCCTGTCCTCAAGAGGCTTCCGCCCCTCGGACGCCCGGCCCGCGCCCCCCGGCCGATCCGAGCCCCGCCGTCGGCCGGCCTCCCCCCGCGTGCTTCACTGGGGAGGCTTGTCCCGTATGGGGAAGGTTCGGAACCTCGGAACGAAAGAGTGGGTCATGCTCCGCTACTCGCTGATGCGGCTCGGCATCTTCGCCGGGTGCTTCCTCGCCCTGTGGGGCCTCGTCTACGTCGGCGCGCTGCCGCGCGGCCTCGGTGACTCCAACCTCCTGTGGGTCCTCCTCCTCTCCCTCGTCATCTCCGCCCCCCTGAGCTTCGTCCTGCTCCGCAAGCAGCGCGACTCCATGAGCGTCGAGATCGTCGAGAAGGTGGACCGCGCCAAGGGCCGCCTCCAGGACAACCGAACCCGCGAGGACGCGGTCTAGGCGACCCGAAGCCCCTGCCGCCTCCCGGGTGGCGTCCCTGACGGTCGTGCCGGCCGGGCGTCACCTCACGTACCGGCTTCCCTCGGTGTAGGTGCGGGGGAGTCGTGTAGGAGGAGCGTAAGGTTCCTCACAGATCGTGAGCCCCTGATGTGAGCGTTACCGCTCCCATCAGGGGCTTTCTCGTTTCGGGACAGCGGTGGCCGGTTTTTGATCTCAAAGAACAGCTTTGAGGTTCTCAAAGTTCAAGTGTTAACGTATCGGCCATGACGACAGCAGTGCGCCTCCTTCACGCCCCGGGCATCCCGCTCGTGGCGCGCCTGCACGTCGATCTCTGCCGCTGTATGTCCGCGGCCTGTTGTCGCCGCGAGTCCTGAGGCCCCGGCCTCCCCGGCAGCATGCAGCGGCCCCCCGTGCGAGAGCGCGGGAGAGTGCCGCACCCCCCGTCCCGTATTCCCCGATACGCATCTGTGGAGTGTGTCCGTGTCCGCGTCCGCGTCCGCCACCGAGGCCAAGCCCTCGTCCCGGATACCCAAGGTCCCGTTCTGGGCCCAGATCGTCGCCGGTCTCGTCCTCGGCGTGCTGCTCGGCTGGATCGCCCGCAGCCAGGACGTCGACTGGCTGAAGGAGACCCTGATCCAGGTCGGCGGCATCTTCGTCCAGCTCCTGAAGCTGGCCGTCGCCCCGCTCGTCTTCTTCGCGATCCTCGTCTCGATCACCAACCTCCGGAAGGTCAACAACGCGGCCCGCCTCGCCGCGCAGACCCTCCTCTGGTTCATGATCACCTCGCTCGTCGCGGTCGCCATCGGCATCACGATCGGCCTGCTCACCAACCCCGGCGCCGGCACCGGCCTCACCCCGGCCGACGGCAAGGCCCCCGAGGGCCAGGGCAGCTGGATCGACTTCCTCACCGGCATCATCCCGACGGACGTCATCACGCCCTTCACCGAGCTGAACGTCCTCCAGATCGTCTTCATGGCCGCCGTCGCCGGCATCGCCGCCCTCCAGCTCGGCGAGAAGGCCCAGCCGATCCTCTCCCTCTCCGAGTCGATCCTGGAGCTGCTCCAGAAGGCCCTGTGGTGGGTCATCCGCCTCGCCCCGATCGGCACCGCCGGCCTCATCGGCAAGGCCATCGTCAACTACGGCTGGGACCTCCTCGGCAAGTACGCGACCTTCACCGCCGACGTCTACATCGGCTGCGCCCTGGTCCTCTTCGGCGTCTACCCGCTGCTGCTCGCGACCGTCGCCAAGGTGAACCCGCTCCAGTTCTTCAAGGGCGCCTGGCCCGCGATCCAGCTGGCCTTCGTCTCCCGCTCCTCGGTCGGCACCATGCCGGTCACCCAGAAGGTCACCGAGCGCCTCGGCGTCCCGAAGGAGTACGCCTCCTTCGCCGTCCCGTTCGGCGCCACCACCAAGATGGACGGCTGCGCCGCGATCTACCCGGCGCTCGCCGCGATCTTCATCGCGCAGATCTTCGACGTCCAGCTCGGCGTCAAGGAGTACCTGCTCATCGCCTTCGTCTCGGTCATCGGCTCGGCGGCCACCGCCGGTCTGACCGGCGCGACGGTCATGCTGACCCTCACCCTCTCCACCCTGGGCCTCCCCCTGGAGGGCGTCGGCCTGCTCATGGCGATCGACCCGATCCTGGACATGATCCGCACCGCCACCAACGTGGCCGGCCAGGCGCTCGTCCCGGTGATCGTCTCCGCCCGCGAGAAGATCCTCGACCACACCGCGTACGAGAACGCCTCGGCGTCCCCGATCGACGGCCCCGAGGACGCCCGCGAGGCCGCGCCGGAGAAGGCGGTCGTGGCCGCGGCCTGACCCCCTCCCGTACGCCCCGCACACCTCCGTGCCCCTCGCCCCCGTCCGGGCGGGGGGCACGTAGGCTTTGCGGAGCGTTCGGACGATCATGGAAACGAGACGGACGCAGGGCGGAGATGGGCGTGGCGGGGACCAAGAGGCTGCCGCGGGCCGTGCGGGAGCGGCAGATGATGGACGCCGCCGTGGCGTGCTTCGCGCGGCACGGCTACCAGGCGGCCTCGATGGACGAGATCGCCGAGCTGGCGGGGGTGTCCAAGCCGCTCGTCTATCTGTACCTGAACTCCAAGGAAGAACTCTTCACCGCCTGCATCCGGCGCGAGGCGCAGGCGCTGCTCGCGGCCGTGGCCGAGGTCGTCACCGACGTGTCCGTGCCGCCGGACGAGCGGCTGTGGGCGGGGCTCCTGGCGTTCTTCGGGCACGCCGCCGACCACCCCGACGCGTGGGCGGTGCTCAGCCGGCACGCCCGGACCCAGGGCGAACCCTTCGCGACCGAGGCGGCGCGGATGCGGGAGGAGATCGCCGACTTCGTGACCGGACTGATCGGGGAGGCGGCGCGGGCGGCGCACGGGCCGGTCGAGATCGGTGACCGGGACGTGGCGGCGCTGGCGCAGGCCCTGGTGGGCTCCGCCGAGTCGCTGGCGACCTGGGCCAACGAGACGCCCGGGGTGACGGCCCGGGAGGCGGCGGCCACGCTGATGAACTTCGCCTGGTCCGGGCTCGGGAATCTCATGAAAAACGAGCGCTGGTCTCCCCGTTGAGCCTTACCGCGCAGTAAGGTTACCGGCTAGTCATGCCCCCGGGGCGGGCCCGCCCGAGGCCCGCTCCAGGGGCCGCGGGCCCGTACGGCCGTACTTCCGCCCGACGTACTTCCGCTCCACGCATTACCTCCGCACC